>NZ_JFCA01000027.1 GCF_000612585.1 Pseudomonas sp. CHM02
CTTAGAGATCTCTGGAGGCTGAGTATTTTTGAGGGCGTCACTGATTTTCAGGCACGAAAAGGACGTCCGTGGGCGTCTATGGATGTGCCGGGGTAATCTGAATTGATTATATATATTGTTGATTTTAAACGATAAATATCTGTTTGTTTTTTCGTTGGAATACTTTTTGGAATACATAGAATCTATGTGCTGAGTCAAAGCGAGCGCTTCAATCGCTAAGATCTGCGTCCCACGGTTTCAGCAAAAGATCTCTGGGTATAGTGAACGGTTTTTTCTTTTGAAGCCCTATTTTCATCGCGGTTAGTTGGGCGTCGACTTGAGCGCATCTAGGAGCATTGTCAGTCGGCTGCGGGTTTAAATTCACCGCAGCTGATTGCTCAGGCTGGAGCTCGTCCGCAATTGTGGTCGTGCCCGGCACTTGCCTGCCATGGAGAGATTCGGGGAGAGGAGTGTCTGTTCGTTGCTGTTCCTGGAAGGCTTCCGCAATCGGTAACGGCCTCGGTGCACCTGAATACACTTCGGTATCTTCGTGCACAGTGATTACATCCTCTTCCACAGTTGTCTCAGGGGGGAGGGCTGTCTTTTGGAGCTCCCTGTTACCCCTTTCACCAGTATTGTTCGGTCCCTGGAATGAATAATTATGAGCTGTTCGCTGGACTAGCTTCGATTGTTGCGTTTGTCGCTTACGGATATGGGCTTTGTAAGCCTTTGTGATAAGGCTCTCCAGCAATGCTGTGGCGCTCTTTCCCTGGTTCTCGGCCATTTCACGCAAGTTGGTTTTTGCTGACGTGTTCAGAGTGAAGGCGCACACCTTCTTGTCTTTCGCGGAATCCCGCCCGTTCTTTTGCCGCCAGGCAGCTTTCATGTCCTGGAGGACTTCGCGTCCATCATTCCGACGCTCAATCTTTGCACCGAGCTCCAGCATTTCTGCATGTCTCGCGAAATGTGTTGGGGAGCCGGCGCGATTCTCTTTATCGGAAATTTCGAAACCCTTCGTCCATAAGTAATCCATGGCCCATTGCCGCTGGGCCTCATTTTCTGGATCAAGCCACTCCAGGCCCGGTTTCCTTTTACGCCCCATGGTTAGCCTTCTGAGGATTGTGAGATTCGCTCAATCGTAGCCTTTTAACCTGGGATTGTTCAATTGGTTACGAATAGCGTTATACAGTCACGTTAAAAATCTATATTCATAAAAACAGGGTATATTTATCGATATAAATTTAAATGAGATTAGCGCTGTGTTCGTTGACTTACTGCTAAAACCGGTCTCAGGTCTTGGGCCGGGTGCAAAGTTTTTCCTTGCGGCTTTCGCGATGCGCTTTGGTGGGGAAGGGGCGGTTTTGCTTACGGTGAAGGAATTGGCGGGGCGTCTGATGATCTCCTCGCGCCTGGTGATGGAGGTGGTGCCTGAGTTGGCGAGGGACGAGGCGTTCCTAGTGGTCAAAGACGTCTCAGTAGGGCGGGGGCGGCCCACGCGCAGCTATGAAATTGCACCTTCGCTTCAAGAGGTTGAGCGAAGGTCAAAGTCCATCGCCTCGCTAACTCATGAGCCTCTCATCAGGCACTTGCTGTCCTGCTCGGATATCCAGGAGTCGGACAGCATTGTGGAGGATGATGTAGGTGAGCCGGAGCAGGCAGTTGGTTACAAGCAGCCACCTGCCAGGAAAAAATCGACCCGGCTCAGCGTCAGTAATCGATTGCTTCTGGCTGTGTTGATGTGTCATGCGGATGACCTCGGAGTTGTTCGCAGGGTTGGAATGCCTATGCTCAAGCAGCTCACTGGCCTGGATGAGGCCAAGCTGAAACCCAGGCTGCGACGACTGGTTCATCTGGGGTTCATTCGCAGTTCGATTGCGGGGGTAACCAGTTCGATTTTTGCGGAGGTCAAGGTCAGCACAACTTATTTTCTCAATTTGAACCACCCGCAACTGAGGCTAGAGGAAGACTACTGTGCGTCCATCGTGCTTCAGGAGTATGGAGTCGGTCGTCGGGAGACTGTTTCTGCCGCTGCTCCGGCTGTTGTGCTGCGTTTCTTCCATGCGCTTAGAGAACCTGTTTTTGAAGTGCTCTATCTAAAGTTGGCTCGATATATGTCGCACCTGCTGAGTCACCATTGGAATGAGCTGCGTTTGCCAGAACGCTCGTGGGAGTTCGCGCCGCTGAAGAATATGATCTCGGCCGACTTCAATCGACCGCAAGGAGATTTCGCGACGGGCTTGGCGATAGGGGAGGCCGATTGGTTGGAGGTCATCGACCATTTTCATTGGTTTGTGGTAGCGCGGGCCGCCAAGATCAAGTCTCGACTTGAGAGCACGGTATTGGGCGACCTTAAGGATTCGCGAATGGAGGTGATACCTTCCCCTGATCGAGACGACGGTAGTCGGATCACTACGCTGTTGCTGAGACGGGGGCCGGTACCTACGGCCAGTTGCTTGGTCATTAGGGATGCGCGGTCAGGCTTCTGTGAGCCATTCAATGGAGAGACGCAGCTAGCTGAGGAAGAGCGCTACCAGTTTGGCTTGCAGACTAATCCCAAGTCGGGTTGAGCTGGTTAGGTCATTTTTAACCGCCTCTGCAGATCCTCTGAGCCAATAGAGGAGCCTGCTCATGAGGATCATCCGCCTGAAAGAAGTCATCGATTCGACCGGCCTGGCAAGGTCGACTATTTACAAGTACATCGGGGAGGGCACCTTCCCGAAGCCGGTCTCATTGGGGGACCGTTGTGTCGGTTGGGTTGAAAGCGAGGTGCACGACTGGATTTTGGGAAGAATCGAAGAGCGTGACTTGGCTGAGAGCGCTGCAGCCCGCCCCGGCCGCCTGAGTATGGCCAGCTAATCAATCATCTGCGCCATGACCGGTTGGTAGCTGGTCATGGCGTTTATGCCGCTTGGGGGAACCCTACATTCTCACGTAACTCCCGCAGGATCCCAATGGGGCACTCTCGGCAGGCTCGGTAATGCTGTTCCTCCTAGCTAGGCCCATCGGGAGAGAGGATGTTAGGTTTCTCGCTGTGTCAGTGCAGCTGATCGATGGTTTATCTCTGGAGTAGACGCCCTGAAGAAATTCACGGTGCAGCTTTGAAAAATCCTCCCTCAATCCCGGTGTGTCCGAGAGCGTCATTTGCGGTGCGGGTAGTATGCTTTTACTAGCACTTACTACCCGTAGGGTTAGTGGGCTGATTCATTGGAGCATCGACCAGCGTATCCTGCATGGGAGGAGCAGACAGTTACGAGGTAACGGTTAAAAAATACAAAGCAAACTCAGGTTATGAAACTCACCAACTGAGGCGTCATAACCATGACTAGTAATCCTGACAACACCAGCCGCTATTCGCTTCGTCATTCCAGCAATACCAATCTCCACCTGCACCATGACTGTACTTTTGAAACTCTACCTTTGATGGTCGACAAGGGACCTTTCGTCAGGGAGTACCTTTCCCGGCTTAAGCGCACCATCGACCAAGCACTAGCTCAGTATCCGAGGGTGCTGGCCTTCAGGGTGGATCTCAGGTTACCCCAGGGCATCATTCTCCCTGACCATGCCTATACGAATCAGACCATCAGCAGGTTCATCGCCTCCTTCAACGCCAAGATCGAGCACAACCGAGATAAGGCACGTGAGCGGAATCCTTACGCCCATGATTGCAAGGTTCGCTACGTCTGGACAAGGGAGTTGGGAGAGGGGCAACGACCGCACTACCATCTGCTGATCCTGCTTAACCGTGATGCCTACTACACAGTGGGACGCCTATGTTCTGAGAGGGACAACAATATCAGCCGGATGGAAGAGGCCTGGGCCAGTGCTCTGAGGTTGTCAGTGGACCAAGTGATAGGGTTGGTCCATATCCCTGGGAATGCTGAATACCGAATAGACCGGAATGTCAGTCATGGTGATGCTGACAAGTTACCAATGCTATTCCATCGTGCCAGCTACCTCTGTAAGGCAGCTACGAAGTCATACGGTGATCAGCAACGCGGGTTCGGCACCAGCAAGGGATGACGCTTGGTTCTGCATAGAGCTTTCAACCACGCCGAGCTGAGATTCTTCGTATGAATTGAATTAGCTGGAATATCTTCACCTAAGATGATGGTTTCCAAAATAAAACACCCTGCGAAAGCGTAACCCTCGCAGGGTGTGGGGGTGACCATATCATTAACCGCCTACCATCAAACCACCACTCCATCTGCTTTCTGCGGGAATTTCCACTAAAGCCCCATCCATAAGGCTGCTCGTGATGAAAGCCTTTTGCGCGCAGATGCCATAAAGTAGGGCCTCGCAGGTCCTCTGCGGGCTGAAGTGATCTCTGAGAGGGCCAAGAAGATCGAATGCTGGTGGAAAGTAAGAGACAGCTCTAACTCCTCGCAGCTGTAGTGATCCCCGAGCTGAAGTAAGGAACTCTTTAGCCATGATTTTTGCTGGAAATACTCTTATGGAATCAGGCTGGGATGCAGATCAGCTCCGGGTGATCGAGGGAGATATGGATGCCCGGCTTGTCGTCGACGCGGGCCCCGGAACCGGAAAGACGGCTGTCGCTTGCGCGCGCCTCGCCTATTTGATTACTCAAGAAGATCTTGAGCCCAGCAACACTTGGATGATCAGCTTCACGAGGACCGCAGTAGCGGAAATTCGTGCGCGGCTGCACTCTTACGTTGGCGATGCATCCTTTGCTATCCGGATTGCAACCGTTGACTCGCATGCGTGGTCCATCCACTCCGGACATGACCCGAAAGCCAGACTGACTGGATCCTACGAAGAGAACATAGATCGAGTCATCGAGCTTTTGATGACTGACCTAGATGTGGCTGACGAGCTGTCGCAAATAGAGCATGTCGTGATTGACGAGGCGCAGGACATAGTTGGACGGCGAGCGGACCTGATCGGGGCTCTAGTGAAGCAACTGCGTTCGGACTGTGGTATCACAGTTTTCGCCGACGAGGCCCAAGCAATCTATGGCTTCTCTGACGACAGCATCGACCGTCGTAAGGCGGCTGGCTCCAAGCCCGTTCAGCCGTTGCTAGGCCGTTTGCGAGCCGAGAAAGCTTGGGGTTTCACTACACTGATTCTGAAGGAAATTTATCGTACGTCCTCTCCCGGACTTCGGAAGATCTTCTCGGAATTGCGCCAGGATGTCCTCGACAAACAAAAACACCGCGACGGATTGCACGCCGAGACAGCGGAAAGAGTCCGAGAGTTGGCCGACAAGAGCGGGCTAAAGTGGACGAACATGAAGGTCGCCGACTTCACCAGCGACGATCTTCTGTTATTCAGAACTCGTGCTGAAGTGCTCATGGCGTCGCAGTTTTGTAATCTCCCCCATCGGCTGCGACTATCAGGGTATGGCGGAACACTACCGGCATGGTTGGCGATCTGCTTCTCGGATTTCGTTGAGCTATTCCTCGCAGAGCGGCGTTTTCTTGACCTGTGGGCCTCGCGCATCGAGGGCAAGGCCGCGCCTCAGTATGGGCCTGTTGAAGCTTGGCAGCATCTCATGCGCATTGCAGGGCGTCAGGATGGCTCCATCGACATGCAGATACTGAGACGTCGGCTGGGCCAGCCCCGGCCCCCTGTCGAGCTGACTCTCCCTGAGTACGGCCTTCACGGGCCGATCGTAGGGACGATTCACGCGAGCAAGGGTCGAGAGGCGAGCAACGTCGTTCTGCTGCTGCCGAACGGTGCAGAATTCCAGAGCATCGAGGATGAGATCGAAGAGACGCGCGTGCTTTTTGTCGGTGCCACGCGCGCGCGCGCATCCCTCATCGTCGGAGAGTGTAGCGCCCTCAGAGCGTCAACCTTGCGATCGGGACGGGGCCATCGCTCGACGAAAAGTGGCCAACCCACGATGGTCGAGATTGGTCGTGACGGCGACATCACGGCGCGTGGTCTTGTCGGTTGCAGCGAGTTCAGCGCAGCCGATGCCTCTGCAGGGCAAGCCTTTCTGACCAAGGTCGCCGATGTTGTCACCACCTACAAGTTGGAAGCCGATCCCGACCTAGATTGGCGCTACAGGATCCATACCGGTAGCGAGGGTTTCTGTGTTGGTGCGCTGTCGCGCAACCTCACGTACGACCTCTGGGAGATACTCGCGAACAGAAACCAGAAGCAAAGCCACAAGCCGCCGAGCTACGTGAACCATGTGAGAGGTCAGGGGTGTGCAACGATCGTTCTGGGCCCCGACGACAATGATCTCGAGACGCTGCATGAGCCTTGGGCCTCCTCCGGTTTCGTCCTGACACCGAGAATTGCGGCGTTCCCTCCCTTCTACTTTTATGGCCGGAGGTAGCTCCCATGCAGGACAAATCGCAGGACAGAGACATCGTTGCCAGCAGGCTTGCCGAGGACCTAGTCGGGCCACGCGCAGAAGGTGAGGAACTTACGACACGTCCATCCGACGTCTATCTCACCGGCATCCTCTGGCCCCAGCGCACGGCAATGTTCGGGGAAGATGACGAGCGACTTGGGGCTGCGGGCGCCGGTTCGGGCGAGGAGAGCGACGGTGAGGCCGAGGTAGTCAGAACTGGGTCGCTCCAGAAGCCGTCCGTGGCAGGCATATCGTTCAGCGTTGCTTCCAGCGGCACACCACAAGCACGGGTCATCTGTAGTTTCGCTACGTACCGGATCGAAAAGCTCAACGACGTCGATGTTTGGGTTCGACAGCCTCATAGTGTCGAGATTCCCGGTCTTGATCTATCGGCCGGCCCAACGCGCTTGATTGCGCTTGCAGCGCTCAGCGATGGACTACCCAACGTCTCACTTAGTGTCCGATCCATCAATGCAGGGGACGCGGTCTTATCTACTCTGACGCTCGTGAATTCGGTCGTGCCAGAGCAGGGCCGAAACGAGATTGAGGCCGCATCGCTCTTCCAGACGGAGCTTCGCATTGAGCCCTGTGAGGGCACTCTCTTGGTGCCGAAGCCTCCTAGGCGCGTGATGTCGCTGCCTCAAGCGGGGGAGGGAGGGGCCGGCTCAATTAGTGATGAGGAAAGCGGGGCACTGCTGTACAGGAACGTGGCGGAGTTCGCTGTCGGGCACGTCTGCTCGGCCGAGTGGGAATCCGCAGACTATGTAGCTGGCGTTCGGCCTAGTGCACGATGGGTAGGGACGACTTGGCTCCCGTCAGCTATCGTCGAGAGTGTTGATCCGAATGGTCATGTCTTCTTTTCGGAGCTTGGAAAGGAACGCGTAGCCTTCGATCCGCTTTCGGCCGAGTCTCTGGCTTCCGCCGACACAACGAGCCTCCAGCAGGGACTACAGCTCTTCTGTGATACCTACGAGCGCTGGATACTAGTGCAGCGTAAGCGACTCGACAACGTGATGGATGTGAGCTCCGAGCTGAAGTACGTCGCCTCCTCACATCTTGCCCGATGTGAGGAGGCGCTTGAGCGCATGCGGGCATCTGTTCTCGATATCGGCGCTAATCCGCGGCTTCGGAGAGCATTTCAGCTGGCAAATCTTGCCATGCACTTGCAGCACTCGTGGGATAGTTCCAAGAGCCGTCACGCTCCTTTGCGGTGGCGGCCGTTCCAGCTGGGGTTCCTGCTTCTCAGTGCACCATCCTCGGTTATCCGCGAACACAAGCACAGAGGAGTCATGGATCTCCTTTGGTTTCCCACCGGCGGAGGCAAGACCGAGGCCTACCTCGCACTGATCGCATGCATCGCTGTGTATCGTCGCCTCTCCGATGATCCGAATGACCACGGAGGTGTCTGCGCCCTCATGCGCTACACGCTTCGCCTGCTGACGACGCAGCAGTTCGCACGGTCGGCAGCCATGATCGTGGCATTAGAGGCGATACGCTCCGGCCGGGCGGCGGTTCCTGACGGCTTGCCGCTTCAAGGTGACGTGCCATTCTCGATTGGTCTATGGGTCGGCGGAGACGCAACTCCCAACAAGCGTGCAGATGCATTTGCTTCTCTTCGAGGGTCATCGGAGGTGGCATCGCCGAAGCAGCTCTCTCGCTGCCCCGCATGTGGCGAGAAGCTGTCATGGTCGATGGCGAACGCAACCTCACCGGTTGATGTCGAATGCACGAATAGTTCGTGCAAGATGTGCGGGATTCTGCCCGTCTTTACAGTGGATGATGATGTCTACGACAACCGGCCTACGTTGTTGATTGGAACCGCCGACAAGTTCGCGCAGATCGTCCGCGAGAAGAGAACCAACAGACTGTTCGGTGTTACAGACGGATCTCCACCTGATCTCATCATCCAGGACGAGTTGCATCTCATCTCAGGTCCCCTCGGGACTATCGCGGGAGTGTATGAGGCAGCATTCGACCTGATGTTCGCTGTGCGCGGATATCGGGCAAAGGTCATCGGTTCTACAGCAACGATCCGTAGAGCGTCGGAGCAGGTGCTGGCTCTGTTCGATCGCGAAGCATTCCAGTTTCCACCGCCAGCAATCGATCATGATGACTCCGGTTTTGCTGTTCGCGATCGGCGGCAAAAGGCGGTGGGAAGGCGTTATCTCGGCATCACCACGGCCGGTCGATCGGCAAAGTTCACCCTGCAGGCCGTCGCAGGCTCACTGTTGCAAACTGCTTTCGCGGCTTTCAGCGATGATGTTCGCCGAGATGCTTACTGGACGCTCGTCGGGTATTTCAACTCGATTCGTGAACTTGGTGGTGCGCTCGTCCTCATGCAGGACGACGTTACTGACAGTATCGCGTTATACGCTAGCGCACGCCGCGAAGAAAAAAGAACCCTTCGTAACGTTGAGGAGCTGACCTCCAGAAGAACGCAGGAAGAAATCCGCGGGATGCTAGAGGTTCTAGACATCAAGGTTGGGCTTCCCGGCGCAGTCGATGCGGTGCTAGCGACGAACATGGTCAGTGTCGGAGTGGACATCTCCCGGCTAGGACTGATGCTGGTCAATGGACAACCCAAGACCATCGCCGAATACATCCAGGCCACTAGCCGCGTCGGCCGGGGAGAAGTGAGCGGGCTTGTGGTCTCTGTGCTCAACAATGCTAAGGCACGCGACCGTTCACATTTCGAGACGTTCTGCAGTTGGCATCGCACCCTGTACAGGGATGTGGAGGCAACGAGCGTCACTCCATTCGCGTCACGGGCTCGCGACAGGGCGCTGCACGCTGCGTTGGTGGCTGTGGTACGTCATCTTGTTGCCGATATGCTCGATTCTCCACGCATGAATGATGAAGCAGAGGATGAGGCGATGGACCTCATCGGCCTGATCGTCGAGCGTGCGAAGCGGATTGATCCCGAGGAGACGGCCGTTAGGGAAGAGCTGGAGTCCCGTCTTGATACATGGAGAACAAGATCCCCAGCGGTCTACTGGAGTGATTACAAGGGGGGAGGATCCCTTCTTCAGAGTGCTGAGCGCGCCGCAGCTCGCCGGGCTGCCAACCGTGAAACGGGAGCTGCTTGGCCGACCCTCAATTCAATGCGGACCGTCGAAGCTGGGACCCCTTTCAGGATGGCCCCTGTCCTCAGGGCAAAGGATGACATACATGAAGAATGAACTTCAGGATCTGCGGCGCAGCGCAGTTGTTTCTACATTCGGCCCCGGTTCGGTTGTGGACTTCAGGGCCGGTGGAGGAGCAGTTTCGGGCATCGCTGCTGGGCTTGAGGAGTGGGACCGCTCCTTCCCCCCCGCTGGCTTGGCCCACCCGCAGGTGATCCGCGAGCCACGCTTGCAGAAAAAGCTTGGCGTTAAAGGCTTTAGGTCTCCCCCTGTCACGCTCGAACGGAGAAAAGATGACGAACCAGATTCCCGGCGTCTCGTCGCCGTGCGTTTCCCGAAATGGCTGCAATGTCCAGGCTGCGATTTCATCAAGCCGGAACGCCGATGGGCAAACGATCCGGGCGAGGCCTATCGCTACTGTCCGACTTGCACCGAAAAGTCTCCTGGACGCAGCAAGGTCTTCGTCATCCCAGTTCGCTTCGTCATGGCCTGTAAGCATGGTCACGTAGACGAGTTTCCTTGGGACTGGTGGGTGGGACACAAGCCGGAATGCCCGACCTTGAAGCGTGATAATCCGGATCGCCATCCCGGTCTGATGCTTCGAGCGGAGAACCCTGGCCTTGCGGGGCTCATGCTGAGTTGTCCAAAGTGTGGCGCGCGCCGGTCGATGGACGGTGTTTTCTCGAAACAAACCTGGGAGCGAGGTCCGAAGTGCCGGGGGCATCGACCATGGCTGAGCGACGGCGACGAAATATGCGGAAAGGAGCAGTATGCTGTTCAGCGAGGTGCATCCAACCTGTACTTTGCGGTGACAGAGTCAGCCCTCAGCATCCCGCCTTGGTCCGACCGTATCCAGGAGGTTCTGGGCGACTGGTGGAGTTCCCTCACGAATCTCGACGACCCGTCGAGGCTTGAGGAGTATATCGGCTTCCTTGCCAAGGGTGATTTAGAGAGCATCCTGCGGGAACTGAAGATGTCGCCCGCGGAGCTGGCAGAGGCAATCCGGAACCGCCTCGTGTCGTACGGACAGTTGCAAACCGATGACCTCCGTCCGGCGGAGTATCGGCAGTTCGTCGCCGAACCTAGTCGGAGTCGGACTCCCGACTTCGAAACCCGCAGAGAAACCGTATCCCCAGAAATAGCTGCATGGATCTCCCGAGTGGTACGGGCTGTGCGCCTCCGCGAGGTTCGTGCCATTAAAGGGTTCACCCGGATCAATCCGCCAGGTGATCCGGACTCGCCGGAGGTGGCACGGCTCTCCAAGGAACCGCTTGATTGGCTACCGGCGATTGAGGTGCGTGGTGAAGGCATCTTCCTTGCGCTGAATGAGGGGTGGCTTTCTGCGTGGGAGATTCGATCTGATGTAATTGCGCGCGTCTCCGAGTGCGACGCTCAGCATCAAGCGAACTGGAAGGAGCGGTACGGAGACGACGCAAATCCGCCTCGCGAGATTACCCCGCGATACATGCTCTGCCACACACTCGCGCACGCTCTAATGCGCCAGTTGACGCTGGAGTGCGGATACTCCTCCGCATCGCTACAGGAGAGGATTTATGCCGGGAGTGGCGATGAACAGATGGCCGGGCTTCTGATTTATACCGCGACGCCAGACTCGGACGGAACTCTTGGAGGACTTGAACGGCAAGGAAAAGCAGGGCGCATCGAGGGAATTTTGCAGCGTGCGATCAACGCGATTGAGTGGTGCTCATCCGACCCACTCTGCATTACGGACATGATGGGAGCGATCAATAGCTACTCGCACTCAGTGTGCCACGCTTGCTGCCTTGCTCCAGAGACATCATGCGAAGCTTTCAACAGTTTCCTTGATCGCGCCCTCTTGATCGGTGACGGGACAAATTCGGGACTCGGATACTTCGAAAACATGCTTAGGAGAGGCTGATGGCGGTGCTCTGGCCAAGGAAATTACCACGCTCGGTACTGGATGATCCGAGGCGGCGAGCGGAAGTTCGCGTGTACAACCGACTAGCCGAGGTTCTCGACGATTCCTTTCATGTTTTTTACTCAAGCCCTTGGCTAGGCACCGACCGGTTGGGAAACGAAAAGGACGGCGAATGCGACTTCCTGATCGCACATTCACGACACGGCATCCTCGCGATAGAGGTCAAAGGGGGGAGGGAAATTTCGTTTGACCCGATGGATGCTCAGTGGCGCAGTACAGATCATGGTGGCTTCGTCCACAAAATTAAGGACCCGGTGGCACAGGCGCGTAGTGCAAAGTACGAAATTCTGAGACGGCTCCACGAATCACTCAGGGGGCCAAAGCGTGTAATACATGCCACTCATGGGGTTGTATTCCCTAGTGCTGGGTCGCCTCGTGGCAATCTCGGAGCTGATCGCCCGGCCTACATTTTCTGTTGTTCAAATCAGCTTGAGCACGGTCTCCATGAGTGGGTCACAGATCGGCTGAAGGAAGGGCAGCGACCTGATAACTGTGAGTCTCTTGGTCGTGACGGTATAGCGGCGCTGGAGAGACTTCTGGCACACCCCTTCACCCTGAGCTTCCGAATCGGTGCCGCACTTGCGGAAGCTGAAGGAGAGTTCCGTGTCCTTGAGCCCTCCCAGTACCATATCCTTGATGTCATCACCGATATCCCGCGGGCCCTGATTCAGGGTGGTGCAGGCACAGGCAAAACTGTGGTGGCGATCGAGGAAGCACTGCGGTCCGCCGCCACTGGCAGGAAGACCCTCCTGACTTGTTATAGTCGCCCGTTGGGAATTGACCTTGAGCGAAGACTGAAAACCGTAGAGAACCTCACGGTCGCCAGCTTTCACATGCTGTGCGGGCGCATGGCAAGTCAGGCAAGTGTTCAGACACCTACCGGCGTCAGCGAACAGGAGCTCTACGAGAACGTGCTGCCTGATGCCCTCTACAGTGCGATGGAAATCAAGCCTTCGCTCAAGTGGGACACGATTATTGTCGATGAAGGCCAGGACTTCCGTGCCGAGTGGTGGATCGCGATCGATGGCTGCCTGAACAGCAATGGTCACCTCCGTGTTTTCATGGATAGCAATCAGAGGGTATACGACAGCCTCGGGAGTGGCGTTCATGATCTAAGCGTGGTTCCAGTTCGGCTTTCCCGAAATCTCCGCAACACAAAGAACATCCACAAGGCCGCTTCGGTGCATTATTCGGGTCTCGAGATAATTGCCGACGGGCCCGACGGTCTCGAGGTCTCTTGGATCAACGCGGATAATCCAGGTTCGAAAGTTGAAGCTGCATACGGGGAGCTTCGACGGCTCGTCAACAGTGAGGAAGTGGCACCCGGTGACATAGCAATCCTTGTCAACGGGCCCACCGCTAGGACAAGCTTTCTCGAAAAAAGCAGCGGGACGAATATTTCGCTTACAGACGCCGAAACAATGGTGCTCGAAGACGTAGTCGTAGATACCGTACGACGGTTCAAGGGGCTGGAACGGCCGGCAATAATTCTCATCGTAAGCGGCGACGAAATGGAGCGGCGCGAGCTTGCCTATGTCGCGTTCTCGAGAGCGCGGGCCTACTTGTGCATTGTGTGTTCCGAAGATGACGCACGCTGGCTTTCAGGAAAGGAAAAACGCGACGACTGACGTGTCTCCCCCAATGGGCTTTCGTACGTACCAATGTCGAAGGCTTTAGAATAAAGTTCTCAGAGGGGCACGGTAGAGTTGTCTGGATTTTTTACTCTAAGGCTGACCGGCGAAGGCAGGGTCGCTAGGCTTGCAGGTCTGGGATAAATTTGGCGCCCAACACTTAGCACGCGGTTGGAGCGGGCTACATACCAAGCGTTCATTCTGATATCCCAGCTACGGACTGCGCAGAATTGTTGCCAGTCGAGCTCGATGATGCGCTCTAATGTGAAGTCTTCATGGATCAGAACGATGAGGATGAACTCGAAAAGCTGACGTTCATTATTGGACTGGTCCGGGTAAATCGTCCCAGATTTTTTTGCTCTTTGCAGCGTCTTGATCGAGTATCGGTTTCCTTCCCGAGAAATTGCATCTATGTTTTTTGTGCCTCGAGGGGATGGGGCCAGGACAGGTAGATCGGGGCGCTCTTTAAAGGCGGCAATTGCCAGTTTCTCGCCGATTTCGCCGACATTGAAGCTTAAGCCCCGATTCCTGGCCTCTCTGGCAACTGCTGCATGTAGTGCCAGAAGTTGGAGGTCGTCAAGGGGGGGCAGATCCATTGGGTTTTCGCTGGGCTTACTGTTGATTTTCTTCATGTGCTCTTGCAGCTCCGGAAATATCTATCAGCGTAAGTTCCTTTGATAGCAGGAATGTCTGGCATCTTGTAATAACTTCATCGCCGGTAAGTTTGGCAGGACCTCTGATACTGCACTCCCAAACATTTGCCACCCGCCATCCTAGTTCAAGCAGAGCTGTAGTAGCTCTCTCATCCCGGGCACGATTAGACGCGATCTTTGTGGCCCAGAACTCCTGGCGAGTTACCGGAAGTTTGAACATTGGGCAGCCGTGCCCGTGCCAGAAGCAGCCGTTGATGAAGACCACGGCGTGATAGCGCGGGAACACAAGGTCCGGGCGGCCAGGCAATTTTCGATCCTGCAGTCGATAGCGAAAGCCTCGGGCATGTAACCCGTGCCGGATAAGCATTTCTGGTTTGGTATCGCGTCCACGAATCCGGCTCATATTGAGGTGGCGCTGTTCCGGGGTAAGGACATCAACCATCAGGGCTCTCCGATAGCGTCTGCGACAATCGCCTTCAGGCTGCCTCGGAGATCTTCGCTGCTCATCCCCGGGCGTAGGGTAATAGCACCGAAGCGGAACTTATCCCGGTACTGAGGATGGAAAAGTCGTCCCGGTACGGGGGTAGTCTTGAAGTCAGAATTGAGGGCAGGAGCGTGTGGTGTTAACAGATAGGCGGCTGTAACAACTCCCTCAATCTCGCCGCTCTCGGCCTCTTGTACCAGAGCGTCGCGATATGTGTGAATCGAAGTCAGCGCGTCATTCAGACCGTCATTAATGCGGTACTTTGCATCCAGGACGATAACCTGCCTCCTAGGACTTCCGAAGCCGGTACCTGCCAGAACCACATCCGGCACCATGACCCGGCTGAAGCTGCCTTCGCCACTTGGTTCTATCCAGTATTCACGGTATTGACGTTGGAAGCACAAGATCTTGTCAGGACCGACTGACACGATGACCGCTCCTGCGGAAATAGTCACACCGCCGGCCGCGTCGGTCACGAACAGATTGCTCAGGTCTATGCCGGTTGAACCGTACTCTTGAACGGTCGCGCGAAGAAGACGCAGGAAGCACCATAGTTCGTACAGCTCATACGTTCTGGCCAGTGGCATCTGCAGGAAATCGCCGAACAGAGCCGCAAGGCCCAGGTTCATGTCCTGCCATAGTCGATAGAAGCGGTGGTAAACGGGGTCATTGCGAAACAGCGAAGACATCTGCAGCATCGCTGGGCTGTCGGTGACCTCTACCATAAAGCCTGAACCTGAAGCATCGTTGAACTGGCGCGCAATGCGCCGAGCACGTACAGCCCAATTACCTGCTGTAGTGAGTATCTCAGGATCTCCGGTACGGCCTACCTTGGCAAGTACATCGGCGACACCTGACAACCAAGCTGCCCACGACCGAAGACATGCCTTGATCTGCCGATGCTCCGGAATGTCTACGCTATTGCGACGTTGTCGTATTGTAATCTGTGCTGGCAGGCGCCCGCCGAGGGCTGCAGGCAATCGGGATGGCTGGCTGGTTTCGGTCCGGATAAGTCCGGACCGAAACGATTTGATAATTTCTGGGCCTGTGGCACGTACGGCACGGTGAGAGGGCACCGTTACCTGCTCAGCGCGCAGGAAGTGCCTGGGTGAACGGTTGATTGCGCTAATGGTTTGCGTAATCTCCTCGGCTCGCGAGCGCAGGAATTCCAGCCGGGCAAGCGGTGGTGGTTTACTGCCGCGTTGGCGGGCAATGCTCTTACGGAATGCACTGAGCGAGAAGAGGGCGAAGGTGTCTTCCAAGACCTCGCGAACCATAGCGTCAAAGTCGTTACGGGTGAGCTTGCGAAGATCCGGATCAGTAGTGATCTCGAAGCGGCGGACTTCTGTGCCGGGCAGATGTAGCGCAACTTCTACCGAGCCGGCATGGAAGCCTGGTGTCCAGCGCCAGCGGGCTACGCGTGTATGGCGCGAACGCAAAGCCTCGATAGGTACATCGTCGATCAGAAGATCGGCGGCAATTGCATCATCGCTGTCGCGCAGTTCAAATAGGTAGGAAGAAGCTTCCCTGATCGAACCGCTAGGGATTACATCCTGCAAAGGCCAGACCTGCCATGCAGGTCCTCCGTCCTCGCTCTGGACATATAGAGTTGTCATTTCTCAGCGCATCGCCTGGAAGGAACCGAACTCATCCAGATCGCTCAATAGTCTACGGACATACTTCAGTGCGTGGGGAAGGCCCTCGCAAGCCTTTTCCAGAGCATTTAACAGCGGGCGCTGGCGCTCTGAGCCACGCAGCTTGACCAGGACCTTTTGTACCAGTAACTGGTCCGTGACACTGCCAGTCGGATTCTGCAGGTACTTGGCGTCGAAGGCGTGATATCGCACAAACTCCTCAATTACCCGGTAACCGAACCCTAAGCCATAGTGCTCCAAGAGTCCGTGGACTTCTATCAGTTTCGGTTCGGACGCATCCTTTGCATTCCGCAGTTCAGGGCAACGGTCGGCCAATGAGGCCATGAAACCCGATATGTCCACTGCTGACATGTCGATCACCGATGCCCGATCAAGTACTTTGTCGCTGACAGGGTTAGTTGTCTCATCGACGTTAATTGTGCCGATGATGAACAGGTTAGAGGGCAGCGGAATTTCGGCACGGACGCTGGCGCCTGTGGTGCCCTCCAGCGGTACCCCGTTGGAGTGCAGTTGCAGTGCTCCTCGGGTCTCAATGGCGGACAATATGTCAGACAGATAGTACTCAACCCGCGCAAGGTTCATCTCATCTAGTATTACAAATACCGGGGAGTCCCGGTGCGCCGTTGCAACCAGCACTGCTTCCAGAAAGGTCGGTACGACGTATCGGTTCGTCAGTACGTCGTAGTAGCCCGTCAGTCCTGTAGGGTCTGTCCATTCTGGGCGAACTGGGCACTCAAAAAGTAGTGGGTCGGTGGCTGTACTTGAAGTTAGGCCGTGAACTGCGCGTGCATATTTCAACGCCAGTTGCGTCTTACCTGTACCTGAAAGTCCCGAGAGAATAACGAAGTGCTTGTGGTCCAGGAAGTTTAGGGCGGCATGAAACCGCCGGACCTCTCCATTTGGATAGTGGCCACCCAGGGCCTTGATCGCCGTCTCGATTTCTTCAACCGGAATGGTTGGCGGCAGGCGACGCATGTCTTGGCTGAGCGTTGCTGTATCTGCCCAAACGGGGAGTTCGTGAATTTTTTCCCTACCGACCAGGCTGCCTAACCAACCGATGAACTCGCGAGCAAGGAGGCTACGCCTTGCGGAGGCCGTCGGCGGATACAGGGCAACAACGATCTCATCTGGTTCCGTGGAGGGCCCGAAAGGTGAAAGGTCGAAAGCCAAACTGTCCCAGAATTTGGCGTTGCGCAACCACAGGCGCCCATCCCTTGCCAGATAGATAGGCACCAGATTGTTCCTGGCGCTGTACTTGATAGTGGTCCCAGGGGGTTCCGGCAACTCGTCACTATCTCCGGCCGCTTCCAGAGCAAACTCCGAGTCATCGCCTGCACTCTTTGCAGCTGCGCCCAGACGCTTCATTTCGGCCAAGCGCTCGAGGAAACTTGTTTTGTCCTTGCGGACCAGAACAGCAAAGTAGACCTCATCCTCCGGTGGGAACCGGAGAACGCATCCAAATATCAGAGCCTCGGCGTCTTCTCTGACGTTATCTAGGTTGACTACCCCAAGCTGGATGCCGCCCTCAACAATTTTCGCGCTATTCGATACCCCGAACAGCTCTCGCGGGCGGACTGCTTTTGATGTGCCGAAGTGCTGCTGCGCAGCTTCAAGAAACTGTCGTTGCCGCTCGACGAGGCTCATCTACCGAATCCTTTTGCATGATTGCCTGTTTGATGGTCTGTTTGATGTGGGTGGCTAGTGCTCTGGCCATCAGAGGCGGCACCGCATTACCGATCTGCTTGAAAGCGGGGTTCATTGTGCCGCTGAAACGGAAACCGTCCGGGAAAGACTGTAGGCGTGCAGCTTCGCGAACTGAAATGGTTCGAGCCTGCTTGCTGTCGTAATGGATGTGGCTATAGCCATCCTTGCCTAGATGGGCCAAGAGCGTGCGTGCAGGCTGGTCTCGCCACATTTTGCGCCACTTATTTGGGAACTTGCTTACGTCATATGGCGGCACAATCGAGGCCTTCAGTGCCTTGTACTCTACCGAACCGTCAACGAGCGTTTCTCCGTAGGTACGCGCAATGGCCAAGCGCTCCTGGAACATTTCAGTGGCATGCGCATATGCCTCAGGATACTGATCACCTGGGTTCATGCGAGCAAACAGTTCGTAATCCCGTGGTAGGTAGCGGATGACATGATCCGTCAACCCATCTTTGGGAGCCTCATGATCGGACCACGTGCGCATCAGTTCTGCATAAGCGGAAGGCTTCCTGCGGCTGTAGCTGACTGGGTTGTCGAAGCGGCGGGCGCCACGGCCGATCTTCCCAGCAGCAAGTAGCTCTCGAGCGTTGATTGCTGGGAGGTCGTCTAGTGCTTCCTCCGCCGTTACTGCGGGTGGGAGGTCTGGAGTCGCAGCTGGCGGTTCGATGTAGGAGTGAGCCTCATCGGCCAAATTGCGCAATGACTTGAGAGCGACGGAGCGAGATCCCTCATATCCGGGGGGCAGTATCAGCCAGTGGCTGGGAGAGGGGAATGAAACCTTCGCCCCTAACTCACGTCGGTATGCAATCAGGAACATCCTTTCGCGCATCTGAGGGACGCCATAGAATGCTGAGTTGAGTAGGGTGTAGCCGCAGACATAGCCTTTAGCTTCCAGGACCTCACAGGTTTCTTCGGCAATGTTCTGGCCGCCGTGGTTCAGAATGTCGGGTACATTTTCCATAAGCACGGCTAGTGGCTGGAACGCGTCTACATACTCCAGATACTTCTTATAGAGCTGTGCCCGTGGATCATGGATGAACGCTTCGGGATGCTCCTCGATCTCGCGCAGTTTGGATCTACCCACTCGAGCAAATGCTTGGCAAGGCGGTCCCCCCACTACGATGTCGAAGGCATCTGCAACATTGCCCAGATCAAGCTGGCGGCAAAGATCAGCCGGCGTGGTCTTTGTAATGTCAATTGGCTGGCTGTGGGCCTCAGCACCACCATGGAAATTTAGGCCGTGCGATCTGGCCGCATCGGGATCGAACTCAACGGAGCCCCGCATCTCGAAGCCTGCAGACTCGAAGCCAAGTGAGATACCGCCACAGCCGGAGAACAGATCCAGCACGCGAGGCTTTGCGGAGGTTTGGAGGCGCGCCAGTTTACGAAGAATGGCATCTTTACTCATGAATCAGATCCTTGTCGCGCAGACATGCGAAGGGGCAGTTGGAGCTGCCCCTGGTGCTCGTCCAGAAAGCGCTGCACCGCCATGCGTATGACCCAGGCAGACGAAACGTGATTCGCGTCGGCCAGAGCTTGTACCTGGAAGTGGACGTCCTCAGGCAACATGACTGAAGTCCTGACGGTCTTACGATCAGGAGCGATAGGGGGGCGGGCCATAAGCTGAAGACCAGTGGTGATAGTGGTGCCATTGTGCACCACAGTGCGTACCCTTGCACCAATTTCCTGCCCAGCTGTGTTGGGACGGTAAGTATCAAGGCGCGCTATGGGCGAAACAGTCCTGCTCGTCCGTGAGACTGACGGAAAATTTTGCGTTGGATGAGCTGTTGGCTTGGCTCGATGATTTCATCTCAAAGTATGAAAGTCATTCCATCACTAAGTGACAATACGATGCTTGATCGTGTCGATCCGTCTGAGTCAAGCCGATGATCAAAAAAATAAAAGTTGAAGTGAAGCCAGTAGGGGGCGTATGACCCCCTATTTGCAGGATTAGCAAGGCGAGTATTGCTCAGGATTGCTATTGCAACAGATAGCCCATCGGTTGGTCATCTTTGTCGAAGCAGAGGATGGTTTCACAGTGACCTCCTAGCTGGTCGGCATTTGATTCGCTGATGTCCGGCAACCACTTGCCCAGTTCGGCAATAGGGACTTTCTTGCTGTTGATGTAGCAATCATCATCCATGCGTGGGTTGCACCAAGCGGTTTTGACTTCTGGCCACTCGGTTTGGGTCGAAGGGGCAGGTGACTGCTGAGTCGCTGGTTTCGCCCCTCCTTTCTGTGCTTGCCAAGCTGCATGGCCGCCCTCATAGCGCCCGTTAAATGTAGGGACGAGTTGGTCGTCAGGTACCCCAATGTCCAGGTAGAACTGGTACAGGAGAGATCCCGCCTCGGCATACGACACTTGACGGGAGGTATCGATGCGGTAGGCCACTGGCTTGCCGTCGGTGCTGGTGCCGATGCGATACCAGATCGATAGTGTGAACAAAACGTCCTGGTTCCACTCACCCACCATGGCATTGCTTATCCGGCACTTGCCGTGCAGGCACTGACCACTTACCTGGTTGACATAGCGCACGTCCAGTTGACGCTGGGCATCCCAGATGAGTACATCGCGGGCGGTCTCCAGCCACGTGCATTTCAGCATGGGCTGACCATTGAAGGCTTTCTTGGCAATACACGGGATAGCTTCGGGGAGGCCATTGGTTGAAGTCTCGTCTGGGAAGGCGATAGCGCCCCATGCGTAATGGTCCACGACGGCGTTGGCGTTGGCGCAAAAAATGAGCAGCACGATGCTGAGTATCCGTTTCATGGGTTCACTCCAGTTTGTTGCTTCTGTGCAAAATTAACGACTGATGACGGGGCAAACGAGCTCAGCAGAACAACAGGGTTCTTCGCTGTTGGTAGTTGTGGGAATGAATGAGGTTATTTCTTGTAGATGACCTTGAGCCGCTGATTCACGTAGTCCTTGAGGATTTCGTAATCAGGGTTGTAGGTAACTAGACCGTGCCCCACGCTTGCGACGGCCCCGAGCGTTACCACGGTCAGTGTTGCAGGTGTGGACAGGACGCTGAATACAGCACCGAGTGCGCCGCCCTGTACCACAGCACTTTTCACGTCACTTCTGACTCGACACTTCAGTCCCTGGCTTTCAATCTTGGTTTCGACAAGTTTGATACCTGCCATGAAATTGCCCCTGAGGCCATTGATCTCGAAGGATGTTTTGCTTCTCAGGAGACCTTCAATCTGCGCTTCATTCAGGCCCGTTACGACGATCATGGTTTTTCTGAGCTCCCTGCATGAGGTGTGGATGGAGAAGAAGTCGAATATCAATCTTTTGGGGGTGAATGTCGGTTTGAGATAGGTCCTTCATGTCAGGGGGGAGGCCTTCTGTTAGGTCTGCTCAATGTCACAGAAATACAAAAAATGGGTCGTAAATACCGTGGTCGTCGAAGCATCATAACGCGACGATTTTCGCCATGGCAAGAATCTCTGCAAACCACGATAAAGACGGTGACCTGGTAGCGCTTGGTGCGGTAGTGCGTGTGCGGCGACTACGGCATACGCTGTCGCAAGAAGCCTTGGCAGATGCTGCTGGGATTGATCGTTCCCACATGGGGAAAATTGAGCGAGGGGAGAGAAATGTTACTTTTTTGAACATTCTCCGAATTGCTACTGCGTTGAAATGTAAGCCGTCAGATTTGCTTTTGGAGGCAGGCTTATGATTTCGTCAATAGGGTTTAGAACCTCATGAGTGGACACTCTGTTTCATGTTTGTTGGGAGGCGGTTGCTTTGGTCAGGATGGCCTTGGATTCGCAGATTAAGCAGTATCGAAGCACGATTCATTCTCCTGGTAGAAGCGGCCGTGTGCATGGCCGCTGACGGTTACTTGGAATATTTCAGGTAGGATTTCCCGGACTGGGCGAAACTAATCTGAGCAAGCGACTCAGGATCCAGCAGGCCAGCAGCACGGCCAGTAACAGCGGTGGAAAGCGCAGCATGAGCAGAATGCTCAGCACCAGCGCCCCGGCGGCTGCAAGCGCGCCGACGAATATGAACAAGCAGAGCAAAAATCGCATTAGCGACATGGCGGGACTCCAAGATCTTGTATCTGGCCCATGTACTCGGCACCGACAGGTTTGATTCAGTGGGCCTGCGACGTGAGGGCTTCTAGTTTTCCCGCGAGGGAGTTGGGAGCTGGCCGCGATTCACCCTGGCTAGAGGTGCTGGCTGGCTCCGAATTTACGAAAAACTCCTCGATCACGACGTGACTGTCCTCCTCGCTGTCCTCGAAGGCGCCGTTGCCGAAGCCTCGGCGAGCCGCGTCATCTAGAGCCCTCTGGTCGAAACCTGCTGTTTGCCGCTGTGTGTCCAGCTCGCTCGCCTTCTGCAGTGCTTCGTCCATATCCATGCCAGCGCGTATCGTGATGTCGACATAGAAGATCGGCGTGCCATGGCTTTGCCGGGTGGATTTACCGCGTAGACGCAGCTCCAACGGCAGGCAAGCCAGTCGATTACCCGAGATGGCCTGGAAGTAATGCAGTCGAGCGGCCAGGGTGCGGATGCTGTTGAATCCGGTGGTACGGAACACAAAGCTACCCAACCAGTCCTCATCACCGATGATCACATTCAGTCGTCCGTATGGCTTGCAGGCACCGCCTCTGGCCAGTGGGCATGCATCGGGCGAAGGGCAGTGCAGGGACTGCATTCCGTCCTGGGTAGTGCGCTTGCAGGTTTCACCATTGCCCACGCACAACGGTCGCCCGGACTGCCGGTCGAACAGGGTGTAGTCGGCCCGGAAATTCAGCTCCGGTTCGTTGAACAATAGGCGTATAGGAATATTGCGCAGCTTGTCTTCCTTACTCTGGCGCAGTTCGTCGTTGAGTGGATGTAGTAGCCAGCCATCCTTGCTTTGCACCTGGGATGTGATGGTGAATTGATCATCTTTCTCCGGCAGGCGTTTACCGTTTTTCTCAACGACTTTGCCGATGGAGATGCGTCCGAGCACGGGCGGTGTCAGGGCTAAGCCTTTCAACATGATGGTTCTCCTGGAGATGAAAAAAGGCCAACCACGCAGCGCGAACTGCGTGGACTGGCCAAGGGGAGGGAAGGGTGAAAGAGGTGGAAATCAGCCGACCAGGAAACGCCGTGCACCGGGTTTCAGCAGCGGGTACTTGGCCTGCAGGTAGGGCTTGTCCTGGAGCAGTTGAGCGACATCGAGACCGATGCTGTCCTTGGCCTTGCGCCAGGAGACGTAGCCGCTGGAGAACACCGCCCGACTGGCATCACCCATGGCCTGCTGCAGAATCTGCTTGATCTCAGCCTCGCGCTTTTCCTTGTCGGCAATCGACTGGCGCACGGCCTTGAGCTCTAAGTAGGCCGCAGCCCATCCTGCATGGTCGCTGAAGTCGACGGTCTGACCGTTGTCCTCCGGGTACAAGCAGCGCAAAGACGCCTCGGCCGATGCACTGCCGTCGGCTGGCGGCGGGGTATCGGTTTCCACGTAGTTCCAGAACTTACGCTCCAGTTCGATCAGGCGGACGATCATCTGCTCATCTCGCTCGATGCGATGGATCTCCAGGTGCTGACCGCCGAGCAGCACCGCTACATCTGCCGCCTGCTTGCCGGTGACTGCGAGTTGGTGCATCACTTGCAGTTCTACATACTCGGGTACACCTTCCTTCCAGAGACGTGCCCCGTTTATGCCGGCGGTCTTACATTCGAGGATCTGCACGTCGTCCGTGCCGATCACCTCACGGTCGATGTTGGCTAGCATCCAGGACATATCCGGATTCGGATGCTGCAATACGGCGTTGATACGTCGCACCTTATTCTTAGTACGCTTGCTGTAGTGCCAGGCCACGATTGGTTCCAGCACGTTGCCCCAGTACATCGGGCTTTCTTCATCATGTGGGTCGGTTTTTGGCAGAGTGGTGTCTCGACCGGTTTTCTCCAGCCACAGCTCCAACTGCGATTTGTAGGGATTTAGACCCACCGCAGCGCCGGCATCCGAGCTGCCGATGCCTTGCTTGCGCACCGCCAGCCAATCTTCACGAGGCAGTTCCTTGGTGCTGATCAGGCGCAGCGCTGGACGAGCCTTGCTAGTGCTGCGCAACGGAGTAGCGTTCATAGCGTTCACCTTGCAGAAATAGAAACGCCCGATCAGCCTCGTTGCTGATCGGGCGTTTTTGGGGGGGGGAAGTAACCGGTTAGGCGACAAGCTGCAGGGCGGTGTCCAGAGCACGTTGCTTGATCTGCGCCCCTTGGCCGAACCAGGCCGAGTCCATGCGGTACTCGTTGCTACGGGCGCGACGTTCATGGTCGACGTACTCGGTTACAGCGTTGAGCAGGCCCCAGGCGGTACCGCGAGCCGAGTCCAGCTGACTGCCCCGACCACGGCCTTCATACAGCTCTTGCACCTTTCGCAGGGCGCGTTCGTTGGGCAGTACCTCCGGCAGTGCGCCGGTTGGACTGGTCTCACACAACACTGTCATGAAGAACCCCAGCGCCTCATGCCACTGAACCTTGCGCTCAGACAAGGTCCGCATGCGGTACATAAACTCATCCCACTGCGAGACGGCGATGCCGAGCTGTTTCTTTACTGCTTTCTGATCGAAGCGGGTGTTGTGCGGCACCTTGATCGCTCGGCTGGTGCCGTCCAGGGCGATGGTCAGAGTGTTGTTGCACACCACTCGCACGGTGGTAGGTGTTGCTGTGGTGGCCAGGGTGCCGTCGCAAGATGTGGCCAGCAGCAGGTAGCCGTTTATCTGGTCGTTACCCTTGAGCGTTGCGCCTTGCCCGGTACGCGCCAGCGCCCAGAACTTGCGACCGCCCTTGAGCACACCGGCCGTTTCCAACTCATAGCCGGAGACCTCGGTGAGATCCCGATAGAACTCCAGCACCTCGCGCGGCTGCACGGTGTGATAGCGTTGCGAGACTACCGACAGTGGTGCCTTGGTATCTGATCGGTAGAGCACCTTCTGCTCAGGGAAGGAGTGGATGGTGCCCAGGTGGCCGACAGCATCCGATTTGAAATGCACGGGGCTTTCCTCGATTTTCCAGTTCATGCCGGCTTCGCGTTGCCAAACTTCGATGGGTTGTTTTTGAGTGAGCTGGTTACCCAGGCCATGCCAGGGAGAAGCGCCAGCGTAGGCCATAGTTTCGACGAGATGAGCCATGGTTGAGGTTCCTTTGGGTGCAAGTCGGCATAAGCGCCGCGCACTGCGCAGCACCGTCCCGACGATATGGATAGAAAGAAATGGTACGGCTAGGTCAGGTCGGCAGGTTGAAGCAGTGACCACAGAGCAGGCAGAGGTTGTGGGCCAGGACGTGGCGGTCGAGCGACTCGCCTAACTGAGCGCCGAGCGCGCAGCCGCCCACGCCACCAGCCAGGCCGCCTAGGATGGCGCCCGACACTGATCCGAGGGTGACGCCGACAGGTCCGGCGATAGCGCCGATGAGCGCACCAGCCTGACCACCTGCTAGAGCTGCGCTGACGCCACGGGCTGCACCGCCTACGGTGCCGATAGCGGCCCCGACTTTCATGGCGTGGTGGAAGGAAGCGACTTTTGGGGAATGACAGCGAGGGCACTGCAATGACATGGGGCAAACCTCTCTGGTGGTTATGTCATTGCGATTATGTAGGGCTGAGTTTTTTTCGAATTGAATCCAACTCGGCATCTTGATCTGGTTGAAGGAATTTTAGAGGTGATTTTCCGTATGCGAGTTTTTGGCACCACTCAACGAATCAGGCTGAGCGTCCGGATAGGATTCTGATTGGAGGGTAGTCACCTATCAGCTAAGATCTTGTGTTAAGGCACAAGGAATAGTCCAATGCAGAGCAGTAGGGACAGAAGGCACGGATTGACGCGGCTGGGAAGGCTTACCCTTTTCCTGGTGTCTTACATTCCGTTGTTTTTGATAATTATTTTTCAGCAATTCTATAAAAACAGCGACTATATAAGCTTTGGCGGTTTCAACAGCGATGCCTGGATGAATTTCGCAAAGAAGTTCGGTGTGGCTACCACGCTTATAATTATCTCGATTCTGGCTGTTGTTTTCTTGATGGTCTTACTCAAAAATCTCGGAGATAGAGCTGAGGAAAGCGGCGAAATTTCCAAGGTGGTTGACGTAGAAAATAAAAACTCAGAATCAATCGCTTATTTATTTACTTACATTATCCCTTTCGTATTTCAAGATCCCGCTGACCCTGCCCAGCTAATACCAATAGTCACTTTGATGTGTGTTACGTATACAATTTACGTCAATTCATCAATGATACTTATAAACCCAACTTTGAGTTTTTGGTATTCCCTCTATCACGTAGAGGTCGAAAGCCTAGCGGGAGTAAAGAGGAAAATAATAATTCTTACCAAAGAAAAGTTTATGGAAGAAGGTGATTTGCTCAAGATGAAGCGAATTGCCCACAGATTGTATTTTGGTATAGATTTGGGGAGGAAGGATGAGTAGCGAAGCGTTGAGCACCGTTAAGGGTTTACTAGAGCAACCAAATCTTTCGTTCGAGGTTTTCTTTATACAAAGAAAAGCCAAGACTGAAAATAAGAAAAAAGGATTTAGCTATACTCTTAGTAGGATAGATGCCTCGAAGGAAATCAATGGTTTTTTTCTTAAGTCTGCAAAGGCGCAAGTTGATAAATATGTAGAGTCTTCGGCAGTGGCTCAGAAATATGCTGTCATCTCCGATGACATGCCAAAAACGCTGTTCAAGTATGATGAGGCTGGAAAGTTAAAGGTTTCAGATCATACCTGGAAGAAAATTCTCAACGGCACGGAAATAAAGTCCGCCGTTTCTTTAAATGAGCTAAAAAAGAATATTTGGTGCTACTGCGTTAAGATTGTAAGTACGACTGATGGTGGAAAGGCAAAAGCCTTATTTTTCAAAAAGTTAACAGCTACAAGTGTTGCTACAGATACACCGCAAGGATTTGGGAAGAAAGTTAAAGCTCACTTCGACTCCGCAGACCCGAAGTTGGTGGAGGTTAAGGCTGAACATATTACTTTTGAAGATAGATTTGATTGCGTATTGCAAGACAATTCGTTTCTGATTTTCTCTAAAGCTGCGTTCGAAAAAATTGCCGAGTTAGAAGATGAGTTTGTTGAGCTATCAAACGAAACATTAGAGATAATAAATAATCATTCTGTGGTCGAAGGTTTAGAAATTGTTCGTGCGGAAGTCACATCAAAACCTTCTATGATGCGAGCCCTAGCGAATATCGCTAAAAATAACAATCATGCTCAAATCGGTGCTGCTGAAATTGAGAATATGAAGCAGATGCTTCTTCAGTATGAAGGGCGAGAACTGAAGTCAACTTCAGATGGAAGAGTCCTAATTGAAGACAAGAATGATGTTGAGGATTTTTTGAAGTTGCTCAATGACTATTACAAACAAGGTATGGTTACAGGTAAGACGTATGGATCAAATTCTGGAAGCTTGTTGGTTAAAAGGAATTGATTTTAAGCTCTTGCTTATTCAAACTGCGTTGTGATTTATGTGTTGATGGTCGCTGTGGCTTTAGAGCTATCTATTGAGCTGTTTTCGAACTACTCCAGATATGTAGCATCTGGAGTGGTTAGTTAACGGATATAGGATGTCTGAGGGGGCGCTACTTCGGTAGAGCTTTATCACTCAACGAATCGAGACGATCTTCCTGTCCCGGTTGTCCTGAATGGCCGACATCGAAAGATTGCCGGTAGCTGCTTCTTGGATGTGCTCGCTCCACCACTTCATCATTGGGCGTCTGCGCTCAATGTAGTCCGCTCGATTATATGCGCTACGTACCTCGTCTTTATCGACGTGTGCAAGCGCCACTTCAATCAACTCAGGATCCCAGGCATTTTCGTTCAGAATGGTACTGGCCATAGAGCGCATCCCATGGCTTACCAGTCGTCCTTCGAATCCCATGCGTTTCAGTGCCATGTTGGCGGTTTGGCTGTTGCAGTGGGTTCGAGGATTTCGGTCTGCAGGGAACACGTACTCGCGGTGTCCGCTGTAGGGCTCGATTGCTTCAAGCAGGGCAAGGGCCTGGTCTGTGAGCGGCACTATGTGGATACGGCGTTTCTTCATGCGCTCAGCTGGAATCGTCCAGACCCTCTTTTCTATGTCGATGTCAGCCCAGCGGGCGGTAGCAGCCTCTGCGGGGCGGGTCATGGTATGGAGCTGCCATTCGATTAGGCAGCGGGTAGTCCTTTTTATGCTGGCATTGGCGATTGCCAACATCAAGTCTTTCAGCTCATCGGGTGGGAGTGCCGCCATGTTCTTCTTTTTGGGCTTTTTGAAGACGGAACGGATTCCGCTGAGCGGGTTTGAGTGAATCAGTCCTGAATTGACCCCGTAGGTCATGACCTCGTTGAGACGCTGTGTTAGGCGCTTAACGGTTTCGAGGCTGCCTTTGGTTTCCAAGGGTCTGAGCATACCGATGACCTTAGGGGCATTGATGGCTGAGATTGGGGTGCTGCCCAGCTCCGGGAAGACGTGCAGCGTGAGAGAGCGCCAAATGTCTTCAGCATAGGCAGCGGTGACTGAATCCTTTTTGAGCTCAAACCACGCCGTCGTCACGTTTTCGAGAGTGTGTTCTGTGGCTGCTTTTTTCGCATGCCGCTCCGCATCGCGCTGCTCTTTCGGGTCCAGCCCCTGAGCGACGATCTCCCTTGCTTCAACGGTTCGCTTGCGTGCTTGAGCTAGGCTCACCTCGGGGAACGTGCCTAGTCCCATGTTGATCCGTTTTTTGGTTACGGGATGGATATAGTTGAAATTCCATAATTTTGAGCCATTGATTCGTACTCGCATTTGAAGGCCGTTGCCATCAGTCAGCGTATAGTCCTTTTCCTTAGGTTTGGCGGCTTTGACTTTCAGGTCTGAAAGGCGCGTGGCTTGGGCACCCATGGTGTATTCCAATGCTGTTTGTGTATTCCAAAAATTACCAGCTAGGAGCTTGGAATACCACTTGGAATACACGTTTGCATGGACGTCGGTGGACGCTGATGGATCTTGATGGTGCCGAAACTCCCGGATTTACTGGGTTTAAGGCACAAAAAAAGACGTCCGTGGACGTCTTTAGATGATGAAGTGGTGGAGCCGGGGGGATTTGAACCCCCGTCCGCCAGTACTCCGCTGTCGGTACTACATGCGTAGCCGTTTCTATTAAGTTAACCCTCAGCGACCCGAAGGGCAGGGTGCTTTGGGCGAGTTGTGTAAGTTTTAGCCGCTTCGTCCACAACGTACTGCACGGCGATTCTGTTCTATATGACAATCACTTTGGGTTTACAGACATCCCCTGGTGATTGCTGGACCCGAAGGTACCAGAAGCTCAGGGCTAAGGCTGCTTACGCAGCGAGAGCGAATTCCTGGCCGTAGTTTTCGTCATTGGCAACTATAAGAAGTTGCAACAGTGGATTTACGAGTTCTGTTACCAACTCGGCATGCACCTAAAGTTTCGCAACCGGCGTCGAATCCTAAACGGCCCCGTGCTTGTAACTCGTTGTTTCTTAGTGAGTGACAAGCCTGTGCAGTGTACGCCAAACGGTCACGGAAGGCCAACCCGAAGGTTGACCTTCAGCGACGGCGTGTTACTGGTTGCCGCCTTTTTCAGTGTTCTGCAGGTCCTGCAGGGCCTTGGAGGTGATCTCGATACACTTCTTGTCGTCACCTGCAGCATGGGCCGCCTTGGCCGAGGACACGGCGGTGTCTATTTCGCCGCTTTTACCACTGGTGTCAGTGGCGAGCAGGGCTTTGCCGTTATTGATTTTATCCAAGTTGATCTGGCATAGGTCTTTGTCGCCCGCAGCAAACACAGGGGAGGCCAGCATCGCAGCGGTAACGAACAAGCCAGCAAGAGCGGAACGCTTCATAGGGTATCTCCTTGCGCAAAAGGGCTCGACGCTGCTGGCGTTCAACGGCTGCCAGCGACATCACTGATGAGCCTCGTTCGTCGAGGCCTATGCAGATGACTACGCCGGCGCGCAGGGGTTCTGTTTTTTTGCAGGTTCATTTTTGCAGGATCAGTGGGCGCGGGCCTGGGTCACGCGGTCCACCAGGTAGACCAGGCCGTGATAATCAATGCCGCCATGCTGGCTCAGGCCGATCTCGCAGGTGCGGCTGGTGGAGATACCTTCGCTGCAATATTGCACCGCGTCCTTGAGGGTGCGCAGTGAGTGGGCGTTGAGTTCTGGCGTGGTGAAGCCTTTGTCGCCGGCAAAGCCGCAGCAATGAATGCCTTCCGGGATGACTACG
The DNA here is from genome assembly GCF_000612585.1 of Pseudomonas sp. CHM02. Lineage (GTDB taxonomy): Bacteria > Pseudomonadota > Gammaproteobacteria > Pseudomonadales > Pseudomonadaceae > Aquipseudomonas. The sequence continues at coordinate 29,720 of NZ_JFCA01000027.1, forward strand.
GTGTTGGAGCAGCGTCGGGCCAGGTCGATCAGGGCCTGGCTCTCGCCCAAGTGCTGGGTGCTGCAGGTGACGTGCACGGCGATCGGCGCTTCCTGAGGCGTAAAGTCGAGGCGATCCATCAGGTGTGTGCGGATGAAACGCACGGGGTCGTACAGATCCAGGCGCGTTTCGCCCAGGTCTTGCACCAGGCGCAGAGTGCAGGGGCTGGTGTCACAGTAGATGGGGTCGAGCCCGCCACGGCTGGCGTGGAGCAGCGCGCCGATCAATTCCTGGCGCTTGTGCTCGGCCTGTTCGGCATAGCCTTTGGAGGCGAAAGGCTGGCCACAGCACAGGCTGTCCTGATTGTCGGGGAACACGACTTGGTAACCGGCTTTTTCCAGCAAACTACGGGTTTTGTCGTACAGCGACATCTGTTCTTTATCCCCCGCCGCCGGGCCCATGGCGCGTGAGACGCAGGCGGCCAGGTAGACCACCCGTGGTCGCTCGTCCGTCACGGCCGGGCTGAAGCGGATGGCTTTTTCCGGCTGCGGCATGGCGTTGGTCCACTGCGGAATCTGCCCCTTGGACAGCTTGGTCACGCTGGCCGACAGCTTCGCCAGGCGGGGAGCACCGAGCAGCATGCGTGCGCCATTGGCCACATGCAGCGTAAAGCGCGCGCCTTGCAGTGCGGTGGCGAAATGAGTGGCGAGCCATTCGGCCGTTTTCGTACGGTCGGCATCGCGGCTACGCAGCTTTTTCACCAGGTCGCCGGTATTGATTCCTACAGGGCAGCGCTGGGCGCACAGGCCGGTGGCGGCGCAGGTGTCGATGCCTTGGTAGTGATAAGCGGCCTCCAACTCGGTGGTGTCGACGCCGGCGCGTTTCTTTGCCTGGATGTCGCGCCAGATCACAATGCGTTGGCGCGGGCTCAACGTCAGGCCTTTCGACGGGCACACCGGTTCGCAGAAGCCGCATTCGATGCACTTATCCACAATCTCGTCGGCCGCGGGCAGTGGCTTGAGGTGTTTGAGGTGGATTTGCGGATCGTCGCTGAGCACCACGTCCGGGTTGAGAATGCCGTTGGGGTCGAGCAGTCGCTTGAGCTGCCACATCAATTGATAGGCGTCGCTGCCCCATTCCAGTTCCACGAACGGCGCCATATTGCGTCCGGTGCCGTGTTCGGCTTTCAACGACCCACCAAACTCCACCGCCACCAATTGCGCCACGTCGTCCATGAACGCTTGGTAGCGCGTGACTTCTTCCGCGCTGTTGAAGCCTTGGGTGAACACGAAGTGCAGATTACCTTCCAGCGCGTGTCCGAAAAGTATCGCTTCGTCGTAGTGATGTTTGTCGAACAGCTCGATCAAGCGATTGACGCCGATTGCCAGTTGCTCAACCGGGAAGGTCACGTCTTCGATGATGACCGTGGTGCCGGTTTTGCGTACGGCGCCGACGGCAGGGAAGGTGTCTTTGCGGATCGCCCACAGCCGCGCGTTTTCCACCGGGTCCTCAGTGAAGTCGACCTGTTTTTCTACCGGGAATTGCGCCAGTGACGCCATGATCAGCGCCAGCTGCTCCTGCAATAAGGACGACGACGCTGCACGGGATTCGATCAACAGGGCGCAGGCATTTTCCGATAATTGCTGTACGAAAGCGGGCATGCCCGGTTTGTCCTGTACCGAGCGCATGCTGCGTCGGTCCAGCAGTTCGACGGCCGATACCGGTTGGGTTTTGAGGACGGTCACCGCATTGCAGCAGGTCTCGACATCCGGAAACACAATCAGCGCCGACGCTTTGTTCGGGTGATCGATCACGGTGTCATAGGTGACCGCGCTGATAAACCCAAGGATGCCCTCGGAGCCCACCAGCAGATGGCTGAGGATATCCAGCGGCTCGTCGAAATCCACTAGGGCATTGAGTGACAGCCCGGTGGTATTTTTCAGACGATATTTGTGGCGGATTCTTGCCGCCAGTTCAGCATTCGCCCGGGTCTCGCGACCCAGTGTCGCCAGGCGTTCAAGCAGCGTCCCGTGCTGTTCCCGAAACGCCGCTACGCTGGCTGCGTCTTCGGTATCCAGGCGGCTGCCGTCAGCCAGTACCAAGCGTATGCCGGCCAGGGTGTGGTAGGTGTTCTGCGCCGTGCCGCAGCACATGCCGCTGGCGTTGTTGGCGACGATACCGCCGATCTTGCAGGCGTTGATCGACGCAGGATCCGGGCCGATCTTGCGGCCGAACGGTGCCAGCCACGCATTGGCCTGGGCGCCGATGACGCCGGGCTGCAGACGGATCTGTGTACCTTGCCCGCGAATTTCGCGGCCATTCCAGTTGTCACCCAGCACGATCAGCACCGAGTCGCTGATGGCTTGCCCGGACAGGCTGGTGCCCGCGGCACGGAAGGTTACCGGTACATGGTCACGTTGGGCCAGTTGCAGCAATGCAACGACTTCGTCTTCCGACTCCACGCGGATCACCAGTTGTGGGATCAGTCGGTAAAAACTGGCGTCGGTGCCGAAAGCGAGGGTGGAAAGCGGGTCGTCGAAACGCCGATCTTTCGGGATCAGTTGTGCGACGTCGCTCAGAAAGGCAGCAGGCAGGCTCATCGGTCCTCCAGAAATAGCTGACGCCGGAATCGGATCCGGCGTCGATTCTTACCCTATTGCATGCAGGTCTCAGTGCACCAGCATACCGGTGAACCAGTAGGCCTGGGCCAGGGTGATCAGCCCGACGATCGTGGCAAAGAACAGGCTGTGCTTGAGGGTGAAGCGGAACAGGTCGGATTCCTTGCCCACCAGGCCGGTGGCGGCGCAGGCCACGGCGATGGATTGTGGCGAGATCATTTTGCCGGTCACGCCGCCGCTGGTATTCGCCGCGACCAGCAGGGTGTCGTTGACGCCGATCTGATGCGCGGTGGTGGCTTGCAGCGAACTGAACAGGGCGTTGGACGAAGTATCGGAGCCTGTCAGGAAAACCCCCAGCCAGCCTAGGAAAGGCGAGAAGAACGGGAAGGCTGCACCGGTTCCGGCCAATACCAACGCCATGGTCGAAGACATGCCGGAGTAGTTGGTGACGAAGGCGAAGGCCAGCACCATGCCGATGGACAGGATCGGCCAGCGGAGTTCGTAGAAAGTCTCTTTTAAAGTGGTCAGACCAGTTTTTATGTCGATTTTCAGCACCAGCATGGAGATCAGTGCAGAGAAGAAGATTGCGGTGCCGGTCGCTGAGATCGGGTCTAGCTTGAACACCGCCGGGATCGCCGTAGGGTTGGTGACGATCGGTGCAACCTTGATCACCAGTTGGTCCAGGTGCGGGATTGCGAAGTTGAACACCCAGCTGTACATCGAGCCACCGGCGGCGAACATCGCCTTGAACGGCTTGAGGGTCCAGAGGGTGACGAGCACGGTGAGAATCAGGAACGGCGACCAGGCCTTGAAAATCTGCACCAGGCTGTAGGGCGAGGCAATTGTGTTGCGCGGCAGGCCGAAACCGCCGGCGCTGGCGGTGACTGCTGCGCTGGAAGTGGCGCCAGCAATCTGAGCGCCTGCGGTGCGCTTGGGTTGCCACACTTTCAGGAACAGGGTCAGGGAGATCAGGCTGGCGAGGGCCGAGGTGATATCCGGCAGTTCCGGGCCGATGAAGTTGGACGTGAAGTACTGAGTGATGGCAAAGCTCAAGCCCGCGACCAGCGCAGCCGGCCAGGTTTCACGCACGCCGCGCAGGCCGTCCATCATGAACACCAGCCAGAACGGTACGAACAGCGACAGCAGGGGCAGTTGGCGACCGGTCATGGCGCCGATCTTGAATGCATCGATGCCGGTCACCTGGCCTGCAACGATGATCGGGATGCCCAGCGCACCAAATGCTACCGGCGCGGTGTTGGCAATCAGGCACAGGCCGGCGGCGTACAGCGGGTTGAAGCCCAGGCCGACCAACAGCGCGGCGGTGATCGCCACGGGCGCGCCGAAACCGGCCGCACCTTCCAGGAAGGCGCCGAAGCAGAAGCCGATCAGCAGCACTTGCAGGCGTTGGTCGTCAGTGATCGACAGCACCGAGCTGCGGATGATCTCGAACTGGCCGCTTTTGACCGTGAGTTTGTACAGGAACACTGCGGCGACGATGATCCACGCGATAGGCCACAGGCCGTAGGCAAAGCCATAACCCGCGGCGGCCAGTGCCATATCTACCGGCATCTGGAAGGCGAAGATCGCCACCAGGATCGACAGCGCCAGGGTGATGCTGCCGGCCACGTGGCCTTTGAGGCGAAACACGGCCAGGGCCAGGAAGAAGAATACGATCGGAATAACGGCCGCCAGTGCGGACAGGCCGAGGCTGCCGAGCGGGCTGTAGAGCTGTTGCCAGGTTTGCATATGGGGTGGCCCCTGATTGTTGTTGTTTGGTCAGCTTGGATAATTGGTAATACCAATTTACAATCGCTGTTGGCTAGAGTAAAAGCCTTGGCAGGGGTGTGTCAATTTGCCGCCCGCGAAACTTTGGTCGTAGGTCTTCGAGAAGGGGTTCTGATCGGTTGAAACGAAGGCGTTCTGATAGGTGCTGCAAGCGCTGCGATAGGCCAGAATAGAGGCCCCGGCGAGTGGTCGGGATGGTGGAGAGTGAGTTATGGGGTTTGATCAGGTGCGTCAGCGCCGTTTGTCTGACGATATCGTCGAGCAGCTGGAGGGCATGATCCTCGAGGGCACGCTGAAGTCGGGCGAACGCTTGCCGGCTGAGCGGGCTTTGGCTGAGCAGTTTGGTGTGTCGCGCCCTTCTTTGCGTGAGGCGATCCAGAAATTGGCGGCCAAAGGTTTGCTCGTCAGTCGCCAGGGCGGTGGTAACTACGTAGCGGAATCCCTGGGTTCCACATTCAGTGATCCGCTGCTGCACCTGCTGGAAAATAATCCCGAGGCCCAGCGTGACCTGCTGGAGTTTCGTCAGACCCTGGAAGCCTCTTGTGCCTATTACGCTGCGCTGCGCGCTACCGAGGTAGACCGTGAGAGGCTTACGGCCGCTTTTGACGCGCTACAGGATTGCTACACCCGCTCCGATGAAGTGAGTCGAGCGGAAGAGGGGGCAGCGGATGCGAGGTTTCACCTGGCGATCGCCGAGGCCAGTCACAACGCCGTGTTGCTGCACACCATTCGCGGGCTGTTCGACCTGCTGAAACGTAACGTGGTCACCAACATCGGTGGTATGTATCAGCAGCGCACGGAAACCCGCGACATGCTGATCAGTCAGCATCGGGATTTGTACCTGGCGATTATCGAAGGGCGAGCCGAGCAGGCGCGGGAAGTTTCAACGCGCCACCTGCTGTATGTGCAGGAGGTGCTGGAGGAGGTGCGTCAGGAAGTGCAGCGCGTAGCGCGTGCGGAGCGGCGCAAGGGGAGGTAGCCGAGGGAGGTTCCCACGGTTACCTCGCAGCAAGGGTCAGTCTTCTTTGCCCTTGTTACGCACGGCGCGATGCAGTTCGCGGTTGGAGTCGCGCTCGCGTTCGGTATCACGCTTGTCGTATTCCTTCTTGCCCTTGCCCAAGGCGATCTCGCACTTGACCAGGTGCTTGCTCCAGTACCAGGACAGGCACACGCAGGCATAGCCCTTCTGCTGTACCGCAGCGGCGAGCTTGTCGATTTCACGCGCATTGAGCAGCAGCTTGCGCGTGCGCACCGGGTCGGCAATCACATGGGTGCTCGCGGTGGTCAGCGGGGTGATGTGACTGCCGAGCAGCCACGCCTCGCCATCCTTGAGCAGCACATAACTGTCGACCAGTTGCAGCTTGCTGGCACGCAGACTCTTTACTTCCCAGCCGGCCAGGACCAGACCAGCCTCGAACCGATGTTCGATGAAGTAATCGTGTCGCGCCTTTTTGTTTTGCGCGATGGTCCCTGTGGGGTGTTTCTTTTGTTTAGCCATAGGGGCGGCATTATAGGGAGTTGCGAGCGTGTCGGCTACGGTCAACCTGCGTGCTTGAGCGTGTTGGACGAATCCCGGACAATGCGGGCAGTTCTCTGGTTTTTTTCTTTCGCGGATCGGGCTGTTCTTTCGCGATGTTTGCCGCTCAGCTGTGGAAATAACGCACACATGACGACGCATATTCAACGTTCGGCGCTGCTGCCCTATCCGGCACAGGCGCTCTATGACCTGGTCAACGACGTGGCGCGTTACCCGGAATTCCTGCCGTGGTGCTCAACGGCCGAGGTGCTGGAAAGCGGTGATGAGCACATGGTCGCCAGTGTCGGAGTCGCGAAGGGTGGCCTTAGCCAGCACTTTGTTACGCGCAATGTACTGGTGCCCGGGAAATCCATCGAAATGAATTTGCAGGAGGGGCCGTTCACCCAGCTGCATGGGGTATGGGTATTCAAGGCGCTGACGGACAAGGCCTGCAAAATCAGCCTGGACCTTTCCTTTGATTACGCCGGGCCTATCGTACGAGCAACATTGGGCCCGTTGTTCAACCAAGCCGCCAATACGTTGGTGGACGCGTTTTGCCAGCGAGCCAAGCAACTGCATGGTTGAGATTGAAGTGGTGTATGCCGCCGAGGATCGTCAGGTGTTGCTGGCGGTGAGGGTGCCAGCGGGCACCAGCCTGCGCGCGGCGGTGCAGGCGTCAGGGATTGCAGTGCATTTTCCTGGGTTGGACCTGGCTGATTGTCCTTTGGGGATATTCGGCAAGGTAGCTACGGACGCCGACATGCGCGCCGTGCAAGCAGGTGATCGTATTGAGATTTACCGGCCGTTGCTGGCGGACCCGAAAGAGGTGCGCCGACTGCGCGCTGCCAAGGCGGCCCTGGCCCGACAGAAGAATGCTTAGGCCAGCCAAATGGCAGGCAGCAAAAAGCCCGGCATGCCGGGCTTTTTGTTGAGCGCCACAAAATTACTGCGGGCTAGTGTCCAGAGGCTGTGGCGTCGGGACGGGAACAGTTTCCACGCCGTCGACGTCTTTCTGGATCTTGTCGAGCAGGGAGCCAGGCTTGGCCGGTACGTCGGACTTCGGCTTCTCGCCTTCCTGCGCGGGCGCAGTCACGTTAGTGCCGTTATCCTTGCCAAGCAGGGCTTCATCACGGCTCACGCCGGGCATGAAGTCACCGGACAGGCTGACGAGTTGGTCGTTGCCATTGAAAATGACGCTGACGCGCTCTTGTTGGCGTTCACCGCCACCTGGCTGCAGGCTGTAGAGATAATCCCAGCGATCGGCATGGAAAGTGTCGGTCAGCAGAGGGTTACCCATGATAAACCGTACTTGCCGTCGGGTCATTCCGGGGCGTAACTGGTCTATCATGTCCTGAGTGACGACATTGCCCTGCTGGATGTCGATTTTGTAAACCCCGGGGAATGAACAACCGGCGAGTGCGAGCAGTCCCACAAAGGTGAAACTGGTTAGCAAGAGCTTGGTGTTTTGCATCGGTGGGCGACTTCCACTATCTTGGCTGGGACAACGTAAACGCCGATCATACCCGTATTAAGAGAAGCTGCGAAGCAGCATCCGCGAGAAAGCTAACCATGGTTGAAAATAGCGAACTACGCAAAGCCGGTCTTAAAGTGACTCTGCCACGAGTCAAGATTCTACAAATGCTCGATTCTGCTGAGCAGCGCCACATGAGTGCCGAGGATGTCTACAAGGCGCTGATGGAGTCTAACGAGGACGTCGGCCTGGCCACGGTTTACCGTGTGCTGACCCAGTTTGAAGCCGCAGGGCTGGTGGTTCGTCATAATTTCGACGGCGGTCATGCAGTGTTCGAATTGGCTGATGGTGGTCATCACGACCACATGGTTGACCTGGATACCAATGAGGTTATCGAGTTCACCAGCCCGGAAATCGAAGCGCTTCAGCATAAGATTGCTGAGGAGCATGGCTTCGATTTGGTCGACCATAATCTGGTTCTGTACATCCGTAAGAAAAAGTAAAAAGCGCTGCAGATCCACTCTGCAAAACGATCGAAGGCGACCTCTAGGTCGCCTTCGTGCTTTCTATAGAGGGAAAATTACCTGCTCAGGCCTTCGCTGCCACGACCATTTTCTTCGCGTGCGCCAAGGACTCCTTGGTCAAATCAATGCCGCCGAGCATGCGCGCCACTTCTTCCACGCGTTCCGATTTGTTCAACTTGGACACGGCCGTGTGCGTTGCATCACTGCCGCGTACCTTGTGTACAAACAGGTGCTGATGCCCTTGGGCTGCCACTTGCGGCAAGTGGGTGACCGTCAGCACCTGGCCTCGATCCCCCAGGCGTCGCAGCAGTTGGCCCACAATCTCCGCCGTCGGACCGCCAATACCCACGTCGACTTCGTCGAACACCAGCGTCGGCACCCGCGAGGTTTGTGCGGTAATCACCTGGATCGCCAGGCTGATCCGCGACAGCTCGCCGCCGGACGCCACTTTTGCCAGTGCCTTGAGCGGCTGCCCAGGGTTGGCGCTGACCAGTAGTTCAACCTGTTCCAGGCCGTGGGGCTGCAGTTCGTTGCTGGCGTTGGCGCGCAGTTCAATGGTGAAACGCCCGCCAGGCATGCCCAGGCGTTGGATCTCCAGCTCCACTGCGCTGGCCAGGCCGGTCGCGGCTTGTTGGCGCAGGTCGCTGAGTTCGCGTGCTTTCTCTTGATAGTGGCGGGCGAAAGAGGCGAGTTCGTCGCCCAGGCGCTCGATGGATTCATCGTTGGCGTTGAGGGTCTCGATTTCATCCAGAAGCTTTTGCTGCATCGTCGCCACTTCGGTGGGCTGGATTCGATGTTTGCGCGCCAGGGTGTAGATGGTGTCCAGGCGCTCTTCTATTTCCTGCAGGCGTGCCGGGTCGGCGTCGAAGTGGTCCAGGAAGCGGTTCAACTCGCCGACTGCTTCTTCTACCTGGATCTGTGCACTGGTGAGCAGCGTCGTGGCCTCGCTCAGGGAGCCAGAGGCGTTGTTCACGCTGGACAGGCGATTGAGGCTGGCTGTCAGTGCGTTGAGCACGTTGCCGGAATCGCTCTCACTGCATTGCTCCACCACCTGCCGGCAAATGCCCAGCAGGGTTTCCGCGTTGGTGAGGTTCTTGTGTTCCTGTTCGAGTTGTTCCAGTTCGGTCTCGCCCAGGCCCAGGCTTTCCAGTTCCTCGAGTTGGTAGCTGAGCAGTTGATGGCGAGCACGTTGCTCGTCACCGGAGTTGGAGAGGCGTTCCAGCTCTTGGCGCGTCTGGCGCCAGCGTTGAGCGGCAAGTTGGACCTGGCGGGCAAGGTCTGTTGCGCCGGCGTATTCATCGAGCAGGCGGCGATGGGTATCGGTTTTCAGCAGGGACTGGTGTTCATGCTGGCTGTGGATATCGATCAGCAGTTCGCCCAGGGCTTTCAAGTCGCCAAGGGGGCAAGGCGTACCGTTGATGTAACCGCGTGAGCGGCCTTCTGCCGTGATGACCCGGCGCAGGATGCACGGGCCTTCATTATTAAGGTCGCGCTCGGCCAGCCAGGCCTCGGCCTCGGGAATATCCGCCAGGTCGAAGGTGGCCAGGATATCAGCCTTGTCCGCACCGGGACGTACCACGCCGCTGTCGGCGCGATCCCCAAGGGTCAGGCCCAGGGCGTCGAGCATGATCGACTTGCCGGCGCCGGTTTCGCCTGTGATTACGCTCATCCCGCGATCCAGTTCGAGATCCAGATGTTCAACGATGGCGTAGTTATGTACGGACAGGTGCACGAGCATGATGGCCGCTCCCAGGCTTTAGGTCTGGTTATTTATACAGTGTTTTGTTCTGGGCTGACAATCCTGGCGCTTAGCTCGATTTGCTTGAATGGGCGTCTTTTTTAGCGCAATGAGGAATGTGGCGGCAGGAATTGATCCCGGTCATGGGAAAGACTTTTGGTGACGCCTGCGCCCTTGAACCTGGAAATTGTGGCCCCATATACCGGAACAGAAGCGCGAGTTGAGTTCGCGCATGATTTTGAAAGGAGAAATCTATGGCTGACGAACAGACGCAGGATACGCAAACTCCAGACGCCAATTCGGCTGTCGGCGATGAGCTGGCAACTCGTGTGCAAGTGCTCGAAGAGCAATTGGCCGCTGCGCAGGACCAGTCTTTGCGTGTTGCCGCCGATCTGCAGAACGTCCGCCGCCGTGCCGAGCAGGATGTAGAGAAGGCTCACAAATTCGCATTGGAAAAATTCGCCAGTGACTTGCTGCCGATCATCGACAGCCTGGAGCGTGGTCTCGAGTTGTCCAACCCGGACGACGAAAACATCCGCCCGATGCGCGAAGGGATCGAACTGACCCTGAAAATGTTCCAGGACACCCTGAAGCGTTATCAGTTGGAAGCCATTGATCCAACCGGCGGCGAACCGTTCAACGCTGAGCATCACCAAGCCATGGCCATGCAGGAAAGCCATGACCTGGAGCCTAACAGCGTGTTGAAAGTGTTCCAGAAGGGCTATCAGCTCAACGGTCGCCTGCTGCGCCCGGCGATGGTCGTGGTGAGCAAGGCGCCTGCACCGGTTTCGCCTTCTATTGATGAGCAGGCTTGAAATACGCCGTAAGGCCCCCATCTATAAGTCAAGCGTTTAAGTGCTACCGCAGTTAGCCACCACTGCTGCGGCATCCAAATTCAAGTTTCGGGAGAGTAAATCATGGGCAAAATTATCGGTATCGACCTGGGGACCACCAACTCCTGCGTCTCCGTCATGGAAAACGGCAAAGCCAAAGTTATCGAGAACGCCGAAGGCGCGCGTACCACGCCGTCGATCATTGCTTACGCAAATGATGGCGAGATCCTCGTCGGTCAGTCGGCCAAGCGCCAGGCTGTCACCAACCCGCACAACACCCTGTACGCGGTAAAGCGTCTGATCGGTCGTAAGTTCGACGAAGAAGTCGTACAGAAAGACATCAAGATGGTGCCTTACAAAATCGCCAAGGCTGACAACGGTGACGCCTGGGTCGAAGTAAATGGCAACAAGATGTCTGCGCCGCAGATCTCGGCTGAAGTCTTGAAAAAGATGAAGAAGACTGCCGAAGACTACCTCGGCGAAACAGTGACCGAAGCGGTGATCACCGTTCCGGCCTACTTCAACGACAGCCAGCGCCAGGCGACCAAAGACGCCGGTCGCATCGCGGGTCTGGACGTAAAACGTATCATCAACGAACCAACCGCAGCTGCCCTGGCTTACGGTATGGACAAGGCCAAGGGCGACCACACCGTGATCGTTTATGACCTGGGTGGCGGTACTTTCGACGTCTCGGTCATCGAGATCGCTGAAGTTGACGGCGAGCACCAGTTCGAAGTGTTGGCCACCAACGGTGACACCTTCCTGGGTGGTGAAGACTTTGACATCCGTCTGATCGACTACCTCGTTGACGAATTCAAGAAAGAAAGCGGCATGAACCTCAAGGGTGACCCGCTGGCCATGCAGCGTCTGAAAGAAGCTGCCGAGAAGGCCAAGATCGAACTGTCCTCGAGCATGTCGACCGACGTGAACCTGCCGTACATCACTGCAGACGCCACCGGTCCTAAGCACTTGAACGTGAAGATCTCTCGCGCCAAGTTGGAAGCACTGGTTGAAGACCTGGTTCAGCGCACCATCGAACCTTGCCGCATCGCCCTGAAAGACGCCGGTATCGACGTGGGTTCCATCAACGACGTGATCCTGGTGGGCGGTCAGACCCGTATGCCACTGGTTCAGCAGAAAGTGACCGAGTTCTTCGGCAAGGAAGCACGTAAAGACGTGAACCCGGACGAAGCGGTTGCCATGGGTGCTGCCATCCAAGGCGCGGTATTGGCTGGTGATGTGAAAGACGTGTTGCTGCTGGACGTCAGCCCGCTGACCCTGGGTATCGAAACCATGGGCGGCGTGATGACTGCGCTGATCGAGAAAAACACCACGATTCCTACCAAGAAATCCCAAGTGTTCTCGACTGCCGACGACAACCAGGGCGCTGTGACCATTCACGTGCTGCAAGGTGAGCGTAAGCAAGCGGCTCAAAACAAGTCCCTGGGCAAGTTCGACCTGGCCGAGATTCCACCAGCACCACGTGGCGTGCCACAAATCGAAGTGACCTTCGACATCGACGCCAACGGCATCCTGCACGTCGGCGCGAAAGACAAGGCAACCGGTAAAGAGCAGAAGATCACCATCAAGGCCAACTCCGGTCTGTCTGATGAAGAAATTCAACAGATGATTCGTGATGCTGAAGCCAACGCTGATGCGGATGCCAAGTTTGCCGAGCTGGCTGGCGCCCGTAACCAGGGTGATGCACTGGTTCACTCGACCCGCAAAATGGTCGCTGATGCTGGCGATAAAGTGACTGCTGAAGAGAAGACTGCTATCGAAGCTGCTGTAGTCGCCCTGGAAGCTGCCGTGAAAGGCGACGACAAGGCCGCTATCGAAGCCAAGATCGAAGAGTTGTCGAAAGTCTCTGCACCTGTTGCTCAGAAAATGTACGCCGAACAAGGTCAGCCAGCTGACGGTGCTGCGCAGCAGGCAGAGCCTGAAGCCAAGCACGACGACGTTGTCGATGCCGAGTTCGAAGAAGTCAAAGACCAGAAGTAAGTTGGTCGCCCGGTTGACCGCTATCAAGCGGTGACTGGTAGGATGTCGCCGCGCGGGAGCTTGCTCCCGCGTTGGTGTGTCTGGGGTATGCGAATTTTTACAGCATGCGACAACGTTCGGATGCTGGCGGTGTGATCGGGAATGCTCCTGCTTTCCGAGCAATAAGTACCGCATTTTGGCCGGGTCCCTGGCTGAAAGTAGTAATGACCAGGATCGTTGAATTGACGTGAGTTGGGTCCGGGCCTGTATTGGGGCTCAACGAGTTTGGCAGGGCTCAGGAGGGTCTGGCCGAACGTCCTTAAGAGTGCAAAGACTTATGGCAAAGCGTGACTATTACGAAGTGTTGGGTGTGGAGCGCGGCTCCAGCGAGGCGGACCTGAAGAAGGCCTACCGTCGCCTGGCGATGAAGCATCACCCGGACCGTAATCCGGATAGCAAAGAATCCGAAGAAATGTTCAAAGAGGCCAATGAGGCCTACGAATGCCTTTCTGATCCCAACAAGCGTGCGGCCTACGACCAGTATGGCCATGCCGGCGTCGACCCGAGCATGGGTGGCGGTGGTGCCGGTTTTGGTGGTCAAAATTTCTCCGATATTTTCGGTGACGTATTCAGCGACTTCTTCGGCGGTGGGCGTGGTGGTCAACGTGGCGGCGCTCAGCGTGGCAGCGACTTGCGCTACACCCTGGAATTGAATCTGGAAGAAGCCGTGCGCGGCACCAGCGTCAATATCCGCGTGCCGACGCTGGTCAACTGCAAGCCGTGCGATGGCTCGGGCGCCAAGAAAGGCTCTTCGCCGATCACCTGCCCGACGTGCGGCGGTATTGGTCAGGTCCGCATGCAGCAGGGTTTCTTCTCGGTGCAGCAGACGTGCCCGCGTTGCCATGGCCAGGGCAAGATCATTTCCGACCCGTGCGACTCCTGCCACGGCGAAGGTCGCGTGGAAGAGTACAAGACCCTGTCGGTGAAAGTGCCGGCTGGCGTGGACACCGGTGACCGTATTCGCCTGTCGGGCGAAGGCGAGGCGGGTACCCAGGGTGGCCCTACGGGCGATTTGTACGTGGTGATCAACGTGCGCGAGCACTCGATCTTCCAGCGCGACGGCAAGCACCTGTTCTGTGAAGTACCGATCAGCTTTGTTGATGCGGCGCTGGGTGGCGAGTTGGAGATCCCGACCCTTGATGGTCGCGTCAAACTCAAGATCCCTGAAGGCACGCAGACCGGCAAGCAGTTCCGTATCCGGGGCAAAGGCGTCGCGCCGGTGCGCGGTGGTGGCGCGGGCGACCTGATGTGTCGTGTGGCGGTGGAAACGCCGGTCAACCTGAATCGCCGTCAGCGCGAACTGCTGGAAGAGTTCCGCAGTTCGATGGAGGGTGATGACTCCCACTCGCCGAAAACCGCGGGCTTTTTCGATGGCGTGAAGCGCTTCTTCGGCGACCTGTAAGGAATTGAGTATGCGACGTATAGCCGTAATGGGCGCTGCCGGGCGCATGGGCAAGACGCTGGTCGAGGCGGTGCAGCAGCGCTCGCCGGCCTCTGGGCTGACCGCGGCGATCGTTCGTCCGGGCAGCACGCTGATCGGTGCGGATGCCGGTGAGTTGGCCTCGTTGGGGCGTATCGGTGTGTCGTTGTCCGGCAACCTGGAGCAGGTGGCTGATGAGTTTGACGTGCTGATCGATTTCACGCTGCCGGACGTGATGCTGAAAAACCTGGCTTTCTGCCGCAAGGCGGGCAAGTCCATGGTGATCGGTACCACCGGTTTGACGGTTGAGCAGAAGCAGTTGCTGGCGGAGGCGGGCAAGGATATTCCTATCGTCTTCGCGGCCAACTTCAGTGTCGGTGTGAACCTGTCGCTCAAGCTGCTTGATCTGGCTGCGCGCGTGCTGGGGGATGAGGCGGATATCGAGATCATCGAGACCCATCACCGCCACAAGATCGACGCGCCGTCGGGCACTGCGCTGCGCATGGGTGAGGCGATTGCCGATGCGCTCGGTCGCGACTTGTCGAAAGTGGCGGTGTACGGTCGTGAAGGTCACACTGGTGCGCGTGCGCGTGACACCATTGGCTTTGCAACCGTGCGCGGTGGCGATGTGGTGGGTGATCACACCGTGTTGTTCGCCACTGAGGGCGAGCGCCTGGAAATCACGCACAAAGCGTCCAGTCGCATGACGTTTGCCAAAGGCGCTGTACGTGCTGCGCTCTGGCTGGAAGGTCGCGAAGCGGGCCTTTATGACATGCGCGATGTGCTGGATCTGCACTAATCAGTAGCTAAAACGGGGTCTCAAGCTTATGCTTAGGCCCCGTTTTTACCCGCTAAGCGACGTCCTGTCGCATTCCCCTGCCTTTAAGGCTCATTAGCGGTGGACCAAAAAAGCCTTTTTCTGTAAGCTACAGCTTTAGTGTGTCCACTAAAAGCGCGCAGAATAATTCAGTGAAGAAGCGGGGTGACGTGTCCATACGTCACTCCGCTTTTTTACAACCTGCGATCGCCCTTTCAGGCTTTATTTACGGGAGGTCTTCTTGACTAAGCCAGCCATACTCGCCCTTGCTGATGGCAGCATTTTTCGCGGCGAAGCCATTGGAGCCGACGGTCAGACCGTTGGAGAGGTAGTGTTTAACACTGCCATGACCGGCTATCAGGAAATCCTTACCGATCCTTCCTACGCCCAACAGATCGTTACCCTGACCTATCCGCACATCGGCAACACCGGTACTACACCGGAAGATGTCGAGTCTGATCGTGTCTGGTCGGCCGGTCTGGTGATTCGTGACCTGCCACTGGTTGCGAGCAACTGGCGTAACACGATGTCGCTGTCCGATTACCTGAAAGCCAACAACGTTGTGGCAATCGCCGGTATCGATACGCGCCGCCTGACACGCATCCTACGTGAGAAAGGCTCGCAGAACGGCTGCATCATGGTCGGTGACAATATTTCCGAAGAGGCGGCGATTGCCGCAGCGCAAGGCTTCCCTGGCCTGAAGGGCATGGACTTGGCGAAAGTCGTCAGCGTCAAAGAGAAATACGAGTGGCGCTCCACGGTCTGGGACCTGAAGACGGACAGCCACGCGACCATCGATGCTGCCGAGTTGCCTTACCACGTGGTCGCCTACGACTACGGTGTGAAGTACAACATCCTGCGCATGCTGGTCGAGCGCGGTTGCCGCGTGACCGTGGTGCCGGCGCAAACCCCGGCCAGCGACGTGCTCGCCCTGCAACCGGACGGCGTGTTCCTGTCCAACGGCCCGGGTGACCCTGAGCCTTGCGACTACGCCATCCAGGCGATCAAGGACGTGCTGGAAACCGAGATCCCGGTATTCGGTATCTGCCTCGGTCACCAACTGCTGGCCCTGGCCTCGGGCGCCAAGACCCTGAAAATGGGGCACGGCCACCACGGTGCCAACCACCCTGTGCAAGACCTGGACACCGGCGTTGTGATGATCACCAGCCAGAACCACGGTTTTGCGGTAGATGAAGCCACCTTGCCGAGCAATGTGCGCGCCATTCACAAGTCGCTGTTCGACGGTTCCCTGCAGGGTATCGAGCGCACCGACAAGAGCGCGTTCAGCTTCCAGGGCCACCCTGAAGCCAGCCCGGGCCCGAACGACGTAGCGCCGCTGTTCGACCGTTTCATCAATGAGATGGCCAAGCGACGCTGACTGAGCGGCCTGCGGGCGGCCCCGGATTTCGGTGGCCCCCGCAGGCTCTTCAAAGATTGTTCAAGACGGCTTGCCGACTGACCTGCGGATTTGAGTGACAAACCCATGCCAAAACGTACAGACATAAAAAGCATCCTGATTCTCGGCGCTGGCCCGATCGTGATCGGCCAGGCCTGCGAATTCGACTACTCCGGCGCCCAGGCCTGTAAGGCCCTGCGCGAGGAGGGCTACCGCGTCATCCTGGTGAACTCCAACCCGGCCACCATCATGACCGACCCGGCCATGGCTGACGCTACCTACATCGAGCCGATCAAGTGGCAGACCGTTGCCAAGATCATCGAAAAAGAGCGTCCGGACGCGCTGTTGCCCACCATGGGCGGCCAGACTGCACTGAACTGCGCCCTGGACCTGGAGCGCGAAGGCGTCCTGGAAAAATTCGGCGTGGAGATGATCGGCGCCAATGCCGACACCATCGACAAGGCTGAAGACCGTTCGCGTTTCGACAAGGCCATGAAGTCCATCGGCCTGGCTTGCCCGCGCTCCGGTATCGCCCACAGCATGGAAGAAGCCAATGCGGTCCTCGAGACCCTGGGCTTCCCGTGCATTATCCGTCCGTCCTTCACCATGGGCGGCACCGGTGGCGGTATCGCGTACAACCGTGAAGAGTTCGAAGAAATCTGCGCTCGCGGCTTGGACCTGTCGCCGACCAAAGAGCTGCTGATCGACGAATCCCTGATCGGCTGGAAAGAATATGAGATGGAGGTTGTCCGCGATAAGAAGGACAACTGCATCATCGTCTGCTCCATCGAAAACTTCGACCCGATGGGCGTGCACACCGGTGACTCGATCACCGTGGCCCCAGCGCAGACCCTGACCGACAAGGAATACCAGATCCTGCGTAACGCCTCCCTGGCGGTATTGCGCGAAATCGGCGTGGAAACCGGCGGCTCCAACGTTCAGTTCGGCATCTGCCCGAACACCGGCCGTATGGTCGTGATCGAGATGAACCCGCGTGTGTCCCGTTCGTCGGCGCTGGCATCGAAAGCCACCGGCTTCCCGATCGCCAAGGTCGCGGCCAAGCTGGCTGTGGGTTACACCCTGGACGAACTGTCGAACGACATCACCGGCGGCAAGACCCCGGCGTCCTTCGAGCCGTCCATCGACTACGTGGTCACCAAGCTGCCACGTTTTGCCTTCGAGAAATTCGCCAAGGCCGACGCGCGCCTGACCACCCAGATGAAATCTGTGGGTGAAGTCATGGCCATCGGTCGCACGTTCCAGGAATCCCTGCAGAAAGCCCTGCGCGGCCTGGAAGTGGGTGTTTGCGGCCTGGACGAGAAGCTCGACCTGAGCAACCCGGAAAGCATGAGCGTGCTCAAGCGCGAGCTGACCGTGCCGGGCGCCGAGCGTATCTGGTATGTGGCTGACGCCTTCCGCGCCGGCATGACCGTCGAAGACATCTTCGGCATGAACATGATCGACCCGTGGTTCCTGGTACAGATCGAAGATCTGATCAAGGAAGAAGAGAAGGTCAAGACCCTGGGGCTGGCCAGCATCGACCGCGACATGATGTTCCGCCTCAAGCGCAAAGGCTTCTCCGACCAGCGTCTGGCCAAGCTGCTGGGCGTGACCGAGAAAAACCTGCGCACTCATCGCCACAAGCTGGAGATCTTCCCGGTCTACAAGCGCGTTGACACCTGCGCGGCCGAGTTCTCCACCGACACTGCGTACCTGTACTCCACCTATGAGGAAGAGTGCGAAGCCGCGCCGTCGGGTCGCGACAAGATCATGATCCTGGGTGGCGGCCCGAACCGTATCGGCCAGGGCATCGAGTTCGACTACTGCTGCGTACACGCCGCCCTCGCACTGCGCGAAGACGGGTACGAGACCATCATGGTCAACTGCAACCCGGAAACCGTTTCCACCGACTACGACACCTCCGATCGCCTGTACTTCGAACCAGTGACCCTGGAAGACGTGCTGGAAATCGTGCGCGTCGAGAAGCCAAAAGGCGTCATCGTCCAGTACGGCGGCCAAACCCCGCTGAAACTGGCGCGTGCCCTGGAAGCTGCTGGCGTGCCGATCATCGGCACGAGCCCGGACGCTATCGACCGTGCAGAAGACCGTGAGCGCTTCCAGCAAATGGTTGAGCGCCTGAACCTGCGTCAGCCGCCAAACGCCACCGTGCGCAGCGAAGACGAAGCCATCCGTGCGGCCAGCAAGATCGGCTACCCGCTGGTGGTGCGTCCGTCCTACGTCCTGGGCGGCCGTGCGATGGAAATCGTCTACGAAGAAGAAGAGCTCAAGCGTTACTTGCGCGATGCGGTGAAAGTGTCCAACGACAGCCCGGTGCTGCTGGACCACTTCCTCAACTGCGCCATCGAGATGGACGTGGACGCTGTCTGCGACGGTACCGACGTGGTGATCGGCGCGATCATGCAGCACATCGAACAGGCGGGCGTTCACTCCGGTGACTCCGCTTGCTCGCTGCCGCCGTACTCGCTGCCGGCGCACATCCAGGACGAGATGCGCGACCAGGTCAAGAAAATGGCCCTGGAACTGGGCGTAGTCGGCCTGATGAACGTACAGTTGGCGCTGCAAGGCGAAGACATCTACGTCATCGAAGTCAACCCACGCGCTTCGCGGACCGTGCCATTTGTTTCCAAGTGCATCGGTGTGTCCCTGGCCATGATCGCTGCCCGCGTGATGGCTGGTAAGACCCTGAAGGAAATCGGCTTCACCAAGGAAATCATTCCGAACTTCTACAGCGTGAAAGAGGCAGTGTTCCCATTCGCCAAGTTCCCTGGTGTGGACCCGATCCTGGGTCCAGAGATGAAGTCCACCGGTGAAGTGATGGGCGTGGGCGATACCTTCGGCGAAGCCTTCGCCAAGGCCCAGATGGGGGCCAGCGAAGTGCTGCCGACCGGCGGTACTGCGTTCATCAGCGTGCGTGATGACGACAAGCCACTGGTTGCAGGCGTGGCCCGTGATCTGATCAACTTGGGCTTCGAAGTCGTGGCCACCGCCGGGACCGCCAAGCTGATCGAAGCTGCCGGCCTGAAAGTGCGTCGCGTGAACAAGGTGACGGAAGGCCGTCCGCACGTGGTCGATATGATCAAGAATGACGAAGTCACCTTGATCATCAACACGACCGAAGGTCGCCAGTCGATCGCGGACTCCTACTCCATTCGTCGTAACGCCTTGCAGCACAAGATCTACTGCACCACCACCATTGCTGCTGGCGAAGCCATCTGCGAAGCGCTCAAGTTCGGTCCGGAAAAGACCGTGCGTCGCTTGCAGGATCTACACGCAGGATTGAAGGCATGACCAAATACCCAATGACCGTCCAGGGCTTCAAGGCCCTGGAAGAGGAGCACGCCCATCTGACCAAGGTCGTACGTCCAAAGCTGAGCCAGGACATCGGTACGGCCCGCGAACTGGGTGACCTGAAGGAAAACGCCGAATACCACGCTGCTCGCGAGCAGCAAGGTATGGTCGAGGCGCGGATCCGTGACATCGAAGGCCGCCTGCAGAACTCGGTGGTCATCGACGTGACGACCATTCCGAAGACCGGCAAGGTGATTTTCGGTACTACCGTGGAAATCGCCAACGTCGAGACTGACGAAAGTGTGGTCTACCACATCGTTGGCGAAGATGAGGCTGACTTCAAACTCGGCAAGATCTCTGTCGGTTCCCCGCTTGCTCGCGCCTTGATTGCCAAGGAAGAGGGTGATGTGGTGGCTGTGAAGACGCCAGGTGGTGTGATCGAGTACGAGATCGTTGAAGTTCGTCACATCTGAAAGGCGGCGCCCGCTTCAAGCGGGTGCCATGCTTTGGCAGCTCTCCCAGATGCTCTGGGTAGGCGGCCTGTGGTTATTGCATATCGGTGTGCTACCGGCGCTGGGCCTGATTGGCCTGGCGCCGTTGCTGATCGATGAGATCGATGGATTGCTCAGTGCGTTGCTGGTCGGTTTTGCAGCGGCGTGCGTGACGCTCCAGGCGTTGGTGCTGGTCAAGGCCGAGGGCTTGGAGAGTTTGTGGCGGGATATTCGCGGCCAACTGCTGTTGATGGCGCTGTATGCGTGTGCAATGTATTGCATCGTGCATGTGTGGCTGCCGGAAGCGTTGCGCTGGCAGCTATTCAGCTATCTTGTGCTAGGGTTCTCCGGCCTGGTGCTGGTCATACAGCCTGCACCGGGATGGAGTGGCAGGGCGCGCGAAGCACGCCCGTGACCCTTTTTATTACTTGAAGCGGTGTACGTTCGACAGTTGCTTGTTGACGCTGAAGTTCTTGCGATACAGCAGCGCCATCTTGCCGATGACCTGGACCAGGTCCGCTTTGCCCACCTTGCACAGTTCTGCAATGGCGGCCAGGCGCGCTTCGCGGTCAAGGATGTTGACCTTGATCTTGATCAGTTCATGATCGTTCAGTGCACGTTCGAATTCGGCTAGCACACCTTCAGTCAAACCGTTATCTGCCACAATCAGAACTGGTTTCAGATGGTGGCCAATGGATTTGTACTGTTTCTTCTGCTCTTGAGTGAGCGGCATAATCTGACCCCTGCGTCTGATCTTGTAAAAAGCGGCGGCCAGTTTACCCGAGCGAGTCCGGGACCGCCCAGTTAATCACGACCCGTTTTATTTTTCGAGGTGGCCCGTGGCCCGTTCCAAAACCAGCCTTAAGTGGCTACAAGAACATTTCAACGATCCTTACGTCAAAAAGGCGCAAAAGGACGGCTACCGTTCCCGGGCCAGCTACAAACTGCTGGAGCTGCAGGACAAGGACAAATTGTTTCGCCCCGGCATGAGCGTGATCGACCTGGGTGCCGCCCCGGGTGGCTGGTCCCAGGTGGCCAGTCGTCTGATTGGTGGGCAAGGCCGTTTGATCGCTTCCGACATCCTGGAGATGGACAGCATCCCGGACGTGACCTTTGTGCACGGTGACTTTACCCAGGACGCTGTCCTGGCCGAGATCCTGGAAGCTGTAGGAAATTCGCAGGTGGACCTTGTGATTTCCGACATGGCCCCCAATATGAGTGGATTACCGGCTGTTGATATGCCGCGCGCCATGTTCCTGTGCGAATTGGCACTGGATCTGGCGGGTCGGGTATTGCGTCCGGGTGGCGATTTCCTGGTCAAGGTCTTCCAAGGGGAAGGTTTCGACGAGTACCACAAGAACATCCGCAAGCTGTTCGACAAGGTGCAGATGCGCAAGCCGGACTCTTCTCGTGACCGGTCTCGCGAGCAGTACCTGTTGGCGCGGGGGTTTCGCGGCATTGAAGGCGCCGCCAGTGATGAGCGTCTTTGAAGGTTTGAAGGGAGTCGATAGGTTTTTTTATATCGCTTTCGTCACGAAGCTTTACGAATATTGTGTAGTCAAAGTTTCACAAAGGGTTACAGACGGCGCCTGCCAGTGTTGTAGGTAATGTAGTAAGTTAGGCCGGTGAATATCATGCGAAGCACGCGCCAGTAGCGGAGCTTGCTTCAGAGGGTAGTTAATTGAACGATATGGCAAAGAATCTGATCCTGTGGTTGATCATCGCGGCTGTCCTGGTGACGGTGATGAACAACTTCTCCAGCCCTAACGAGCCGCAGACCCTCAACTATTCCGACTTCATCCAGCAAGTTAAGGATGGCAAGGTCGAGCGCGTAGCGGTTGATGGCTACGTGATCACCGGCAAACGCAACGATGGCGACAGCTTCAAGACCATTCGTCCGGCGATCCAGGACAATGGCCTGATCGGCGACCTGGTGGATAACCACGTGGTTGTCGAAGGCAAGCAGCCTGAGCAGCAGAGCATCTGGACCCAGTTGCTGGTAGCCAGCTTCCCGATCCTGGTGATCATCGCCGTGTTCATGTTCTTCATGCGCCAGATGCAAGGCGGTGCGGGCGGCAAGGGCGGGCCGATGAGCTTCGGCAAGAGCAAGGCGCGCCTGCTCTCTGAGGATCAGGTAAAGACCACCCTGGCTGACGTTGCGGGTTGCGACGAAGCCAAGGAGGAAGTGGGCGAGTTGGTCGAGTTCCTGCGCGATCCGGGCAAGTTCCAGCGCCTGGGTGGTCGCATTCCTCGCGGTGTGCTGATGGTCGGTCCTCCGGGTACCGGTAAAACCTTGCTGGCCAAGGCGATTGCCGGCGAAGCCAAGGTGCCGTTCTTCACCATTTCCGGTTCTGACTTCGTCGAAATGTTCGTCGGCGTCGGTGCCAGCCGTGTTCGCGATATGTTCGAACAGGCCAAGAAGCATGCGCCTTGCATCATCTTCATCGATGAAATCGACGCCGTTGGTCGCCATCGTGGCGCCGGCATGGGCGGCGGTCATGATGAGCGTGAGCAGACCCTTAACCAGTTGCTGGTTGAGATGGACGGCTTTGAAATGAACGACGGCATCATCGTGATCGCTGCAACCAACCGTCCGGACGTTTTGGACCCTGCGTTGCTGCGTCCAGGTCGTTTCGACCGTCAGGTCGTGGTTGGCCTGCCGGATATCCGTGGTCGCGAGCAGATCCTGAAAGTACACATGCGCAAAGTCCCAATGGGCGACGACGTGGCTCCGGCCGTGATCGCCCGTGGTACTCCAGGCTTCTCCGGTGCCGACCTGGCCAACCTGGTCAACGAAGCTTCGTTGTTCGCTGCCCGTACCGGCAAGCGCATCGTGGAGATGAAAGAGTTCGAATTGGCGAAAGACAAGATCATGATGGGCGCCGAGCGTAAATCCATGGTCATGTCCGAAAAAGAGAAACAGAACACCGCTTATCACGAAGCTGGTCACGCCATTGTCGGTCGCGTTGTGCCAGAGCATGACCCGGTCTACAAAGTGTCGATCATTCCTCGCGGTCGGGCGCTGGGTGTCACGATGTTCCTGCCGGAAGAGGATCGCTACAGCCTCTCCAAGCGTGCGTTGATCAGCCAGATCTGCTCGCTGTACGGTGGTCGTATTGCAGAAGAGATGACCTTGGGCTTCGATGGCGTGACGACCGGTGCCTCCAACGACATCATGCGTGCCAGCCAGATCGCACGGAACATGGTGACCAAGTGGGGTTTGTCGGAAAAACTCGGTCCGTTGATGTATGCCGAGGAAGAAGGCGAAGTGTTCCTGGGTCGCGGCGGTGGCGGTCAGAACGCCAGCTTCTCCGGTGAGACAGCCAAGCTGATCGACTCCGAAGTGCGCAGCATCATTGATCAGTGCTACGGCACGGCCAAGCAGATTCTGACTGACAACCGCGACAAGCTGGATGCCATGGCTGATGCGCTGATGAAGTACGAGACCATTGATGCCGACCAGATCGACGACATCATGGCTGGTCGCACGCCTCGTGAGCCTCGTGATTGGGAAGGTGGTTCGGGTACCTCTGGCACGCCGCCAGTGGTTCAGAATGAACGCCCTGAAACCCCGATCGGCGGCCCGGCAGCTGACCACTAAGGTTTGAAATGACTTCTGTGTTGTCCTCCACCCGGTTGCCTTGCGGCAACCGGGTTCTTGATTTGGCCCATACGCATGTCATGGGTATTCTTAATGTAACCCCCGACTCCTTTTCCGATGGTGGCCGCTTCAGCCAGCTTGATGCTGCATTGCGTCACGCTGAGGCGATGGTAGTGGCGGGGGCTACCCTGATTGATGTGGGTGGTGAGTCGACTCGGCCTGGCGCTCGCGTGGTTTCTCCCTTGGAGGAGCTTGAGCGGGTGGCGCCGATAGTGGAGCGCATTGCACGTGAGCTGGATGTGATCATCTCGGTGGACACCTCGACGCCGGCGGTAATGCGCGAAACTGCGCGCCTGGGCGCGGGGTTGATCAATGATGTGCGCTCCCTTCAGCGCGACGGTGCCCTTGATGCCGCTGCCGCTACCGGTTTGCCGGTGTGCCTGATGCATATGCTCGGAGAACCCGGCAATATGCAGGACAATCCTCACTATGATGACCTTGTCGGCGAAGTCAGCGGTTTCCTCGCTGAGCGGATCGCTCAATGTGCTGTCGTGGGGATTGCTGCGGAAAAGATCATCCTCGATCCCGGCTTTGGCTTCGCCAAGACCCTGCAGCACAATCTAAGTCTGTTCAAGCATATGGAATCCCTGCATGCCCTTGGTCGGCCCCTTCTGGTCGGCGTTTCGCGCAAAAGCATGATAGGGCTGGCCCTGAGTCGCCCGGTGGGTGAGCGGCTGTACGGTGGTCTTGCACTGGCAGCGCTTGCAGTAAGCAAAGGCGCGCGTATCTTGCGTGTGCATGATGTTGCCGAAACAGTGGATGTGGTGCGCATGATTGCCGCAGTAGAATCAGCCGAATAAGAATGATGGAGCACTTATGACTAAAAAATACTTTGGCACCGACGGTATCCGTGGTCGGGTCGGCGAATTTCCGATTACTCCTGATTTCATGCTCAAGCTGGGTTGGGCTGCAGGGATGGCGTTCCGGAGCATGGGGGCTTGCCGCATCCTGGTGGGCAAGGACACGCGCATTTCTGGCTACATGTTTGAATCCGCACTGGAGGCAGGCCTGTCCGCCGCGGGTGCCGATGTGATGCTGCTGGGGCCTATGCCGACGCCAGCGATCGCTTACCTGACGCGTACCTTTCACGCTGAAGCCGGTATTGTGATCAGTGCTTCGCACAACCCTCATGATGACAATGGCATCAAATTCTTCTCGGGGCAGGGCACCAAGCTGCCGGACGAGATCGAGTTGATGATCGAAGAGCTGCTGGATGCGCCGATGACGGTGGTCGAGTCCAGCAAGCTGGGCAAGGTATCGCGCATTAACGACGCTTCTGGCCGATATATCGAATTCTGCAAAAGCAGCGTGCCGAGCAGCACCAATTTTGCCGGCCTGAAGATCGTGGTCGATTGCGCCCATGGTGCGACTTACAAAGTGGCGCCAAGCGTATTCAAGGAGTTGGGCGCGGACGTGACAGTCCTGTCGGCCCAGCCTGACGGGCTGAACATCAACGACAACTGCGGCTCCACGCATATGGAGCAGTTGCAGGCTGCCGTCCTTTCCGAGCATGCGGATCTGGGTATTGCCTTTGACGGTGACGGTGACCGTGTGCTGATGGTGGATCACACGGGCGCCATCGTTGATGGTGATGATCTGCTGTTCATCATTGCCCGCGACTTGCATGAGCGTAACAAGCTGCAAGGTGGTGTCGTCGGTACGCTGATGAGCAACCTGGGGCTTGAGTTGGCCTTGGCGGACCTGGGTATCCCGTTCGTGCGAGCCAATGTCGGTGACCGCTATGTGATCGCCGAGCTGCTTGAGCGTAACTGGCAGGTGGGTGGCGAGAATTCCGGGCATGTCGTCTGCTTCCAGCACACCACCACTGGTGATGCGATCATTGCTGCGCTGCAGGTTCTGCTGTCGCTGCGTCGTCGCGAAGAGAGCCTGGCCCAGGCGCGCCAGGCGCTGCGCAAATGTCCGCAAGTGCTGCTGAATGTGCGGTTTGCCGGCGGCGAAAACCCGATCGAGCACCCGGCTGTCAAAGAGGCGTGCGAGCGCGTGACCCTGGCAATGGCGGGGCGTGGCCGAGTGCTGCTGCGCAAGTCCGGCACAGAGCCTCTGGTGCGTGTCATGGTCGAAGGTGACGACGAAACACAGGTTCGCGGCCACGCCGAAGACCTGGCAAAACTGGTAACTGAAGTTTGCGCCTGAATTCGGCTTGCCAGTGATGATGTGGTTGGGTAACATCTGCGCCCACTTTGACCGACGAGGTACAGCATGCGTCGCACTATGGTAGCTGGTAACTGGAAGATGCACGGTACCCGCGCCAGTGTCGCTGAGCTGATCAATGGCCTTCGTCACTTGGCCTTGCCTAGCGGTGTTGATGTTGCGGTTTTTCCGCCTTGCCTGCATATCAACCAAGTGGTTGATGGCTTGAAAGGCAAGTCGATCCAGGTCGGCGCGCAGAACTCTGCGGTGGAACCAATGCAGGGTGCGTTGACTGGTGAGATTTCGCCGAGTCAGTTGGTCGATGCGGGTTGTTCCTATGTGCTTGTCGGGCACTCCGAACGCCGTCAGATGATGGGCGAGCGTGATGGGACACTCAATCGCAAGTTCGCGGCGGCACAGGCTTGTGGCTTGATTCCAGTGTTGTGCATAGGGGAGACCCTGGAGCAGCGTGAATCGGGCAAGACTCTTGAAGTTGTCTCGCGTCAGCTGGGCAGCATCATCGAGGAGCTGGGTGTTGGTGCGTTTGCAAAGGCAGTAATTGCTTACGAGCCGGTCTGGGCCATTGGCACCGGGCTGACTGCTACACCGCAACAGGCGCAGGATGTGCACGCAGCCATCCGCGCGCAGTTGGCGGCAGAGAATTCTGAAGTCGCACAAGGTGTGCGTCTTCTATACGGCGGCAGCGTGAAGGCGGCCAATGCGGTCGAACTGTTCGGCATGCCGGATATCGATGGGGGGCTCATTGGTGGAGCTTCCCTGAATGCAGATGAGTTCGGTGCGATCTGTCGCGCCGCGGGAAACTGAAAAAATGCTGGAAACAGTCGTAGTCGTTTTTCATCTGTTGGCTGCCCTGGGCGTAGTTGCCCTGGTTTTGTTGCAACAGGGTAAAGGTGCGGATGCTGGTGCGTCTTTCGGTGCAGGTGCTTCAAATACTGTGTTCGGAAGCCAAGGTTCCTCTACCTTTCTTAGTAAGTTTACTGCTATACTTGCCGCCGGTTTCTTCATAACCAGCTTGGGGTTAGGTTACTTTGCTAAAGAGAAAGCTCATGTGCTGACTCAGGTAGGTCTCCCAAACCCAGCAGTGTTGGAAGTACCAAAAGCAAAACCGGCTTCTGATGATGTCCCGGTGCTTCAAGAGCAAAAGTCGGCTACTCCAGCGACTGACGTACCTCCAGCTCAAGAGCAGAAGTAAGAAGGGTTGTAAGCGCTGTATTGCCGAGGTGGTGGAATTGGTAGACACGCAACCTTGAGGTGGTTGTGCCCATAGGGTGTAGGGGTTCGAGTCCCCTTCTCGGTACCAATTATCAGGAGAGCCCGCTGTTGCGGGCTTTCTTGTAGGTGGAAGGTTACATTGACCCTGTAAGGGATCGGTCGTATACTTCCGCCCCAGCTTTGTCGCGGGGTGGAGCAGTCTGGTAGCTCGTCGGGCTCATAACCCGAAGGTCGTCGGTTCAAATCCGGCCCCCGCAACCAGTTTTAGCGGAGCCCCTTTTAAGGGGCTTTTTGTTAGCTGGACACTTTCAACGCCGCTGTTCGACGGCGTTTCAAGGATGGGCGTTTCGCCCATTTTTTTATTTTGCACAGCATGCACATACATGCACGAGGGGGTTCAGGTGTCGAGCAAGCTAGAAGAGTTGCAGGCCTTGTTGGCCCCGGTGGTCGTGGCCCTAGGCTATGAATGCTGGGGTATTGAGTTTTCGGCTCAAGGTCGCCACTCAATGTTGCGCGTTTATATCGATAAAGAGGGCGGCGTGCTGGTGGACGATTGTGCCATTGTCAGCCGTCAGATCAGCGGTGTGCTGGATGTTGAAGATCCAATCTCCGTTGAATACACCCTCGAAGTTTCCTCGCCAGGCATGGAACGCCCACTGTTCACTATTGATCAGTTTGCAAAATTTGCCGGTGAACAAGTGAAGATCAAGCTGCGATCTCCCTTTGAAGGGCGACGCAACTTTCAGGGCCTTCTGCGCGGTGTAGAAGAACAGGATGTCGTGGTGCAGGTAGAAGACCATGAGTTCCTGTTGCCGATCGATATGATCGACAAGGCCAACATTATTCCCAGTTTTGACTGAGACGCGGATCCCGCGGATCCAATGGCTTGCGAAAGGCGAGGCGTACGATGAGCAAAGAAGTACTGCTGGTTGTTGAGTCGGTATCCAATGAAAAGGGCGTACCGGCAAACGTGATTTTTGAAGCGCTGGAGCTGGCCCTGGCCACTGCTACCAAAAAGCGTTTTGAAGACGAAGTTGATCTGCGTGTGGAAATCAACCGCCACACCGGTGCCTATGAGACTTTCCGTCGCTGGACGGTCGTCGAAGAAGCCGATCTTGATGATCCGGCCATCGAAACCTGGCCAAGCAAGGTTGCCGAAACGCATCCTGGCGCCAAGGTCGGTGATGTCGTCGAAGAAAAGATCGAGTCGATCGAATTCGGCCGTATTGCTGCACAGACCGCCAAGCAGGTCATCGTGCAGAAGGTTCGCGAAGCCGAGCGCGCTCAAGTCGTTGACGCCTATCGCGAGCGCCTGGGTGAAATCATCTCCGGCACCGTGAAAAAAGTGACCCGCGACAACGTGATCGTTGACCTGGGCAACAATGCCGAAGCGTTGCTGGCCCGCGAAGACATCATCTCTCGCGAAACCTTCCGTGTTGGCGTGCGCCTGCGTGCGCTGCTCAAGGAAATCCGCACCGAGAACCGCGGCCCTCAGCTGATCCTGTCGCGTACCGCGCCGGAAATGCTGATCGAGCTGTTCCGTATCGAAGTGCCGGAAATCGCCGAAGGCCTGATCGAAGTCATGGCTGCGTCCCGCGATCCGGGTTCGCGCGCCAAGATCGCGGTCCGCTCCAAGGACAAACGCATCGACCCGCAAGGCGCTTGCATCGGTATGCGCGGTTCGCGCGTCCAGGCAGTGTCGGGCGAATTGGGCGGTGAGCGTGTGGACATCGTCCTGTGGGACGATAACCCGGCGCAGTTCGTGATCAACGCCATGTCGCCAGCTGAAGTGGCGGCAATTATCGTTGACGAGGATGCCCATGCAATGGACATCGCCGTTGGCGCAGACAATCTGGCTCAGGCCATTGGTCGTGGTGGTCAGAACGTGCGTCTGGCCAGCCAACTGACCGGCTGGACCCTGAACGTGATGACCGAATCGGACATCCAGGCTAAGCAGCAAGCTGAAACCGGTGACATCCTGCGCAACTTCATCGAAGAGCTGGAAGTCGATGAAGACCTGGCGCAGGTGCTGGTAGATGAAGGCTTCACCAGCCTGGAAGAGATTGCCTACGTACCGTTGGAAGAAATGCTCAACATCGACGGCTTTGACGAAGACACCGTCAACGAGCTTCGCGCTCGGGCCAAGGATCGTTTGTTGACTAAAGCCATCGCTACTGAGGAAAAGCTGGCAGACGCCCATCCGGCCGAAGACCTGCTCTCGCTTGAGGGTATGGACAAGGATTTGGCGATGGAACTGGCGGTGCGCGGCGTAATTACCCGCGAAGACCTGGCCGAGCAGTCTATTGACGATCTGCTCGACATCGACGGCATTGACGATGATCGTGCCGGCAAGTTGATCATGGCCGCCCGAGCCCATTGGTTCGAGTAACTAGGCGCGGCCTGAGGAGAGAAGTGCATGACGCAAGTCACGGTGAAACAACTGGCCGATGAGGTCAAAACACCGGTAGAGCGCCTGTTGCAGCAGATGCGTGAGGCAGGTCTGCCGCACACCGCCGCCGATGAAGGTGTGAGCGACAGTGAGAAGCAGTCTTTGCTGACTCACTTGAAGAGCAGCCACAAGGCGAAAGTGGAAGAACCGCGCAAGATTACATTGCAGCGCAAAACCACCAGCACCCTGCGTGTTGCTGGTAGCAAGAGCATCAGCGTTGAAGTACGCAAGAAGAAAGTCTTCGTACAGCGCAGCCCGGAAGAAATCGAAGCCGAGCGCAAACGCGAACTGGAAGAACGTCGCGCAGTAGAAAATGCTGCTCGTCAGAAGGCTGAAGAAGAAGCCAAGCGTCGCGCCGAAGAAGAAGCGCGTCGCCAGCCTGCTGCTGCGCAACCTGCTGCCACTGAAGCGGTCGCCGCGCCAAGCGCGCCAGTAGAAGCTGTGCGTGAGGCCGCTCCGGTTGCCGCTGCACCAGCACCTGCTGCTGACGCCCGTAAACGCGACGAGCCTCGTCGTCCGGACAAGCCACGTGCTGACGATAACAATCGTCGCGGTGGTGGTGGCGATGGCGAGCGCAAAAACGCTCCACATCGTGCTTCGGTCAAAGAGAAAGCGCCTGCTCCACGCGTTGCCCCACGAACTACCGACGAAGAAAGCGATGGCTTCCGTCGTGGTGGTCGCGGCAAGGCCAAGCTGAAGAAGCGCAACGCCCACGGTTTCCAGAGCCCAACCGGCCCTGTCGTGCGTGAAGTGAAGATCGGCGAGACCATCACTGTGGGCGATCTGGCCCAGCAGATGTCGGTCAAGGCAGCTGAAATCATCAAGTTCATGTTCAAGCTGGGTACTCCAGCCACCATCAACCAGGTACTGGATCAGGAAACTGCCCAACTGGTTGCTGAAGAGCTGGGCCACAAAGTGACCCTGGTCAGCGACACCGCCCTGGAAGATTCCCTGGCCGAGTCCCTGAAGTTTGAAGGTGAGGCTGTTTCCCGTGCACCGGTTGTGACCGTAATGGGCCACGTTGACCACGGTAAAACTTCCCTGCTCGACTACATCCGTCGTGCCAAGGTTGCTGCAGGCGAAGCCGGCGGTATCACCCAGCACATCGGCGCGTACCACGTTGAAACCGACCGTGGCATGGTGACGTTCCTCGATACCCCTGGTCACGCCGCGTTTACCGCAATGCGTGCCCGTGGTGCCAAGGCGACCGACATCGTGATCCTGGTGGTTGCAGCGGACGACGGCGTGATGCCACAAACCATCGAAGCCGTTCAGCATGCCAAGGCTGCTGGCGTTCCATTGGTTGTTGCGGTGAACAAAATCGACAAGCCGGGCGCTGATCTCGATCGCATCCGTAGCGAACTGTCGGTTCACGGCGTGACCTCCGAAGAGTGGGGTGGCGACACTCCATTCGTGCCAGTCTCCGCGAAGATGGGTACCGGTGTTGACGAACTGCTCGAAGCCGTTCTGTTGCAAGCCGAAGTGCTGGAACTGACTGCGACTCCATCGGCTCCAGGCCGTGGCGTTGTGGTTGAGTCCCGTCTCGACAAGGGCCGTGGCCCGGTTGCGACCGTTCTGGTTCAAGACGGTACCCTGCGCCAGGGCGACATGGTCCTGGTCGGTTCGAACTACGGCCGTGTACGTGCCATGCTCGACGAGAACGGCAAGCCAATCAAGGAAGCCGGCCCTGCTATCCCGGTCGAGATCCTCGGCCTGGACGGTACCCCGGACGCTGGCGACGAAATGAGCGTAGTGGCCGACGAGAAGAAAGCCCGTGAAGTGGCTCTGTTCCGTCAAGGCAAGTTCCGTGAAGTCAAGCTGGCACGTGCTCACGCCGGCAAGCTGGAAAACATCTTCGAGAACATGGGCCAGGAAGAGAAGAAGACGCTTAACATCGTCCTCAAATCTGACGTGCGTGGTTCCCTCGAAGCGTTGAACGGCGCCCTGAACGGCCTGGGTAACGACGAAGTGCAAGTGCGTGTTGTCGGTGGCGGTGTCGGTGGTATCACCGAGTCCGACGCCAACCTGGCACTGGCTTCCAACGCTGTACTGTTCGGCTTCAACGTGCGTGCCGATGCTGGCGCTCGCAAGATCGTCGAGCAGGAAGGCCTGGACATGCGTTACTACAACGTCATCTACGACATCATCGAAGACGTCAAGAAAGCCCTCACCGGCATGCTTGGCAGTGACGTCCGGGAGAACATCCTGGGGATCGCCGAAGTACGTGACGTGTTCCGCTCGCCGAAATTCGGCGCGATCGCCGGCTGCATGGTTGTCGAAGGCACCGTGTACCGTAACCGTCCAATCCGTGTACTGCGTGAAGACATCGTTATCTTCGAAGGCGAGCTGGAATCCCTGCGCCGCTTCAAGGATGACGCTTCCGAAGTACGTGCCGGCATGGAATGCGGTATCGGCGTCAAGAGCTACAACGACGTCAAGGTTGGCGACAAGATCGAAGTCTTCGAGAAGGTTCAGGTTGCTCGCAGCCTCTAACTCGCGCACTTCCGGAGCCACGCGGCGTGTGGGCATGCAAATGCCCCGCTCCGCGTACGGACTCTAAACGCAACGCCCGGTCTGGCTTTTGTCAGGCCGGGCGTTTGCCGCTTTCAGACCCCACGGGTTTCACCGTGTGGCAGTAACAGGTAACAAGACATGGCAAAAGAATACAGCCGTACCCAACGTATCGGCGATCAGATGCAGCGTGAGCTGGCCCAACTGATCCGTCGCGAAGTCAAAGACCCGCGTGTTGGCCTGGTCACCATCACCGCTGTTGAAGTGAGCCGTGACGTGGGTCACGCCAAGATCTTCATCACCGTGATGGGGCAGGACAGCAGCGAAGAAATCGCGCAAAGCATCAAGGTGCTCAATTCGGCGGCAGGTTTCCTGCGCATGCAGTTGGCCCGTGAAATGAAGCTGCGCAGTGTTCCCCAGTTGCACTTCCACTACGACGAAAGCGTCGTGCGGGGTGCGCACCTGTCGGCACTGATCGAGCGCGCCGTGGCTGAAGACAGCCAGCATCCGTCCACACCTGAAGACGCCAAGGAGTAAGCGGTGGCTCAGGTCAAACGTATCCGTCGCAACGTCAGCGGCATAATCCTGCTCGACAAGCCCATTGGCTTTACCTCCAATGCCGCGTTGCAGAAGGTTCGCTGGCTGCTCAACGCCGAAAAGGCCGGGCACACCGGCAGCCTCGATCCCCTGGCCACTGGCGTGCTGCCGTTGTGCTTTGGCGAGGCCACCAAGTTTTCGCAATACCTGCTCGATTCCGACAAGGGTTATGAAACCCTCATGCAACTGGGCAAGACCACCACCACGGCCGATGCCGAGGGTGATGTTCTGCAGGTGCGCGACGTGACCGTTGGTCGTGCTGACATTGAAGCTGCTTTACCCGGTTTTCGTGGGGAAATCAGTCAGATACCGCCGATGTACTCGGCGCTCAAGCGTGATGGCCAACCTCTTTACAAGCTGGCACGTGCGGGCGAAGTAGTGGAGCGTGAACCGCGTTCTGTTACTATTGCGCGCTTGGAATTGCTCGCCTGTGAAGGCGACACCGCCCGGTTGGCCGTGGACTGCAGCAAAGGCACCTATATCCGTACCCTGGTGGAAGATATCGGTGAAAAGCTCGGTTGCGGCGCGTACGTTGCGGAACTGCGACGCACCCAGGCCGGTCCTTTCAGCCTGGCACAGACGGTCACGCTGGAAGAGTTGGAAGCGGTACACGCCGAAGGCGGCAATGAAGCGGTTGATCGCTTCCTGATGCCATCGGACAGCGGTTTGCTCGATTGGCCATTGCTGCACTTCTCGGAGCACAGCGCGTTCTACTGGCTCAACGGCCAGCCGGTACGCGCCCCGGATGCCCCGAAGTTCGGCATGGTGCGGGTACAGGATCATAACGGTCGCTTTATCGGTATCGGTGAAGTGAGCGAAGACGGGCGTATAGCGCCACGTCGGCTGATTCGGTCAGAATGACCGAACGAGTGTGGCTGTTAACAGGCACGGTCAACACTCATTTTTAGATACAGGGATTTGTCCCTGGCCTGTTGAAACTGCCTTTTGGGTGGTTTCCTGAAAAAAGGATTGCCTCATGGCTCTCGACGTTCAAGAAAAAGCACAAATCGTTGCTGACTATCAGCAAGCTGTTGGTGACACTGGTTCGCCAGAAGTGCAAGTTGCACTGCTGACCCACAACATCAACAAGCTGCAAGGTCACTTCAAGGCCAACGGTAAAGATCACCACTCCCGTCGTGGTCTGATCCGCATGGTAAACCAGCGCCGTAAGCTGCTGGACTACCTGAAAGGCAAGGATCTGGGTCGTTATCAGACTCTGATCGGTCGCCTGGGTCTGCGTCGCTAATAAGCGATTGCGCTAGAGGTTGGTTGTCTGCCGTGTGTCAGTGGGATTCCCGCTGGCCCACGGCAGGCTCCCAGCCTCAAGTTTTATCTGGATACATGTTTTACCCTGGACTAGCGTCGGGCCGATTCCCGCCATTGCCCAAGAATTTCGCAAGAAGACAAGTTCCCCAAGAGCCACAAAGAAGGTAGGACACCGTGAACCCGGTTATCAAAAAATTCCAGTTCGGTCAGTCGACCGTTACCCTCGAGACAGGCCGTATCGCCCGTCAAGCCTCCGGCGCAGTGCTGGTTACCGTTGACGATGACGTCACCGTATTGGTGACCGTTGTTGGCGCCAAGACCGCTGACCCGAGCAAAGGCTTCTTCCCTCTGTCCGTTCACTACCAGGAAAAGACTTACGCTGCCGGTAAGATCCCTGGCGGTTTCTTCAAGCGCGAAGGCCGTCCTTCCGAGAAAGAAACCCTGACTTCCCGACTGATCGACCGTCCGATCCGTCCGCTGTTCCCAGAAGGCTTCATGAACGAAGTGCAGGTTGTCTGCACCGTCGTTTCCACCAGCAAGAAGACCGATCCGGACATCGCTGCGATGATCGGTACCTCGGCTGCCCTGGCTATTTCCGGTATTCCTTTCGATGGTCCGATCGGCGCTGCCCGCGTCGCGTTCCACGAAAGCACCGGCTACCTGCTGAACCCGACTTACGAGCAACTGAAAGCATCGAGCCTGGACATGGTCGTTGCCGGTACCTCGGAAGCCGTACTGATGGTTGAATCGGAAGCCAAAGAGCTGACCGAAGACCAGATGCTGGGCGCCGTACTGTTCGCCCACGACGAATTCCAGGCAGTCATCAAGGCTGTCACCGAACTGGCTGCCGAAGCTGCCAAGCCAACCTGGACCTGGGCTGCTGCCCCGGAAGCCACCGAACTGCTGGGCGCTATCCGCTCCGAGTTCGGCGCTGCCATCTCCGACGCCTACACCATCACCGTCAAGGCCGACCGTTACGCTCGCCTGGGCGAGTTGAAGGACCAGGTCGTGGCCAAGCTGTCCGGTGAAGAAGGCCAGCCTTCCGCCAGCGACGTCAAAGCTGCATTCGGTGAAATCGAATACCGCACCGTTCGCGAAAACATCGTTAACGGCAAGCCACGTATCGACGGTCGCGACACCCGCACCGTACGTCCGTTGAACATCGAAGTCGGCGTTCTGCCGAAGACTCACGGTTCGGCCCTGTTCACCCGTGGTGAAACCCAGGCCCTGGTTGTCGCGACCCTGGGTACTGCCCGTGACGCACAGCTGCTGGACACCCTGGAAGGCGAGAAAAAAGACCCCTTCATGCTGCACTACAACTTCCCTCCGTTCTCGGTGGGCGAATGTGGTCGCATGGGTGGTGCTGGTCGTCGTGAAATCGGTCACGGCCGTCTGGCCCGTCGTTCGGTCCAGGCCATGCTGCCGGCTGCTGACGTGTTCCCG
Source organism: Pseudomonas sp. CHM02 (assembly GCF_000612585.1). GTDB lineage: Bacteria > Pseudomonadota > Gammaproteobacteria > Pseudomonadales > Pseudomonadaceae > Aquipseudomonas. The sequence continues at coordinate 64,968 of NZ_JFCA01000027.1, forward strand.
TACACCATTCGCGTTGTGTCGGAAATCACCGAGTCCAACGGTTCCAGCTCCATGGCTTCCGTTTGCGGTGCTTCCCTGGCGCTGATGGACGCTGGTGTGCCGATGAAGGCGCCGGTTGCCGGTATCGCCATGGGCCTGGTTAAAGAAGGCGAGAAGTTCGCCATCCTGACCGACATCCTGGGTGACGAAGACCACCTGGGCGATATGGACTTCAAGGTAGCCGGTACCGCCAAAGGTGTGACCGCGCTGCAGATGGACATCAAGATCAAGGGCATCACCGAAGAGATCATGGAAATCGCCCTGGGCCAAGCCCTGGAAGCGCGCCTGAACATCCTCGGCCAGATGAACCAGATCATTGGTCAGTCGCGTACCGAACTGTCGGAAAATGCTCCGACCATGATCGCGATGAAAATCGACACCGACAAAATCCGTGATGTCATCGGTAAAGGCGGCGCGACTATTCGTGCGATCTGTGAAGAGACCAAGGCTTCGATCGACATCGAAGACGACGGCTCGATCAAGATCTTCGGCGAAACCAAGGAAGCTGCAGAAGCTGCGCGTCAGCGCGTTCTGGGCATCACCGCTGAGGCCGAGATCGGCAAGATCTACGTCGGTAAGGTTGAGCGCATCGTCGACTTCGGCGCATTCGTCAACATCCTGCCGGGCAAAGACGGTCTGGTTCACATCTCCATGCTGAGCGATGCTCGCGTTGAGAAAGTGACTGACATTCTGAAAGAAGGCCAGGAAGTGGAAGTGCTGGTACTGGACGTGGACAACCGCGGCCGTATCAAGCTGTCCATCAAGGACGTAGCAGCAGCCAAGGCTTCGGGCGTTTAATCACGCTCTAGCTTCACGCTGAAAAAAGGACTCTTCGGAGTCCTTTTTTATGGGCGCTTGGAAAGTGAAGGGAAATCAGCCGTTTAGGCCAAGAAAAAGCCGCAACTTGCATGCAGGCACGATGAGGTTCATGCAACTTGCACGATTTCGAAAACAGGTCGATTTTATAAGTCTTTGTTTTTAAATGACTTTATGGATGTTTAGGACTTGGCACAGCGCCTGCAATAGTACTGGTAACCCTGCAGCATTAACGTAGACACGCTGCAGACTTTCGAAAAAACAGGAGTTACTCGTATGAAGAAGTTCGCTATCGCTGCTGCAACTGCCACCGCGCTGACCCTGACCATGGCTAACGTCGCGTTCGCCCAAACTTCCCAGGCTCCAATGGTTGTAGCCGCAGGTGAAGTGACCAAGGCTAAAGAGGCGACCTCCGATACCTGGATCACCACTAAAGTGAAAAGTGACCTGGTCACCGAGAAAGGCATTCCTGGCACCGACATCAAAGTCGAAACCAACAAAGGCGTAGTGTCCCTGTCCTCCACTGTCGCAGTGACAGAGGCACAGAAAACCACCGCGGTGAATATCACCAAGAAAATCAAAGGCGTTAAAGCTGTATCGGCCGACGGCCTGAAAGCAGAGTAACGCTAGAGGAATTCGTCTGAACTAGGCGGCAGAGAGTGAGCTAGTTATCCACTCAATGCACCACACAGGTTCATGCGACCGGCCACAAGGATGTGGTCATTAAAGGCCCCGACATTCGTGTCGGGGCCTTTTCTATGGAGGCTAAAAATCCTCAGGCCTACAAACACCACCTGTAGGCGCTGGCTTGCCTGCGATGCAAACACCTCGGTCATTCAGTTGAACAGAGGTGATGCTATCGCCGGCAAGCCAGCTCCTACGGGTGTACAGGGCTTATTCGGCGTCCAGGTGCATGGGCGTAACGACCCGGCCATCCTTCTCGGCCTGGCCCAGGTTGGCATCAATGAAGTACACCCGGTCATCTTCCAGTTGCCCTTTATCCACCAGGTAGTCCTTGATGGTGCTGGCGCGGTCCTGGCCCAGTTGACGCAGCAACACATCGCTTGCACTCCAGAACTTGATTACGCCGTCCTTGAGCTTCGCTGTGCGGTCATCGCGGCTCAGGTCTTTCCATTCGGCCGGCGGCTGTTGTTTCAAGCGAGTACGGTAGATGCCTTCAAGCAGTGGCGCTTTTTCACCTTCCGGTACGACCAGCAGGGAAGCCTGGGCGGGAACCTTGTCGCCACGGCGTTGGAGCATCTTGTAGTAGTTGTATTGGTATTCGCGTTCCAGGCGCTGTGCGGCAAGGAACGGCCCGTCGCTGCTGGCAGCGGCGGTGCCTTCGATTTCCAGGCGCAGGGTAGGGCGCTCTTTCAGCGCCTTCGCCAGCGTGTTCAAGGCGCCTTCGGCGTCTTTGTTCAGCTCGCTGGAGCCTGCGGCGAACGACACATTCCCAAGGTCTTCCGAACCGCCGCCGGTCACCAACCCACCGATGAACTTGAAGGGCGCCGTCGCTGCGCGCACCACCAGGTTACGCAAGGTCTGCCATACGATCGGCATTACGCTGAACTGAGGGTTGTTCAAGTCGCCGGTTACCGGCAGCTCGATGGAGATTTTGCCGTCGCTGTCCTTGAGCAGCGCGATCGCCAGGCGAATCGGCAAGTCCACCGCATCGGCGCTGTCGACTTTCTCACCCAGTTGCAATTGCTCGACCACCACTTTGTTCTCGGCCTTCAACTGGCCTTTGGTGATCACGTAATGCAGGTCGAGGTTGAGACGGCCCTTACGGATACGGAACCCGGCGAACTTGCCGGAGTAGGGCGTCAGGGTGGTCAGCTCGACGCGTTTGAAGCTGGTGGCGATGTCCAGCGCCGCCATCGGATCAAACGGGTTCACGCTGCCTTTGATCGTGACAGGCGCGTAGCGGTCCACCTTGCCCTTGATGTCGACGCTGGCCGGTTTGGCCTGGCGACTGTCGATGGTGCCGACTTGGCCGTTGAGCTGTTGAATCGCCGTGGCGAAGTTAGGTGTGAGGCTGAAGTCGGCAAAGTTGGCCGAACCGTCGTTGATCGCAATCTGCCCGATACGAATGCCCAAGGGCTTTTCTTTGCTGGCGGGCTTGGGCCCTTTGTCGGCCGGTTGTGGAATCAGCAGGTCATCAACGTTGGTGGTGCGGTCATCGTTGATCATGAAGCGCGCATACGGCTGCAGCAGGTTGACCTTGTCGATCGACAGGCTGTCGCCGTGCTGGTAGTTCACCCCTTCGAGCACCAGGCGCTGCCATTTGAGGAAGTCGCGGGTCTTGAGGGTGTCCAGCGTGTGCAGTTGGTCGACCTGGGCACGACCGGTGACCTGCAGTTTGAGAGGGTCGGTGCTTTTCAGGTTCACATCGAGATTGCTGCCGAGCATGCCGCTACGCAGTTCCAGGCGAATGAACGGGCTGATGTAGGACTGGGCGACCCGGAGGTCAATGTCCTGGGTGTTCACTTTGAGCTTGGCACTGACCGGGTTGAGGTTGACCTCGCCGGCCGCCTGGACCTTGCCTTGCTTGCCCAGGCCTGTGTCGACCTTCACGGTAAACGGGCTTTGGTTGAGGCTATCGAAGTTCTGCACATCGACGTTGAGCGGGCCCACTTCCAGCGCGACCGCCGGCTTGGCCTGGCGGTCAGCCAGGTGCACCTGATAGTTACGCAGTTGCACGTCCTTGAGCAGCACTTGCCAGGGTTTGGCAGGCGCGGCGGGTTCGGCTTTTGGCGAGTCGGCGGTGGCCGGTGCGGTTGCGGGCTCGGGCGCCTTGGCCGGTTTGCTCGGTTGGCTGGCGAACAGTTTTTGCCAGTCCAGTTGCCCGTCGGCTTCAAGGGCGGCCCAGGTTTCCAGTTTGTTGCTGCGGATCTTGCCGACCACTACTTGCTGCTTGGCCAGGTCCACCGTGGTCTCGCTGACGTCCAGGCGTTCCAGGCGCACCAGTGGGCGGCCGTCGGGCGCCTTGATGGCGAATGGCGCGATGCTGGCGGCGGTGTTGGTCAGGTTCAGTTCGGTTTCTTTGGCGAGGCTGAACGTGTACTCGGTGCTGAAGTTGAGCACGCCGTCTTCAAGCACCAGCGGCAGCGCATCACGGACATAGGGCCACCAGGCTTTCATCTTGCCGTCGGTGACTTTCAACGTGCCTTCCGAGGTGATCGGCACCAGGCTGAAATTACCTTTCCAGTCGATCTGCCCACCTTCAGGCCCGGCCGCCACGAGGGTCATGTCGGCATTGTCTTCAGGCAAGGTGCTGAGGTTTTTCAGCTCGAAGTCGAGTGTGTCGTAGAGGAATTCGATCGGTTCGCTGGGGCGCAGGTCCTGAAAGTGCACATAGCCGCCCGCCAGCTTGATGCTGTCGATACGCAATGGGAATGGCTTGGCGTCTGGATCGGCAGGCGTTGGCTCGCTGGGTGGCAGCTTGAACAACTGCGCCAGGTTCAACTGGCCGGACTTGTCGAACAGCAGTTCGGTCTTCGGCTTGTCCAGTTGCACGTCGGCGAGGTGCAGGGCGCGGGTCCATAGGCTGTCGATCTGCAGGTTGGCGTAAAGACGCTCGAAACCCACCTGTTCCTTGCCGGGTTCACCGATTTTGAGCCCCCATGCCGTGACTTCCAGGCTGAACGGGTTGAGCTCGATCCGCTCGATCCGTGCCGGCACCGTGGCGTAATTGGCCAGTTGCTGGTTGGCAATGCGAAGCGCGATACCGGGGAGAATCAAAAAGCCCAGCAAGCTGTACAGGGCAAGGGCGGTCAACAAGGCGCCAGCGGCGCGAATCAATCCTTTGGGCATGGGGTGACGCCATCTATGTCAAACAGGAGTGCCTTGGAGTATGGCACGGGTTTTCGGTTCCGAAGAACAGTGCCCTTTGAGAAACGTCTTACAGTTGAAGTATCAGGGTTTTCAGCGGGGGCTGTTGGTCCTGTGAAGGAAAGTCCGCGCCTGGGGCCATGATTCTCCAGTCACGCACAGGACGTCCGGCTTTTTCCGCGCAACGCAGGACCTGTTCGCGCCAGTCATCCATGCTGACTTTTGCCAGGTTGTTGCAGCAGATCAGCACGCCATTATCGGCGGTGGCCAGCAGTGCAGGCTTGAGCAGGCTCTGGTAGTCGCGCAGCAGGTCAACGGTGCCGAATGCGCTCTTGGCCCAGGCCGGTGGATCCAGCAATACCAGGTCGTATTGACGCTGCTCCAGGCGCGGATAACTCGGCAGCTTCTGTCCGCGCCGCTGGGTGATCGGCAGGCCCGCCAGTTGGCGAATGGCCGGAAAGTAGTCCGACTGTACGAACTCCATGGCCGGCAACTGTGGGTTCAGCAGACCGTTCTCGCGACCGACTGCCAGGTTGCCCTCGGCGAAATCCAGGTTGCACACCTCACGCGCCCCCCCGGCGGCGGCGCTGAGGCCAACGCCGCAGGTGTAGGCGAACAGGTTCAGCACGCTTTTGCCGGCACTGTGGGCCTTGACCCAGCCCCGCGTGTTGCGCAGATCAAGGAACAGCAGCGGGTCTTGCCCGGGATGACGCCCCCGCACCCGGTAATTGAGGCCCCACTCGTGGCCGACCAGGTCTTCCAGCGCCGCGGGTTCGGCGCGATACACCGTGTCTTCGCGGTCGATGCGCGAATTGCCACGGGAGCGGTCGTTGTACACCAGCAACAATTCCAGGCCCATGGACTGGTTGATCTGTTGATGCAGCGCCAGCAGGTCTTCGGTTTCCAGGGACTGGTGGAAACTCTGCACCAGCAATTGCGGGCCGTAGCGGTCGATGGTCAGGCCGCCGGCGCCTTCCTGGCTGCCATGGAACAGCCGGTAGCAGTCGGTGCCCTGGGCGTGCAGTTCGCTGATCAGGTCTTGGCGATGATCGAGGGCGGCGCGCAGCGCCTGATTCAGGGAAGACATGGAGCGCGCCTTGCTGGGGAATTGAGGGCGCGAAGTTTAACAGCTATGCGCCGCCGCCTACATCAACCCCATCCGCCGATGGGCATGCCGCTGAAGTCGCCATGGACTTGCCAGCTCACCGAATCGGGCCCGAACAGACCGGGATCACCCTTGGGGTTTTCCAGGTCCAGTTGGCCCAGCGACAGGCCGGTCAGGCTCATCAACTGGTTTTCGATACGGCTGCGGATAAATTCCATGGCGACGTGGGGTTTCTATCGATTCAGGCGCTTGTCGATCAGGCCTTCTACAACGCTCGGGTCGGCCAGCGTCGAGGTATCACCGAGGCTGTCGAGTTCGTTGCAGGCGATCTTGCGCAAAATCCTGCGCATGATCTTGCCGGAGCGGGTTTTCGGCAAGGCCGGGGCCCATTGAATCAATTCCGGCTTGGCGAAGCTGCCGATTTCCTTGCTGACCAGATCCAGCAGGTGTTTTTTCAGCGCGTCGTTGGGTTCCACGCCATTCATGGGCGTGACAAAGGCATAGATGCCCTGGCCTTTGACGTCATGGGGATAGCCCACTACGGCGGCCTCGGCGACCTGGTCGTGCAGCACCAGGGCGCTCTCCACCTCGGCGGTACCGATACGGTGACCGGACACGTTGATCACATCGTCGATGCGCCCGGTGATCCAGTAGTCGCCGTCCTCATCGCGTCGTGCGCCGTCACCGGTGAAGTAGTAGCCAGGGTAGGGTTTGAAGTAGGTGTCGATCATCCGCTGCGGATCGCCGTACACACTGCGGATCTGCCCAGGCCAGCTGGCTTTGATCGCCAGCACGCCACTGCCGGCGCCGCTGAATTCCTGGCCGTGTTCATCCAGTAATACGGGCTGCACGCCGAACATCGGCTGGGTTGCGCAGCCAGGCTTGATCCGTTGCGCGCTGACCAAGGGGCTGAGCATGATGCCGCCGGTCTCGGTCTGCCACCAGGTATCCACAATCGGGCAGCGCTGTTCGCCCACCGCATTGAAGTACCAGTCCCAGGCTTCCGGATTGATGGGCTCGCCGACGCTGCCCAGCAAGCGCAGGCTGGTGCGGGACGTGTTCTCCAGCGGGCCGTGGCCCTCACGCATCAAGGCACGCAAGGCGGTGGGCGCGGTGTAGAAAATATTGACCTTGTGCTTGTCGATCACCTGCCAGAAGCGTGAGCTGTCCGGGTAGCTCGGCACGCCTTCGAACATCAGCGAAGTCGCGCCATTGGCCAGCGGGCCGTACACGATGTAACTGTGGCCGGTGACCCAGCCCACATCGGCGGTGCACCAGAACACTTCGCCGTCGCGGTAGTCGAGCACGTATTTGAAGGTCATCGCTGCTTGCAGCAGGTAGCCGCCAGTCGTGTGCAGCACGCCTTTGGGTTTGCCGGTGCTGCCGGAGGTGTAGAGGATGAACAGTGGGTCTTCGGCGTCCATCGGCTCGGGCGGGCAGTCATCGCTGGCGGCGTCCAGGGCTTGTTGATACTTGATGTCGCGGTCTTTCACCCAGCTCAGGTCAGCCCCCGTGCGCTCCACCACCAGCACGGTGCTGACGTTGGGGCAACTGGCCAGGGCCTTGTCGACATTCTGTTTCAGCGCCACCGGCTTGCCGCCGCGCACGCCTTCGTCAGCGGTGATCACGGTGCGGCAGTCGGCGTCGAGAATGCGGTCGCGCAGGGCGTCCGGCGAGAAGCCGCCGAATACCACCGAATGCACGGCCCCAATGCGCGTGCAGGCGAGCATGGCGTAGGCGGCTTCCGGGATCATCGGCATGTAGATGCACACCCGGTCGCCTTTCTGCACGCCACGGCCTTTCAGCACGTTGGCCAGGCGGCTGACGTTCTGGTGCAGTTGGCGGTAGGTGATTGTGGAAGACTTTGTCGGATCGTCGCCTTCCCAGATGAAGGCTGGCTGATCGGCGCGCTGCGCCAGATGACGGTCGATGCAGTTGTAGCTGACGTTCAGTTGGCCGCCGGCAAACCATTTAGCGGCGCCGGTATGAATGTCTGATTGCTGGACGGTGTGCCAGGGCGTTATCCAGTCGAGAAAGCGCGTGGCCTGTTCAGCCCAGAAGGTATCTGGCTGTTCGATGGATTGGCGGTAGAGGCGCTGGTAGTCCTCTTGACTGAGCTGCGCTGCCCGGCGGACGGCATCGGCGGTGGGGAATTGGCTGAGGTCGAACATGAGCGGTCCTTATTCTTGTTTTAGGGACAAGAGGGGAGCTGTACAACCTTTGTAGACGCCGGCAAGGCGGCGCCTACAAGGGTGTGCTCCCGCAATTTCAGACCATAAGTGTAGTGCCGATCCCTTAGCCGCGGTGACGACCACGGAAGTAGTTGATCAGGCCCTGGGTCGAAGCATCCTCGGCCGAGGTTTCTTCGGCGCCGGTCAGGCGGTTGTAGACGCCTTTGCCCAGCTCCTTGCCCAGTTCCACGCCCCATTGGTCGAAAGCGTTGATGCCCCAGATCACGCTCTGTACGAACACTTTGTGTTCATACATGGCCACCAGCGCGCCCAGGCGACGCGGGCTGATGCGTTCGACCACGAGGGTGTTGCTCGGACGGTTGCCCGGGATCACCTTGTGCGGCGCCAGCTTCTGCACTTCGTCTTCCGGGATGCCTTTGTCGCGCAGCTCGGCTTCGGCTTCGGCGCGGGTCTTGCCGAGCATCAGCGCCTGGCTCTGGGACAGGCAGTTGGCGTACAGCCACTGATGGTGGTCGGACACCGGGTTGAAGCTGACGATCGGCACGATGAAGTCGGCCGGGATCAGTTGGGTGCCCTGGTGCAGCAGTTGGTGATACGCGTGCTGACCGTTGCAACCTACGCCACCCCAGATCACTGGGCCGGTATCGGTCGCCACTGGGGTGCCGTCCTGGCGCACGCTCTTGCCGTTGGATTCCATGTCCAACTGTTGCAAGTGCTTGGTGATGTTACGCAGGTAATGGTCGTACGGCAGGATCGCATGGCTCTGCGCGCCCCAGAAGTTGCCGTACCACACGCCCAGCAAGCCCAGCAGCACCGGCATGTTGGCTTCGAATGGCGCGTTCTGGAAATGCTGGTCCATGGTGTACGCGCCGGACAGCAGTTCCTTGAAGTTGGACATGCCGATCGCCAGGGCGATTGGCAAGCCGATGGCCGACCACAGCGAGTAACGGCCGCCGACCCAGTCCCACATCGGGAAGATGTTCTCTTCGCGGATACCGAAGGCCACGGCTGCCGCGTTGTTGCTGGATACGGCGATGAAGTGGCGGTACAGCTCGGCTTCCGAGCCACCCTGGGCCAGGTACCAGGCGCGGGCGGCCTGGGCGTTTTTCAGGGTTTCCAGGGTGTTGAAGGATTTCGACGAGACGATAAACAGCGTGGTCTCGGCGCGCAGCTTCATGGTCAGTTCGTGGAACTCGCTGCCGTCGATGTTCGCCAGGTAGTGGCAGCGCACGCCTTTGTGGGCGTAGGACAACAGTGCTTCGGAGACCAGCTCCGGGCCGAGGAACGAGCCACCGATGCCGATGTTCACCACGTCGGTGATTGGCTTCTCGGTGTAGCCACGCCACAGGCCGTCGTGGATGCGGCCGACCAGGTCAGTGATCTGGTTCAGCACCTTGTGCACGTCCGGCATGATGTTCACGCCGTTCACCGACAACTTGTCGCCCACCGGGCGGCGCAGGGCGGTGTGCAGGGCCGGGCGACCTTCGGAGGAGTTCACCGGCTCGCCGGCGTACAGCGAGTTGATCGCGTCTTTGAGGCCGACTTCTTTGGCGAGGCCCACGAGCAGGTCGCGGGTTTCGCTGGTGATCAGGTTTTTCGAGTAATCGAGGAAAAGTCCGCAGCTGCTCAAGGTGAACTGGGAGAAACGCTGAGGATCGGCATTGAACGCTTCGCGCATGCTGAAATCCTGCATGGCTTGGCGATGTTGATTGAGCGCTTGCCAGGCGGGCAGAGCGGTAACGTCATGAGGAGTGCGGTAGTACGCCATCGCTGCGGGTTTCCTTTTATTACGGGGACTGCCTTTAGGACACTTCTAAGTCCGGAACGTCCAGTCTTTCATCAAGCAATGGGTTCCAGACAGCGCTAACCATAGCGCAGGGCGATTACATTAAACCTAGCGGGTCGATATGTCTTGGCTTTGTCTGCGCTCAGGCCGGTACTTTTTTATACCGGCACTTTTTATCTACGCAGCGATGGGGGCAACTGGAAGAGGTCAGTCGAGGGTCAGGTGCAGGTTGTCGATGAGGCGGGTAGTTCCCAGATAGGCGGCTACCAGAATCACGATATCGCGGTCCTCGGGTGTGGCCGGGCGCAAATGCACGCCCTGACGCACTTCGAGGTAATCCAGGCGCAGCCCGGCCGCTTCGATCTGCAGCACCTGTTCGGCACGCAGCCTGGCGAAGTCGTGGTCCCCGGCTTTGATCGCTGCCCCAATCTCGCTGAGGCAGCGGTACAGCACGGGGGCGATGGCACGTTGCTCGTCGGAGAGGTAACCGTTGCGCGACGACAGCGCGAGGCCGTCGTCGGCGCGCACGGTGGGCTCGCCGATGATCTGGATCGGCATGTTCAGGTCGTGGACCATGGCGCGGATCACCGCCAGTTGCTGGTAATCCTTCTGGCCGAACACGGCGATGTCCGGCTGGACCATGTTGAATAACTTGCTGACCACCGTCGCCACGCCTTCGAAGTGCCCCGGACGGCTGGCGCCGCACAGGCCTTCAGACAATTGCGGAACGCTGACACGGGTCTGGCCGGTCATGCCGCCGGGGTACATTTCCTCGACGGTCGGCGCGAACAGCAAGTTGCAGCCGGCTTGCAGCAGCTTTTCCTGGTCGGCGACGAGGGTGCGCGGGTATTTGTCCAGGTCTTCGCCGGCGCCAAACTGCAGCGGGTTGACGAAAATGCTCGCCACCACGAAATCTGCCTGCTGGGCGGCCTTGGTCACCAGGGTGGCGTGGCCGCTGTGCAGGTTGCCCATGGTCGGCACAAAGCCAATGCGCTTGCCGGCACTGCGGGCGTGAGTCACGGCAGCGCGCAGTTCGCGTAGGGTTTTTACGGTGTTCATGCAGAGAATCCGTGTTCGGCGCCAGGGAAGGTCACGCCTTTGACTTCGGCGACGTAGGCGCTCAATGCGTCGTGGATGCTGGCCTGGCCCGTCATGAAGTTCTTCACGAACTTCGGCACGCGGCCGCTGATCGACAGGCCGAGCATGTCGTGCAGCACCAGCACCTGGCCATCGGTGGCCGAACCTGCGCCAATACCGATCACCGGCACTTTCACGGCCTGGGTGATTTCTGCGGCCAGCTCGCTCGGCACGCATTCCAGCAGGATCATGGCCGCGCCGGCTTGCTCCAGGGCGATGGCATCGGCACGCATCTGGCGCGCCTGGGCCTCATTGCGGCCCTGTACCTTGTAGCCGCCAAGGATGTTCACCGACTGTGGCGTCAGGCCCATGTGCGCGCACACCGGCACGCCACGTTCCGCGAGCAGGCGAATCGACTCGGCAAGCCATACCGCGCCTTCGACTTTGATCATGTGCGCACCGGCTTGCATCAGCTTGCCGGCATTCTGGAAGGTTTGTTCGAGCGTCGCGTAACCCATGAACGGCAGGTCGGCGATGATGAAGGCGCCATCGTTGCCGCGCTTGACGCTGGCGGTGTGGTACGCAAGTTCATCGGTGGTGACGGGCAGGGTGCTGTCATTCCCTTGAAGAACCATGCCCAGGGAATCGCCTACCAGCAGCACTTCAACCCCAGCCTGGCAACTGGCATGGGCAAAGGTGGCGTCATAGCAGGTCAGCATGGTGATTTTTTCACCTTTGAGCTTGAGGCTCTGCAAGGTGGTCAGGGTAATGTCTGGCATGAAAAGGGTCCTCGTTCAGGCGCTTGGAAACAGCGAGTAACGCGCGTGAGTCTTCGTTTATACAGGCGCACTGTCTTGAGAGCAGTGCTTATAAGGCCTGGATTGCGCCCTTTAGCGCCGGGTTGGCGGCAGCGGGACGCCTATAGTCGTGAGGAGGACACGGGAAGTCAATTGGATGTGTTACCGCATTGTTACGATGGCGGTGTTACCGCTGTTACTGACGCGATTCAGCAAGTGGGAAAGCGATTTTGAGGGCGTAGGTGAACAAAATGTGGGAGCTGGCTTGCCTGCGATGCATGCGCCTCGGTCTTTCAGTGAAACCGAGGTGATGCTATCGCAGGCAAGCCAGCTCCCACATTGATTGAGTCAGTTTTGGGGCAAGCGTTCCAGGCCGACAAACGGGCAGGCGGTCAGCAAGTCGTTGAGCGTTTGACCGTTGGGCATTTGCAGCGATGCGGGCGCTAGCTCGGCCAGTGGGTACAGCACAAATGCGCGCAGGTGCATCTGGTAGTGTGGCACCTTGAGGCGCGGCTCGTCGATCAGGCGATCGCCGAACAGCAGGATGTCCAGGTCGAGCGTGCGTGGGCCCCAGCGCTCAAGGCGCTCGCGGCCTTGGTCGTTCTCGATGGCTTGCAGCGCATCGAGCAGTTCCAGGGGCGCAAGGCGGCTGTCCAGGGCGGCGACCGCATTGGTGTAGCGCGGTTGGCCCGGCAGCAGTGAGTCACTCTGATAGAAGGCCGAGACACCGGCGACGGTGGTGCCTGGCAATTGCGCCAGCGCTTCAATAGCGCTGCGCAATTGCCGATCCGGGGCCGCCAGGTTGCTGCCCATGCCGATGTAGATGCGTTCCACGTTTATTCGCCTGCAGCGCCCGAGGCATCAGCGCTGCTGCGCTTGCGCTTGGCACCGCTGCGACGACGCTTCTTCGGCCCTTCGCCGGCGCCATCGCCTTTGCTGCCGAGGTCGCGGATCATGTCGCGGCGCTCGCTGTCGTTGGCGTCCTGATAGTCGGTCCACCATTCGCCCAGGCCATCGGTCTGCTCACCGGCGTTTTCACGCAGCAGCAGGAAGTCGTAGCCGGCGCGGAAGCGCGGGTTGTCCAGGAGCAGATCTGCGCGTTTGCCACTGCGGCGCGGCAGGCGTTCCTGCATGTCCCAGATTTCGCGGATCGGCATAGTGAAGCGTTTCGGGATGGCGATGCGCTGACACTGTTCGGCGATCAGCTCATGCGCGGCTTCCTGCATGGCCGGGATCGGCGGCATGCCACGTTCCTGCAGGCGCAGTACGCGTTTTGGCAGGGCTGGCCACAACAGGGCGGCAAACAGGAACGCCGGGGTGACCGGCTTGTTCTGCTTGATGCGCAGGTCGGTGTTGATCAGCGCTTCGCTGATCAAGGTGTGGGTGTACGTCGGGTTGTATTCCAAGGCCTCGGCGCTGGCCGGGAACAGTGGATCGAACAACTGCAGGTCCACCAGCATTTCGAAGGTGTCGGCGGCGTAGCCCGAGAGGAACAGCTTGAGCACTTCTTCGAACAGGCGTGCCGAGGGAATCTCCCGCAGCATCGGTGCCAGGTCGCGAATCGGCGCGGCGGTGTGTTTCTCGATGCCGAAGTTCAGCTTCGCGGCAAAACGCACGGCCCGCAGCATGCGCACCGGGTCTTCCTGGTAGCGCTGGACCGGGTCGCCGATCAGGCGGATCAGGTTGTTGCGAATATCGTGTACGCCATTGGCGTAATCGAGGATGCGCTCGCTGACCGGGTCGTAATACAGGGCGTTGATGGTGAAGTCGCGGCGCTGCGCGTCTTCTTCCAGGGTGCCGTAGACGTTGTCGCGCAAAATGCGCCCGCTTTCGTTGCGCGAGGATTGGTTGGTGTCTTCCTCTTCATCATTTTGCGGGTGGCCTGCGCGGAATGTCGCGACTTCGATGATTTCGCGACCGAAGTGGATATGCACCAACTTGAAGCGTCGGCCGATGATCCGCGCATTGCGAAACTCGGCGCGTACCTGCTCGGGCGTGGCGCTGGTGGCGACGTCGAAGTCCTTGGGCGTGATATTGAGCAACATGTCGCGCACGCACCCGCCCACCAGATAAGCCTGGTAGCCGGCGTTCTGCAAACGTTCGACGATGTTCACTGCATAACGGCTGAACTGAGCACGTTGCAGCGAATGCTGGCTGCTATTGAGCACTTCAGGCGTGCTGCGTTTGTGTTGCGTACGACGCAAGGGAGAACGGAATGACTGGAACAACTTCTTCAGCATGGGATGCACTGTTTGAAGGAATGTTCGGCCATAACGAAGAATGACCGCATGATGGGCCGGGATTCTAGCATTTAGTCAGGGGATGGTGTAGGAACAAGCTACAGGCATTGCGCCATAAGCCTTTACGGTGAATCACGAAAGCCAAATCCCGGAAACTACAAGGGGAGCCGAAGCTCCCCCAGAAGTAGTTGCGTGCTCTATTTTTATTATTGGTTTCGGGCTTCTTGTTTTTGTTGATCGCCCTCGCCATGAAGCTTCACCTTCATGACACTCCCAATCGGGAGTCAAGAGCAAACGGATTGCTTTGGTCGCTGTGTTGCTGATCTACGATCCAACCAGTTCAGGCTCTGCCTTAGGGCAGTTTTTGTTGTTCTCGGCCTGGTTGCGGGGCAAGCCCCAAATGCAACGCCTCTCCAAAAGAATCAGTTAGCTGCGCCTCCGCCGTGTTGTTTTTGTTATGCGTGAGTCGATTCGTCTTATTTTTATTGTCTTGTACAAAGCTTGTTATTGTTTTTGTACTAAGCATATAGCAGGGTGCGTGCCAACTTTTGCACCGCCCAGCAAATCCGGGGGGTTTAGGTGGTTTCGGGTTTTTGACGGACCAAAAAAAGCCGGGGCTTCGTTACCGTAAGCCCCGGCTTTTGTTACGCGAAATATCCGCGGTAACAGTTTTTTCACATCGTTGGGTGTTACCTGTGGGGGCAGGCCCTCAACTCTCGCTGGCCACACCGGTCTTGCGCCGAGGAATGCCCAGACGCTGGCGGCGTTCCCACAGGCATTTACGGCTCACGCCCAGTTTGCGCGCCAGTTCGGTCTCGGTCATATGGTCTTGATGCTCAAGGACAAAATGCTGGAAGTAATCTTCCAGTGACAGATCCTCGGTCGGCTCATGGCTGGTATTGCTACCGCCGCCCTGTTGTGGGGTCAGGCCGATGAAGTCGTCGTCCTCCAGGTCGCTGAGTTCGATATCGATGCCCAGCAGTTCGGCGGAAATTTCCGGGCTCTCGGACAAGATCACCGCACGCTCCACCGCGTTTTCCAGCTCCCGCACGTTACCCGGCCACGAGTAATGCCGAATGGCCTGCTCTGCGTCCGGCGCGAACTTCAGGTCGGTACGGTTGATGCGCGCGCTCTGGCGCAGCAGGAACGCGTTGGCGATCTCGTTGACGTCGGCGCCGCGCTCGCGCAGGGCCGGCAGCTTGAGGGCGATCACGTGCAGGCGGTAGTACAAGTCTTCACGGAACTGGCCGATCTTGGCCAGGCTCTTCAGGTCTCGGTGAGTGGCCGCGATCAGGCGTACATCGACCTTTTGCGACTGCACCGAGCCTACGCGGCGAATCTCACCTTCCTGGAGCACGCGCAGCAAGCGCGCTTGGGCTTCCAGAGGCAACTCGCCGATTTCATCGAGGAACAACGTGCCACCGTCGGCCGCTTCCACCAGGCCCGCACGCCCGGCGCTGGCGCCGGTAAACGCGCCTTTCTCGTGGCCGAACAGTTCGGACTCGATCAGGGATTCGGGGATCGCCGCGCAGTTCACCGAGATCATCGGCGCCTTGGCACGCTTGGACAGGTTGTGCAGGGCGCGGGCCACCAGTTCTTTACCGGTGCCTGACTCGCCCTGGATCAACACATTGGAGTCGGTTGGCGCGACTTTGCGGATCTTGCTGTACAGGTCCTGCATCGGTGGGCAGGAGCCGATGATGCCGATCTCGCCGTTGCTGTTGTCGACGCCTGGTTTGTCGGCCGTTTTTCCTGCCGGACGTTGTTCGGCCGGCGCGCTGCTGGCCGACTGACGGTCACGCAGGATACGGGCCACCGCCTGAAGCATCTCGTCATGGTCGAAAGGCTTGGCGATGTAGTCCACCGCGCCCATCTTCATGGAGTCCACCGCCGAACGCAGGCTGGCGTAGCTGGTCATGATCAGCACCGGGGTGCCCTGGCCGAGCTTGATCAACTCGGTGCCAGGCGCGCCAGGCAGGCGCAGGTCACTGACAATCAGGTCGAACGTGGGAATGCTGAAACGCTCCTGGGCTTCCTGCACCGAGCCGGCTTCGCTGACCTGGTACTGATTACGTTCAAGCAGGCGACGCAAGGCAGAGCGGATAATGGTTTCGTCTTCGACGATCAAAATGTGCGGCATTGATTCAATTCTCTCGACGGTCTCAGTTCACAGCGGACGTCGCTTCGACATGACGCGGCAAGGTCACCCGAATACGGGTGCCGCGTTGGCTTTCGGTGTCAGCCGGGCTGTCGATGGTGATTTGTCCATAATGCTCTTCAACGATGGAATAGACCAGTGCAAGGCCCAGACCGGTACCTTCACCTGGGTCCTTGGTGGTGAAGAAGGGTTCGAACAATCGGTCCATGATGTTCTGTGGAATACCGCTGCCTTCATCTTCGACGATCAGATCGACCGTATGTTCGAAAGCCTCGGTCTTGACGCGTACCGCACCGCCGGCAGGGGTTGCGTCACGGGCGTTGGACAGCAGGTTGATCAGCACTTGGGCCAGGCGTTGTGAGTCGCCGTCGACCCAATGTTCCGGGTCGCACAAGTTGAAGAACTGTACTTCGAAATTGCGCCGGTTCAAGGCCAGCAGCCCAATGGCATCCTGTGCCACCTCGGCCAGGCACACGGCTTCGTCCTGGTTCTGGTGGGCGCCGGCATGGGCAAAGCTCATCAGTGACTGCACGATGCGCGAAACGCGCTTGGTCTGTTCGAGGATCTGCCCGCTGATCTCGGTGATCTCGCCGTCCTCTTCGCGCTCTTCCCGCAGGTTTTGCGCCAGGCAGGCGATACCGGTGATCGGATTGCCGATTTCATGGGCCACACCCGCCGCCAGTCGGCCAATGCTGGCCAGGCGTTCGGAATGCACCAGCTTGTCTTCGAGCATCTGGGTTTCGGTCAGGTCTTCCACCAGCAACACCAGGCCGCTGTTGCCGGGCGCCAGGGGCTCGTCGATGGCGGCTTTGTGCAGGTTGAGCCAGCGGGTCTGGCCGTCGAGTGCCAGGTGCTGCTTGTGCAAGTGCTCGTCGGGCAGGTTGATGAAGCCTTGCAGCAATTCTTTCCAGGGATCGCCCAAGGTATTGAGGCGCGAACCGACGACGCGCTGCGCTGCGATACCGGTGAGTTCTTCCATGGCCTTGTTCCACATCAGGATCTCCTGGTCCTTGGCCAGGGAGCACACGCCCATGGGCAATTCCTGCAGGGTTTGGCGGTGGTAGCGGCGCAAGGCATCGAGTTCGGCGGCGAGACCGGTAAGGCGTGAGTGGTAATCCTCCAGCCGGCTTTCGATGAAGTGGATGTCTTCGGTCACATAGTTTTCGCCGCCGGCCTTGTAGGGCAGGAAGGTTTCCACCATGTCCTGGGACACGCTCGGCCCCATCAGCCCGGACAGGTTGGCTTCGATACGGTCACGCAGGCGACGCAGCGCATAAGGGCGCCGCTCATCGAACGGCAGGTAGAGGTCGCGCAGCGCCTGTTCGACTTCCTTTTGCGCGGCCTTGGCGCCCAGGGGCTTGGCCAGTTGCGTGGCGAACTCCTGGGGCGAGGCCGCATGCAGTTCGCGGCGTTGCGGGCGACGCACGTTGTCCACCGCGCAGGCTTCGGCGGCGCTGGTTTCTTCCGGGCTGGCGTTGGTGAACAGCGAAATCAGGGTGAACATCAAGACGTTGGCGGCCAATGACGCAATCGCCGCCATGTGCCAACTGGTGTCATCCAGCACGTAGATCATGTTCAGCAACGGGATGTAGAAGCCCTGCAGATTGCCGACCAGCGGCAGCAGCATGGTCACGATCCACACCAGGATCCCTGCCAGCAACCCGGCGATGAAGCCGCGGCGATTGGCGGTCGGCCAATACAGCACCGACAACACGCCCGGCAGGAACTGCAAGGTGGCGACAAACGCGACGATACCCAGGTTGGCCAGGTCTTGCCCGGCGCCCAGCAACAGGTAGAACCCGTAACCCGCCATGATGATCGCGACGATCAGGGCGCGGCGCGTCCATTTCAGCCAGCGGTAGATATTGCCCTCCGCCGGCGGCTGGTACAGCGGCAATACCAGGTGGTTGAGCGCCATCCCTGAAAGGGCCAGGGTGGTGACGATGATCAATCCGCTGGCAGCCGACAACCCGCCCACATATGCCAACAGCGCCAACGCCGGGCTGTTGGCGGCGATGCCGATGCCGAGAGTGAAGTACTCGGGGTTGGTGGTGGCGCCCAGTTTCAAGCCTGCCCACAGGATCAGCGGCACCGCCAGGCTCATCAGCAACAGGAACAACGGCAAGCCCCAGCTCGCACTGACCAGCGAGCGCGGGTTGAGGTTCTCGGTGAAGGTCATGTGATACATGTGCGGCATCACGATGGCCGAAGCGAAGAACACCAGCAGCAGTGTGCGCCACGGGCCCTCCTGCAATGGCGTGTGCAGGGCGGCGAGGGCAGTCTGGTTTTGCAGCAGCCACAGTTCCAGCTGTTGCGGGCCGTCGAACACGCCGTACAGCGCATAAAGGCCGACGCCGCCGATGGCGATCAGCTTGATCACCGATTCGAAGGCAATCGCAAACACCAGGCCTTCGTGCTTTTCACGGGTGGCGATGTGGCGCGAACCAAAGAAAATCGTGAACAGGGTGATCAGTGCACAGAAGGCCAGGGCGACCCGATGTTGCACCGGCTCGCGGGTCAGGATGCTGATGGAGTCGGCCACGGCCTGGATTTGCAGGGCCAGCAACGGCAGCACGCCGATCAGCATGAAGACGGTAGTCAGCGCGCCGGCCCAGGTGCTGCGAAAGCGGAAGGCGAACAAATCGGCGAGGGATGAGAGCTGGTAGGTACGCGTGATCTTCAGGATCGGGTACAGCAGCACCGGCGCCAGCAGGAACGCGCCGGACACCCCGAGGTAACTGGAAAGGAAGCCATAACCGTACTGGTAGGCCAGGCCCACGGTGCCATAGAACGCCCAGGCGCTGGCATAGACGCCCAGGGACAAGGTGTAGGTCAACGGATGGCGAATGATCGCCCGCGGAATCATTCCGCGCTCACTGATCCAGGCCACCCCGAACAGCGCAGCCAGGTAGGCGGCGCTGATCAGCAGCATCTGGGTGAGGCTAAAGCTCATCGGCATCTTTTTGGCTCTGCAGGATGAAAGTCACGACGATCAGGATCAGCCACAGCAGATAGGGGCGATACCAGGCGCCCGTGGCGTCGATCCACCAATCCATGATGGCGGGGGAGAACAGGTAGATCCCGACGACCAGCAGCAGGACCAATCGATAGATGTACATGTTGGCCTCTGATTGAAAAACTGCGGCGATGGTAACGGATGCTTGGCAAGCTGCAAGCGCCTTCAGCTCAATTGCGCTTCGGCCAGCGTCAGTGTGCGCGGGATCTTGGTTGCATCCCAGTGCCCAATGCCCCAATCCAGCAGTTCACGTGGGGTGGCATGCAGCAGTTCACCACCGGGTTGCTGGCCGAGGGCGCGCAGGGCTCTCAATAGCAAAGGCGTGGCCTGGTCGGGTGTCAACGGCGGGGAACGGTAGGACTTGCCCAGCTTGTTGCCGTCCGGCTGGATGATCAGCGGCACATGCAGGTAACGCGGTTGGCGCAGGCCCAGCAGCTCTTGCAGGTAGAGCTGGCGGGGCGTGGAGTCGAGCAAGTCGGCACCGCGCACGATGTCGGTGACGCCTTGCCAGGCATCGTCGAGCACCACGGCCAGTTGATAGGCATACAGACCGTCGCGGCGACGGATGATGAAATCGCCGACATCGCGACCCAAGTGCTGTCGGAATTCGCCCTGTACGCGGTCAGTAAAATGGTATTCCAACTCAGGAACGCGTAGGCGGATAGCGGCGTCTTGCTGGTCATGCCCGACGTTGCGGCACAACCCCGGATAGATGCCGTTGTAAGGCTCCAGCTGCTTGCGCGAGCAGGTGCACGCGTAGGCCAGGCCATGGTTGAACAGGTCGTTAAGGACTTTGGCGTAGGCTTCATGCCGCTCGCTTTGTCGGACGAGTTCACCGTCCCACTCGAAGCCATAGCTTTCCAAGGCATGCAGTATCGCCGCCTGGGCGCCGGGCTCTTCACGAGGTGGGTCGAGGTCTTCCATGCGCATCAGCCATCGGCCTTGATTGGCGCGGGCGTCGAGGTAGGAGGCGAGGGCGGCGACCAGGGAGCCAAAATGCAAGTGGCCGCTGGGTGTGGGGGCAAAACGCCCGATATAGGTAGAGGCTGTCATGGGCCGGATACTACTGGAAATTCGGTAAACGCCAGAAACAAAAATGGGGCGTTCGCACGCCCCATTCGTTCAGCTCGGCTGGATTACTTGCCGACCTGTTTTTCCTTGATTTCGGCCAAGGTCTTGCAGTCTACGCAGAGGTCCGCGGTTGGGCGGGCTTCCAGGCGACGAATACCGATCTCGACGCCGCAGGATTCGCACCAGCCGTATTCTTCGTCCTTGATCAGTTGCAGCGTCTTGTCGATCTTCTTGATCAACTTGCGCTCGCGATCACGGGCGCGCAGTTCAAGGGCGAATTCTTCTTCCTGGCTCGCACGGTCGGCCGGGTCAGGGAAGTTGGCTGCTTCGTCCTTCATATGGTCAACGGTGCGGTCGACCTCCTGCATCAAGTCCTGTTTCCACTTGTTCAGGATCTTGGTGAAGTGCTCGCGCATGGGCTCGCCCATGTACTCCTCACCTTTCTTTTCTACGTAAGGTTCGAAGCCGTTGAGGCCTTGAGTCTGCTGTTGCTTTGCTTGGGTGGACATGAATAGACCGCCTCTCACTCTTCTAATCCATTGCGCAGGATTGCAACGTCACCGACACCTGCCGGCCCTGCGGCTGCAAGCGGGCGAACTTACCAGATAGATTCGGGGTGCGCCACTCCCGGTTGTCGAGGCCCATCACCCGGGGGTTGCAAACTGCAGCAGCCCGCCATGACTGGGTATGGTTCCCCTCGAATGTTGATTTTAGTCGTTTTGCAGGCGCTTGCCCGGGCAGTACCTGCCGTCGGGCAGGCAATAGAACATGTTTTACGGCGCGGGTTCGGTAGAATCCAGATTTTGTCCTCACCGTTAAGGAAGGCTAATGGCTCAGCCCTACAGTGCGCGCAGTCGCGCCATCGAACCTTTTCATGTCATGGCATTGCTGGCACGGGCCAATGAGCTGCAGGCCGCTGGCCATGACGTGATCCACCTGGAAATCGGCGAGCCGGATTTCACCACCGCCGAGCCCATCATCCAGGCGGGCCAGGCAGCGTTGGCCAACGGCAAGACGCGCTATACCGCGGCCCGTGGCCTGCCCGAGTTGCGCGAGGCCATCAGCGGTTTCTACCAGCAGCGCTATGGGCTGAACGTGGACCCCGAGCGCATCCTGATCACGCCCGGTGGCTCCGGTGCCTTGTTGCTCGCCAGCAGCCTGCTGGTGGACCCGGGCAAGCATTGGCTGCTCGCCGACCCTGGCTACCCGTGCAATCGCCACTTCCTGCGACTGGTGGAGGGCGCGGCGCAGTTGGTGCCGGTCGGTCCTGAAGTGCGCTATCAGTTGACCGCTGACTTGGTGGCTAAACACTGGGATCAGGACAGTGTGGGCGCATTGGTGGCATCCCCGGCCAACCCGACCGGCACGATCCTCACACGCGACGAATTGGCCGAGCTTTCCGGCGCGATCAAGGCGCGCAACGGTCATTTGGTGGTGGACGAAATTTACCATGGCCTCACCTATGGCACCGATGCGGCTAGCGTGCTGGAAGTCGACGACGACGCGTTCGTCCTGAATAGTTTTTCGAAGTATTTCGGCATGACCGGTTGGCGCCTGGGTTGGCTGGTAGCACCACCGGCGGCGGTGGGTGAATTGGAGAAGCTCGCGCAAAATCTCTACATCAGTGCGCCGAGCATGGCCCAGCATGCGGCATTGGCCTGTTTCACCCCGCAAACCCTTAGCATTCTGGAAGAGCGCCGCGCTGAGTTCGGCCGTCGTCGCGACTTCCTGCTACCCGCCTTGCGCGAGCTGGGGTTTGGCATCGCCGTCGAGCCGGAAGGGGCGTTCTATTTGTACGCGGATATCAGCGCGTTCGGCGGTGATGCCTTCGCATTCTGTCGTCACTTCCTCGAAACCGAGCATGTGGCCTTTACCCCCGGCCTGGATTTCGGTCGCTATCAAGCTGGCCATCATGTGCGCTTTGCCTACACGCAAAACCTCGATCGGCTGCAGGAGGCGGTAGAACGCATCGCCCGTGGCTTGCGGAGCTGGCAAGGCTGATGCGCTTTAATCCTCCCCTCGAAGAAGCGCGGCTGATTCGCCGCTACAAGCGCTTTCTCACCGATATCGAAACCGTTACCGGCGAGTTACTTACCATTCACTGCCCCAACACCGGCTCGATGCTCAATTGCATGGTCGAAGGCGGGCAGGTCTGGTTCAGTCGTTCCAATGACCCCAAGCGCAAGTTGCCTGGCACCTGGGAAATCGCCGAGACGCCCCAGGGCCGTTTGGCGTGCGTGAACACCGCGCGCGCCAATCAGTTGGTCGAAGAGGCGTTGCTGGCGGGGGTCATCACCGAACTCAATGGCTTTACCGCATTGAAGCGCGAAGTGCCTTACGGTCAGGAGAAAAGCCGCATTGACTTTCGCCTGGACTATCCCGACGGCGCGGCTTATGTCGAAGTCAAAAGTGTGACACTGGGTTTCGATGGCTCTGCGGTCGCGGCGTTTCCCGATGCTGTGACCCAGCGTGGCGCCAAGCATTTGCGCGAGCTGGCGCATCTGGCGCGGGAGGGTGTGCGTGCGGTGCAGTTGTATTGCGTCAATCTTTCAGGGATTGAGGCCGTGCGCCCGGCCGTGGAAATCGACGCGGCCTACGCTGCCGCCCTGCGTGAAGCCAAGGCGGCGGGGGTAGAAGTGCTGGCGTATGGCGTGCGGGTGACATCCGAAGACATCTGTGTGGACCGGCGGTTGGACGTGCTGCTCGACTAGAGTTCCACCCACAGGCCTTGGGCGTCCTCGCGGCCGGGCACGGCGGTGAGGCTCTGGCCGGCGCAAGGGCCGGCGATGCACTCGCCGCTCTCGATCAGGAACAGGGCGCCGTGGGTGGCGCACTGGATCAGGCTGGCGCTGGTGTCGAGAAACTGGTCGGGCTGCCATTCCAGTGGAATGCCGCGATGGGGACAACGATTGACGTAGAAGTAGGCAATGCCGTCCCGGCGCACCGCCAACAGCTTGCAACCGTCGATATCAAAACCGAGGCTGCAGTTGGGGGCGAGGGCTTCGGAGGAGCAGAGAAACTTCATTTCAATCCTTTAAGTGCCTTGACGTTCAAATGCAAACAATTATCAAATGCCGGCTTCGCCCGTTAGCTGGTCGGGCGCTCAATACGATGCCAGGCAGGCGTTCCCTGTCACATCGATGAGCGCTTGAGCGGCCCTGCCCTTGGAAGGAAACCCTGTTATGCGCCTGAGTGCCAGCGCTATTGCGCTTGTTGTCGGACTGCTGGTCAACCACGGGGCTCAAGCCTCTGAACTGCCACAACGCTGGGTGAGTGCCGGTGGGGCGCTGTCGGAATGGGTGGCGGCCCTGGGCGGTGAGTCGAAATTGGTGGGCGTGGACACCACCAGCCAGCACCCGGAGTCGCTCAAGGCATTGCCGAGCATTGGCTACCAGCGGCAGCTATCGGCTGAAGGCATTCTGAGTTTGCGCCCGCAGGTGCTGGTCGGTACTGAAGAAATGGGCCCACCGCCTGTGTTGGCGCAGATTCGCAACGCGGGTGTCAAGGTGGAGATGTTCTCGGCGGAGCCGGATCTGCCGACGTTAAAAGGCAACCTTCAGCACTTGGGCAAGTTGCTTGGCAATGAGGCCAGGGCCAACGAACTGTTTACCGGATATGAGCAGGCGTTGGACCAGCAGAAGCGCTGGGTTACCAAGGCCCAATCTACGCAAAAGGCACCAGGCGTGTTGCTGTTGATCGGCCATTCGGGCGGCAAGTCGCTGATCGCAGGCACAGACACGGCGGCTGACTGGGTGCTGCAACAGGCCGGCGGGCGCAATCTGGCGACCCATAGTGGTTACAAGCCGTTTTCTGTGGAGTCGTTGGCGGGGTTGAGCCCGGATGTGCTGGTGTTTGCTGATCGTGCCCTTTCCGGTGATGCGGCGCGTGCCGCACTGTTCAAGGAAAACCCGATCTTGGCGGCCACTCCGGCGGCCAAGAGCGGGCGAGTGTTTGAGGTGGATCCCACCTTGCTGGTCGGCGGGCTTGGGCCGCGTCTGCCGCAAAGCCTGGTGAGTCTGTCGGCCGGGTTTTATCCGCTTCAGACTAAGCCTGCCCCATGACCACTCTGGTTAAACCGAAGACGCTGTTTATAGGGTTGGCGCTGTTGTGTGTATTGGCGATCTGGCTCTCGCTGGCGCTGGGGCCGGTCAGCTTGCCGTTGCTGGATACGCTCAAGGCCGCGTTACGGTTGATGGGCGTGCCCATCGAGGCCCAAGGCCTGGAGCAGGCCGAGCTGATCCTGGGGCAGATCCGTTTGCCGCGCACGCTGCTGGGGTTGGCCGTCGGCGGCGTGTTGGCCTTGTCGGGTGTGGCGATGCAGGGGTTGTTCCGTAACCCTTTGGCTGACCCGGGGTTGGTGGGGGTTTCCAGCGGTGCCGCGCTGGGGGCGGCAGTTGCGATTGTCGGGGGCGCGGTTTTTGGCGGGTTGCCGGATGCGTTCGCGCCTTATCTTTTGTCCCTCTGCGCATTCCTTG
Source organism: Pseudomonas sp. CHM02 (assembly GCF_000612585.1). Taxonomy (GTDB): domain Bacteria; phylum Pseudomonadota; class Gammaproteobacteria; order Pseudomonadales; family Pseudomonadaceae; genus Aquipseudomonas. The sequence goes on from NZ_JFCA01000027.1 coordinate 89,571, forward strand.
GTGGCCTGGGCGTCACTGCGCTGGTCTATCGACTGGGGCGACGCAACGGCCAGACCAACGTCGCGACCATGCTGCTTGCCGGCATCGCCCTGACAGCCCTCGCCAGTTCGGCGGTGGGCCTGTTCACCTATCTGGCCGACGACGCCACCTTGCGCACCCTGACGTTCTGGAACCTGGGCAGCCTCAACGGCGCCAGCTATTCGCGGTTATGGCCCCTGTTGCTGGTGAGCGCGGGTGTGGCGCTGTGGTTGCCACGCCGGGCCAAAGCGCTGAATGCCTTGCTGCTGGGTGAGTCAGAGGCCAATCACCTGGGCATCGATGTGGAGGGGCTCAAGCGCGAATTGGTCTTCTGCACGGCGTTAGGTGTAGGGGCCGCGGTGGCCGCAGCGGGCATGATCGGTTTTGTGGGGCTGGTGGTGCCGCATCTGGTGCGTTTGCTGGCGGGGCCTGATCACCGTGTGTTGTTGCCGGCTTCAGTCCTGGCGGGTGCAAGCCTGCTGTTGTTTGCCGACTTGGTTGCGCGGCTTGCCTTGGCGCCGGCCGAACTGCCGATTGGTATCGTCACTGCGTTCATCGGCGCACCGTTTTTTCTTTACCTGTTATTGCGGGGGCGTGCCTGATGCTGCGTGTGGAAGACTTGCAGATCCGTCGCGGTCACAAGACGGTGTTGGCAGATGTCACGCTCGATCTGCTGCCAGGCGAAGTGCTCGGCGTGCTGGGCCCCAATGGTGCGGGCAAAAGTACATTGCTCGGTGCGTTGTGCGGCGAGTTGCATCCTGACCAAGGCACAGTGTGGCTGGATCAACGTCCACTGAACGAATGGAGTGGCTCGCAACGGGCCCAGCGCCTGGCGGTATTGCCGCAAACCTCGACGCTGGACTTCGCTTTTCGCGTTGAAGAGGTTGTCGGCATGGGGCGTCTGCCCCACCAGACCGGGCGCGTGCGCGATGACGAGATTATCGCGGCTGCCCTGCAGGCGGCAGATGTTGGGCACTTGAGCGGTCGCAGTTATCTGGCCTTGTCCGGTGGCGAGCGCCAGCGGGTGCACTTGGCGCGCGTACTTGCGCAATTATGGCCAGGAGAGGCGGGGCAGACGTTATTGCTGGATGAGCCGACCTCGATGCTGGACCCTTTGCACCAACACACCACCTTGCAGGCCATTCGTACCTTCGCCGATCGTGGGGCGGCGGTGCTGGTGATCCTTCATGACTTGAACCTCGCAGCCCGTTACTGTGACCGTATTCTGTTGCTGGAGGCGGGGCGACCCCATGCCTTGGATACGCCGGCACACGTGATGCAGCCTGAACCGCTGAAGGCGGTGTTCGGTTTGGATGTGCTCGTTCAGCCCCATCCGGAGCGCGGCCATCCGTTGATCATTGCGCGCTGAGTTTCCGTGCGCGCAGGTTTCTACCGATAGCTTTCTACAGGCAAAAAAAGACCCGGCAAGAGCCGGGTCAAATAACCGTGATTAGCCTGATGAGGAGATAATCTGAGAGTCCGAACCAATGGTCTTTCAGTTATCGGCTGATCTCGCGACCAGTTGTGATAATCATAACGATTCTCATTTGAGAGTCAACATTTGTTTTCAGGGTCTCTTCAGGTTTTCTCAAACGTGCGTTCGGAATGCCTGTAAACGTTGGTCTTGGCAGTTGATCTAGTTTTTTTGGCGCGCCGAAATAGCGTCCAGTTGACGGTTCAACGCTTCCTTACGCTCGGCAGGAATGTCGTTCCAGTGCACGTCCATCAATGCGCCTTCGATTGCGTACAGCAGCACTTTCGATGCGCGAAACCCGCGGGTGCGCACGGCCCGGTAAGCATCGACAGCACCCAGGCGACGCAAGTCGGACGCACTGTGGATGCCCACCGCATGCAGCCACTGTGCCGACGTCTTGCCAAGGTTTTTCAGGTGTTGCAGCTCATCGTTCATCAAGCCTCCTTGCGACGGCCGAATGGTGCGGTGGGTATCGTGACCAGGCAGGCCTGAACAGGAGTGTAGCGCTCAGTAAGAAAAGCGTGGTTCTTTAGTCGGAAACGGCCTAAAGGCAGATGAGGAATGGGGGCAGCAGGCAGGCGGGAGCCCGGCACGCCTGCGCGATGCCGGGACTGAAACAGCGAGGTTCAGCGAGTACGATAGCGTAGGCGGGTGCCGAAATTGACCGACATGAGGATCTCATCAGCGGTCAGTTCTGGCGGGAAGTAGGTTCCGGAAATCTGCGCGTGAGCCAGGCTCGCGCCTTCCAGCGGGCAGTCCCGCAGATCCAGGCCGCGCAAATCGGCGGAGCGGAAATAGGCGTCGGTAAAATCCACGCCGGTGGTGTTCAGCTCGCGCAAGTCCAACCCGCGGAAGTCGCCGCCGCGCATGTCGATGACGCCGTCTTTCGGGCGTTCCTGGTTAAAGCCTCGGATATCGTCTTTATGCAGGAGCGAGTAGAGCGGAGTATCAAGAAGCTTGGGGTGACTCATGACGGCGACTCCTGTTGGATTTATGACGCCATTATAGTGCCACTATTGCTCGGTCGTGCGCCCTATCTAGACGACACGACCAAGAAATTTTTCTTACAAACCTGGCAAGCGCTGGCGAATATGCGCCACCAAAGCATCGAGGGTGCCGCTTTCATTGGTCTCGACGCGCTTGCTGAGGAGCAGTTCCTCGGCGGTCAGCGGGTCGCGGTTGGCTTGCTGTTCTTCGATAACCGTCAGTGTTGCGTCGGAAGGATCGTTTTTATCCGCCTGACGTTGTGCCAACCAACTGGCAATGACGGCTTGCGGTGCGTTGCAATCCAGGATCAGGAACGGCGCGCCGGTGGCTTCGGCAACCTTGGCCGCTGCATCGCGTTGTTCGCGTTTCAGGAAAGTGGCATCCAGCACCACCGGGTAGCCGGCGCGCAGTACGGTATCGGCGATTTCATTCAGGCGTGCGTAGGTTGCCGCACTGGCGTCAGCCGCATAGATGCCAGCCTGTGGTGTGTTTTCGACGTGTTGCTCACCGAACATGCGTTTGCGTTCCACGTCCGAGCGCAGGCGCACGGCGCCCAGGGCTTCCACCAGGCGCATGGCCACGTGGCTTTTGCCCACGGCCGAAACACCGTGGGTAATCGCCAGGAAGCGCGACGGAATGGTGCTGTAGCTTTCCGCCAGGTTGGCGTAGTTGCGGTACTGGCGCAGGGTCGTGGCGCGTTGCACCGGGCTGGCTTCGCTCGGCATGCTGAACAGCGCGATCTTGGCGCGTACCAGGGCGCGATAGGCCTTGTAGAAGTTCAGCACTTCCAGGCCTTGGTAGTCGCCCGTCAACTCCAGGTACTGGCTGATAAAGCGGCGCGCCAGGGATTTCAGGCCACGGTCTTCAAGGTCCATCGCCAGGAAACCGGTGTCGGCGTACACATCGGTGAAGCGGAAAGGCTCGTTGAATTCGATGCAGTCGAAGATCACCACATGGCCATCGATCAAGGTGGCGTTACCCAGGTGAATATCACCATGGCATTCACGGGTGAAGCCTTCCAGCTTGCGCTGGGAAAACAGCGGCTTGAGGCGCTCGAAGCTGCTTTCGGCCCAGGCCTGCAGTGCTTCCAGTTGTGCCAGGTCGGCCTTGTCGCTGAGGAACGGACGGATTTGCTCGAAGTTCTGGCGAACCGGTGCCATCACTTCGTCTGGAGTGCCGGCCGGGTGTTCCTGCGGCACTTTCGGCGCAGCGAGGTGGAACTGCGCGATCTGCTTGGCCATTTCATCGATGTGCGCGCTGGTCAGTTCGCCGTTGGCTTGCAGGGTGCTGAGCAGTTGGCTCTGCGGGAACTGACGCATTTTCAGTGCGTACTCGATGACCGGGCCGTCGCCGCCCAACTGCGGGGCTTCGGCGGTGCCGGTGATCGGCAACACTTCAAGATACAAATCTTCGGTCAGGCGCTGATTGAGGCGCAGCTCTTCGTTGCAGAAGTGGCCGCGCTTTTCCAGGTCGGTGAAGTCCAGAAAACCGAAGTTCATCGGTTTCTTCAATTTATAGGCATAGGGACCGGTCAGTACGACCCAGGAAATATGGGTTTCGATGACCTGGAACGTTTCAACCGGATGGGGATATAAAGCCGGGTTTTGCAAGGCGGCGATCAGGGACTGGCTCACGGGCGATCCTTCAGAGTCTGGGGGAAAACATGGCGGGCATTATGGCTGCTGCGGCCAGTCGTGCAAACCGCTGTCCGGCTCATGTTGATCATCAATAAAGTGCGTATAATCCGCCGCCATGACTCGAACCCGATCTCCCCGTTCCCGTAAAAAACCTCCTTCCCGCGGCCTGCGCCCCTGGCTGGGCTGGGCGCTCAAGCTCGGCCTTGTAGGCCTCGTGGTGCTCGCCGGCTTTGCGGTGTACCTCGACGCCGTGGTGCAGGAGAAGTTCTCCGGCAAGCGCTGGACCATTCCGGCCAAGGTGTACGCGCGCCCGCTGGAATTGTTCACCGGCCAGAAGCTGAGCAAGGATGACTTCCTGACCGAGCTCGACGCCTTGGGCTATCGCCGCGAGCCTGTGAGCAATGGTCCGGGCGCGGCCGCCGTCAGTGGTAACACTGTCGACCTGAACACCCGTGGCTTCCAGTTCTACGAAGGCCTGGAAAAATCCCAGCCTGTGCGCGTGCGTTTTTCCGGTGATTACGTCGCCGAGTTGTCGTCCCTCAACGGCTCGAAGCTGCCTGTGGTTCGTCTCGAACCCCTGATGATCGGCGGCATTTACCCGAAAAACCTTGAAGATCGCATCCTGATCAAGCTTGATCAGGTACCCCCTTACCTGCTGGAAACCCTGGTTGCCGTTGAAGACCGCGATTTCTACCATCACTGGGGCGTCTCGCCGAAGTCGATCGCCCGTGCGGTCTGGGTGAACACCTCCGGCGGCAAGATGACCCAGGGCGGCAGTACGCTGACGCAACAATTGGTCAAGAACTTCTACCTGACCAACGAGCGCAGCCTGACCCGCAAGCTCACCGAAGCGATGATGGCAATGCTGCTGGAGTTGCACTACAGCAAGCAGGAAATCCTTGAGGCGTACCTCAACGAGGTCTTCGTCGGCCAGGATGGCCAGCGCGCAGTGCATGGTTTCGGCCTGGCCAGTCAGTTCTTCTTTGGTCAGCCGCTGTCCGAGCTGAAGCTGCACCAGGTTGCGCTGCTGGTGGGCATGGTCAAGGGGCCTTCCTACTACAACCCGCGCCGCAATCCAGAGCGTGCGCTGGAACGCCGCAACCTTGTGCTGGATGTGCTTGAACAGCAGGGCGTCGCCACGGCTGAGCAGGTGGCAGCAGCGAAGAAGATGCCGTTGGGTGTAACCACTCGTGGCAAGCTTGCGGACAGCTCCTTCCCGGGCTTTATCGACCTGGTCAAGCGCCAGTTGCGTGAAGACTACCGCGATGAAGACTTGACCGAAGAAGGCCTGCGAATCTTCACCAGTTTCGACCCGATCCTGCAGATGAAAGCCGAAGCGTCGGTCAATGACACCTTCAAGCGCCTGACAGGCCGTAAAGGTTCCGATGAAGTGGAAGCGGCCATGGTCGTGACCAACCCGGAAACCGGTGAAGTGCAGGCCATGATCGGCAGCCGCCAGGCCAGTTTTGCCGGGTTCAACCGTGCGCTGGATGCGGTGCGGCCGATTGGCTCGCTGGTCAAGCCGGCGGTTTACCTGACGGCGCTGGAAAAACCGAGCAAATACACCCTTACCAGCTGGCTGTCGGATGACCCGCTGTCGGTCAAAGGGGGCGATGGCCAGGTGTGGACGCCGCAGAACTTTGATCGTCGCTCCCACGGTACGGTGTTCCTGTACCAGGGGATTGCGCACTCCTACAACATCTCCACGTCGCGGCTGGGCCTTGAAGTCGGCGTGCCGAACGTCCTCAAGACGATCGCGCGGCTGGGTGTCAATCGTGAGTTCCCAGCTTTCCCATCGATCCTGCTGGGCGCTGGCGCGATGACGCCGATGGAGGTCGCGACCATGTACCAGACCCTCGCCAACGGTGGTTTCAATACCCCGATGCGCGGGATCCGCAGCGTGTTGACCGCCGAGGGCGAGCCGCTCAAACGCTATCCGTTCCAGATCCAGCAGCGTTTCGATGCCGGCTCCATCTACCTGATCCAGAACGCCATGCAGCGCGTGATGCGTGAAGGTACCGGGCGTTCGGTCTACAGCGTGCTGCCGGCAAACCTGACATTGGCAGGCAAGACCGGCACCAGTAACGATTCGCGTGACAGCTGGTTCGCGGGTTTCGGCCAGGATGTGCTGGCGGTGGTGTGGCTGGGGCGCGACGATAACGGCAAGACACCGTTCACGGGGGCCACGGGTGCGCTGCAGGTCTGGACCAGTTTCATGCGCAAGGCCGACCCGCTGCCATTGAACATGCCGCAACCGGATAACATCGTGCAGGCCTGGATTGATCCGCACACCGGTCAGGGCTCCGATGCCAACTGTCCGGGCGCGGTGCAGATGCCGTATATTCGCGGCAGCGAACCGCCACCCGGCGCCGCATGCGGTGGTAGTGCCCCTGCTGATGCGGAGTCGGTGATGGATTGGGTCAAGGGCTGGATGAATTAAGCAAAGAGGGTTTCAAGTGAACAAGTGGTGGATTCCAGCTATTACAGCTCTGGCTTTGCTCAATGGTTGCGCCAGCGTGCAGCGTGGCTCCATTCCCGTGGTGGACTCGAGCACCGCCGTCTCCAATAACGACCGGATCTCGGCCAATGGCGGTTTCCGCCAGACCGTGACCAACCGTCCCGCCCAAGCCAAGCCACAAGCCATGCCGCAGGATTCGGGCGTGGTTGTGATGGTGCCAGGCGGTGGCGCAGCGACATCGGCGCCAATCAGCGCCGAGCCGTGGACTCCAGGGCCGAGCAACTCCGGTCCTATCGATACCACACCGATCCAGACGGCCCCGGTCAACCAGGGCACTTACAACATGCCTTCGACGCCGAGTGGCATTCCGTCCTCCTCCAGCGCCGGTGGCCTGTCAGCTGACGAGCAATTGGACGGCCCGGTGCTGGCTCTGTTGACCACTGCCCAGCAACAGCAGGCGGGTGGTGATCTGAATGGTGCGTCGTCGAGCCTTGAGCGTGCTCAGCGCGTTGCTCCGCGTGAGCCGCAAGTGTTGTATCGCCTGGCTCAGGTACGCATGGCCCAGGGTGACGCACCGCAGGCCGAGCAGTTCGCCCGTCGTGGCCTGACCCTGGCCAACGGTCGTCCTGACCTGCAAGCCAGCCTGTGGGCCCTGATTGGCGACGCGCGTGCCGCACAAGGCGATGCTGCCGGTGCTGCCCAGGCGCGCCAGAAAGCCAAGGTCAGCCTCTGATGGATGCACGCTTTCCCGCCATTGCCGAACAGTTATTGCTGATTGAACGAGCGTTGCGCGTGCAGGGCTGGTGGGACGACGTGTCCCCCAGCGTCGAGGCGCTCAGCAGTGTCGAGCCGTTTTCGGTGGATACCCTGGATTTTCATCAGTGGCTCCAATGGATATTCCTGGTGCGCATGAAGCAGATCCTCGAACAGGACCTGCCGCTGCCCAATGCGTCGGGCATCCTGGAAATGGCCGAGATGGTCTATGCCGATCGCCCGCTGGAAAGCCTTGGCTTGCGTAATGCGCTGAAAAAGTTCGACCAATTGATCGTCGACGCTCGTTAATTGCCTGACTGCCGGTTTTTCCGGCAGTCTTGCGCACATTTCTACCGCTTGACGACATTCAGGCGAGTTTTATCCCTCCTCAGAGCCCTTTCTTCTACGTTCTCATGCGCTTAGTTGGAGAAAAGCGCAATTATTGCTTGACTTGAAGGGCCTGAAACAGAAGAATCCAAAGTCCGCTGTATCGGGACTGCCAGAAGCAGGCCCGCTCAGCAGATCATGAGGCGCACATCCGCGCCGACCTGTAACACCCGCAACGCGTTACCTCGCGCTGGGTGGGAAAAGCCCGCAACACTTGGGACGATCCCAATACTTGCTCAGTCAGTGCTGACGTAGTCGGCGACCACCGTCGCTCATGCTCTGTTGAGAAGTAAACCTATTAAGACCCGTCGGTTTTCAACGGACGGTATTCTGGCGTTTTAGAGGTGAACAACGTGGAGCTTTTATCTGGCGGTGAGATGCTCGTCCGCTTTTTGCGTGACGAAGGCGTCGACTATATCTACGGGTACCCAGGTGGTGCTCTGCTGCATGTCTACGACGCACTGTTCAAGGAACCGGCTGTTACCCACATCCTGGTTCGCCACGAACAGGCCGCGACCCATATGGCTGACGGTTATGCCCGTGCCACCGGTAAAGCCGGCGTGGTACTGGTAACGTCCGGCCCAGGCGCAACCAATGCCATTACCGGCATCGCGACTGCGTATATGGACTCCATCCCGATGGTGATCATTTCCGGCCAGGTGGCTAGTACCATGGTCGGTACCGATGCATTCCAGGAAACCGACATGATCGGTATCTCCCGGCCGATCGTGAAACACAGCTTCATGATCAAGCATGCGTCGGAAATCCCGGAAGTCATGAAAAAGGCTTTCTACCTCGCACAGTCCGGTCGCCCGGGTCCTGTGGTGGTCGATATCCCGAAAGACATGACCAACCCGGCCGAAAAATTCGAATACGTCTTCCCGAAGAAAGCCAAGCTGCGTTCCTACAGCCCGGCCGTCCGTGGGCATTCGGGGCAAATCCGCAAGGCTGCAGAAATGCTCCTGGCGGCCAAGCGCCCAGTGCTTTACTCCGGCGGTGGCGTGATTCTGGGCGGCGGTTCTGCACCGTTGACCGAGCTGGCCAAGCTGCTCAACCTGCCGGTGACGAATACCTTGATGGGCCTCGGCGCCTTCCCGGGTTCGGACCGTCAGTTCGTCGGCATGCTCGGCATGCACGGCAGCTACACCGCCAACCTGGCCATGCACCACGCTGACGTGATCCTGGCGGTGGGCGCGCGTTTCGATGACCGAGTGATCAACGGCGCGAGCAAATTCTGCCCGAATGCCAAGATCATCCATATCGACATCGACCCGGCGTCCATCTCCAAGACCATCAAGGCCGACGTGCCGATCGTAGGTCCTGTTGAAAGCGTATTGACCGAAATGGTTGCCGCGCTCAAGGACATCGGCGAGACGCCGAACAAGGAATCCGTTGCCAGTTGGTGGAAGCAGATCGACGAATGGCGCGGGGATCGCGGCCTGTTCCCTTACGACAAGGGCGACGGCAGCATCATCAAGCCACAAACCGTGATCGAGACCCTGTGCGAAGTGACCAAGGGCGATGCCTTTGTGACCTCCGACGTGGGCCAGCACCAGATGTTCGCCGCGCAGTACTACAAGTTCGACAAGCCTAACCGCTGGATCAACTCCGGTGGCCTGGGCACGATGGGCTTTGGTTTCCCAGCGGCCATGGGCGTGAAGCTGAGCTTCCCGGACACCGACGTCGCGTGCGTCACCGGTGAGGGCAGCATCCAGATGAACATCCAGGAACTGTCGACGTGCCTGCAGTACGGCCTTCCGGTGAAGATCGTCTGCCTGAACAACGGCGTGCTGGGCATGGTTCGTCAATGGCAGGACATGAGCTACAACAGCCGTCACTCCCATTCCTACATGGAGTCGCTGCCAGATTTCGTAAAATTGGTTGAAGCCTATGGCCATGTCGGCATTCGCATCACCGATTTGAAAGATCTGAAGCCGAAGATGGAAGAGGCGTTCGCCATGAAGGACCGCCTGGTGTTCATCGATATTCAGGTGGATACCAGCGAGCACGTCTACCCGATGCAGATCAAAGACGGCTCTATGCGCGACATGTGGCTGAACAAGACGGAGCGTACTTAATCATGCGGCACATTATCTCCCTGCTTCTGGAGAACGAACCCGGCGCTCTGTCTCGTGTTGTCGGCCTGTTTTCGCAACGCAACTACAACATCGAAAGCCTGACCGTGGCCCCGACCGAAGACCCGACACTGTCGCGCCTGACGTTGACGACTGTTGGTCACGATGAGGTGATCGAGCAGATCACCAAGAACCTCAACAAGCTGATCGAAGTGGTCAAGCTGGTCGACCTGTCGGAGAGTGCCCACATCGAGCGCGAGCTGATGCTGGTTAAAGTCAAGGCCACGGGTGCCCAACGTGCCGAGATCAAACGGACTACCGACATTTATCGCGGGCAGATCGTCGATGTGAGCGCCAGCGTTTATACCGTTCAACTGACCGGTACAAGCGACAAGCTGGACAGCTTCATCCAGTCGATCGGGACGGCCTCGATTCTGGAAACAGTACGCAGTGGTGTCACCGGGATTGCCCGTGGCGACAAAGTACTCAGCATTTAACCCAAATTAGCGAATGGCCTTAAGGCCTGGATATATAGAGGAACCTCATGAAAGTTTATTACGATAAAGATTGTGACCTGTCGATCATCCAGGGCAAGAAAGTCGCCATCATCGGCTACGGTTCCCAGGGCCACGCCCAAGCGTGCAACCTGAAAGATTCCGGCGTTGACGTGACTGTTGGTCTGCGCAAAGGCTCGGCCACGGTTGCCAAGGCTGAAGCCCACGGCCTGAAAGTGACTGACGTTGCTTCCGCTGTTGCTGCTGCCGACCTGGTCATGATCCTGACTCCGGACGAGTTCCAGTCCGCGCTGTACAAGAACGAAATCGAGCCGAACATCAAGAAGGGCGCTACCCTGGCCTTCTCCCACGGCTTCGCGATCCACTACAACCAGGTTGTGCCTCGCGCTGACCTCGACGTGATCATGATCGCGCCGAAAGCACCGGGTCACACCGTGCGTTCCGAGTTCGTCAAAGGCGGCGGTATCCCTGACCTGATCGCGATCTACCAGGACGCATCGGGCAACGCCAAGAACGTAGCACTGTCCTACGCTGCTGGCGTCGGTGGCGGTCGTACCGGCATCATCGAAACCACCTTCAAGGACGAGACTGAAACCGACCTGTTCGGTGAACAAGCCGTACTGTGCGGCGGTACCGTCGAACTGGTAAAAGCCGGCTTCGAAACCTTGGTCGAAGCTGGCTACGCGCCGGAAATGGCCTACTTCGAATGCCTGCACGAACTGAAGCTGATCGTTGACCTCATGTACGAAGGCGGTATCGCCAACATGAACTACTCGATCTCCAACAACGCCGAATACGGCGAGTACGTGACTGGCCCGGAAGTGATCAACGCCGAGTCCCGTCAGGCCATGCGCAACGCCCTGAAACGTATTCAGGACGGCGAATACGCCAAAATGTTCATCAGCGAAGGCGCTACCGGCTACCCTTCGATGACCGCCAAGCGTCGTAACAACGCCGCTCACGGTATCGAAGTCATCGGCGAGCAACTGCGCTCCATGATGCCGTGGATCGGTGCCAACAAGATCGTCGACAAAGCCAAGAACTAAGTCGTACGTATCCAGAGAAAACGCGGCTTATGCCGCGTTTTTTCGTTTGGGAGGCGGGTTCTGGTATAAAGCTGCATCGTTTGCGGGCGAACACTCGCCGCAAGTATTGGTCGAATTTTTTTCACACCGTTGCAAGGTAAAGTCCATGAGCGAACGTCCCGAAGAGCCAAACCAGGCTCCTGACGCCGAAAGCCTGCTACCGATCGATGAGCATGTCGAAGAAGGGCATGACGCTGAAGGCCGCAAGGTCCGGCATCGTGGCATCTATTTGCTGCCCAATCTGTTCACCACGGCGAACCTGTTTGCCGGGTTCTATTCCATCATCAACTCCATGAGCGCCCAAAGCGCGCTGGCGGCGGGTGATGCAGTGAGCGCCAGCAAGTATTTCGGTTTTGCTGCCATCGCAATCTTCGTCGCGATGGTGCTCGACGGCCTGGATGGCCGTGTGGCGCGCATGACCAACACGCAAAGCGCCTTTGGTGCAGAGTACGACTCGCTGTCGGACATGGTCGCGTTTGGCGTCGCCCCTGCGTTGCTCGCATTTGCGTGGGCGCTGGGTGATATGGGCAAGGTCGGTTGGATGGTCGCCTTCATCTATGTCGCGGGTGCCGCTTTGCGTCTGGCGCGCTTCAACACCCAGGTAGGGACTGCCGACAAGCGTTACTTCATTGGTCTGGCCAGCCCCGCTGCGGCGGGCGTGGTGGCGGGTATCGTCTGGGCGTTCAGTGATTACGGCATCCAGGGTTCGAAGATGTCGTTCCTGGTGGCCTTGATGGTGGCGGCTGCCGGCATGCTGATGGTCAGCAACATCAAGTACAACAGCTTCAAGGAGCTGGACCTGAAGGGGCGCGTGCCTTTCGTGGCAATTCTGGCAGTGGTGCTGGTGTTCGCCGTGGTGTTCAGTGATCCGCCGCGCATTCTGTTGCTGGCGTTCCTTGTCTACGCTGCTTCGGGGCCGGTTCAGTACTTGCTGCATCTGCGCCGCGACAAAACATTGCCTTAATGTAATTTCCCCCATACTCCGCAGTCTATTGGTGCATCAGTTCTCCAATGCTGCGGAGTTGCCATGTTAATCAAATTGCCCAAAGCGTCCGATTGCCACGAGTCGGATGTCACCCCTGAATCCTTCTATCTCTCTCGCCGCAGCTTGCTCGGTGGTGCGCTTGCCGGCATTGCAGCCAGCAGCTTGCCGCGCTGGGCCAGTGCTGACGAGGTCTCGCGTTATGCCGATGTCGAGGCGGGCAGGGCGCCGAGCTGGTTTGCCGACAAGCTGCCAGGCACAAAATGGCAAGCTGTCACGGTGAAGGACGAGGCGATCACGCCTTTCAAGGACGCCACGCACTACAACAACTTTTATGAGTTCGGTACCGACAAGGGTGATCCGGCAGCGAATGCGGGCTCACTCAAGACCGAACCCTGGAGTGTTGTCATTGATGGCGAGGTTGCGAAGCCAGGCCGCTATGCCCTGGAAGACTTCATGAAACCCTATCAGTTGGAAGAGCGGATCTACCGTCTACGCTGCGTCGAGGCGTGGTCCATGGTGATTCCCTGGATCGGTTTCCCGATCTCGGCTTTGCTCAAACAGGTTGAACCGACCTCTAAAGCCAAGTACATCCGTTTTGAAACCCTCCAGGACCCAAAGAGCATGCCGGGGCAGCGTTCGAGTTTTGGCTTGATCGACTGGCCTTATGTAGAGGGGCTGCGTCTGGATGAGGCGATGAACCCTCTGGCGATCCTGGCAGTAGGGATGTACGGGCGTGAATTGCCTAACCAGAACGGCGCGCCGCTGCGTCTGGTGGTTCCGTGGAAGTATGGCTTCAAGAGTGTGAAATCCATTGTACGCATCAGTCTCGTGAGTGAGCAGCCAAAAACCACCTGGCAAAGCATTGCTGCCAATGAGTACGGGTTCTATGCGAATGTGAACCCGACGGTCGATCACCCTCGGTGGACTCAGGCGCGGGAGCGTCGTCTGCCGAGTGGCCTGTTCAGTCCCAATGTGCGTGAGACCCAGATGTTCAACGGTTACTCGGATGAGGTGGCGTCTCTTTATACCGATCTCGACCTGCGGAAGAACTACTGATGCGTTACCCGATCTGGCGTATTGGCGTCTTCATCGTGGCGATGATATGGCCGCTGTTGTGGCTCTATGAGGCGTGGAGTTCTGCCCTGGGGCCGGATCCGGGCAAGGTGCTGGTAGATCGGCTGGGGCTCGGTACATTGATTCTGTTGCTGGTCACTCTGGCAATGACCCCGCTGCAGAAGCTCAGCGGTTGGGCGGGGTGGATAGCGGTGCGCCGGCAGTTGGGGTTGTGGTGCTTTACCTATGTGGCGCTGCACCTGGCTGCTTATTGTGTGTTTGTGCTTGGGCTGGACTGGTCGCAACTGGGGGTGGAGCTGCGTAAGCGACCCTACATTATTGTGGGGGCGTTGGGTTTCCTGTTCCTGTTGGTATTGGCGGTGACGTCGAATCGTTACAGTCAGCGCCGGTTGGGTAGTCGTTGGAAGAAGCTGCACCGTCTGGTGTATGTGATTCTTGGGCTTGGCTTGTTGCATATGTTGTGGATCGTGCGTGCGGATCTGAAGGAGTGGGCTATCTATGCCTCTATAGGTGCGTTGCTTCTGGTGCTGCGGATACCGCCCGTGATGCGTCGAATCCCGCGCCTTATTGCGAAAAAACCACTTTCTGCAACAAAAGCGTAATTAAGGGTTGACGGCAGATTCTGGAAGTCTATAATTCGCCCCACTTCCGGCGCAGTCGAAACGGAAAACTCCTTGGTAAACAAGTAGTTACGCAGGATTCGACAGCGACTTGCTTCAGTTCATCGAAGCCCAG
>NZ_JFCA01000028.1 GCF_000612585.1 Pseudomonas sp. CHM02
GCTTGCCCGCGATGAGGCCAGCCCAGGCACTACACCTCTAAAGGCCACCTGTGGCGTTGAAGCCAACGCCCAACACCGTCAACACCGACAGCGGCAACAACAAGGTATCGAGCAACGCACTCGCCGGCAGGTCCACACCCGGATAAGCCGGCGCCTCGGCACCAAACCGGTCCTTGGCGCAACAGCCACCGTTCATTGCATACAGATCCAAGCGCGTGCCGGCATACACCACCGGCGCGCCAGGTTGCGCTGCGTCCAGCGTGCGCGCGGTAGCGCAGCCCGTGAGGTGCAACGCCAGCACCAGCAGCAGCGCCTTATTCATCGCTGCTCAAATGGTGTTCGCCCCAGCGGGGCAGCATGTCTTGGGGAATGTTCAGCAGGTTGAGGATGCGCGCCACCACAAAGTCCACCAGGTCATCGATGGTCTGCGGCTGGTGATAGAAACCGGGCGAGGCCGGCAAAATCGTCACGCCCATGTTCGACAACTTGAGCATGTGTTCCAGGTGAATGCTCGAATACGGCGCTTCACGGGGCACCAGGATCAACTGCCGGCGTTCCTTCAACGTCACGTCGGCCGCGCGTTCGATCAAGTTGTTGCAGGCACCGGTGGCAATCGCCGACAAGGTGCCCGTGGAACACGGCACCACCACCATCGCCGCCGGCGCCCCCGAGCCGGAGGCCACGGGCGACATCCAGTCTTCTTTACCGTAGACCTTGATCTGCCCCGCCGCCGCACCGGTGTACTCGGTGAGGAAGGCCTGCATCATCTGCACCTTGGGCGGCAGCGCCACGTCGGTTTCGGTGGCCATCACCAGCTGCGCGGCCTTGGAGATCAGGAAGTGCACCTCACGGTCTTCACGTACCAGGCAATCCAACAGGCGTAACCCGTAGGGCGCGCCGGATGCGCCGGTCATGGCCAGGGTGATGCGTTCCGGGCCGCTCATTTCAGCGCCTCGGCCAGTTTGCCGTGCAGGCCACCAAAGCCGCCGTTGCTCATCACGACCACATGGGTGCCCGGCTTGGCTTGCTGCTTGACGTGTTCGATGATGCCTTCGATGGAGTCGCATACGGTGGACGGCACCGTGCACAGCGCGGCAATTCCCGGCAGGTCCCAGCCAAGGTTGGCCGGTGCGTACCAGACCACCTGGTCGGCGTCGTTGACGCTTTCCGGCAGGCCATCGCGGTGGGCGCCGAGCTTCATGGAGTTGGAACGCGGCTCGACAATCGCAATAATCGGCGCGTCGCCAACCCGCTTGCGCAGGCCATCCAGGGTGGTGGCAATGGCCGTCGGGTGGTGGGCAAAGTCGTCGTAGATGGTAATCCCATTCACGTCGGCGACTTTTTCCATGCGCCGCTTCACGCTCTTGAAAGCGCTGAGCGCGGCGATGCCCATGGACGGCACCACGCCCACATGCCGCGCAGCCGCCAGGGTGACCAAGGCGTTGGCGACGTTATGCTGGCCGGTCATGTCCCACTCGACAATGCCTTGGGCCGCGCCTTCGAACAGCACTTCAAAACGGGAACCGTCTTCGCTGAGCAGCTTGACCTGCCACTGCCCGCCCGCGCCGGTGGTTTGCACCGGGGTCCAGCAGCCCATCTCGATCACACGCTGCAGGGCAGGCTCAGTGGTCGGGTGGATCACCAGGCCTTCGCTTGGAATGGTGCGTACCAAGTGGTGAAACTGTCGCTCGATGGCCGGCAGGTCGGGGAAGATGTCGGCGTGATCGAACTCAAGGTTGTTCAGGATCGCCGTGCGCGGCCGGTAATGAACGAACTTGGAACGCTTGTCGAAGAAGGCGCTGTCGTATTCATCCGCCTCGATCACGAAGAACGGCGTATCGCCCAGGCGCGCCGACACCGAGAAGTTCTGCGGCACACCCCCGATCAAAAAGCCCGGGCTCATGCCGGCGTGCTCCAGCACCCAGGCCAGCATGCTGCTGGTGGTGGTCTTGCCGTGGGTACCGGCAACCGCCAGCACCCAACGGCCTTGCAGCACATGGTCGGCCAGCCACTGCGGGCCAGACACATAAGGCAAACCTTTATTGAGTACGTATTCGACCGCCGGGTTGCCGCGCGACATGGCATTGCCGATCACCACCAGGTCCGGGACCGGGTCGAATTGCGCCGGGTCGTAGCCTTGGGTCAGCGCGATGCCCTGGGCCTCGAGTTGCGTGCTCATGGGCGGATAGACATTGGCGTCGGAGCCCGTGACATGGTGGCCCAGCTCTTTGGCCAGAACCGCCATCGAGCCCATGAACGTGCCGCAAATACCGAGAATATGAATGTGCATAGTCGACCTCGTAAAACATCGAGGCAGGTTAGCGCAGGGGGGCGAAAATCGCACCCTTTAGCTGAGGGCGTGCCGTGCGATACCGTGCCTGCGCAGCTTTCTATACAAGGTGTTGCGACTGACGCCCAACTGCTCCGCCGTGTGCGTCATGTGCCAGTGCTGTTGCTGCAGCGCCGTGAGCAATGCCAGGCGCTCGGCGTCTTCCAGCGGCGACTCCAGCGGTTTGGCCTGTGCGACGACCGCAGGGCGGGCCTGGCGAATCTGGGCGGGCAAGTCTTCAAGGCCGACGCGTCCGTCATCGCACAGCGCCACCAATGTGCGCAGCACCGTGCGCAGTTGGCGGACATTACCCGGCCAGGCAAATGCCAACAGCGCCATGCGCGCCGTCGGGTCGAGCGCTACCGGCTCGCCATTGGCCTCTTGGGCCAGCAGGAAATCCAGCAACTGGGATTTGTCACTGCGCTCGCGCAACGCGGGCAAACCGACTTCCAAGCCATTGAGCCGGTAGTACAAATCCTCGCGGAAACTGCCGTCTTGCACGCGCTCCAGCAAATTCCTGTGGGTTGCGCTGACAATTCGTACGTTCACAGCCTGGGGCTCACCGCCGAGCGGCACCACCAGCCGGTCCTCCAGCACCCTCAATAGACGGGTTTGCAGTGCCAGAGGCATATCGCCGATTTCATCGAGGAACAGGGTGCCGCCATCGGCTTGCTGCAACTTGCCTTGCATGCCCTCTTTGCGCGCACCGGTAAAACTGCCACCGCGATAGCCGAACAGCTCGCTTTCGATCAGGCTTTCCGGGATGGCCGCGCAGTTGAGCGCCACGAATGCCTTGTCGGCCCGCTGGCTGGCCTGGTGCACCGCTTTGGCGAAGGCCTCTTTGCCGGAACCGGTTTCGCCATTGATCAGCAGCGGTACATCGCGCTCGAATACCCGCAGCGCCTTGCTGAAGTCCTGTTGCAGCGCCGGATCACCCAGGCAGATGCCTGGCAGGCGCGGCCCCTGCGCGACAACAGGCTTGGCGACCGCAGTGGGGACGCCGCGCACCTGGCCGCGCAACGCCGCGAACAAATGCCGGCCATCGCGGGTACGTAATGGCCAACTGGCGGTGGCATTGGCGCTGGCGCGTCCGAGCAATTGATCCAGGGAGCTTTCGAAAAACGCCTCCACCGGCTGCCCCAACAAGACGTCACGCTGTTGCCTCAACAGGTTCAGCGCGCTCTGGTTCACTGCACAGATGCGCCCTTCGCCGTCGAATGCCAGCAAGCCTTCGCTGAACAGCCCCACCGACTCCGCCTGCAGATGAAAGCGCAGCAACCAGTGGTTTTCAAAATGACGCAGGAAGTAACAACTCTCGATCATCTTCGCCGACAGATTGACCAGCGCCATGGTGTGGAATTGACTCTGGCGCGACACGGCCTCCCGTGCGGATGACACATCCAGCACCGCCAGCAAATCACCGTGGGGATCGAACACCGGGCTCGCCGAACAGGTCAGCCCGGTATGTCGGCCGCGAAAGTGCTCATCACGATGAATGGTCAGGGATTGGCGCTCCACCAGGCAGGTGCCGATGCCGTTGGTGCCTTCGCAGGCCTCGCTCCAATCCGCGCCCAGCCACAGCCCGGCGCGTTCGAAGATCTTGCGCTCGGACGGCGCGGTGACACAGTTGAGGATCACGCCTCGCGCATCGGTGAGCAGCACCGCGTGGCCGGCACCCGAGAGCTGCTGATGCAGGCTGTTCATCTCGCTGCCGGCGATGTGCAGCACCTGTTGCAGGCGCTCGCGGCTTTCCAGCAGGCGGCCGTGCTCAAGCACGGTAGGGGCGATGGTTTGCGCAGGGTCGAGGTGGTAGTCCTCCAGGCAACGCAGCCAGGAGCGGGCGATGGACGGATCGCTGGCGGGCCCCTGGGCCAACGCTTGACCGCGTGCCACGGTGAGCACCTGCTGGGCATGGCGACTGAAATGATCGTTGTGCATTTCTTATTATTCTCCCTGCGTGAGAACCCCCAGCATCCCCCAGCCATCCAGGCATTGCAATCCCACGCCGACCCGCCGGTCACAGGCTGTACCGTTTATGGCACAAACTGTCACATGGCCTGTATCACCCCTGCCACAGCAACGCCTTGCAACAATGCCAAACCCCTTGATTTCCCTGGCCCACAAAGCGGTGGCCCAACCTTTGCTCTACGCTTTATCAAGCGCTTGCTGCGCTGCGCTCCCAATAAACATAAAAGCCAGGAGATACCCACCATGCGTTACGCACACCCCGGTACTGAAGGCGCCATCGTCTCGTTCAAGGCCAAGTACGGCAACTACATCGGTGGCGAGTTCGTTGCGCCGGTCGATGGCAACTATTTCACCAACACCTCGCCGGTCAACGGCAAGCCCATCGCCGAATTCCCGCGCTCCACGGCCAAAGACATCGACAAAGCACTGGACGCCGCCCATGCCGCCGCCGACGCCTGGGGCAAGACCTCGGCCCAGGACCGCTCGCTGGTCCTGCTGAAAATCGCCGACCGCATCGAACAGAACCTCGAACTGCTGGCCGTCACCGAAACCTGGGACAACGGCAAGGCCGTGCGTGAAACCCTCAACGCCGACATCCCACTGGCAGCCGACCACTTCCGCTACTTCGCCGGCTGCATCCGTGCCCAGGAAGGCACCAGCGCCGAAATCAACGAACACACCGCGTCCTATCATTTCCACGAGCCACTGGGCGTGGTCGGCCAGATCATCCCGTGGAACTTCCCGCTGCTGATGGCCGCCTGGAAACTCGCCCCGGCCCTGGCCGCGGGTAACTGCGTGGTGCTCAAGCCTGCCGAGCAAACCCCACTGGGCATCAACGTGCTGCTGGAAGTGATCGGCGACCTGCTGCCACCGGGCGTGCTGAACGTGGTGCACGGTTTCGGCAAGGAAGCGGGCGAAGCGCTCGCGACCAGCAAGCGCATTGCCAAGATTGCTTTCACCGGCTCGACGCCCGTTGGCTCGCACATCATGCATGCGGCCGCCGAGAACATCATTCCGTCCACCGTGGAACTGGGCGGCAAGTCGCCGAACATCTTCTTCGCCGACATCATGAAAGCCGAGCCTTCGTTCATCGAAAAGGCTGCCGAAGGCTTGGTGCTGGCGTTCTTCAACCAGGGCGAAGTGTGCACCTGCCCTTCCCGTGCCCTGGTGGAAGAGTCGATCTACGACGACTTCATGAAAGTGGTGATGAAGAAGATCGAGTCGATCAAACGTGGCGACCCGCTGGACACCGACACGATGGTCGGCGCCCAGGCGTCCGAGCAGCAGTTCGACAAGATCCTGTCCTACCTGGAAATCGCCAAGGGCGAAGGCGCGCAACTGCTGACCGGCGGCAAGGTCGAGAAGCTCACAGGCGATATGGCCGGCGGCTATTACATCCAGCCGACCCTGCTCAAGGGCACCAACGAAATGCGCGTGTTCCAGGAAGAAATCTTCGGCCCGGTGGTGAGCATCACCACGTTCAAGGACGAAGCCGAAGCCCTGGCGATCGCCAACGACACCGAGTTCGGCCTGGGCGCCGGCGTGTGGACCCGCGACATCAACCGCGCCTACCGCATGGGCCGGGCGATCAAGGCGGGCCGCGTATGGACCAACTGCTATCACCTGTACCCGGCGCATGCCGCGTTCGGTGGCTACAAGAAGTCCGGCGTGGGGCGTGAAACGCACAAGATGATGTTGGATCACTACCAGCAGACCAAGAACTTGCTGGTGAGCTACGACATTAATCCGCTGGGCTTCTTCTAAACCGTTAAACCGCTATCGCCGGCAAGCCGGCTCCTACAATGGGTCGCATTTCAACTGTAGGAGCCGGCTTGCCGGCGATAGCGGTGTGTGATCCAACATCAGTAGTGACTGGGCGGATGCTATCGCTGGCAAGCCAGCTCCTACAATGATCTTTGTAAGTACTTGCGAAGTGCATTCGGCACTCAGAGGCCGAGTTAAAACAATAACAACGGACGGTACTTTCCCATGTCTAGCGAACCCACAAGTTCATCTGTCGACTTCGAAAAAGTCGACTCTCAATACTTCCAACAACGCGAACTGAAAAAAGGCGCCGCCGGCTGGGTGCTGTTAGTCGGCCTTGGCGTCGCCTACGTGATCTCCGGCGACTACGCCGGCTGGAACTTCGGCCTGGCCCAGGGTGGCTGGGGCGGGATGTTCCTCGCCACATTGCTGATGGCCACCATGTACCTGTGCATGTGTTTTTCCCTGGCCGAACTGTCTTCCATGATCCCCACCGCCGGCGGTGGCTACGGCTTTGCCCGCAGCGCCTTCGGGCCCTGGGGCGGGTTCCTCACCGGCACCGCCATCCTGATCGAATACGCCATCGCGCCCGCCGCCATCGCGGTGTTCATCGGCGCGTATTGCGAGTCGCTGTTCGGTATTGGCGGCTGGATGATTTACCTGGCGTTCTACATCATCTTTATCGGCATCCACATCTTCGGCGTCGGCGAAGCCTTGAAGCTGATGTTCGTGATTACCGCCGTGGCCGCGATTGCCCTGGGTGTGTTCCTCGTGGCGATGGTGCCGCACTTTAGCGTCGCCAACTTGCTGGATATCCCGGTGACCGAGGCCAAGGGCGCCAGCACCTTCCTGCCGTTTGGCTACGTGGGTGTGTGGGCGGCGATTCCGTATGCCATCTGGTTCTTCCTCGCCGTAGAAGGCGTGCCCCTGGCCGCCGAAGAAACCAAGAACCCGAAACGCGACCTGCCGCGTGGCCTGATCGGCGCTATTGTGGTGCTGACCAGTTTTGCCCTGCTGATCCTGGTGATCGCACCGGGCGGCGCCGGCACTTACGCGCTGATCAAATCCGGCAACCCGCTGGTTGAGGCCCTGGCCCTGTCCTATGGCGGCTCGACCTGGATGGGCAGCTTCGTCAATCTGGTCGGTCTGGCTGGGCTGATTGCGAGCTTTTTCTCGATCATCTACGCCTATTCGCGGCAGATCTTCGCACTGTCCCGCGCCGGTTACCTGCCGCGCAAACTGTCCGAGACCAACAAAAGCAAGGCGCCGGTGCTGGCCCTGGTGATCCCCGGCATCATCGGCTTTGGCCTGTCGTTGACCGGCCAGGGTGATCTGCTGATTTTGGTGGCGGTGTTTGGCGCGACCATTTCCTACGTGCTGATGATGGCCGCGCACATCACCCTGCGCATCCGTCGCCCCAAAATGGACCGTCCGTACCGCACACCGGGCGGCATTTTCACCTCCGGCATTGCGCTGATACTGGCCTGCGTGGCCGTGGTGGCGGGCTTCCTGGTGGATCCACGGGTGGTGATTGGCGCCGCGATCATCTATGGAGTATTAATTGCTTACTTTGCTTTCTACAGCCGGCATCACTTGGTAGCGGGCACGCCCGAAGAGGAATTCGCGGCGATCCAGGCCGCAGAGGCCGCCCTGCACTAATAGCCGTAAACCTCGACGCGGGTGCCAGTCTGACATTGGGCCCGCGTCGCCAAGGAGACACTGTATGGCAAGCTTTTCCCACGCGGTGGGTGCCCAGACCTACCGCTTCGACAGCCTCAAGGACGTGATGGCCAAGGCCAGCCCCGCGCGCTCCGGAGACTTTCTCGCCGGCGTCGCCGCACAGAACGACGGTGAGCGGGTGGCCGCGCAGATGGCGTTGGCGAATATCCCGCTGAAGCACTTCCTGCAAGAAGTGCTGATTCCCTATGAACGCGATGAAGTCACCCGGCTGATCATCGACACCCACGACAAGCAGGCGTTTGCCGCCGTCAGCCACCTCACTGTCGGCGGCCTGCGCGACTGGCTGCTCAGCGACGCGGCCGACGAACATGCCCTACGCGCCTTGGCGCCAGGGCTGACCCCGGAAATGGCCGCCGCCGTATCCAAGATCATGCGCGTGCAGGACCTGGTGCTGGTGGCGCAGAAGATCCGCGTGGTCACGCAGTTTCGCGGCACCATGGGCCTGCGCGGGCGGTTATCCACGCGGCTGCAGCCCAACCACCCCACGGACGAACCGGCCGGCATCGCCGCGAGCATTCTCGATGGCCTGCTGTACGGCAACGGCGACGCCATGATCGGCATCAACCCGGCCACCGACAGCATCGCCTCGATCTGCGCCATGCTGGAGATGCTCGACGCGATCATCCAACGCTATGAAATCCCGACCCAGGCCTGCGTACTCACCCACGTCACCACCTCCATCGAGGCCATCAACCGTGGCGTGCCGCTGGACCTGGTGTTCCAGTCGATTGCCGGCACCGAGGCGGCCAATGCCAGTTTCGGCATCAGCCTGAGCGTGCTGCAGGAAGGTTACGAAGCGGGTTTGAGCCTTAATCGCGGCACCCTGGGCCAGAACCTGATGTATTTCGAAACCGGCCAGGGCAGCGCCTTGTCGGCCAACGCGCATTTTGGCGTCGACCAGCAAACCTGCGAAACCCGCGCCTACGCGGTGGCCCGGCATTTCAAACCGTTCCTGGTGAATACCGTCGTAGGATTTATCGGCCCCGAGTACCTGTACAACGGCAAGCAGATCATCCGCGCCGGCCTTGAGGACCACTTCTGCGGCAAGCTGCTCGGTGTGCCGATGGGGTGCGACATCTGCTACACCAACCACGCCGAAGCCGACCAGGACGACATGGACACCCTGCTGACCCTGCTGGGCGTGGCCGGGATCAACTTCATCATGGGCATCCCCGGCTCCGACGACATCATGCTCAATTACCAGACCACCTCGTTCCACGACGCCCTGTACGCCCGCCAGACATTGGGTTTAAAGCCGGCGCCGGAGTTTGAACAGTGGCTGGCCAAGATGGGCATCTTCACGCAAGCCGACGGCAAGGTGCACTTCGGCAACAGCCTGCCACCGGCATTTCGCCAAGCCTTGGCGCAACTGGGATGAAGGAGCCGCCCGTGCAACTCGACCTGCCTGACAACCCTTGGCTGGAACTGCGCCGCCTGACCCCGGCGCGTATCGCCCTGGGCCGCACCGGCACCAGCATCCCCACCAACGCGCAGCTGGATTTCCAGTTCGCCCACGCCCAGGCGCGGGACGCGGTGCATTTGCCCTTTGACCACGCCGGCCTCAGTAGCCAGTTGGCCGAACGCGGGCGTGACAGCCTGTTGCTGCACAGTGCTGCCACTGACCGTCACATGTACCTGCAACGCCCGGACCTGGGACGGCGCTTGAGCGATGAGTCGGCCCAGCTGCTGCGCGATCATGCATCGGCCAATCCCGGCGGTGTGGACTTGGCGGTCGTGGTCGCTGATGGCCTGTCGGCCCTGGCGGTGCATAAGCACACCTTGCCGTTTCTGACACGCCTGGAGGAACAGAGCAGCGCAGACGGTTGGTCCTTGTCGCCGGTCATCCTGGTGGAACAAGGCCGCGTGGCGGTGGCGGATGAGGTGGGCCAGTTGCTCGGGGCCAAAATGACCGTCATTTTGATCGGCGAACGGCCCGGGCTCAGTTCACCGGACAGCCTGGGCCTGTATTTCACCTATAACCCCAAGGTCGGCCTCACCGATGCCTATCGCAATTGCATCTCCAACGTGCGCCTGGAAGGCCTCAGCTACGGCATGGCGGCCCATCGGTTGCTGTACTTGATGCGAGAGGCATGTCGGCGGCAATTGTCGGGGGTCAATCTCAAGGACGAGGCGCAGGTTCAGACCCTTGAATCCGACGAACCGGACCTGATGAAGGGCAATTTCCTGCTCAGTTCACCGGATGACTGATCGCTGCACGATTGCGCTTTTTCGCGCCATTAGGCAGCATCGAGTCACGGCCGCTTGTGTGGTCATACCCCATTTGGAAGTTGAGGCCTGGCATGCGGATTACTCAAGCGACCCTGGAACACCTGGACCTGTTGACCCCACTGTTCGTCAAATACCGTGAGTTCTACGGCGCCTTGCCCTTTCCGGACTCATCGCGGGCCTTCCTGGAGAAACGCCTGCGCCGTAAGGAATCGGTGATTTACCTGGCCCTGGCCGACGATGACGACAAGAAGCTGCTCGGATTCTGCCAGCTGTACCCGAGCTTTTCGTCGTTGTCGCTCAAGCGCGTGTGGATCCTCAACGACATCTACGTGGCTGAAGATGCGCGCCGGCAACTGGTGGCGGACAACCTGATGCGCACGGCGAAGAAGATGGCCAAGGAGACCCACGCGGTGCGGCTGCGGGTGTCGACCAGCAGTGACAACGACGTGGCGCAGAAGACCTATGAGTCGATCGGGTTCCGCGAAGACACCGAGTTCAAGAACTACACGCTGCCGATCAGCGAAGATTGACCCCACACACCCATCTAATGTCGACGCAGGCTTCTGTAGGAGCCGGCTTGCCGGCGATGCAGGCACCTCGGTGTATATCAGTGAGACCGAGGTGATGCTATCGCCGGCAAGCCAGCTCCTACAGATAGTGTTGTGCCTGCGAATGCCTTTGCACGACATCCCCCGCTACAAAACCCACACGCTTTTCACCTCCCAATCCGTATAATGCGGACCTTTCAGGGTTGTAAGAAATGCGGCATACACTTGTAGCCTTATTACCCGAGCTTCCGCACAGGCCTGCTGAGCCGGGCCGTTCACACAGGTGCCATCCATGGATTTCAACCCGCTCGACCTTATCCTGCATCTCGACGTCTACCTCGACCTGCTGGTAACCAATTACGGTCCGTGGATCTACGCCATTCTGTTCCTGGTCATCTTTTGTGAAACCGGCCTGGTGGTCATGCCGTTCCTGCCGGGCGATTCGTTGCTGTTCATTGCCGGCGCCGTGGCGGCAGGCGGCGGCATGGACCCGGTGTTGCTGGGCGGCCTGCTGATGCTGGCGGCGATCCTTGGCGACAGTACCAACTACGTGATCGGGCGAACGGTGGGCGAACGCTTGTTCAACAACTCGAACTCGAAAATCTTCCGTCGCGACTACCTGCAAAAAACCCACGACTTCTACGACAAGCACGGCGGCAAAACCGTGACCCTGGCGCGCTTCCTGCCGATCCTGCGCACCTTCGCGCCGTTCGTCGCCGGCATCGCGAAAATGCCTTACCCGCGGTTCTTCGGGTTCAGCGTGCTGGGCACCATCCTCTGGGTCGGCGGCCTGGTGACCCTGGGCTACTTCTTCGGCAACGTGCCGTTCATCAAGAAAAACCTGTCGCTGCTGGTGGTGTTCATCATCCTGCTGTCGCTGGTGCCGATGATCATTGGCGTGTTTCGCAGCCGTTTTGGCCGCGCGTCCTCCGAAGCCAAGTCGCAGTAAGCGCCGATGTGGTCCCTCAGCGCCTGGCGTCGCCAGCGCTTGCTGGCCAAGCACCCGATTGCCGATGACACCTGGCAGCGGGTGCGCCACCACCTGACCTTCCTCGACGGCCTCACCGCCGAGCAGGACCAGTGGCTGCGCGAAGCCTGCGTGGTGTTCCTCGCCGAAAAACACCTTACTGCCCTGCCCGGCGTCGAACTGCACCAGGAACAACGCCTGCTGCTCGCCGCCCAGGCGCAACTGCCGCTGATGAACCTCGGCGACCTCGACTGGTACCAGGGCTTCCACGAAATCGTGCTGTACCCCGACGACTTCGTCAGCCCCCAGCGCCATCGCGACAGCAGCGGCATCGAACACGAATGGGACGGCGAACACAGCGGTGAAGCCTGGCAACAAGGCCCGGTGATCCTCGCCTGGCCCGGCGTGCTCGCCAGCGGCAACTGGGAAGGCTATAACCTGGTCATCCACGAACTGGCGCACAAGCTCGACATGCTCAACGGCGACGCCAACGGCCTGCCACCGCTGCACAACGACATGCGCGTGCAGGAATGGGCCAGCGTGATGCAAAGCGCCTACGACGACCTCAACCGCCAGTTGGACGCCAACCCGGACGCCGACACCGAGATCGACCCCTACGCCGCCGAAAACCCGGCGGAATTCTTTGCCGTCACCAGCGAATATTTTTTCAGCGCCCCGGATTTACTGGTCAACCGTTATCCACAGGTGTATGCCCAACTGAGCCGCTTTTATCGCCAGGATCCCCTGGCCCGCCTCACCCAACTGCAAGCCAGCGACCCGCGTTATCAGCCACAGGGCGAATGACCGTACGACGTCTGGCGCATGGCATCGGCGGCGGAATGTGCCTATAATCGCCGCCACTTTTAGGCCAATCCGGCCAAGTTTCTTGGCCAACTAACGGGGGCAACGCCCAATGAGCTACAGCAAGATTCCGGCTGGCAAAGACCTGCCGAACGACATCTACGTCGCCATCGAGATTCCGGCCAACCACGCGCCGATCAAATACGAAATCGACAAAGACAGCGACTGCCTGTTCGTTGACCGTTTCATGGCCACCCCGATGTTCTACCCGGCCAACTACGGTTTCATCCCCAACACCCTGGCTGACGACGGTGACCCCCTCGACGTGCTGGTCGTAACCCCTTACCCGGTTACCCCAGGCTCGGTTATCCGCGCACGCCCGGTCGGCATCCTGAACATGACCGACGACGGCGGCGGCGACGCCAAAGTGATCGCAGTTCCACACGACAAGCTGTCCCAGCTGTACGTGGACGTGAAGGAATACACCGACCTGCCGCCACTGTTGCTGGAGCAGATCAAGCACTTCTTCGAGAACTACAAAGACCTCGAAAAAGGCAAATGGGTGAAGATCGACGGTTGGCGCAACGCAGACGCCGCCCGCGCCGAGATCCTCAAGTCGGTCGCTGCCTACAAAGGCTGATACCCGCTCCTCATTGCCTCGGCAATTGAAAAAGCCCCGATCATTCGGGGCTTTTTTGTGGGAAAAATTAAACGGCCAGATCAATACTTTATAAACAACGTTTAACTTCGATCGCAATCCGAAGTATCGGGCTACAACTAAGCAAAGACCTACAAGCGCAACTCAACGCATGGTTTATTTGATCTGTTTCCCCGGCCAGTAAACTCTGCGTTTATGAATAAATCAGGTGATCGTTTAAAAGCGCTACTGCGGGAAGTCCATCTTTCCGCCTCCGACTTCGCCAAGAACCGCGGCGTCACGCCTCAGCACGTGAACAACTGGTTCAAGCGCGGCATCCCCATGGGCCGACTCAACGAGTTCGCAGAACTGTTGTGCGTGTCCAGCCGCTGGCTGCGCACCGGCGAAGGCCCCAAACACCCACCGGCCAACTTCCGACTGGAAGGCCCGGACACCCGAAAAGGACTGCCCACCACCCGCGAAGGAAGCGGTAAATACCTCACAGGCCCCACCTGCCACCCGGAAAAAATCGACGTGGAGATCGACCTCCACCCCTCATTCACCTCCACCGAACGCATCCGCGTCTCCCTGCACACCCTCCAGACCCTCAACGTAAATCCCGACCGCGCCCTGGGCGCCTACATGGTCGACAACAGCATGATCGACATCATCCAACAAGGCGCCACTCTCGCCATCGACCGAGGCCGCACCCAAATCATCGACGGCGAGATCTACGCGGTAGAGCACGACGGCATGCTGCGCATCAAATACCTCTACAACCGACCCGGGGGTGGTTTGCGCATGCGCAGTCACAATGCCAGCGAGCATCCCGACGAGTACCTGACGTACGAACAGCGGTTTGAACAGAACTTCCAGATCGTGGGTTGGGTGTTCTGGTGGTCCACGTTGAATAACCGCCGCCCGCCCGTGCCGCTGGATGAGCACCTGTTGGGCTGGGAAGGCTCTAAATCGGATCCGGAGGTGGGCAACTGAGGTGAATGTGGGTATCATGCGGCCCACATTTGGCAGGGGGTGGCTTTGCGCTATCCACCTTGCCCGGCGAAGCGGAGGAGTTCCCGCGGATGCCCCTACTATTCAGCCCGACGCGATGTGGGTTGAGCGATTTGAAGGCTGGTGAGGCTTGTCAAAAACAAGCTGAAGCAGTCCCCGAGAAGCCGGCCACAAGCCGGCTTTTTAATGCCCGTAAAACCCTCAAGTCAATTGTCCAACAAGCTGTTGGACAATTGAATAACCAAAAACGGGCTTCTATACATTGCCCTTCTCTGAATCGCCTTACGTGGGCTGCAAACACTCCACAGCCCGATCCGCCACCATCTTCGCCATCTCCACCAAATGCATAACCGCCCTTTGCGGCGCACCCGGAGGTGCCCTGCGCACAGCCACCATAAGATGCAGGCGAAGGGGTGCTTGGTCATGGGTTGCTTATGCGCCAATCGAATCCGGGCGACTAAACCCGACCACTGAATATGCAGTGACGGATCGCAGCCTAGTCACGGAATTCCGCTGGCGCAAGCGGCTGAAATTCTCTAGGAAATGCCTCGAAAATGAAAGGGATCTAACCTGCTGGCACAACGAAGTCGAGAACGCTGCAGGACGACTGACTCGCTTGGTTTTTCAACATCTCACCACATTAAGGATGGCCATTGCGAATCAAATTGATATCACAATAGAATCACTCATCTCATCCTGCCAACTGATGAGCGAGCAGGAATAAAACAACTTCAGCTCATACATAGGTCAAGGAGACCGATATGCCGGATATCAAGGAACAAAAGCTTCTCTACCACCTCACCTCGCTAGAAAACCTGAGCAGTATTTTTCAGAACGGACTTCAACCGCGAGCGCAACTCAAGGCGTTCGAAGATGTGGCTGATGCCGAGATACTGAAAAAACGACAAGGTCTCGCACTTGAGCAGTACGTACCTTTCCACTGGTTTGCCGCAAACCCATTCGATGGAAGCGTTCAACGTAGAAGGCCCCACACCCAATTTGTTGTGATTACGGTTCATCGAAACGTAGCAATTAGAAAACAATGGAAGGTCATTCCCCGCCATCCATTGGCTAACGATGCCATTCAGTTGCTCGATTATGCCGAGGGCTTCAAGGCCATCAACTGGGAGGTCATGAATGCCAGGGATTACCATGACCCTCAATGCAAGAGCATCTGTATGGCTGAGTGCCTATCGCCTGGCGTGGTTTCCCCTAACGATTTCTTCAAGGTTTTTGTTTCTAATGCCGAAGTAGAAGCCCTCTGTGAGTCTAAAATGCGCGAGGCCGGTGTTAATGTACAAATCGGAGTGAATCGGGGAATGTTTCTTAGATGATTTATAGCAACTTGAATCCAGGAAAGGCTCTGATCTGGCGGATCGTTCATCGTGACAATCTGCCCTGGATTCTGGACAACGGCCTGCATTGCGCCAGCTCCGAGGTGCAGGCTCCGCAGTATGTGAACATAGGAAATGTTGATTTAATCGACAAACGCCGCAACCGCTGTGTGCCAATTGCTCCTGCAGGATTTTTGTCAGACTACGTGCCCTTCTATTTCACCCCCTTCTCTGTGATGATGAAAAATATTCACTCCGGGTGGAGCGTTCAGCAGCGCAACAATGACGAAATCGTAATTCTCGTCTCAAGCCTCCACCGCGTCGCCGAGCTTGGCCTACCGTTCGTCTTCACAAACGCACACGCCTACCCGGATTGGACAGACTATTACAGCGATTTGGCGAATCTCCATGAGATCGATTGGTCTATCCTTCAACGACGCGACTTCAAACGTGACCCCGATGACCCTCGAAAAATGGAGCGTTATCAAGCTGAAGCGCTGATTCACCACCACCTACCGATTACAGGACTCCTTGGCATCATGTGTTACACCGATGCGATGAAAGAACGCATACAGCAGGACGTTGCCGCTAGAGGCCTGACGTTGTCTGTGCATGCGCGTCCGGGATGGTATTTCCAATGATCAGATTCACTCAAGGCAACCTTTTGGAGGCCAACACCGAAGCCCTCGTCAACACGGTTAATACCGTAGGCGTGATGGGCAAGGGCATTGCGCTGATGTTCAAAGAGCGCTTTGCAGAAAACTATCGCCTTTACGCAGCGGCCTGCAAGGCTGGCGAGGTAGAAACCGGCAAGGTTCATGTCACTGCGGTCAACGAACTGGAAGGTCCTCAATGGATCGTTAACTTTCCGACCAAACGTCACTGGCGATCGCCGTCGCAGATGGCATGGATAACCGAAGGTTTACACGACCTACGTCGTTTTTTGATCGACAATCATGTGAAATCTGTGGCGGTTCCACCGTTGGGTGCAGGTAACGGTGGCCTGAAATGGCCAGACGTTCGCGAACAGATTGTTAATGTCTTGAGTGATTTGGATGTCGACGTATTGGTATTTGAGCCTTCCAATCAGTACCTGAATGTCGCCAAACGTAGCGGCGTGGAGAAGCTCACACCAGCTCGCGCACTTATTGCGGAACTGGTACGGCGATACTGGGTGTTGGGTATGGAATGCAGCCTGCTTGAGATTCAGAAGCTGGCGTGGTTTCTGGAGCGTGCTATTGAGAAACGGCCAGACCTCAAGAACCCGCTGGACCTTAAGTTCGTTGCTCACAAGTACGGGCCATATGCCAATCGGTTAGAGCATCTGCTTAACAACTTGGACGGTAGTTATCTGCATTGCGATAAGCGCATCGGTGATGCGGAAAATAGCGATGTGATCTGGTTCGACCAAGACCGCAAAGCCTTTCTACAAACCTATCTTAAAACAGAAGCCAAGGAATACTCCGAAGCCCTGGAGTGCACTGCCGAATTGATTGACGGCTTTGAGTCCCCGTTCGGTATGGAGTTGCTGGCGACAGTCGATTGGTTGCTGAGCCAGAAAAATGTCTCCCCTAGCGTCCCTGCTGTGCGCGAAGCATTGAAGCACTGGGAGGGTGGAGCTGGAGCTGGTGCTCGTAAGAACAAGCTGTTCGACGACCAAGCGCTTGAGATTGCACTCAAACGGCTTACACACAACCACTCAAATGCTCAGATGACTACTTGCTGAGGGTCAGAAATCTGCCCGCCGACGCGGGCATTCAGCCAATCGGTTGAGGCGGTCCGACTAGTCCTGACTGAGAAGCCCTATAGACTTCCTCAATCCAAAATCAAATGCGGCAAAAACCGGCTCGAATCCTTCGTGATCAAACTATTATCCTCCCGCACCCCAATCCCCGCCGCCTGATCCCCAATCACCCAAGACCCGATCAACGTGTAGCTGTCCCCAAACCGCGGCAGCGGCGCGAACTCCTGAAGAATAAAGGGCGCATCCGTATACGGCCCGTCCTCCTTCACAACCACTCCATCCGCCGTTTGCAGCTCGATGTTCGCCCCTTCCCTCGAGAAGAACGGCTTGCGCACCCAACCCTTCGGCACGGCTTTACCTGGCTCAGTATCCAGGTGCGCCGCCAGCAAATTCGGGTGCCCTTTGTTGAATTCCCACAACAGCGGCAGGATGCCTTTGTTGGAGAGAATCGATTTCCACGCGGGCTCGAAAAACTGCGTGTCGCTCTGGGCAATCGCAGCACCGAAGGGCTCGTGAAAGATGAACTCCCAGGCGTGCAGCTTGAACAGGTGGGGAATCCAGCGATCTTCGAGATCGACGAAGCGGCCTTCGGCGGTCAGGCCGATGTCTTCGATGTCGATGTGGCGTGATTCGATGCCGACTTTTTCCGCGACGAGGCGCAGGTAGTCGGTGGTGCCTTTGTCTTCGACCGAGCCTTTCATGGAGGCGAAGTAGAAGGGCTGGTTGACCTGCAGTTGGGCGAAGGCCTGGTGCAGTTTGGTGTCGATGCTGTTGAATTGGTCGGCGTGCTTGGGCAGCAGGCCGCGTTCGATGCATTGTTCCAGCCAGCCCCATTGGAACGCCGCGGCTTCGTAGAGGCTGGTGGGGGTGTCGTAGTTGAGTTCGAGCAACTTGGCGGGGCCGGTGCCGTTGTAGGAGAAGTCCATGCGCCCGTAGAGGTGCGGGTGGCCTTCCAGCCATGAGGTGCGGATCATGTCGTAGAACGGCGCGGGAATGCTCAGGCGATCGAGCAGTTCTTCGCTGTGGACCACGCGGGCGACAAGGTCCATGCACATGTCATGGATCTCGGTGGTCGGGTCTTCGAGGTCGTGCTCGATTTGCTTGAGCGTAAACTGGTAGTACGCGCTTTCGTCCCAGTAGGGTTCGTCGTCGATGGTGTGGAACAGAAAGCCGAGGCTGTCGGCGGTCTGTTTCCAGTCATGACGTTCTGCGCAGTGGATCTTCTTCATGGCCCGCCTTCCTTAACTGCTCGACCCGCCGCCGCCCCAGCCACTGCGTGCGCTGGCCTTGCTGCCGAAGCCGCCACGGGAGGTGGCCGAAGCGACGGAGCTCGACTTGGCGGAGGTGCGCAGCGTGTTGGTGTAGTTGCTGCTGCCGTAGCGGGCCTGGTTCGAGCGGCCAAACGTGGCGCCATTGGAGACGCGCTGGTTGAGCGTCGAGGAGCCGTAATTGCCGCGATCGTCTCGATAGCGATACACCGGCTCGGAGCGGTAGCTGTTGCGATTGTTGCTCAGCATGTTGCCGATCAGCAGACCGGTCAGCAGGCTGCTGGTGGAGAAGCCTGAGCCGCCACTGTTCGCCTGGGCGCTGGCTTGAGCATTGGCCGCGTCGACCTGGGATTGTGTCACCTGGCCTTCGGCGGTCAGTTCGAAACCGCCCAGCCGCGGGATGAACTTGCCGGTGGAGTCCTGCTGGCACCAGTCGGCGACGAAATCGGCATCGCAATCGGCCTGGCTTTCGTACACCGGCGCAATGCGGCGATGTTCGGCCATGGCGGTCATGTAGGCATCCGAGCAGACGTCCACCGGTAGTTTCTCATCGGCGCACTGCTGAACAGACTGGAAGTTGTACTTCTTCTGCAGGTCGTAGGTTTTTTCCGTCGGGCCGCAGCCGGATATCGCCATGGCGACCGACGCTGCCAGCGACAGCTGGACGTACTTGCTTCGTTTCATCGGGAGCTCCGTGCGCGATCAGTTCTGGGTAGGCGTCATGCACGCGGCATTCAACATGCCGACGCTGATGGCCACGGCGGCCACGTAGATGCCGGCCGCAAGTTCGCCATTCTTGATGCGCTCGGACGTGCCTTTGAGCACCAGGCTGGTCAGCAGGAACGCCAACAGTTGGACCACGGCGGCAATCACTGCCCAGACGACGAAGTCGAGCACGCTGATCGAGTAGGCAATCACATTGCTGGCCGGAATGGCGAAGCCGACGATGGCGCCGCCCAGGGCGACCGCAGCAGAGACGTTGCCCGCACGGATCAGCTCGAACTCCTTGTGCGGGGTGATGCGGGTGTAGATGAACTGGAACAGCGCGAACAGTACGGCGGCGCCGAGGATATAGATCACAAACCCGAGCACGGCGGCTTTGTTCAGGGAGATGGAGAGAGCTTCTAGCATGAATGGCTTCCTTGTTTAGAGCGCGTTCAGGTCGGTTGTGTACAGCGAAATGCCCAGCGATGTGCTCAGGCTGATGGTGCCTTCGGCGTCTTCTTCGACGGAAAACAGCAGGAACTCGCGTCGATCGGTCAGGCCGGTGTCACGGGCATATAGCATCGAACGGTGCTCGACGCTGTAGGCATCCTCGGGGTTTATCACGTGCTCGCTCATTGCCACCAGCTCGGTCTGGCCCTCCTCGCTGCCCCATACGCGCGTGTATTCGACGCCGTCGTGGGTGTAGGTCGGCAAGCCGATCGGGCTTTGTGGCCCCGCCAACCGGCGCAGTTCAGCTTCGCTGCTGATCGTGACGTAACTCAGGTAATTGAACAGGATCACGGACTCGACCTGCCCGGCGATGTCGCCGGTGGTGTGCACCTGCAACCAGTAATCTTCGTCGTTCATGTAGTAGCGCGACAGCCAGGTCGACTGCCCGAGGTCGACGGTGCCGCTGCTCCAGATTTCCTGGGAGCCGGGAATCACCACCGAGGTATGCCCGTCGAGCAACAACTTCAGGGTGGTGTCGAACATCACGCCTTTGCCCGGTGCCAGGCCCAGCGGCCCGGTGGTCGGCACGGGTTCGGCGGCGGGCCGGTTCGAGTGTGGATTCGCGTTCGGGGCCTCGAGCCCCATCAACTGTTTAAACCATCCCATTGGAGATTTCCTTGAGGCGGGTGGAGGCAATGTAGAAGAGCTCGCCGCCTTCAACGCGCGTGGCACTGGGCGGGTTGATCGACGGTTGCTGCGCACCTTTGGCGCGATAGCCGATGAGGGTGGCGTTGTGGTGCTCTTTCATCCGGGTGTACAGGTCGCCGAAGGTGGCTTCAAAAGCTTCGGGCAATTTCATCAGGTATTGGGTGGCCCCCTGCCCTACGCACAGCAGCTCATTAATCACCACCGACGAACCCGGGTCCTGAGAGGCGCGCACCAGCATCTCGATGGCCATACTGGAGGTGCATTCCAGGCTAGGCGCGTAGGAACTGGCCAGTGCGGCAATTTCACTTTCATTGAAGTGCGCGACGACATGCCCGACAGGGTTCAGTTGATTCACCGCCAGCACGGTGGCCAGCGTCAGGTCGTCGGACGGAGTGCGCACCAGCACACGCTCGGCGCCGGGTACACCGGCACGCAGCAATAACGCCGTGGAGGACAGGCTGTCACCGCGGATGAACGCCGCTTTGCCTGGCATCGGGTTTTCGTCGAGGGTGCAATCGCAGATGACGATCAGGTTGTCGTTGGAGGTTTCGTCTTGCAGCAACAACTCAATGACCCGCTCACTGGACGCGCCTTCCCAGCCAATAAGCACGGTATGGCCGACCTTGCCGGTGAAATCGCCTTTGCCCTTCATGCCTTTTCTCCATGCATCGATGACACTGCTGGTGGTTTTGCCGATGGCTGCGGTCAGCAGCGCAATGCCCCCGAGCATGACCCAGGTGGCCACGAACACTCTGCCTGCCGAGGTCTGTGGCGCAAGATCGCCATAGCCGACGGTCAGTGTGGTGGTGAGATAGAAATAAACAAACGTGGCGGCAGCGGTGAGGTGTCGTTCGCCCAGCAACACCAGGCCCAGGTAAGCCGTGCTCAGGTGTACACCCAGGGCGATGACCAGGCCTGCCCAGCCGAAGCGGTGAAAGAGGGAGGAAGCGTACATGCGCAACAGAAGAAAAATCGACATTTCGTCCCTGACTCCCTGGGTACTTGATTCCTGATGACGTCTTCGCCTCGACATCTGGATGCTCAAGTGCGCTCAGCCGGCATTAAACCTGCTGCGTGGTTTGGAGAGAAGTACCTTGGCTGCAATAAATCCGGCGAATGCACCAAACAGATGCCCTTCGAAGGAAACGCCCTGGCGAGGAAGGAAGCCAAGGACCAGTCCGCCATACAGTACCGCCACGACACCGGCTGTTATCAGGTTGCTCCAGCTCCTTTGAAACCAGGCGCGAGATAACAGGTAGGCCCACAACCCGAAGACCCAACCGCTGGCGCCCACGTGCACGCCCGCGAAACCGAACAGCCAGACCAAACAGCCGCCCAGCAGGATGATGATCGCGCTGACGGTCACGAATCGATTGAGCCCTTCGACAATCACCAGGGTGCCCAGGATCAAGAAGGCAATCAGGTTCGCGCTGAGGTGGGCAAACGACCCGTGCAGAAACGGTGAAGAGAGGATGCCGAACAGCCCCTGCAGCGTTCTCGGAACCAGGCCGAATGCAAGGAGGCTGTAACCGGTCGCGACATTGAGCAGTTGCAGGGCAACCATGAACAGGGCCAGGCCTGCGATTGTCTTGAAACCCTTCAGGGTATCCATCCTGACCTCGACATAAAAAAGAAGGGCAGACACTGCCCTTCCAGCGCCGCCGTTGCTTACTCGGCCGACTTTTGCTTCAGGCGTTCCAGAATCGCATTGGCGCTGCCTTCGTTCGGCGTGATGCCGGCTTCGCGCAACTTGCGTTCCAGGTCAGTGCTCGTCGACGCCTCGACCAGTTCATCCTGGGCTTGCAGTTCAGCAGCGCGTTGCTGCTGCTTGGCCTGCAGGCGATTCAGCGTACCGACGGCGGTTTCCAGCTTGCCGTTGGCACCACCGCTGGCGATGGAGGCGCTGACCTGGGCCTTCTGTACGCTTTCGCGTGCCTTGGCCATGTCCACTTGCTGGCGCAGGCTTTTGATCCGGCTTTCGGCCTTGGTGATGTCCTTGCGCATGCTGTCCGCATAGCCGCCGAACTCGGTGGCCTGCTTGTGCTCGGTATCCCGCTCGTTGGTCAGGGTCGAAATGGCTTCGGCCACTTCCAGGGCGAGGTCCTCACGATTGGCCTGCAGGGCAGCGACTGCCTTGGATTCCAGGTCCTTGATCTTGGCGTCGTACTCGTTGACACGATCGGTTGCCAGTTTGTGCTTGGCCATGATGCTGACCAGCTCACGCTTGGCATTGGCCAGCGCGGTGTCCGCATCGCGAATTTCCTGATCGAGGATGCGCAGGGCCTGTTGGTCGACGATCGATTCGCCGACTTCGCTGGCACCGCCACGCAGCGCGGTGAACAGTTTGCTCCAGATGGACTGAGTCATTGGATACTCCAGAATACTTAATTGAAGAAACGTTCGAAGGCTTCGCTGGCGCGTTGCACGTTGTCGACCAGGGTTTTGACCTCGGTCACGATGTTGGTCAGGCTGGAGTCGGAGCTCAACGCGCCGAACATGTTGTAGACCACCTGGCCATTCGGCATGGACTCGATACCGATCGAGGACAGCGGGAACATTTCCCGGCTGCGCAACACCGCGTCATTGAATTTCACGACGTCGTTGATGGACTCGACGTCGACCAGCACGGTATCGACGATGATCTGCTCGCCCACCACCGCGATGTAAATCGGCAAGCCACCGAAGTCGTTCATTTCCAGCTTGATGCTCGACTCGGAGCCCTGAACCAGAGAAAGCGTAATGTCGTTGGAGACCACTTCGTCCAGGGCCTGAAGCGCCGTGAAGAGGCGATCGATATTCCAGTTGGTACCTGCGCTCATGAAATTCTCCGACATGAATGAGCCAGCCAGAATCGGCTGGCGAAGCTGTTTCTCCATCTGCTTGAGCAGGCTTCGATTTTCGGGAAGCACCCAAGTCTCGTGTTTCACGTAGCCGGCGGCCGCCAGGCCCGCGCGCATCTGTTTCATGTAAAAGCTCGATGGCTTTTTTGCGGACGGCTTCAAGCGCTCTCCCTGAAGGCTTGCTGAATCGGTATCGGACCCGGGAGACGGGCTCGATGGAGAGCGGCTTTTCATGGTACTGACCTCGCTGTGAAAAACTCACGCGTGAGAAAATCTACAGGCTATTTTCGCCACACTCAATAGCTCACGCGTGAGATTGGCTGATACCACCCCATTAAGGGCGAACACTGCAACTGTGGCGAGCGGGCTTGTCCCGCGCTGGTTGCGAAGCGACCCTGAAAGGAGGAGTGCGGAGTTCGAAGGCCAATTGAAAGATGCACATGGCCGATACTCTCAACTGGCGACAACCCCGCGCTGAGTGGACGATGAGCCGAATAGAATGCACAATCGGCTCACTCAATGAGCCGAATAAACCTGATATTCGGCTCACGCATCAGGTATTCGCCCATGAACCATCCGTTCTGGATCTGGCAACACGCCGACTGGCCGCATTTCCACTGGCAACCGGGACGCCTGGCCGTCGTGCTGCGTGAGTGTGGGCACGCTCAGGGCCGGTTACTGGGCATGCTCGGCACCGTCAGCCAGGCGGTCAGCGCACAGAATGAACTGGATGCGTTGCTGCAAAACATCCTGACCTCTTCGGCAATCGAGGGCGAGCAACTGAATGTCGGCTCGGTGCGCTCGTCACTGGCACGACGCATGGGCCTGGAGGCGATGAAAGACGGTCAGGTCAGCCGTCGCAGCGAGGGCCTCGCAGAGCTGATGATGGATGCCACGCAACAATTTGCACAACCATTCACCCTCGCCCGCCTATTGAATTGGCACCACCTGCTATTCCCCGCCCAGCAAGCCGGCTTTGCTGCGCGCGCACTGAATATCGGAGTGTTGCGCGGGGATGAGCCGATGCAGGTGGTATCGGGGCGACTTGATCGGCCAACGGTTCATTTCGAGGCGGCGCCACGCGAAGGCCTGGAACACGCGCTGGAGGAGTTCCTGGAATGGTTTGAAACCAGCCGCAACCAACCGGAACTGGACCCGCTGGTCCGCGCCGGCGTGGCACATTTCTGGTTTGTCACCCTGCACCCCTTCGATGACGGCAATGGTCGCCTGACACGCGCCATCACCGATTTGGCGCTGGCCCAAGGTGAACACCAGGCCATCCGCTTTTACGCCATGTCGGCCTGCATCCTCGAAGACCGCGCCGGCTATTACAACGCGCTGGAGTCCAGCCAGAAGGCCACATTGGATATCACCGACTGGCTGGAATGGTTCCTCAACACCCTCTTGCGCAGCCTGGAACAGGCGATAGCGTGGATTGACCGGGTCTTGGACAAGAGCCGTTTCTGGCAGCAGCACCGTGACCTCGCGCTGTCTGCCGAACAGATCAAGGTGCTCAACCGCCTGCTCGACGGCGGTGAAAAAGGCTTTGAACACGGCATCAGCGCCGCGCAGTATCAAGCTGTGGCCAAGGTATCCAAGGCCACGGCGACTCGCCACCTGGCTGACTTGCTGGAAAAGAACTGCCTGGTTCGACTCCCCGGAGGCGGCCGTAGCACACGGTATCAGGTCAATGCCGCGGGCAAGTGACGCCCCCGCTCATTTGCCCAGAATCCCCATGTCTGCTAGTGTCCCGCCGGTTTACCGTCTACCGGAATAGCCGCCATGGCCCGCAAAAAAGTTGCACTCGATTTCGAACAATCCCTCGCCGACCTGCAAACCCTGGTCGAGCGGCTGGAGAACGGCGAGTTGTCGCTGGAAGACTCGTTGACGGCGTTTGAGCAAGGCATTGGCCTGACCCGTGACTGCCAGAGCGCGCTTGCGCAGGCGGAGCAGAAGGTGCAGGTGCTGCTGGAACGTGACGGGGAGTTGGCCGAAGAACCTTTCGATGCGGAACAGCCCGAATGATCGACGCGTATCAGGCCAGTAGCCAAGCCCGGGTCAATGCGGCGTTGGAACCCTTGTTTGTTGCGCCAAGCCCCGAACTCAAGCGTCTTTACGAAGCCATGCGCTATAGCGTGATGAATGGCGGCAAGCGCGTGCGCCCGTTGCTGGCGTATGCAGCGTGCGAAGCCCTGGGCGCGCCGGCCGAGCAGGCCAATGGCGCGGCCTGTGCGGTCGAGTTGATCCACGCCTACTCCCTGGTGCATGACGATTTGCCGGCAATGGACGACGATGACTTGCGTCGCGGCCAGCCCACCACCCATAAAGCCTTTGATGAAGCCTGCGCGATTCTGGCCGGCGATGGCCTGCAAAGCCTGGCGTTCAGCGCACTGCTGGACCCGGCGCTGAGCAGCGTCAGTGCCGAGGTCCGCTTGCGCATGGTCACGGCCCTGGCCGTGGCGGCAGGGCCGGCGGGCATGGTCGGCGGCCAGGCCATCGACCTCGGCTCGGTGGGCCAGAAGCTGGATCAACAGGCACTGGAATACATGCACCGCCACAAGACCGGCGCCTTGATCGAAGCCGCCGTGCACTTGGGCGCACTGGCCAGCGGGCGTGCCGCCCCCGCGCAATTGGCGGCCCTGCAGACCTATTCCCGGGCCATCGGCCTGGCGTTCCAGGTGCAGGACGACATTCTCGACGTCGAAAGTGACACCGCGACCCTGGGCAAACGCCAAGGCGCCGATATCGCGCGGGACAAGCCGACTTATCCTGCGCTGCTGGGCCTGGAAGCGGCCAAGGCCTATGCCTTGGAGCTGCGTGACCAGGCCCTGGATGCCCTGCGACCTTTCGACGCGGCGGCCGAGCCACTGCGCGACCTGGCGCGGTATATCGTCGAACGCCGCCACTGATCACGGCGGCCTTTGCAGCCGCATATCGGCCAAGTTCGGCGCTCTGCGTGGGCAGTTTGCGATGCTTGAGGTAAACTGCCGCCTCTTCTATACCTATAACGATTCGCCTGATGCCCACGACGTTTCAAGAGATTCCCCGCAAGCGCCCGTCCACGCCCCTGCTTGACCGTGCTGTCACGCCGGCCGGCCTGCGTCGACTGGGTGAAGCCGAGCTGGAAACCCTGGCCGATGAGTTGCGCCTGGAATTGCTCTACACGGTCGGCCAG
This sequence comes from Pseudomonas sp. CHM02, assembly GCF_000612585.1. GTDB lineage: Bacteria > Pseudomonadota > Gammaproteobacteria > Pseudomonadales > Pseudomonadaceae > Aquipseudomonas. The sequence goes on from NZ_JFCA01000028.1 coordinate 26,219, forward strand.
ACCGGTGGGCATTTTGGTGCCGGCCTGGGCGTCATCGAGCTGACCATCGCCCTGCATTACGTGTTCGACACCCCAGACGATCGGCTGGTGTGGGACGTGGGCCATCAGGCGTATCCGCACAAGATCCTCACGGGCCGTCGCGAGCGCATGGGCACCCTGCGCCAGAAGGACGGCATTGCCGCCTTCCCGCGCCGCTCCGAGAGCGAGTACGACACCTTTGGCGTCGGCCACTCCAGCACCTCCATCAGTGCAGCGCTGGGCATGGCGATTGCCGCCCGCCTGCAAAACAGTGATCGCAAGGCAATTGCCGTGATCGGTGATGGCGCGCTGACCGCCGGCATGGCCTTCGAAGCGCTGAACCATGCGCCGGAAGTGGACGCCAACATGTTGGTGATCCTCAACGACAACGACATGTCGATCTCGCGCAATGTCGGCGGCCTGTCCAATTACCTGGCCAAGATTCTCTCCAGCCGCACCTACGCCAGCATGCGCGAAGGCAGCAAGAAGGTGCTCTCGCGCCTGCCCGGCGCGTGGGAAATTGCCCGGCGCACCGAAGAGTACGCCAAGGGCATGCTGGTACCCGGCACCCTGTTCGAAGAACTGGGCTGGAACTACATCGGTCCGATCGACGGCCACGACTTGCCCACCCTGATCGCCACGCTGCGCAACATGCGCGACCTCAAGGGCCCGCAGTTCCTGCATATCGTTACCAAGAAAGGCAAAGGCTTCGCTCCGGCGGAAGTCGACCCGATCGGTTATCACGCGATCACCAAGCTGGATCCCCTCAACGCTCCCGCCGCCGCGCCGAAAAAGGCCAGCGGTCCGAAGTATTCCGGTGTGTTCGGCGAATGGCTGTGCGACATGGCCGCTGCCGACCCGCGCCTGGTGGGCATTACCCCGGCGATGAAGGAAGGCTCCGACCTGGTGGCGTTCAGCGAGCGCTTCCCGCTGCGTTACTTCGACGTCGCGATTGCCGAGCAGCACGCGGTGACCTTCGCCGCCGGCATGGCCTGTGAAGGCGCCAAGCCGGTGGTGGCGATCTACTCCACCTTCCTGCAGCGTGGCTACGACCAGTTGGTGCATGACGTGGCGGTGCAGAACCTCGATGTGCTGTTCGCCATCGACCGCGCCGGCCTGGTGGGCGAAGACGGCCCGACCCACGCGGGCAGCTTCGATCTGTCCTACCTGCGCTGCATCCCCGGCATGCTGGTGATGACGCCGAGCGACGAGAATGAACTGCGCAAGATGCTCAGCACCGGCCACCTGTACAACGGCCCGGCCGCCGTGCGTTATCCGCGTGGCAACGGCCCGAATGCGGAGATCGAAAAGGACCTGGAGCCTATCGAGATCGGCAAGGGCGTCGTACGTCGCCAAGGCAGCAAGACTGCGTTCCTGGTGTTCGGCGTGCAACTGGCCGAAGCGCTGAAAGTCGCCGAGAAAATCGACGCTACCGTGGTCGACATGCGCTTCGTCAAACCCCTGGATGAAGACCTGGTGCGTGAAATTGCCGGCCGCCATGAGCTGCTGGTGACCGTCGAAGAAAACGCCATCATGGGCGGCGCCGGTGCGGCGGTCAGCGAGTTCCTGGCGCGGGAGAATATCCTCAAGTCGGTGCTGCACCTGGGCCTGCCGGATGTGTACGTCGAACACGCCAAGCCGGCGCAGATGCTGGCGGAATGCGGGTTGGATGAGGCCGGCATTGAAGCGTCAGTGCGCGAGCGCATGGCACTACTCGGCCTGTAACACCCCGAACACTTGTAGGAGCTGGCTTGCCAGCGATAGCAGCCGCACATTAAACATCAATGTGTCAGACAGACCGCCATCGCCCGCAAGCCGGCTCCTACAACGCTATGGACAGCCTATGAATCGTCTGCGCTTTGCCCTGCCCTTTCTTCTTCTGCCTGCCACCGACCTGCTCGCCGACACCCGCGACGACGCCTTGAAACTCCCCGATGTGGTCATCAGCGCCAACCGCCAGGTCCAGGCTCGCAACGACAGCAGCGCCGCCAACACCGTGTTCACCCGCGACGACATCGACCGCCTGCAACCCACCAGCCTCACCGACCTGCTCAGCCGCGTGCCCGGCGTGCAGATCGCGCCCACCGGTGGCCGCGGCAGTTTGCCGGGGGTGTTCATTCGCGGCACCAAGACGGCCCAGAGCCTGGTGCTGGTGGACGGCCAGCGCATTGCCAACGCCACCTCGGGCGACAGCGGCCTGCAGTTTTTGAGCGTTGACCAGATTGAACGTGTGGAAGTGCTGCGCGGCTCGCGCTCAGTGATCTACGGCAGCGATGCCATCGGCGGGGTTATCCAGATTTTCACCCGACGCAATGCCCAAGGCGGCCTTCATCCGCGCCTGCATGTGGGTTTTGGCAGCAACCAGACGTGGGAACGCAGCCTCGGCCTGTCGGGCGGCGATGAGCGCACGCGCTTCAACCTCGGGGCCAGCCTGGATGAAACCCGAGGCATCAATTGGACTCATGAATCGTTTGCCAGCGATGGTGATCATGACGCCTATCGCAACAAGTCCTTGAGCCTGAACCTCAGCCACTCGCTGAACGATGACCTCGAAGTCGGCTTCAACCTGCTGGATGGTCGGGGCAAGTCGGAATATGACAACCCGTTCGGGCGCTACGTCAGCTTTTTCGAAACCGTCGGCCAGAAGCCCTACACCGACTACACGGTGAGCAGCGCCAGCAGTTATGTCGACGCCAAACTCAACGAGCGCTGGCAGACCCGACTGGAACTGGGCCACACCGAGAACCGCGACACCAAGCGCGACCACCTCAGTGCTGAGGGCAGCGCTTTCAACACCTATCGCGACGCGGTGAACTGGCAGAACGATTTGACTCTGGATGAGCGCAACAGCCTGATCCTCGGTGGCGACTGGTACGAAGATCGAGTGCATGCCACCACCGACTTTGACGCGGACAGCCGCTGGAACCGCGCGGCGTTTATCCAGCATCGCTTCGCGACCGAACGGTTTTCCACCGAGTTGGGCCTGCGCCACGACACCAACCAGCAGTTCGGCAGCCAGAACACCTGGAGTGGCACCCTGACCGTACCGCTGAACCCAGACAATGAAGTGCTGCTGTCTTACAGCGAAGGCTTCCGCGCGCCCAGCTTCAACGACTTGTACTACCCCGGCAGCAGCAACCCCGACCTCAAGCCCGAGCATTCAAAAACCTATGAGCTGCAATGGCGCAGTCAACTGAGTGACACCCTGCGCTTGGAAACCTCGCTGTATCGCACCGACCTGAAGGACGCCATCGTCGCGCAGCCGGTGGACTTCTACATCCCACACAACGTGGCGTCCGCACGCATCAATGGCTTTGAAGCCGCGCTGAAGCAACAACTGTTCGGTTGGCAAGGCAATCTAGGCGTCTCGATCATCGACCCTCGTGACCGTGACAGCGGCCATACCCTGGCCCGCCGGGCGCGGCGCACTCTGAACCTGGACTTGGATCGGCAGTTTGACAAGCTTGGGCTGGGCGCCAGTTGGCAAGCCATCAGCAGTAGCTATGACGATGAAGAGAACCGCAATCGCCTCGGCGGGTATGCCTTGTTGGGGCTACGCAGCAGTTGGGCGCTGAACCGCGAGGTGCTGCTGTCAGTGAAGGTCGATAACGTGCTGGGCAAGGAGTATGCACGGGCGATGTACAGCTATCAGGACCCGGACTTCGAAAACAACCAGCATTACCGTGAAGAAGGACGGGTGTGGATGTTTGGGGTCACTTGGACGCCTGAACTCTGAGTGGGCAGACCCGGCCTCATCGCTGGCAAGCCAGCTCCTGCATTTGGAATGCATTCCCCCTGGAGCTGGCTTGCCGGCGATAGCTATGTCAGCGGTACGGCGCAACCACCTGACACAACCGCCCCACCGCCTCCAGCATCTGCCCGCTGGGCCGCTCCAGGCCTTTGTCCGGCACCACGCGCACCCGCTCGGCCATCGACGGCCAGACCTTCCACGCATCCTGCTGCGCCTGATCGCCCACCAGAATCATCTCGGGATCACGCTGCAACACCGATTCGATATTCACCTGCGGCGCCGGCAGCTTGAGGTCATCGAACACATTGCGCGCGCCGCACACACTCAAGGCATCGCTGATGATCTGCCCACCGCCCACGGTATACAGCGGCTGGTTCCACACCTGGTAGAACACCCGCAGTGGTTCGGTACGCTGATAGCGCTGGCGCAGTTCGGCCAGGCGTTGGCGCAATTGCGCGGCCAACTGTCGACCGGCATCAGGGCGACCCAATTGCTCGGCAATGGCCTGCACCTGGGTGGTGAGCTGTTCAAGGCTGTGGGGTTCGGCGACGTACACCGGAATGTTCAGGCGCTGCAGCTGCTCGCGCTGCGCCGGGCCGACACTGCCGGGCCACAGCAGGATCAGGTCGGGCTTGAGACTGAGCAAGCGCTCCATGTCCAACTGACCGTAGTGCCCCACGGACGGCACCTGCGCCAACGCCGCGGGACGATCGCCGCCGTCGAGCACGCCCACCAGCACATCGGCGGCACCCAGTTCAGCGACGATTTCAGACAAGGAAGGCGCCAGGCTCACCACCCGCTCGGCCGCCAGCGCCTGGGCACTCAATGCCAGCAGCACTGCCAGCCAGTAGCGCTTCATCCCAGTTGGCGGGGAATGCGGTAGAGGTAGAACAGCACCACAGTCGACAGCGCCAGCAGGAACAGCGGCACCGCTTCCAGGCCGACAAACACCGCCAGCGCGCCGATCCAGGCCGGCACGGCAGCGATCAGCAACGCGGTGCGCCGCCGGGCTGCCAAGGTGATCCAGGCAGCCGGTTCTTCAGGGGTATCGAGGGCTTTGGAGGTAGCGATCAACGCGTGTTTATAGCCGTTGAAATAACGCAGGCTGAGGAACATCGAGGCCACGCCAGCAATGAAGAACGGCATTGCCAGCACCGGCAGCAGGGATTCGGACTGGCCGAACACCAGGTTGAGCACAAACAGGGGGAGCAACGCCAGGGCCAGGTACTGCCACCAATTGAAGGACAGCCGCCGCTTCACCTGGCCACGGGTCACGCGCGGTCGACCTCGCCCTGGTGCTCGTTGCCCATCATGTGGTCGAGCTTGCTGGCCTTGGTGGCCAGGTAGAGTTTGTTGTGCGGGTTGTGCCCGGTGTGCAGCGGCACGCGCTCGGCCACGGTGATGCCCATCTCGGTCAAGGCCTTGACCTTGCGCGGGTTGTTGGTCATCAGGCGCAGGGACTTGACGCCCAGGTGCTCCAGCATCGGCAGGCAGATCGCGTAGTCACGCTGGTCGGCGGCGAAGCCCAGGCGCTCGTTGGCCTCGACGGTATCGGCGCCGCCATCTTGCAGCTCGTAGGCGCGGATCTTGTTCATCAGGCCAATGCCACGGCCTTCCTGACGCAAGTACAGCAGCACGCCCCGGCCTTCACGGGCGATGGCCCGCATGGCGGCTTCCAGTTGCGAACCGCAGTCGCAGCGCTGGCTGAACAGCGCATCGCCGGTCAGGCATTCGGAGTGCACACGGCCCAGCACCGGCGCGCCATCGGCGATATCGCCCAGGCTGAGCACAACGTGCTCGCGCCCGGTGGCTTCTTCGAGAAAGCCGTTCATGGTGAACGTGGCAAAAGGGGTAGGCAGCCTGGAAGCGGCGACGAAAACGACGGGCACCGTGTGCTCCTGATTTCAGTTTTTACAGAGGCGGCCATTGTAACAGCACGTTCCTACAGACGCTTAAGCTGAATTATCGCTGATAAAGATCAATCGGTTCGATTGGCCTTCATCCTGGTTCTATGTGTAGGAGCGAGCTTGCTCGCGAAAAATCCGCAAGCGCCGCGCTCATCCAGACTGCCGGCGTTATCGTTGACGTTTTTCGCGAGCACGCTCGCGCCTACAGGAACCTAGAACGGATAGGGTTGTTTCCAGTGCTCGAAAAGTGGCTTTAACTCGCCGCTTTTCACCAGGACAGCCATGCGTTGGTCGAATACGGCCATCAAGGCGCGACCTCGTTCGTTATCGGCAAAACCGAGGTAGAGCGGGAGCTCGGCGATGTGGGTGAGAGTGAACGTCGACGGGTCATCCGCCTGGTTGAGCACGTACTTGGCCTCGGTCAACGCATCGATATAGAAGTCGGCCCGCGCGTGCTCCAGCATTGGCAAAATGCCGTCGCGGCGCTCGATCTGGTTGAAACGGCGCACATTGGGCAAGTACTCCTCGTACTTGTAGCCGCGCACCCAGGCCAGGCGGTAATTGCCCAGTTTGGCCAGCGTCGGCGCGGGAGTATTGGCCAACCCGAGGGCGTAGATATGGTCGGAATCGAAGTTCCAGTGGGGGTACAACACGCCCTTGGCTTCATCACGATAGGCACCCACCCAGCCATCCACCTCGCCGCGCTGGGCCAGGCCGACCGAGCGGGTGTAAGGCACGGAGCGAGTCTGCAACTTGATACCGGCGGGTTCGAAGACGTGGCGCAGGACGTCCCAGGCCAAGCCGCTGCCATCTTTGTTGGTGTAGTCGTTCCATTCCTCACTGGCCAGCATGATCTTACCGGGCACATCCTGCGCCTGGACCACAGCCGTACAGGCACACAGCACGATCAGCAACCAACGGCGCACATCCATGGTGACGACCTCCTACAGGGCCTTGCTTGCGTGATAACGCTATAGAGGGTAGCGCAGCTCGTCGATTCAGGGCGTCTCGCGAAAATGCTGATAGCCACGGATCGCCGGGGTGATGTCCTGCCCATTGGCATCGAGCAAGGTGACACCCTGCCCCGCCTCGACCCGGCCGATCACGTGGATCGGCCAGCCATCGGCGAGCAACGGCGCCAGTTCGGCGGGCGGCAGGGTGAACGCCAGCACGTAGTCGTCGCCCCCACTCAATGCCGCCACGCGCGCTTCGTCATCGCCGACAAACGCCAGCAGCGCCTGGGACAATGGCAAGCGCTGGCGCTCGATCAACAGGCTGACGGCCGAAGCCGTGGCGATATGCCCGCAATCGGCCAGGAGCCCGTCGGAAATATCCATCGCAGACGTGGCCTTGCCGCGCAGCGCCAGCCCCAGGGCCAGCTGCGGTTGCGGCGACCAGTAGTGGGCCAGCAGCGGGTCGGCAACCGCCGCGTCGGCGCTGCGCTGGCCCAATACCAGCGGCAAGGCGCCGGCGGCATTGCCCAGCTCGCCGCCGACACACAGCAGGTCGCCCGGTCGCGCACCGCTGCGGGTCAAGGCTTGCCCGGCCGGCACACGACCAAACACGGTCATGGTCAGGCTCAGCGGCCCACAGGTGGTATCACCGCCCACAAGGCCCACGCCGCAGCGTTGCGCCATGAGGTTCAACCCCTGGGCATAGCGCTGCAGCCAATCGGCATTGACGGTCGGCGTGGTCAGGGCAAGGGTAAACGCGAGGGGATGGGCGCCCATGGCGGCCAGGTCGCTGACTGCCACGGCCAACGAACGCTGGCCCAGCAGGAACGGGTCGCAGGGGTCGGAAAAATGCACCCCGGCCACCAATGTATCGGTGGAGATTGCCAACTGCTCCCCGGCGGGGAGCGCCAGCAAGGCGCAGTCATCGCCAATCCCCAAGGCAATGCCTTCGCCGCCCTGCGCACAGGGCGCGGCGGCGAAGTAGTTGCGGATCAGCTCAAACTCGCCCATTCAGGTTTCAAGCGCCATTCAGCGCTTGTACGCCTTCACTTCGGCTTCACGCAGGCGCGGGGCCAGCTTGTCGAGCACGCCGTTGACGAACTTGTGGCCGTCGGTCGAACCGTAGACTTTCGCCAGTTCGATACCTTCGTTGATTACCACGCGGTACGGCACGTCGACGCGGTACAGCAGTTCCCAGGCCGACAGGCGCATCACGCACAGCTCAACCGGGTCCAGCTCTTCGATGGTCAGGTCCAGGCAAGGCGCCAGGGCTGTATCGATCTCGGTCAGGTGGGCATGCACACCGTGCAGGATGTCGTGGAAGTACGGCAGGTCGGCGAAGGTGAAATCGTTGTCGACGCGAAACTGCGCCTCGATTTCGTTCAACGAGGCACCCGCCAGGTGACGCTGGTACAGCGCCTGGGTCGCCAACTGACGAGCAGCGCGACGCTTCTCGTTCTTGGATGGCTTGCCGGCGTCTGCTGGGCGTGGCTCGCGCGGGTTGAAGTTGTCGCTCTCGTCGGAAATCACTTGGCCTCCAACTGCGACAGCAGGCTGACCATTTCCAGGGCGGACAGGGCAGCTTCAGCGCCTTTGTTGCCGGCCTTGGTGCCGGAACGCTCGATGGCTTGCTCGATGGAATCAACGGTCAGCACGCCGAAAGCGACGGGCACGCCGAACTCCATGGACACCTGGGCCAAGCCCTTGGTGCATTCGCCGGCCACGTATTCGAAGTGCGGCGTACCGCCACGAATGACCGCGCCCAGGGCGATGATTGCCGCGTATTCACCCTGCTGGGCAACTTTTTGCGCAACCAGTGGAATTTCGAAGGCGCCAGGGGCACGGATAAGGGTGATGTCGCTTTCGCTCACACCGTGGCGAACCAGAGCGTCCACGGCACCGCTTACCAGGCTTTCAACCACGAAGCTGTTGAAGCGGCCAACCACCAGGGCGTAGCGGCCTTTGGGGGCGATGAAGGTACCTTCGATGGTCTTCAGGGTCATTCGACAAATCTCTTAAAGAGCCGGGACGCGTGTATGACGCGTCCCTTAGTGATATTTGAACCGCGAACAAGGGGCGAAAATCGCCAGCCTTTATTCGGAGGGCACGTATTCTACTACTTCCAGGTCGAAACCGGATATCGCATTAAATTTCATTGGCGCACTCATCAGGCGCATTTTGCGCACGCCCAAGTCACGCAGGATCTGCGAACCGGCACCGACGATGCTGTAGGTGGTCGGTTTTTTCACCGGCGCGTGGTCCGCGGTTTCACGGATATGCGCCAGCAGTACATCGCCATCCAGTGGGTGGCCGAGCAACAGCACGACACCGCTGCCCGCCTCGGAGACCGCAGCCATGGCGGCGCGCAGGCTCCAGCGGCCGGGTTGCTTGACCATCAGCAGGTCGCGCAACGGGTCCATGTTGTGCACGCGGACCAGGGTCGGCTCTTCGGCGCAAATGGTGCCCAGGGTCAGGGCCATGTGCACGTCGCCTTCCACTGAATCACGGTAGGTCACCAAATTGAATTGGCCCAGTTCGCTGTCCAGAGGCTGCTCCGCAATCCGCTGAACGGTACGTTCGTGGATCATGCGGTAGTGGATCAGGTCGGCAATGGTGCCGATCTTGAGGTCGTGTTCGGCGGCAAACGCTTCGAGCTCAGTACGACGGGCCATGGTGCCGTCGTCGTTCATCACTTCGCAGATCACGCCACTTGGCTCGAAACCGGCCATGCGCGCGAGGTCGCAGGCGGCTTCGGTATGGCCGGCACGGGCCAGGGTGCCACCCGGCTGGGCCATCAGCGGGAAGATATGGCCTGGGCTGACGATGTCTTCGGCCTTGGCGTCTTTCGCGGCAGCGGCTTGTACGGTGCGCGCACGGTCAGCGGCGGAGATCCCGGTGGTGACACCCGTGGTGGCTTCGATGGACACGGTGAACTTGGTGCCGAAACCCGAACCATTGCGCGGCGCCATCAACGGCAGCTTGAGCAATTCGCAGCGCTCGCGGCTCATGGGCATGCAGATCAGCCCGCGGGCGTGCTTGGCCATGAAGTTGATGTGCTCGGGCTTGCAGGCCTCGGCGGCCATGATGATGTCGCCTTCGTTCTCGCGGTCTTCGTCATCCATCAGGATGACCATCTTGCCTTGGCGGATGTCTTCAACCAGTTCTTCGATGCTATTGAGCGCCACGCGGCACCCCCTTGGTCAGGATTTCAGGTAGCCGTTAGCGGCCAGAAAACTTTCGGTGATGTTACCGGATGCAGGCTCTGCGGCCTTTTCGCCCAGCAACAGGCGCTCCAGGTAACGGGCAAGCAAGTCTACTTCCAGGTTCACCCGGCGACCCGGCTGGTACGAGGCCATGATGGTTTCGCTGAGGGTGTGGGGAATGATGGTCAGTTCAAATTCGGCGCCATTCACGGCGTTCACGGTCAGGCTGGTGCCGTCGACGGTGATCGAACCCTTGTGGGCGATGTACTTGGCCAGCTCCTTGGGCGCGCGGATGCGGAACTCCACGGCACGTGCGTTTTCGCTGCGTGCGACCACTTCGCCGACGCCGTCGACGTGGCCGCTCACCAGGTGGCCGCCCAGGCGGGTAGTCGGGGTCAGGGCTTTTTCCAGGTTCACCGGGCTGCCGGCCTTGAGGTCGTTCATCGCGGTGCAGTCCAGGGTTTCCCGGCTGACATCGGCAGCGAAGCCGTTGCCCGGCAGCTCGATGACGGTGAGGCAAACGCCGCTGACAGCGATGCTGTCGCCCAGCTTGACGTCGCCCAGGTCGAGCTTGCCGGTTTCAACCAGCAGGCGTACGTCGCCGCCTTTGGGGGTCATTGCACGGATGCTGCCGATGGACTCGATAATGCCGGTGAACATTTCGTTCTCCTGAAAACGGGGGGCTGACGCTCAAGCGCAGGCCGGGAATTATACGCTCGCTGCTGGCACAGGGATGGCAGTGACTCGCCAGTCGTCGCCAACAGCGCGCATTTCAGTGATCTTGAGTTGGGGGGCGTCGGCCAGTTTCTCAAGCGGCCAATCCAGCAAAGGCCGGGCGGCGGAGCCGAGGAACTTGCCGGCGATGAATATCACGTACTCATCCACCAGGCCTTGCTGGGCAAACGCGCCCGCCAGGCTTGGGCCGGCTTCCACCAACACGTCGTTGACGCCACGGGCGGCCAGCGCCACCAGGGCCGAACGCAAATCGACCTGGCCGTCGACACCCGGCACCACCAGGCACTCGGGGCCACGGGGAAACTGGTTTTCCGGGGTCACACAGGTAATGACCAGCGCCGGGCCGGCCTTGAAGAACGGTGCGTTGAGTGGCACCCGCAGGCGGCCGTCGATCAGCACACGCAGCGGCGGGCGCGACATGGCCAGGGCGGTGGTGGCGTCGTCCAGGCCGAGTTCGGCGGCGCGCACGGTCAGCCGTGCTCCGTCGGCCAGCACCGTGTCGGCACCGGTCAACACCACGCTGGCCTCGGCGCGCAGGCGCTGTACCGCGGCGCGGGCGGCAGGGCCGGTGATCCACTGGCTTTCGCCGCTGGCCATGGCGGTGCGGCCGTCCAGGCTCATCGCCAGCTTGACCCGCACAAAGGGCAGGCCGTGTTCCATGCGCTTGAGAAAACCGGGGTTCAAGGCGCGGGCTTCGGCTTCCAGCACGCCGCTGCGCACCTCGATACCGGCCTGCGCCAAACGCTGCATGCCGCGCCCGGCCACTTCGGGGTTCGGGTCCTGCATGCCGGCCACGACGCGGGCGACACCGGCCGTTACCAATGCATCCGCGCACGGCGGCGTACGCCCGTGGTGGCTGCAAGGCTCGAGGGTCACGTACACCGTGGCGCCACGGGCCTTGTCACCGGCCGCGCGCAGGGCATTGGGTTCGGCATGGGGTTCGCCGGTACGCTCGTGCCAGCCTTCGCCGACAACCTGCCCATCACGCACGATCACGCAGCCGACCCGCGGGTTGGGGTGGGTGGTGTACCGGCCCTTGCGTGCCAGTTCGAGGGCACGGGCCATGTAATGGGCGTCAAGGACGGCCTGTTCAGCAGACGGTGGGTTCATTCTTTGACCGGCTCACGGGCCAGGCGGTCGATCTCTTCGCGGAACTCATTGAGGTCCTGGAAGCGTCGATACACCGAGGCAAAACGGATGTAGGCAACTTCGTCGAGCTTTTGCAGCTCGCCCATCACCAGTTCTCCCACCACCAGGCTCTTGACCTCGCGCTCGCCGGTCGCACGCAGCTTGTGCTTGATATGCACCAGCGCCGCCTCCAGCCGCTCGACACTCACCGGGCGTTTTTCCAGGGCGCGCTGCATACCGGCGCGCAGTTTTTCTTCGTCGAAGGGCTGGCGGCTGCCGTCGGATTTGATCAGGCGCGGCAACACCAGTTCGGCGGTTTCGAAGGTGGTGAAACGTTCACCGCAGGCCAGGCATTCGCGCCGGCGACGCACTTGATCGCCCTCGGCGACCAGACGCGAGTCAATGACCTTGGTGTCGTTGGCACCGCAGAAGGGACAGTGCATGGTTGGCAGGCAACAAATAAAGGGAGGGCCATGGTAGCGCATCCCCGTGGCAAGACAAGCCATAGCCTTTACGGTATATAGGCTGACTATTATGTTTCATATTTTTTAAGCCACGGATTTTGCCCTTTCTGGAGCCGTACATGCAGTTACGACCACTTGTTTTGCTCACCCTGTTCAGTTTTCTGGTCGCCTGCAGCAGCGAAGCCCCCAAGCCGGCCGCGCCTCAACCCACACCGGCACAAGAGAAAAAGATCCCCGGCATCGAAGACCTCGGCCCCCTGCCCGCCTTCCAGCGGGAAATCAGCGGCAGCCTGACCAACGTGCCGGCCGGTGCCGAAGTCGAGATGGCGTTGCTGGTGATCGATGACCGTTCGCGCCCGCAACAATTGCTCGCCAGCAGCGTGCTGACTGGCAACGGCCAGCCCCTGGCCTTCCGCCTGCGTTTCAACCCCGAGGCCTTCCCGGCTGGGGCACGGGTCGAATTGCGTGGCCGCGCCAGCCAGTCCGGCCAGTTGATCCTGCACCTGCCCGCCGTGCGTGTGACCCAGGCGATCACCCAGACCACCGGCCCCCTGCAACTCGTCAAGGCACCATGACGCCACCGCTGGACCTGCAAGCGGCCCTGAGCGAACTGATCGGCGACGCCCACCTGGTGCCCTGCCCGCTGCCGGGCACCGAGCTGTCGTTGTGGCTGCTGGATGCGGACAACATGGACCGCGCCTTCAGCCCCGAAGAGACCCGACGCATCCTGCATGAACCGCCCTACTGGAGTTTTTGCTGGGCCAGCGGCCTGGCGCTGGCGCGGTACCTGGCGGCGCACCCCGAGTGGGTCGCGGGCAAACGCGTGCTGGACTTTGGCGCCGGTTCCGGTGTGGCCGGGATTGCGGCGGTCAAGGCCGGCGCACTGGAAGTGGTGGCCTGCGACCTCGACCCGCTGGCGTTGGCCTCCTGCCGGGCGAATGCCGAGCTCAACGGCGTGGAAATGGGCTACTCCGCCGATTTTTTCGCCGAAGCCGACCGCTTCGACCTGATCCTGGTCGCCGACGTGCTCTACGACCGCGCGAACCTGCCGCTGCTCGACCAGTTCCTGACCCGAGGCCGCGAAGCACTGGTGGCAGACTCGCGGGTAAGGGACTTTCAGCACCCGGCTTACCAGCGGCTGGAGATCCTTGATGCGCTGACGTTGCCGGATCTGGCGGAGCCTTGGGAGTTTCGCAAGGTGAGTCTGTACCATTCCCGGCGCGCTTGAGACCTTCGCGAGCAAGCCCGCTCCCACATGTGACCGCATTCCCCCTGCGGGAGCGGGCTTGCTCGCGAAAGCGGTGCCGAATCCACCGCACTTTCAGCCAGGCTCGCCAGCCCTTATAGTTGCCCCATTCCCGCTTTATTCGAGACGCCCCATGAGTGAGCCCACGCCGTACATCTTCGATGTCACCACCGCCAACTTTGACCAGGCCGTGATCCAGAACTCCTTCGAAAAACCCGTGCTGGTGGATTTCTGGGCCGAGTGGTGCGCGCCGTGCAAGGCGTTGATGCCGCTGCTGGCGCAGATTGCCGAGAGTTATCAAGGGGAGTTGCTACTGGCCAAGGTCGATTGCGAGGCCGAGCAGGATATCGTTGCGCGCTTTGGCATTCGCAGCCTGCCGACCGTGGTGCTGTTCAAGGATGGCCAGCCGGTGGATGGGTTTGCCGGGGCGCAGCCGGAGTCGGCGGTGCGGGCCATGCTGGAGCCGCATGTGCAGATGCCACCACCGGCTGCGGCGAATCCGCTGGAACAGGCCCAAGCCTTGTTTGCCGAAGGTCGCATCAGCGACGCCGAAGCCGTGCTGGTGGTGCTGCTGGGCGAAGACAACACCAACGCCGCTGCGCTGATCCTGTACGCACGCTGCCTGGCCGAGCGCGGTGAACTGGGCGAAGCCCAGACCGTGCTGGACGCCGTGAAGAGCGACGATCACAAGGCCGCCCTCGCCGGGGCCAAGGCGCAGATCACCTTCCTGCGCCAGGCTGCCGACCTGCCGGACGCCGCCGACCTGAAAAGCCGCCTGGCGCAAGACCCGCAAGATGATGAAGCGGCCTATCAGCTGGCGATCCAGCAACTGGCGCGCCAGCAATACGACGCGGCGCTTGAGGGCCTGCTCAAGCTATTCATTCGCAACCGCAGCTACAGCGAAGGCCTGCCGCACAAGACCTTGCTGCAGGTGTTCGAACTGTTGGGCAACGACCACCCGCTGGTGACCGTGTACCGCCGCAAGTTGTTCGCCGCGCTGTATTAACCGCTCCTACAAAGGAGTTTCGATCCAGGTATAGAGCGGCGTATCCCCGCCGCTGCTGACCTTGACCTGGGCGCTATGGCGCAGGCGCACCAACAGGCGCTTGCCCGCCGAGGCATCGCCCGCCAAGCCTTCCAACTGGTCAAGCAGCTCCAGCCCGCTGAGTTGGCCAGCGTTGCGCAACAAGTCTTGGGCGCTCTGCCACAAATCATCATTATGTTTGACCGGAGCCACGGGCGCAGCCGCCGCGCTGGCGATGGGCGCCTGCAATTGCGCGCCCAGGCGTGCCCAGTCGCCGTCGTCCAGCTCCAGGGTCAAGTCCACCGGCAAGTCGCCGACGGTTCCACGAATTCGCAACATCGTCCTTACTCCTGCACTTTTCTGACAGGCATGCTCCCATGCGGCTTGCGCAACGCCAAGCGGACGGTCAAACTCTCGACAATATTGTTATAAGATCACATAACAAAACTTTCATGTCCTGGAGCCGTCTCATGCGCCGTCTGTTGCTTGCTTTACCGTTTGCCCTGCTGCCCCTGGCGGTTGCCCATGCTCATGACGATCACGACCATGAACACGGCAGCCTCGGCGCCCACGAACATGGCGTCGGACGCCTCAACGCGGTACTCGACGGCCAGGCCCTGGAGCTAGAGCTGGACAGCCCGGCAATGAACCTGGTGGGCTTTGAACACCTGGCCACCACCCCGGCGGATAAAGCCAAGGTCGCCGTTGCACGCAAACAGCTGGAGAACCCTGTCGCCCTGTTCAACCTGCCCAAAGCGGCCGGTTGTGTGGTCAGCACCCAGGAACTCAATAGCCCGCTGTTCGGCGACAAGCCCGAAGCCGACCATGACGACGATGATGATGACGCCAAAGACGGCGCCCACGAACACCATCACGACCACAGCGAAATCCACGCCCATTACCAGTTCACCTGCGCCACGCCGACGGCGCTGAGCAATCTTGATCTGACCCAGGTGTTCAAGACCTTCCCCGCCACCCAGAAAATTCAGGTACAACTGATCGGCCCGAGCGGTCAGCAAGGTGTTGAGGCGACTGCGTCGGCAGCCACCGTTAAATTCTGATGTGGCCCCATGTGGGAGCTGGCTTGCCTGCGATACAGACGCCGCGGTACAGCAGACACACCGCAGCGATGCCATCGCAGGCAAGCCAGCTCCCACAGGGGTCCGGCACCACATTTGCAACCCAGCCAGCAGGCGACACTGATTTCCCATGACTCAAGCGTTGATCGAACTGTCCGGCCTGGGCTTCAACTGGCCCGGCCACCCACCGTTGCTGGACATCCCCACGTTTCGCCTGGAAGCGGGCGAAACCCTGTTTCTCAAGGGCCCGAGCGGCAGTGGCAAAACCACGCTGTTGGGCCTGCTCGGCGGTGTGCAGAAACCCAGCCGCGGCAGCATCCGCCTGCTCGGCCAGGAGCTGACCGACCTTTCGGCCGGTGCCCGCGACCGTTTCCGGGTCGACCACACCGGCTACATCTTCCAGCAGTTCAACCTGCTGCCGTTCCTGTCGGTGCGTGAGAACGTCGAGTTGCCTTGCCACTTTTCCAAACTGCGCGCGCAACGCGCAAAGCAGCGCCACGGCAGTGTCGATCAAGCTGCCGCTGCATTGCTGGCGCATCTGGGTTTGAAGGACAAGGACCTGCTGGAACGTCGCGCCGACTCGCTGTCCATCGGCCAGCAGCAACGGGTCGCCGCCGCCCGTGCGTTGATCGGCCAACCGGAACTGGTGATCGCTGACGAGCCTACCTCGGCCCTGGACTACGACGCCCGCGAAGCCTTCCTTCAGCTGTTGTTCGCCGAATGCCGCGAAGCCGGCGCCAGCCTGTTGTTTGTCAGCCATGACCAGAGCCTGGCTTCGCTGTTCGACCGCAACCTGTCGCTGGCCGAACTCAATCGCGCCGCCACGCCCGCAGAGGTTTGAGATGTATCTGTTCCGTCTAGCCATGGCCAGCCTGGCTAACCGCCGCTTTACCGCGATCCTCACCGCCTTCGCCATCGCGCTTTCAGTCTGCTTGTTGCTCGCGGTGGAACGCGTGCGCACCGAGGCGCGCAACAGTTTTGCCAGCACCATCAGCGGCACCGACCTGATCGTCGGCGCCCGCTCGGGCTCGGTGAACCTGTTGCTGTACTCGGTGTTCCGCATCGGCAACGCCACCAACAACATCCGCTGGGACAGCTACGAGCACTTCGCCGCCAGCCCCCAGGTGAAATGGGCGATCCCGATTTCCCTCGGCGACTCCCATCGCGGCTACCGCGTGATGGGCACCAACGAGTCCTACTTCGAGCATTACCAATACGGCCGCAAGCAAAACCTCGAACTGGCCAGCGGCCGCGCCTTTGCCACCGACCCGTTCGAAGTGGTGCTGGGCGCCGAAGTGGCTGACGCGTTGCACTACAAACTCGGCGACAAACTGGTACTGGCCCATGGCGTGGCGGTGGTCAGCCTGGTGAAACACGATGACAAACCGTTCACCGTGGTCGGCATTCTCAAGCGCACCGGCACGCCCGTGGACCGCACGCTGCATATCAGCCTCGGCGGCATGGAAGCGATCCATATCGACTGGCACAACGGCGTGCCGGCACAGGGCAAAGGCCGTATCAGCGCCGATCAGGCCCGCAACATGGACCTGACGCCACAAGCCATCACCGCCTTCATGCTCGGCCTGAACAACAAGATTTCCACCTTCGCCCTGCAACGCGAGATCAACGAATTCCGTGGCGAGCCGATGCTGGCGATCCTGCCCGGCGTGGCGCTGCAAGAACTGTGGAGCATGATGGGCACCGCCGAAAAAGCGCTGTTCGTGATCTCGCTGTTCGTGGTGCTCACCGGCCTGATCGGCATGCTCACGGCGATCCTCACCAGCCTCAACGAACGCCGCCGCGAAATGGCGATCCTGCGTTCGGTGGGCGCGCGTCCATGGCATATCGCGACCTTGCTGATCTTCGAGGCCTTCGCCCTGGCGCTGTCCGGTGTCATCGCCGGCGTAGGTTTGCTGTATGTGTGCATCGCCGCGTCGCGCGGGTATCTGCAGGCCAACTACGGCCTGGACCTGCCGATGTCGTGGCCGAGCGAATATGAATGGACGCTGCTGGCCGGTATCCTCGCAGCAGCGCTGTTGATGGGCAGCGTGCCGGCCTGGCGAGCCTATCGCCAATCATTGGCCGATGGCCTGTCCATACGTTTATGAGGAAGGTCTTGATGCGTCGCGTCCTGTTTGCACTGTTGCTGCTGATTGCCCTGCCCACCTGGGCAGCCGAGCCTAAAGAGCTGACGTGGTCGGAGCTGATACCGCCGGATGCCCCGCCAGAAGTGCCGAATATGCAACCACTGCACACTCTCTCCAGCATGGCGGATGCCCTGGAATCGGCGCCCGCAGCCAAGCAGGACCTGCCCAACGCGCCGGTGGTGCAGAGCCTCGACGGCCAGCACATTCGCTTGCCGGGGTACATCGTGCCGCTGGAAGTCAGCGAAGAAGGCCGTACCACCGAGTTTCTGCTGGTGCCGTATTTCGGCGCGTGCATCCACGTGCCGCCGCCACCGTCGAACCAGATCGTGCATGTCAAAAGCGAAATCGGCGTGAAGCTCGATGAGTTGTATCAGCCGTACTGGATCGAAGGCGCGATGCAGGTCAAACCGTCCACCAGCGAGTTGGCCGACGCCGGCTACCAGATGGATGCCGAGAAGATTTACATGTACGAACTGCCGGAATAACGCTGATCGACCTTTCATTGAGCTGAGTCAAAAGATCGAGCGGAACGATCTTTACCATTGGACGTACAACTTTTAAACGTCCTTTTGGAGCTCCCATGAACAAGTCTCTGCTCGGCGCGTCCCTCTTCGCGCTCACCCTCGCCGCCCCTGCCGTCCACGCTCACGAAGCGGGCGACATTCTGATTCGTGCCGGTGCAATCACCGTGAACCCGAAGGCGGACAGCGGCAGCGTCAAGGTTGACCAGGGCCCGTTGGCCGGCGCCAACCTGGGCGGCAAGGCGACCATGAGCAGCGACACCCAATTGGGCTTGAACTTCGCCTACATGCTGACCAACCACGTCGGTATCGAACTGCTGGCCGCCACACCGTTCGAGCATGACGTGAAGATCAAGAACACCGCTCTCGGCGCCGCCAATGGCAAGCTCGGCACCCTGAAACACCTGCCGCCGACCCTGAGCGTCGTGTACTACCCGCTGGACAACAAGTCGGCCTTCCAGCCGTACGTGGGCGCGGGCATCAACTACACCTGGATCTATGACGAACACGTCGGCAGCCGTGCCTCCGACGCGGGTTTCAGCAACTTCAAGGCCGAAAACTCGTGGGGCTGGGCCGCACAGATCGGTGCCGACTACATGATCAACGACAAGTGGATGATCAACGCCCAGGCGCGCTACATCGACATCAGCACCAAGGCGACTGTGGATAACAATGCGCTGGGCCAAGGCACTCGCGCCAAGGTCAATGTGGACGTAGACCCGATGGTCTACATGGTGGGTATCGGCTACAAGTTCTAACCAACACTGCACAACCCTGTGGGAGCGGGCTTGTGTGGGAGCGGGCTTGCCCGCGATGCAGGCGCCTCGGTGTATCAGTTGCACCGAGCCGATGCTATCGCAGGCAAGCCAGCTCCCACACGAGCCCGCTCCCATATTTTGGTTCTATGTTTCTTCAGGTATGGCGGTAGTAACGGTCCAGCAGCGCCGGCAACCCCGCCCGCCACGCCCGTGGCTTGATGCCGAAGGTGTGGAGGATTTTCTTGCAGGCAAGCACCGCGTGTTGCGGTTCTTCACTGGCATCCGGCCGGGCCGCGTGGGCCTGGGCCGTGGGGGATTCGATCGCCAGCGGGTGAAAGTTGCGCGCTTCGGTGAGAATCGCCTGGCCCAGCGCCAACGGTGTGGTCGCCTCATGGCCGGCGTAATGATAGGTGCCCCATAGCGGCGCCGCACAATCGAGCTGCTTGAGCACCGAGATGATCACCCGCGCCGCATCATCCACCGGTGTCGGGTTGCCGCGACGGTCGTCGGCCATCAGCAACTCATCCGATTTCTCCGCCCGCGCCAGAAAGCGCCCGAGGGTGCCGTCGACGCTGTCATCCAGCAGCCAGCCGAACCTCAGCAACACATGTTGCGGGCAGGTGGCGCGCACGCTCTGTTCGATTCGCCACAACGCCTGGCCGCGCAGGCCCAGGGGCACCGGCTCGTCTTTTTCGCTGTAGGCGGTGGCACGGGAGCCATCGAACACGCGGTAGCTGGACGGTTGCAGCAAGGTGATGTTGTGGTGTTGACACAGTTCGGCCAGGCGTTCGATGGCGAACTCCTGGGCAGCCAGGCGGGTTTCGCTGACCCCTTCCGCCTGGAACCAGTCGAAATAGTAGGCGAGATTGATCAACGCATCGGGACGGGTGTCGTCGAGCAATTGCGTAAGGCTCGCGGCATCCCAGCCGTCTGTGGGCGGTTTGGGGGCGAGGAAACCGATGTCTTCCTCTGCACCGAGGCGAATCAGCGCCTGCCCGAGGGCATTCCCGCCGCCCAGTAACATAAGGCGCATTCGCATAGATTGAGCAGGCCCGGTCTGTATGGAACGATGGTTATTAGGTATTTGTCAGAATCGTTGCATTTTGCGGGTTTGTAGCGCAACCGTCACGGATAAAGTGCGGGGTTGCAACTTGTTGTAGCCGGCCGCATAACTGAAGTCATGAACCTTCCTGAATCCACGGACACGGCCCTGGACGGCTTCCACCCCGCCGTCAGCACCTGGTTCCGCAGCACCTTCCCTTCGGTGACGGGCGCCCAGGCCCAGGCGTGGCCGCTGATCCGCCAACGCCAGTCAACCCTGATCGCCGCGCCCACCGGCTCCGGCAAGACCCTCACGGCGTTCCTGGCGGTACTGGATGACCTGGTCCACCATGGCCTGGCCAACGGCGGTGAGCTGCCGGATGAAACCCTGGTGGTCTACGTGTCGCCGCTCAAGGCGCTGTCCAACGACATCCAGATCAACCTGCAAAACCCGCTCGCCGGGATCACTGAGCACTTGCAGAACCTCGGCCTGCCGCCGCTGGTCATCCGCACCGCCGTGCGCACCGGCGACACCCCGCAAAAAGACCGTGCGCAGATGCGCAAGCGCCCGCCGCATGTCCTGGTGACCACCCCGGAATCGCTCTACGTGCTGCTGGGTTCGGATTCCGGCCGACAGATGCTCGCCAGCACGCGCACGGTGATCGTCGACGAAATCCACGCCATCGCCGCCGGCAAACGGGGCAGCCACCTGGCCTTGAGCCTGGAGCGCCTGCAAGGCCTGTGCGCCGAGCCGCTGGTGCGCATCGGCTTGTCGGCCACGCAAAAGCCCATCGACGCGGTGTCGCGATTCCTGGTCGGCAGTGGCCGGGCGTGCGCGATTGTGGATATCGGCCACGCCCGCCCGCGTGACCTGGATATCGAAGTACCGCCCGTGCCGCTCTCGGCGGTGATGGCCAACGATGTGTGGGAGCGGGTCTACGACCGCCTTGCCGAACTGGCCCGCGAACACCGCACCACGCTGGTGTTCGTCAACACCCGGCGCCTGGCCGAACGCCTGGCCCGGCATTTGAGCGAGCGCTTGGGCAAGGCCGCGGTGGCCGCCCACCACGGCAGCCTGGCCAAGGAAATGCGCCTGGACGCCGAGCAGCGCCTCAAGGGTGGCGAGCTGCAAGTGTTGATCGCCACCGCGTCGCTGGAGTTGGGGATTGATATCGGCGATGTGGATCTGGTCTGTCAGATTGGCTCGCCCGGCTCCATCAATGGTTTTCTGCAAAGAGTCGGCCGCTCCGGCCACCAGGTTGGCGGCACGCCCAAGGGGCGCCTGTTCGCCACCACCCGCGACGACCTGATCGAATGCGCCGCCCTGCTCGACTGCGTGCGCCGGGGCGAACTCGACACACTGCACATTCCCGTGGCGCCGCTGGATGTACTGGCCCAGCAGATCATCGCCGAGGTCAGCGCCCAGGAATGGTCCGAGCAGGCCTTGCTGGCACTTATCCACCGCGCCGCGCCCTACGCCACGCTGGATGAGCGCCACTACCAGGCGCTGCTGCAGATGCTCGCCGACGGCTACAACGGTCGCCAGGGCATCCGCAGCGCCTACCTGCACCGCGACGCCCTGACGCGCACCCTGCGCGGCCGGCGGGGCGCCAAGTTGACCGCCGTGACCAGCGGCGGCACCATCCCCGACAATGCCGACTACAGCGTGTTGCTCGAACCCCAGGGCCTGAACATCGGCAGCGTCAACGAAGACTTCGCGGTGGAAAGCATCGCCGGGGATATCTTCCAGCTCGGTAATACGTCCTACAGAATCCTGCGGGTCGAAGCCGGCAAAGTGCGGGTCGAGGACGCCCATGGCCAGCCGCCGACCATTCCCTTCTGGCTCGGTGAAGCGCCGGGGCGCAGCAACGAACTGTCAGCGGCGGTAGCGCGCCTCCAGGGCCAATTGGACGCGCTGCTCAGCGCCACGCCGGGCGACCTGCACGCCGCACAGGATTGGCTCATCGGCACCCTCGGCCTGAACCGCGCCAGCGCCGAGCAGATCCTCGATTACCTGGCCCGCGCACGCCTGGCCCTGAGTGCGTTGCCGTCCCAGGACACGTTGATCATGGAGCGGTTCTTCGACGCATCCGGCGGCACGCAATTGATCATCCACACGCCGTTCGGCAGTCGTGTCAACCGCGCCTGGGGCCTGGCCCTGCGCAAGCGATTCTGCCGCACGTTCAATTTCGAATTGCAGGCGGCGGCCAGTGAAAATGCGATCGTGCTGTCGCTGTCCACCAGCCACAGTTTCGAGCTGGATGAAGTGTGGCGCTACCTCAACAGCCACAGCGCCGAACATATCCTGATCCAGGCCGTGCTGGATGCGCCGCTGTTCGGCGTGCGTTGGCGCTGGAATGCCGGTGTGGCGCTGGCGTTGCCGCGCTATACAGGCGGGCGCAAGGTCGCGCCGCAGATCCAGCGCATGAAAAGCGAAGACCTGATCGCCAGTGTGTTCCCCGACCAGATCGCCTGCCTGGAAAACCTCGCTGGCGAGCGCGAAGTGCCCGAGCATCCATTGGTGGAGCAAACCCTCGATGACTGCCTGCACGAAGCCATGGACAGCGACGCCTGGCTGGCCCTGCTGCGGCGCATGGAGCGCGGCGACGTACGCCTGATCAGCCGCGACCTGCCCGCGCCTTCGCCCATGGCCGCGGAAATTCTCAGTGCGCGGCCCTACACCTTCCTCGACGATGCCCCACTGGAAGAACGTCGCACCCAGGCCGTGCTCAACCGGCGCTGGAGCGACCCGCAGAGCACTGACGACCTCGGCGCGCTGGATGTGGATGCCATCGCCGGCGTGCGCGAAGAAGCCTGGCCGGCGCCCAACGGGCCGGATGAAATGCATGAGGCGTTGATGAGCCTGGCGTGCATCGCCGACAGCGAAGTCGCGCCGCAATGGACGCCGTGGCTGCAGGCCCTGGCCAAGGGTGGCCGCGCCTATCAACTGCACACTCACCTACACACCAGCCTGTGGGTCGCCGTCGAACGCCTGAGTTGTGTGCAGACGATCTATTCCGGCAACTTGCCGTTGCTGCCCGGGTTCGATGAGCCCTGGACCTACGACGATGCCGTAGCGGAACTACTGCGCGCGCGCCTCGGTGGGTTCGGCCCACTGAGCCTGATCGAGATCGCCGCACCCCTGGCCTTGCCGGTCGCGGATGTCACCCAGGCACTGGCCCGCCTGGAGCAGGAAGGTTACGTGCTGCGCGGACTTTTCAGCCCTGGCGCCACGCAAGAGCAATGGTGCGAACGCCACCTGCTGGCGCGCATCCATCGTTACACGGTCAAGCGCCTGCGCCGGGAAATCGAGCCGGTGGCGTTGCAGGACTTCATGCGATTCCTGTTCGATTGGCAGCACCTGTCCGACGGCACCCGTGGCCAGGGCAGCGCGATGTTGCCGCAGATCGTCGGGCAGTTCGAAGGCTATGCCGCCGCCACGTCCGCCTGGGACAGCGACCTACTCAGTGCACGCCTCAAGGACTATTCCTCCACCTGGCTCGACGAACTGTGCCGCAGCGGCAAACTGGTGTGGACGCGCTTGAGCAACAAGCCCAGCGCCCTGGCGTTGCGCAGCACACCGGTGGTGTTACTGCCACGCAGCCAGGTGGGACTGTGGAGCGGACTGACCGAACTCACCGACGCCACCACGCTGTCGCCCAAGGCGCAGAAGGTGCACCAGGCCCTGCGCGATCACGGCGCGCTATTTTTTGATGAACTGGTGCACGAAGCCCACTTGCTGCGCAGTGAACTGGAAACCGCCTTGCAGGAACTGGTAGGCGCCGGGTTGGTGAACGCCGACAGCTTCGCCGGCCTGCGCGCCCTGACCACCCCCGCCAGTAAACGCCAAGCGCGCAGTAGCCGGCGTGGGCGCGGGGCGTTTGTGGGCGGTATGGACGATGCGGGTCGCTGGGCGCTGGTCCGGCGCCCGTCGACCGCCGCCGGCCCGCACTCGGCCGAAACCCTGGAGCATGTGGCGATGACCCTGCTGCGCCGCTATGGCGTGGTGTTCTGGCGCCTGCTGGAGCGCGAGGCAGAATGGCTGCCGAGTTGGCGCGAACTGCTTCGCACCTTTCACCGCCTGGAAGCGCGCGGGGAGATCCGTGGCGGGCGGTTTGTGAGTGGCTTGGCGGGGGAGCAATTTGCGTTGCCGGAGGCGATTCCATTGCTGCGTGAAGTGCGGCGTCGGCCCCATGATGGGAGTTTGATTGCAGTATGTGGCGCGGACCCGTTGAACCTGGTGGGCACGCTGTTGCCAGGCAGCAAGGTGCCGGCAGTGAGTGGCAATCGAGTTGTGTACCGGGATGGGTTGCCGGCAGCGGTGATGGTGGCGGGCAAGCAACAGGTGTTGCTGGAGGTGGATCAGCAGGCGGTTCAGGAAAAATTGATCAGGCATTGAGCCTGTATTGACCCTGCTGCCCTCATCGCGGGCAAGCCCGGCTCACACATGGGAGTGCATTCCAAGTGTGGGAGCTGGCTTGCCTGCGATGAGGCCTCAACCGTCAACATCACTTATTGAGGCCTGGGCTGCTCCGTCAACACCACCGACGCCGGCAACTCCTCATCCGGTTCATCCACCTGCGGCGTGCGCTTGGGCAACAGCACCTGCTGTGGATAAGTCTGCGCGAAGTGCACCTCACCACAGTTATCCACAAGCTTTTTCAAGCGCTGGTTGAACGCGCGGCTCACCGCATACTGCCCACCCGATACGGTGCGGAACTGCGCGGTGAGTACCACGCCGTTGAGGTCCATCTTGTCGACGCCAAACACCTCAAGCGGCCCTTGCAGGTTGTACTTGAGGAACACGTCATCACGGATCGATTGCCCCGCCTCGCGGATCAGCTCCACCGCCTTGTCCACATCCGTGTCGTAGGTGAATTGCACCGAGAAGAACGCATAGGCGAATTGCCGCGACTGGTTGGTGACCGCCTTGATCTGCCCGAACGGCACCGAATGCACAAAGCCCTTGCCATCGCGCAGGCGCAGGGTTCGGATGGTCAGGCCTTCGACGGTACCGGCGTGGCCGGAGTCGAGCACCACCCAGTCGCCGATGGACAGGGTGTCTTCGATGATGATGAACAGGCCGGTGATCACGTCCTGCACCAGTTGCTGTGAACCGAAACCGATGGCCAGGCCGACCACCCCGGCACCCGCCAGCAGCGGCGCGACGTTGATTCCGAGGTTGGCCATGGTAGTGATCGCGCAGATCACCACCAGGATGATTTTCACCGCATTGCGCAACAGCGGCAGGATGGTCTTGACCCGCGTGCTGGGCTGACGGCTGGAGCGTTTATTGACCGGTGGTTTCAATGCTTCCTGGATGGCCGTGTCGAGCACCACCCAGAACAGCCAGGTCATCAGCAGGATCAGGCCGATGCTGCTGAGGGAGTCGCTGATCGCCCGGCCCACCGAATTACGCTGGGCAAACTCGAACAGCGACACGCCCCAGATCCGCCCGAGTATTTCGATAAACGCGATGGCCATGACGATGCGCAGGATCGCGTGCAACAGGCTGAGGAAGCGTTCCTTGTAGGCACTGCTGCGCTGGATCGCGACCTGGCTGCGGGACTTGAACAGGTGTTGCAGCACCGTGCTCAGGAACACCGTGCCAATCAGCAGGATCGTGGTGAACAGCGCGCAACGCAGGGCCTTCTGGTTATCGTCGCCGGCGCCGATCAGGTTGATCGCCGAGACCAACACCATCAACAGAATCGGCCAGTACCACAGCCCGGAAAACACCCGCAGCGATTGCTGCAGCGCCGGGTGCTTGAGACGTTGGGCCAACGGCCGATTACGGATCAGGTGGGCCACCGGCCGGCGCAGGCGTATCACCAGCACGCCGAAGATCACCGCCGCGAACAGCCCGGTAAACACGGCGATGCTGCTGGTGATATTGCCGCCGAGCTGACGGGCTATCTGCGGGCTGGTCAGGGCGTCGCTGAGGGCGGCGAGGAAACCGATCAGGAATAGCGGCTTGGGGCAGTAGTCACGAATGATCTGCACCGCCGGGCGTTTGTGGCCGACATTGAACATGACAATGACGCACAACAGCATCGACGTGGAAAAGATGCCGCTGCTGGTTGCATAGGCAAAACACAGCGCCAGCGCACGGCCCACGGAGGTGGGTAAAAAGTGACTGACATACAGGGTCAGCGGCAGGCAGATCAGCGCGGGAAGCGTGTAGGGCACCACATAGCCGAGCACCGCCTGCAACCGCTCACGCTGCGCGATGAAGGCGCGTCGGCTCAAGCGCTGTACGACAAAACGCCCGAGCAATGTGAGCACAGTAAAGGCGCCGATCCACACGCCCGACAGCAACAGGAAGTTCCCGGCGATGCTCCACGGCGAGCGCTCGGCGGTCTGGTCGACCAGGCGCCCCACTTCATCGGCCGCACGGTCGGCGCGCAGGCGCCAGGCGTCGAAAAGGTTCTGGTTGAGGTCGAGCTTTTCCTGCACATCATCAATGCTGGAGCTGATTGCCCCGAGAAGGCCGCCCTCCACCAGCAACTCCGGCTTGGCCGGCGCTTCGGGTTCAGGCGCGGTGGCCGCGGCTTGCAATGCGCCGCTGCCGCAAAACAGCAGCGCGCCGAGCAGTAATGCAGTCTTGGGATTCAGCAAAACACCGGGCTCCTTCAAAAGGGTCTGTAAGGAACTGACGGGTTTGAGCCTTGATCGTTCCCCTTTTGCGGCATCTTTGACTTGCAGGCAAATATCAAATGCCAATCCCTGGCTTTTTCCGCAACAGCCAACACCCGACACTGCGCCCCTGATTGAAACCCACCGGAGTTGCAGCCATGCCCATTGCCTTGCTCGCGCTGACCCTCAGCGCTTTCGCCATCGGGACGACCGAGTTCGTCATCGTTGGCTTGCTTCCCACCATTGGCGCCGACCTTGGCGCCGACCTGCCGTCGGCCGGCCTGCTGGTCAGCCTCTATGCTCTGGGCGTGGCCATTGGCGCCCCGGTGCTCACTGCCCTCACCGGCAAGGTGCCGCGCAAATTCCTGCTGCTGTCGCTGATGGTGCTGTTCACCCTCGGCAACTTGCTGGCCTGGAAGGCACCGAGCTATGAATCCCTGGTGCTGGCGCGGATCGTGACCGGCCTGGCCCACGGGGTGTTTTTCTCGATTGGCTCGACCATCGCCACCAGCCTGGTGCCCAAGGAAAAAGCCGCCAGTGCGATTGCGATCATGTTCACCGGCCTCACCGTGGCGTTGGTCACCGGCGTGCCACTGGGTACGTTTATCGGCCAGCACTTCGGCTGGCGTGAAACCTTCCTCGCCGTTTCGGCGCTGGGTGTGATCGCGTTTATCGGCAGCCTGATCTACGTACCGAACAACATCGCCCACAGCAAACCCGCGTCCTTGCTGCAACAACTGCAAGTGCTCAAACAACCGCGCTTGCTGCTGGTATACGCCATGACGGCCATCGGCTACGGCGGCTCGTTTATCGCGTTCACCTTCCTGGCGCCGATCCTTCAAGACATCTCCGGCTTCAGCGCCAGCACCGTGAGCCTGGTGCTGCTGGTGTACGGCGTGTCGGTCGCGGCCGGGAACATCTGGGGCGGCAAGCTGGCCGACAAACGCGGCCCGATCAGCGCGCTGAAAATCATCTTCGCCCTGCTCGCCGCCGTGTTGTTCGTGCTGACCTTCACCGCTGGCAACCCATGGCTGGCCCTGGCCACCGTGCTGGTGTGGGGTGCGGTCGCCTTCGGCAACGTGCCGGGCCTGCAGGTGTATGTGGTGCGTCAGGCCGAGCATCACACGCCGCAGGCGGTGGATGTGGCCTCTGGGCTGAATATCGCCGCGTTCAACCTGGGGATCGCCGGTGGCGCCTGGGGCGGTGGCTTGATCGTCGCGCATATGGGGTTGATCCATACGGCGTGGATCGGTGGACTGGTGGTGCTGGTGGCATTGGCACTGACCGCCTGGAGTGGCCGACTTGACCGGCTGGGGCCGGTGTATGCCGAGTCGTCGAGCCGGGTCGTGGCCGGGCACTGACTCGATCACACCATCGAACCAGTGTGGGAGCGGGCTTGCCCGCGAATGCGGTGGGTCAGTCAATCATTCAGCGACTGACACGCCGTAATCGCGGGCAAGCCCGCTCCCACAGTTGGTTTATGCCGTCTGTAGGAAGCTGGAAACTTTCGGTCAAAAATCGTAGTCAGCCATAAACGGGGGCCTGGCCCCCACTTCTTTCACAGGAGCAATCATGGCTGCGATCCCCGACTGGGTGCCCATCACCCCCAGCGTCGCCATCACTCGCTTCACGGTGCTGACGGTCAATATCCACAAGGGTTTCACCGCCCTGAATCGACGCTTCATCCTGCCCGAGTTGCGTGAAGCAGTGCGCAGTGTGGGCGCCGACATGGTGTTCCTGCAGGAAATCCACGGCACTCACGAGCGCCATCCCCAGCGCTTCAGCGACTGGCCGAACATGCCGCAATACGAGTTCCTCGCCGACAGCATCTGGCCCCAGTTCGCCTACGGGCGCAATGCGGTCTACCCCCACGGCGACCACGGCAATGCACTGCTGTCGAAATTCCAGATCGTGCGCTACGACAACCTTGATATTTCCCAAAGTGGCCATGAAAGCCGTGGCCTGCTGCATTGCGTGCTGCGCCTGCCGGGCACCGGCCAGGAGGTGCACGCGATCTGTATTCACCTGGGCTTGCGCGAGGTGCATCGCCAACAGCAATTGCGCCTGATCGAGCAGCGCATCAGCGAGATCCCGGCCGATGCGCCGCTGATTGTCGCTGGCGATTTCAATGACTGGCGACAGAAGGCCGACCTGAGCCAGAGCGGCCTGAAGGAAGTGTTCGTCCAAACGCAGGGCAAACCCGCGCGCACCTTTCCAGCGCGCCTGCCGTTGCTGCCGCTGGACCGGATCTACGTGCGTAATCTGAAAGTGCATGAACCTCGGGTGCTGACGACACGGCCCTGGTCCCATCTGTCCGACCACGTGCCGCTGTCGGTGGAGATCGAACTATGAACGTCGCCATTGAGCATATTTCCACCGATCAGCCGCCCGACGAAGCCAAGGCCCGCGACCTCGATTACGGCTGGCAGAGCGGCAACCAGGTCGAGTTGCTGGAGAACGGCGAGGCCTACTTCCCCAAGGTCTTCGACGCGTTGCGCGAAGCCCGTCGGGAGATCCTGCTGGAGACGTTCATCCTCTTCGAAGACAAAGTGGGCCATGAGCTGCAGGGCATTTTGATCGAGGCGGCGCAGCGCGGCGTGAAGGTAGTGGTGAGCCTGGATGGCTTTGGTTGCGGCGAGCTGAGCCCGGCGTTTCTCGGCGAGTTGGCCGAGGCTGGGGTGGCGGTGCAGATGTTCGACCCGGCCGCCAAGACACTGGGCATTCGCACCAATTGGTTTCGCCGCTTGCACCGCAAGATTGTGGTGGTGGACGCCGAAGTGGCGTTCATCGGCGGGATCAATTTTTCCGCCGACCACCTGGGAGACTACGGTCCCGAAGCCAAGCAGGATTACGCGGTGCAGGTGATTGGCCCGGCGGTGGCGGACCTGCATCATTTCGCCCTCGCACAAAGTGGCCGCCAGGTACGCACGCGACGTGGCTGGCGGCGGCGCCAGCAACGGCCATCGCTGTGGTCTGCCGACAACGGCGATGGCCAGGTGCGCCTGATTTACCGCGACAACGTGCAGCACCGTGATGACATCGAAGAAGCCTACATCCACGCGCTGAGCAAGGCGCAAAAACGCGTGGTGATCGCCAATGCCTACTTCTTCCCCGGCTACCGCCTGCTGCGGGAAATCCGCAACGCCGCGCGCCGTGGCGTGCAGGTGCAGTTGATCATGCAGGGCCAACCCGACGTGCTGCTGGCCAAGCTGGCGGCGCGCATGCTCTACGACTACCTGCTCAAGGATGGCGTGGTGATCCACGAGTATTGCCAGCGCCCGCTGCACGGCAAGGTGGCGCTGGTGGATGATGACTGGAGCACCGTGGGGTCGAGCAACCTGGACCCGTTGAGCCTGGCGTTGAACCTGGAAGCCAACGTGTTGATTCGCGACCGTGCGTTCAATCAACAGCTGTATGAACGCCTGGAAACCCTGGCAAAGAACCATTGCCAGACCATGCCCGAGAACCGCAAGCCACGCCTGTGGCTCTGGCGCTTGACCGTGGGTTTCCTGGTGTTCCATGTGATGCGCCACTTCCCGGCGCTGACGGGCTGGTTGCCGGCGCACAAACCGCGACTCAAACCGTTTGAGGCCCAGCACCATGACGCCTGAAACCAAAGCCTCGCGGTTCAAGCGCTGGAAGAAACCGCTGACCATTGCGTTCTTCCTGGTGCTGATCGTCCTGTTCACGCTACTCGCGCGGCGCATCGACTGGAGCGAAGTGGTGCAGACCCTGGGCGACTTCAAGGTGCGCACCTTGGTGATCGCCAGCGCGCTGACGTTGTGCAGCTTCCTCGTCTACGCCAGCTTCGACCTGATCGGCCGCACCTACATTCGCCAGAACCTGGTGTGGAAGCAGATCCTGCCGGTGGGCATCATCAGTTATGCATTCAACCTCAACCTGAGCGCGTGGGTCGGCGGTATCGCCATGCGTTATCGGCTGTATTCGCGGCTGGGCGTGAGCACCAGCAATATCGCCAAGATCCTCGGCCTGAGCCTGGCCACCAACTGGTTTGGCTACATGGCGATCGCCGGGGTGATTTTCAGCAGCGGCCTGGTCACCATGCCGCCGGGCTGGAAAGTCAGCACCACGGCATTGCAGGGCATCGGCGCGTTGTTGGTACTGGCCAGCCTGGGTTATCTGGTGGCCTGCCAGTTTTCGAAAAAGCGTGCGTGGACCATTCGCGGCATGGAAATCAACCTGCCGTCGGTGCGCATGGCATGTCTGCAGTTGCTGCTGGGCGCGTTGAACTGGTCGCTGATGGCGGCGGTGATCTTCACCCTGCTGCCGGCCAAGCTGGACTATCCGCTGGTGCTGGGCGTGTTGCTGATCAGCGCGATTGCCGGGGTGCTCACCCATATTCCGGCCGGGCTGGGCGTGCTGGAGGCGGTGTTTATCGCACTGCTGCAGCATGAGGCGTCGCGGGGCAGTTTGCTGGCCGGGTTGATTGCGTATCGGGCCATCTATTTTATTGTGCCGTTGCTGATTGCGCTGGTGATGTACCTCGGTGTGGAGGCCAAGGCCAAGGCGTTGCGGGTGAAGAAGACACCGGCTTGATCGCTATCGTTGGCAAGCCAGCGCCTACAGTTGGAATGCGCCCCTATAGGAGCCAGCTTGCCGGCGATAACAATCTAAAGCACACCCACCTATTGAGATTGAATGATGCTCAACCGCTCACCCACCACCATCTCGGTGATCCAATCCACCAGGATTGAGGTGTAAGCCTGCTGTGACACCGGATCGCTGAGGGAATGGTCGGCACCGTCGATGATGCGATGGGTCAGCGAGTGCGTCTGCTGGCACGCCGCGCGGTAACTCATGATCGTGGCGTGGGGCACATGATCATCGGTTTCCGATTCGACGATCAGCACATCCCCGGTAAACGCCGAACACGCGTGCAAGGCGCGGTTGGTTTCGGCGTGGACCAGCGTGCTGCGATAATCCATCAAGTCCGCTTTATCCAGATCGCGCTTGGGCTTGAGCCATTCCTGGTCGCGGTACAGCGCCGGCACGCGCAGCGCCAGCCAGCGCACCGGGCGCAGTGAAGTGAGGATGGCCGCCAGGTAACCGCCGTAGCTGGTACCCACCACGGCGACCGCCGAAGTGTCGATGGCTGGGTGGGACAGTAGCCGGTCGTAGGCCGCCAGGAGGTCGCGCAGGTTGTCCTCACGGGTGACGCGGGACAACGGAATGCCGGTACCGGCGTGGCCGCGCAGGTCGAAGGTCAGGCACACGCACCCAAGGCCGGCGATGCCTTTGGCGCGTTCAAGGTCGCGCTCCTGGCTACCGCCCCAGCCGTGCACAAACAACACGCCCGGCACTTTGGATTTGGGGCTCAGGAAAGTGCCGCTCATCTGTTCGTCGTCGATATCGATCGCAATGCTTTCGCTTCTAGCCGTCATAAGATTTAACCGTCACGTACTTGAGAAGAAACTCGCTGTGTTCCGCCGGGCCGCGATACACCTCGATGGCATCGGCCGGCAATGGTTGGTCCACGTAGGTTTCCACCGAGGACACATGGATCGCGCGCAAGCCGGGGTTATTGATAAAACTCTGCAGCGCCGCGACTTCCGCACTGCTCGCCCCGCCCATGCGCCAGGATTGTTCAAGCACGCCACTGCGCCGCTGGCCGTCGCTGTCCAGGCCCTGGGCGATGTCGTAGTTGCGCCGCGAGGCGTAAAAGCCGGGGTAAGCCTCATCGGCGGCATGGTCGAAAACCTGGGCTTGCTGGATGGCTTCGCGCACATCGTCGGCCAGGTCGAGCGTTAACAAGTCGTCGTAGTCACCCGGCACCACCAGCAGGTTGGAGCCGCCGTAGACGTCTTCACCCTGCCCATCTTTCGTCAGGTATTGCTCACCGCAGTAACTGAACACGTATTCGCCGATAAAGCTCTGGCCGACGCTGTGGGTGACCACGTCGCGCAGGTCTTGCTCCAGCACCACGCCTTGGTTGAACACGTTCGCGGCGTCAGGTCGCGCCAGCACGGCGTCGAGTTCGTCGAGGCTGTGGATAACTTCCTGCCCACGGCCCGCGCAGGCGTGCACGGGTTTCAAGCGGACGGGCCCGCTGTAGAGCAAGCGCGTGGCGGCGGGCCGTGCGTCCTCCAGGGCGAAGACGCTCAGGCCATCCAGCACGACGTCTCGCACACGCTCGCAGAACAATGCCGACCAACCTTCCGGCGCTTTGGCCTCAGGTCCGAGCAAACCGTGGCTGATGGCTTTGGTGCAGATAAAGTCGTGGTCCACGTACCCGCCCCACAGGTCCTCCAGGCCGTTGATATTGAGCGCCCGCGCCTGGTCCGGGCCGACCAGGGTTTGCGTGGGCAGCAGGTACAGCGCGCGCCCTGCATGCAGGTCGGGGTCGTAGCTGCCACCGAATGTGAGCCCAAGAATCTGCGCCAGCCAACGCGCCAGGGCGCGATTGGTTTCGATCTCATGCAGCGGCGCGCCCTCACGCAACGAGTGAGCGACGACCAGCTTCTTGCGTTGAGTCGGGGTCATGCGTCCCCCTTGGCCTTACCGCCATGTGTGTGCAAGCAAGGTTGCAGGGATCAGGCCAAGGCGCTTTCGGGACGCAGGGTTGTTAAATCAAGCAGTTGCCGAAAAACCGATGGCAGTTGGCCTGCCCCATTCTGCACGACATGCCGTTGGCGTCGCGGCGTTCTGCACGATTCAGACGCCAAAACGGCTGCGGTAATCGCTGGGCGTCAGGCCGGTGATTTTCTTGAAGGTGGCACGGAAGGCGCTGGGGTCCTGGTAACCCACGGTCCAGGCAATATGGTCGATGGTGCCGTTGGTGAACTCGAGCATCTGCCGCGCCTTGCCCACGCGCAGGTGCTGGCAGTATTCAGTGGGTTTCAAGCCGGTGGCGCTGCGAAAACGCCGCAGGAACGTACGCTCCTCCAGGCCGGCCTCCTGGGCCATCGCCGCCACGGAAACATCCACCGCGCCGCTGGCCTGCAGCCAGTGCTGAACCTTGAGGATGGCCGCGTCACCGTGGCCGAGAATGGGCGCGAAGTTGCTGCCGCACTGGCTGGCGCTGTCACTGTGTTCGATCACCAGGAAACGCGCCGTGTCTGCCGCGATGCTTGGCCCCATCAGCCGGTCCACCAAGCGCAAGCCGAGTTCAGACCAGGCCATCAAGCCGGCGGTGGTGATCAGGTCACCGTCATCGACGATCGGTTTATCCGCCTCCAGGCGTACGGCCGGGTAGCGAGCGGCGAAGGATTTGGCGGACGACCAGTGGGTGGTAGCGCTGCGGCCATCCAGCAACCCGCTGCGCGCCAACATGATCGAGCCAATACACACGCCGCCCAGCACCGTACCGGCTGCGTGTTGCTGGCGAAGCCATTCCAGCAGCGCAGGGGGCGCCTGGTCTTCGGTGAACTCACCAATCGACGGCGGCACCAGCACGGCCATCATCGGCTGATCGGGGCCGGGATGACTGCTGAATACGCGCTCCGGTTTGCCGCGGGTATCCACCTGCCAATGGCTGACCCGCAGCAGCGGCAACTGCGCGGATCGATGCTCGGCGGCGATGCGGTTGGCCACGCCGAACAGGTCGGTCAAGCCATGCACGGCCGCCAACTGCGCACCTTGGTAGATCAACACGCCCAACTCGACAACGACCATTGTCAGTTTTCCCCCTGTTATTGTCGGTGCAGCCAATCCCAGGTGCAGGCGCCAGCTAAGATACTGGCCCCATCAACCCATCACGAGGCAATACACATGGCCAAGCAAGCGCTCATCCTAATCGATATCCAGAACGACTACTTCCCCCAGGGCAAGTGGCCACTTGACGGTGTGGACGCCGCGGCAGACAAGGCCGCGCAGGTGCTGCAGGCGTTTCGCCAGGCGGGCGATGCGGTGATTCACGTGCGCCATGAGTTCACCTCAGAGGATGCGCCGTTCTTCACACCGGGCTCCGAGGGCGCGCACCTGCATAGCAAAGTGCTGAACGAGGGCAACGAGCCGGTGGTGCTCAAGCACTTCGTGAATGCGTTCCGCGAGACCAACCTGCGCGCCCTGCTGGAACAACGCAGCATCACGGACCTGGTGGTGGTCGGCAGCATGAGCCACATGTGCATCGAC
The DNA here is from genome assembly GCF_000612585.1 of Pseudomonas sp. CHM02. GTDB lineage: Bacteria > Pseudomonadota > Gammaproteobacteria > Pseudomonadales > Pseudomonadaceae > Aquipseudomonas. The sequence continues at coordinate 60,921 of NZ_JFCA01000028.1, forward strand.
GCGGTGGTGCGGGCGTCGGCGGACCTGGGCTACAAGGTCACGCTGATCCATGACGCGTGCGCCACCCGGGATCTGGAATTCAAGGGCAAGGTGATCCCGGCGGCGCAGGTGCATGACGCTTATATGGCATCACTGGCGTTCGGCTACGCAACCGTAGTGTCGACCGATGAATTCCTCGCCCCCGTGTAGGCGCCGGCTTGCCAGCGATAGCATCATCACGGCTTACGCAGTGGCAATGATGAACAGGCGCGGAAAGGGCAACAGCACGGTGCCATCGGCCAGCGCGGGATAAGCCTGGCTGATCCGCGCCTGGTATTCCCGTAGGAAGGCAGCTTTTTCGCCGTCATTCAAAGGCGCGAGGAATGGCCTCAGCGCCGAAGCCTTGAACCACTCCACCACCGCCGCGTGATCTGCCAGCGGATGCAAATACATGGTGCGCCACACATCGACAGTGCTGCAGTGCTGACTCAGCAGCTCGTAGTAGTAACTCGCGGTGTGGCGCTCATTGTGTTTGACCGCGCCGATCCTGGCGGACCATGGGCCGTCCGCCGCGACTTCGCGGGCAAGCCGGTGGGCGGGCTCGTCGAGGTTGTCCGGCGTTTGCACCGCCAGCGTACCGCCCGGTGTCAGTTGGCGGACCAGGTGCGGGTACAGCGCTGCGTGGTCGGGCAGCCACTGCAGCGACGCATTGGCCAGGATCACATCGAAGGCTTGCGTCGGGTTCCACGCAGCGATATCCGCCAGTTCAAAATTCAGCGCCGGCAGCCGCTTGCGGGCGTCGACCAGCATGTCATCGGAGCTGTCCATGCCAGTCACGTGCGCCTGCGGGAAGCGTTCGGCCAGGACTTCGGTGGAGTTACCGGGGCCGCAGCCCAGGTCGACGGCAGTACGCACCTCAGTATTCGGGATAGCCGCGACCAGGTCACGGACGGGACGGGTGCGTTGCTGTTCGAACATCGTGTACTGCTTGGCTGACCAGGTCATCACGGCTTTCCTTCTTTTTGAGGTTGGCTACAGCCTAATTCTTGTGAGCCATGAGAACAAATGCCAGGATTGGAGCCCTCCCATACCTGAAAAGTATTCATATGCTGGAACTTCGCCAACTCAAGGCCTTCGTGGCCATTGCCGAGGAAGGCTATATCACCCGTGCCGCCGAACGCCTGGGCATGCAGCAACCACCGTTGACACGCATGCTGCAAAGCCTGGAGGCCGAGTTGGGTGTGGTATTGATGGAGCGTCTGCCCCGTGGCGTGCGCCCCACTACCGCCGGGCTCGCCTTACTGGACGAAGCGCGGGACATTCTTGCCCAAGCCGAAGGGATTGCAGAGGTGGTTCGCCGCGCGGCACGCGGTGAGCGCGGGCGCCTGGCGATCGGTTTCACCAGTTCGGCGGCGCTGCATCCCTTCGTACCGAGTGTGCTGCGGCGGTTTCGCGAAACCTTTGTCGGCGTCACCGTGGTGCTGGAGGAAGCCGGTACCGGCGAACTGCTGGACGCGTTGCTGCACGAGAAACTCGACGCGGCGTTTATCCGCTCGCCACTCAGCGGAACGCAATCGCTGCAGGACGAACCGATCCTGGTGGAGCCCATGTTGCTGGCGCTGCCGACGGATCACCCGTTGGCAATCGATTCAGCATCACCCCTGCCCTTGGCGGCATTGGCGACCGAGTCCTTCGTGCTGTATCGCCGTCGCGTGGGCCTGGGGTTGTATGACGCGATTCTGGTGGCCTGCCGCGAGGCGGGGTTCAGCCCGCAGGTGGTACAGGAAGCCCCACGCATGACCGCGACATTGAGCCTGGTGGCAGCGGGACTTGGGGTGTCCATCGTGCCGGCGTCGATGCAGCGGTTGCGCGGCGACGGGATTGTTTATCGGGAACTGACGGAGTGCCGGAGCCTGGTGGCGCCGTTGCATTTGGCGACGCGGATTGGGGATGGCTCGGCGGTGTTGCAGCGTTTCCGGGCAATGGTTGTCACGGCAGCCTCGACCGACGCTTGATCACCGGCAATAAAAAACCCCCGTGGCATGAGCCATCGGGGGTTTTGTTCGTTCAGGGTCGTGGACCTTAGAACGGGATATCGTCATCAAAGCTGTCGAAATCCGGAGCTGGCTGCGGCGCGGCCTGTTGTGGCGCTGGGCGCGACTCACGCTGTGGCTGCTGGCTTGGCTGCGGACGGGACTGCTGTGGACGCGGTGCCGAGTTGGACATGCCGCCCTGACCCTGTTGGTCGCCCTGTGGACGGCCGCCCAGCAGTTGCATGGTGCCTTGCATGTCGACCACGATTTCAGTGGTGTAGCGCTTGATGCCGTCTTTTTCCCACTCGCGGGTCTGCAGTTTGCCTTCGATGTAGACCTGCGAACCTTTGCGCAGGTACTCACCGGCGATCTCTGCGACCTTGCCGAACATCGACACACGGTGCCATTCGGTTTTCTCGACCTTCTGGCCGGTCTGCTTGTCGGTCCACTGTTCGCTGGTCGCCAGACTCAGGTTGGTCACGGCGTTACCGTTAGGCAAGTAGCGAACTTCGGGATCCTGGCCGCATGTACCGACCAATATGACTTTGTTAACCCCACGGGCCATAACGTTCTCCTAGGCTGGGCGCGCTGTCGGCACTGGGTTGACCAGTTGCTCGAGCGTCGCGCGATCCAATAATTCGGTGTCCAATTTGATGTAAATGGCCGCCTCTTCCGCGACCACGACTGCATCTGTTACTCCAACAACGGCCTTAAGGCGCTCGACCAGGCCAGCTTCACGAATGGCTTCGGGCGACAACGGCAGGCGCAGGCTTGTGACGTATGGAGGTTCGCGCATGGTAACAGCAAAGGCTAGCCAAAGTGCAGCCAGCCCGGCGCATCCCAGGAAGACAACCGACAAACCGCCATGCTGGAACATCCAGCCACCCATGATGCCGCCCAGTGCAGAACCCAGGAACTGGCTGGTGGAATACACCCCCATCGCCGTTCCTTTGCCGCCGGCCGGTGAAACTTTGCTGATCAGCGAAGGCAACGAAGCCTCCAGCAGGTTGAACGCGGTGAAGAACACCACCGTGCCGATTACCAGCGCCCGCAGGCTGTCGCCGAACTGCCAGAAGAATAGCTCAGTGAGCATCAGCGTCGCGACGGCGCCGAGCAGGATTCGTTTCATTTTGCGTTTTTTCTCGCCATAGATGATGAACGGGATCATGGCGAAGAACGAAATCAGCAGCGCGGTGAGGTACACCCACCAGTGCTGCTCCTTGGGCAGGCCGGCTTTTTCCACCAGGGCCAGGGGCAAGGCGACGAAGCTGCACATCAGCATTGCGTGCAACACGAAGATACCTAAATCCAGGCGCAGCAGGTCCGGGTGCTTGAGCGTCGGCAGCAATGCCTGGCGGGCGACGCCGGACTCGCGGTGCTGCAACGTGCCGGTAGAACGCGGCACCATAAAGGCCACGATCACGATACCGAACAGCGCCATGCCGCCGGTGGCCAGGAACAGCCCGTGCAGGCCGAACGCGCGGGTCAGCAAGGGGCCGACCACCATGGCCACGGCAAACGACAGGCCGATAGTCATGCCGATCATGGCCATGGCCTTGGTACGGTGTTGTTCGCGGGTCAGGTCGGACAACAACGCCATGACCGCGGCGGAAATCGCACCGGCTCCCTGCAGGATGCGTCCGGCGATCACGCCCCAGATCGAATCGGACTGCGCCGCGAGCACACTGCCGAGGGCGAACACGACCAGCCCCAGGTAGATCACCGGGCGACGGCCGATACGGTCGGAAATGATCCCGAACGGAATCTGGAAAATAGCCTGGGTCAGGCCATAGGCGCCAATCGCCAGGCCGATCAATGCGGGGGTCGCACCTGCGAGATCCATTCCATAGGTCGCCAGCACCGGCAACACCATAAACATGCCCAGCATACGGAAGGCGAACACCAGGGCCAGACCGCTTGCTGCTCGGGTCTCGCCGCTACTCATGCGTTCGCTGTGGGGATCGTGCATGGAAAAACCTCGTGTGAACCGGCGGCGATTCTACCAGTCCCATCGATTGAGAGGGTATATGCGGCGCTTTGCCGCGCAGCTTTCATCTAAGGCTGCACACGGCCTTTTGACAGTGTATATTCATCCAGTCTTTAGCCGTATACTCCGGCATTATTTACGCCCGCCGTGCGAGGCCATCTTGGACAAGATCCTGATTCGTGGGGCTAGAACCCACAACCTGAAGAACATCGACCTGACCCTGCCCCGGGACAAACTGATCGTCATCACCGGCTTGTCCGGGTCCGGCAAATCGTCGCTGGCGTTCGACACGCTGTATGCCGAGGGCCAGCGTCGCTATGTGGAATCGCTGTCGGCCTATGCCCGCCAGTTCCTGTCGATGATGGAAAAGCCCGATGTCGACACCATTGAAGGCCTGTCGCCGGCGATTTCCATCGAGCAGAAGTCGACCTCCCATAACCCACGCTCCACCGTGGGCACCATTACCGAAATCTACGACTACCTGCGCCTGCTGTACGCACGGGTAGGTATTCCGCGTTGCCCGGACCACGACATTCCCCTGGAAGCCCAGACCGTCAGCCAGATGGTCGACCTGGTGCTGGCCCAACCGGAAGGCGCCAAGCTGATGCTGCTGGCACCGGTGATCCGTGAGCGCAAGGGTGAACACCTTTCCGTCTTCGAAGAGCTGCGCGCCCAAGGGTTTGTGCGTGCGCGGATCAACGGTAAGCTGTATGAGCTGGACGAAGCGCCGAAGCTCGACAAGCAGAAGAAGCACTCCATTGATGTGGTCGTCGACCGTTTCAAAGTGCGCGCCGACCTGCAGCAGCGCCTGGCGGAATCCTTCGAAACCGCGTTGAAGCTGGCCGACGGCATTGCCCTGGTGGCGCCGATGGATGACGAGCCAGGTGAAGAGATCATCTTCTCCGCGCGCTTTGCCTGCCCGATCTGCGGCCATGCCATCAGCGAGCTGGAACCCAAGCTGTTTTCCTTCAACAACCCTGCCGGCGCCTGCCCGACCTGTGATGGCCTGGGGGTGAAGCAGTTCTTCGATATCAAGCGCCTGGTCAACGGTGACCTGACGCTGGCGGAGGGCGCGATTCGTGGCTGGGACAGGCGCAACGTCTATTACTTCCAGATGCTGGGGTCATTGGCGTCGCACTATAAATTCAGCCTGGAAGTGCCGTTCAACCAACTGCCGGCGGACCAGCAGAAAGTCATCCTCAATGGCAGCGGGTCGCAGAACGTCGACTTCAAGTACCTGAATGACCGTGGCGATATCGTCAAGCGCTCTCACCCGTTCGAAGGCATCGTGCCCAACCTCGAACGTCGCTACCGCGAGACCGAGTCGGCCAGCGTGCGCGAAGAGTTGGCGAAATTCCTCAGCACACAACCTTGCCCGGATTGCCGCGGCACTCGCCTGCGTCGTGAGGCGCGGCATGTGTGGGTGGGCGAGAAGACATTGCCGGCGGTGACCAACCTGCCGATCGGGGATGCCTGTGAGTACTTTGGCGTACTCAAGCTGACCGGCCGCCGTGGGGAAATCGCAGACAAGATACTCAAGGAGATTCGCGAGCGGCTGCAGTTCCTGGTCAACGTTGGCCTGGATTACCTGTCGCTGGATCGCAGTGCCGATACCTTGTCCGGCGGTGAAGCACAGCGCATCCGCCTGGCCAGCCAGATTGGCGCCGGCCTGGTGGGCGTGCTGTACATCCTCGATGAACCATCGATTGGCCTGCACCAGCGCGACAACGATCGCCTGCTGGGTACGTTGAAACACCTGCGGGATATCGGCAACACGGTGATTGTGGTCGAGCATGATGAAGACGCGATTCGCCTGGCAGACTACGTGGTCGACATCGGCCCGGGCGCGGGTGTGCATGGCGGGCATATTGTCGCCGAGGGCACGCCTGCCGAAGTCATGGCCCATCCGGATTCGCTGACCGGCAAATACCTGTCCGGCCGCGTGAAGATCGAAGTACCGGCCAAACGTACACCACGCAACAAGAAGCTGGCGCTGCACCTCAAGGGCGCGCGTGGCAACAACTTGCGCAATGTCGACCTGGAAATCCCACTTGGCCTGCTGACCTGCGTGACCGGTGTTTCCGGCTCGGGCAAATCGACACTGATCAACAATACGCTGTTTCCCCTGAGTGCCACCGCCCTGAACGGCGCGACCACCCTGGAAGCCGCTGCCCACGACAGCATCAAGGGCCTGGAACACCTGGACAAGGTGGTCGATATCGACCAGAGCCCGATTGGCCGTACACCGCGTTCCAACCCGGCGACCTACACCGGGTTGTTCACGCCGATTCGTGAGCTGTTTGCTGGCGTTCCGGAATCCCGCTCACGGGGTTACGGGCCGGGCCGGTTCTCGTTCAACGTCAAGGGCGGTCGCTGCGAAGCGTGCCAGGGCGATGGCCTGATCAAGGTGGAGATGCACTTCCTCCCTGACATCTACGTGCCGTGCGATGTGTGCAAGAGCAAGCGCTACAACCGCGAGACCCTGGAGATCAAATACAAGGGCAAGAGCATCCACGAAACCCTGGAGATGACCATCGAGGAAGCGCGGGTGTTCTTCGACGCGGTCCCGGCGTTGGCGCGCAAGCTGCAGACGCTGATGGACGTGGGCTTGTCGTACATCAAGCTGGGACAATCGGCGACCACGCTCTCGGGGGGTGAGGCGCAGCGGGTAAAACTGTCTCGCGAGCTGTCCAAACGCGATACCGGCAAGACCCTGTATATCCTCGATGAGCCGACCACCGGCCTGCACTTCGCGGATATCCAGCAACTGCTGGACGTGCTGCACCGCTTGCGCGACCACGGCAACACCGTGGTGGTGATCGAGCATAACCTTGACGTGATCAAGACCGCGGATTGGCTGGTCGACCTGGGGCCGGAAGGTGGTTCCAAGGGTGGCCAGATCATCGCCGTCGGCACGCCAGAGCAGGTCTCCGAGATGCCTCAGTCGCACACCGGTTACTACCTGAAACCGTTGCTGGAACGCGACCGGGCCTGACTTTATCGAGCCCAATGAAAAGCCCCTGTCACGTTGCGGTGACAGGGGCTTTTTTGCAGCCGGGAATCAGAACTGCGATTGCAGGTAATTCTCCAGGCCGATCAGCTTGATCAGGCCCAACTGCTTTTCAAGCCAGTAGGTGTGATCTTCTTCGGTGTCATTCAACTGCACCCGCAGAATTTCGCGGGTAACATAGTCGTTGTGCTGCTCGCAGAGCTCGATGCCTTTGCAAAGCGCGGCACGGACCTTGTACTCGAGGCGCAGGTCGGCAGCGAGCATGTCAGGCACCGTGGTACCCACATCCAGATCGTCGGGACGCATACGCGGCGTGCCTTCGAGCATGAGGATACGGCGCATCAATGCGTCGGCGTGCTGTGCCTCTTCTTCCATCTCGTGATTGATACGCTCGTAGAGCTCGGTAAAGCCCCAGTCTTCGTACATACGCGAGTGGATGAAATATTGGTCACGAGCAGCCAGTTCGCCCGTCAGCAACGTGTTGAGGTAATCGATTACGTCGGGGTGACCTTGCATCGCCCTACATCTCCCTGCTTGAAAGTCTGTAGTTTGAACCATGATGACTCGAAGGTCACGGGACCAACGGCAGAAAAGTGAAGATTTCCGGAGAAAAGTAGCTGAAATAACGCAAAAACCGCCCAAATGAGGGCGGTTCTGCTTATCGTTTAGAGTTAGTTAAGCGATACACCCAGTGCCTTTGCGATTGCTTCTCCATAAGCAGGATCTGCCTTGTAGAAGTGCTGCAGTTGACGCTGGACCACATCGCTGGAAACGCCACCCATCGCACCGGCGATGTTGCTGGTGAGCAACGCTTTCTGCTCATCGTTCATCAGGCGGAACAGCGCACCGGCGTGGCTGTAGTAATCAGTGTCTTCACGGTGATCGTAACGATCAGCGGCACCGCTCAAAGCCAAGGCAGGCTCAGCGTACTGAGGTGCTTGTTTCGGTGCATCAGCGTAGCTGTTCGGCTCGTAGTTGGGCGCCGCGCCACCGTTGCTGCCGAATGCCATCGAGCCGTCACGCTGGTAGCTGTTGACTGGGCTGCGCGGGGCATTCACCGGCAGTTGCTGGTGGTTGGTACCGACGCGGTAGCGGTGGGCATCGGCGTACGCGAACACACGACCTTGCAGCATGCGGTCTGGCGACAGGCCGACACCGGGAACCATGTTGCTCGGGCCGAATGCAGCCTGTTCCACTTCAGCGAAGTAGTTCTGCGGGTTGCGGTTCAATTCCAGCTCGCCGACTTCGATCAACGGGAACTCCTTCTGCGACCAGGTTTTGGTCACATCGAAAGGGTTCTCGTAATGAGCGTTGGCCTGGGCCTCGGTCATGATCTGGATGCAGACACGCCATTTCGGGAAATCACCGCGCTCGATCGCACCAAACAGATCGCGCTGGGCGTAATCAGGGTCGGTACCGGCCAGGCGTGCAGCTTCGGCCGGCGCCAGGTTCTTGATGCCCTGCTTGGTCTTGTAGTGCCACTTGACCCAGTGACGCTCGCCCTTGGCGTTGATCAGGCTGTAGGTGTGGCTGCCGAAGCCGTGCATATGACGGTAGCCATCAGGGATGCCACGGTCCGAAAACAGAATGGTGACCTGGTGCAGCGCCTCTGGGGAGTGCGACCAGAAGTCCCACATCATTTGTGCGCTTTTCAGGTTGCTTTGTGGCAAGCGCTTCTGGGTGTGGATAAAGTCGGGGAACTTCAATGGATCACGAATGAAGAAGACAGGGGTGTTGTTACCCACGATGTCCCAGTTGCCTTCTTCGGTGTAGAACTTCAGGGCAAAACCACGTGGGTCACGCTCGGTGTCAGCCGAACCGCGTTCGCCGCCTACAGTCGAAAACCGCAGGAAGGTCGGGGTTTGCTTGCCGATGGACTCAAACAGCTTGGCGCTGGTGTACTGCGTAATGTCTTGGGTAACGGTGAAGGTGCCATAGGCGCCCGAGCCCTTGGCGTGTACGCGGCGCTCAGGAATGTTTTCACGGTTGAAGTGAGCGAGCTTCTCGATCAGATGAAAATCGTCGAGCAGCAACGGACCGCGCGGACCGGCGGAACGGGAATTCTGGTTATCCGCAACGGGCGCACCGCTGGCGGTAGTAAGGATTTTATTCTGGCTCATGCTCAATTTCCCTCAGGTCGGACTTGGAACTGCCGGCTAATCGGCTTGGAGGAAGTATTGATCATCAATATGACGTCTACAAATTCATTAAATTGTAGGTGGCGATAGAGAATAACTACCAAGATCCCCAAACCTCATAGTGCCAGGTACAACCCATGAAGGCTGGTTTGCATCGCGCTTTTATTACGCGCACAAAAAACCGGGCACTAGGCCCGGTTCTTCGATACAGCTTGTCGTCTTACTCGGCGCTTACAGCTTCGCCAGCAGTAGCACGATCAACCAACTCGACGTACGCCATAGGCGCGTTGTCGCCAGCGCGGAAACCGCACTTGAGGATGCGCAGGTAGCCACCCTCACGGGTAGCGTAACGCTTGCCCAGGTCGTTGAAAAGCTTACCAACGATAGCTTTCGAACGAGTACGGTCGAAAGCCAGACGGCGGTTAGCCAGGCTGTCTGTCTTGGCCAAAGTGATCAGCGGCTCAGCAACGCGACGCAGTTCTTTAGCTTTCGGCAGTGTAGTTTTGATCAGCTCGTGCTCGAACAGCGACACCGCCATGTTTTGGAACATGGCCTTGCGGTGCGAGCTGGTACGGCTCAGGTGACGACCACTTTTACGATGACGCATGGTTCATTCCTTACCAAACTCACGTTCGGTGATTACGACGATCAGGCAGTCGCCTTGTCGTCCTTCTTAAGACTTGCAGGCGGCCAGTTGTCGAGGCGCATGCCGAGGGACAGACCGCGGGAGGCCAGAACGTCCTTGATTTCAGTCAAGGATTTCTTGCCCAGGTTCGGAGTCTTCAACAGTTCTACTTCGGTACGCTGAATCAGGTCGCCGATGTAGTAAATGTTTTCCGCCTTAAGGCAGTTAGCCGAACGTACAGTCAGTTCCAGATCGTCAACCGGGCGAAGCAGGATCGGATCGATCTCGTCTTCCTGCTCGATTACCACTGGTTCGCTATCACCTTTGAGGTCGACGAACGCAGCCAACTGCTGTTGCAGGATGGTTGCAGCGCGGCGGATAGCCTCTTCAGGATCCAGGGTACCGTTGGTTTCCAGATCAATAACCAGCTTGTCCAGGTTAGTACGCTGCTCGACACGGGCGTTTTCCACCACGTATGCGATGCGGCGAACCGGGCTGAACGAAGAGTCAAGCTGCAAGCGACCAATGCTGCGGCTTTCGTCTTCATCGCTCTGACGCGAGTCGGCCGGTTCATAACCACGACCACGAGCTACGGTGAGCTTCATGTTCAGGGCGCCGTTAGACGCCAGGTTAGCGATTACGTGATCGGGGTTAACGATCTCGACATCATGATCCAGCTGAATATCGGCAGCGGTAACCACCCCCGAACCCTTCTTCGACAAGGTCAGCGTAACTTCGTCACGGCCGTGCAGCTTGATAGCCAGACCTTTAAGGTTCAACAGGATTTCAATTACGTCTTCCTGTACACCTTCGATGGCGCTGTACTCGTGGAGCACACCGTCAATCTCGGCCTCGACTACTGCACAGCCGGGCATTGAGGACAACAGGATGCGGCGCAGCGCGTTGCCCAGGGTGTGGCCAAAACCACGCTCGAGAGGCTCGAGAGTAATTTTGGCGCGGGTTGGACTGACAACCTGCACATCAATGTGGCGGGGTGTCAGGAACTCATTTACCGAAATCTGCATGGATGCACCTATTTTCTAGCCCTTACTTGGAGTAGAGCTCGACAATCAGGCTTTCGTTGATGTCGGCGGACAGATCACTGCGAGCAGGAACGTTCTTGAAAACGCCCGACTTCTTCTCAGTGTCTACTTCTACCCATTCTACGCGGCCACGTTGGGCACACAGATCGAGAGCTTGGACAATGCGAAGTTGGTTTTTTGCTTTCTCGCGAACTGCGACCACGTCACCAGCACGAACCTGGTAGGACGGAACGTTTACGGTCTGACCGTTAACGCTGATCGACTTGTGCGATACCAGCTGACGGGATTCGGCACGAGTCGAACCAAAGCCCATACGGTATACAACGTTGTCCAGACGGCATTCGAGCAGTTGCAGCAGGTTTTCACCGGTTGCACCTTTCTTGCCAGCAGCTTCTTTATAGTAGCCGCTGAACTGACGCTCGAGAACGCCGTAGATACGACGGACCTTCTGCTTTTCACGCAGTTGGGTGCCGTAATCGGACTGGCGACCGCGGCGTTGGCCGTGGATACCAGGTGCTGCTTCAATGTTGCACTTCGATTCGATCGCGCGCACGCCGCTCTTCAGGAAGAGATCGGTGCCTTCGCGACGAGCGAGTTTGCATTTTGGACCAATGTAACGAGCCATTCTTTACAATCTCCTGGATTACACGCGGCGCTTCTTCGGCGGACGGCACCCGTTGTGCGGGATTGGCGTCACGTCGGTGATGCTGGCGATCTTATAGCCACAGCCGTTCAAAGCACGGACAGCAGACTCACGACCTGGACCTGGACCTTTGACGTTAACGTCGAGGTTTTTCAGGCCGTATTCCAGCGCAGCTTGACCAGCACGTTCAGCAGCTACTTGAGCAGCAAACGGGGTGGACTTGCGGGAACCGCGGAAACCCGAACCACCGGAGGTAGCCCAAGAAAGCGCGTTACCTTGACGGTCGGTGATGGTCACGATGGTGTTGTTAAAAGAAGCATGGATGTGGGCGATGCCATCAACCACTGTCTTTTTAACTTTTTTACGAGGACGAGCAGCAGGTTTTGCCATGATAATTTTCCTGTCGATTCGCTGGGGCGATTACTTGCGGATCGGCTTACGCGGACCTTTACGGGTACGCGCGTTAGTCTTGGTACGCTGACCGCGTACTGGAAGACCACGACGATGACGCAGACCGCGATAGCAACCGAGGTCCATCAAACGCTTGATTTTCATGTTGATTTCGCGACGCAGGTCACCTTCAGTGGTGAACTTCGCCACTTCGCCACGCAGCTGTTCAATCTGCTCGTCGCTCAGATCCTTGATCTTAGCGGCTGGGTTTACCCCAGCAACCGCGCAAATTTTCTGCGCAGTAGTGCGACCAACACCATAGATGTAGGTCAGCGAGATAACAGTGTGCTTGTTATCTGGAATGTTAACGCCTGCAATACGGGCCATTCAGTGGGACTCCAATTGACAGCTACCTACGCCCCGGAAGCCAAGAAATAGGGCGCGAGATAATATCGCTGTAATAACAAATAATCAACCCGGCAGCGCACTAGCTGCCGGGCTTCAAGCGGATCACACTCAGCCTTGGCGCTGTTTGTGACGCGGTTCCGCGCTGCAAATTACTCGAACAACACCTTCGCGGCGAATAATCTTGCAGTTACGGCACAGCTTTTTCACCGATGCACGAACTTTCATCACCAACTCCTCGAACCTTATGGGGTACTCAGCGCAACATGCCGCTGCCGTAGCCCTTCAGGTTGGCTTTCTTCATCAGGGATTCGTACTGGTGCGAAACGAGGTGCGATTGTACTTGGGACATGAAGTCCATCACAACCACGACCACGATCAGCAACGAGGTCCCGCCAAGGTAGAACGGAACGTTTGCTGCAACCACCAGGAACTGGGGCAGCAAGCACACGGCCGTCATATATAGAGCACCGAACAGGGTCAAACGAGTCAGAACACCATCAATGTAGCGCGCAGACTGCTCACCCGGACGGATGCCCGGAATAAAGGCACCGGACTTCTTCAGGTTTTCCGCTACGTCTTTCGGATTGAACATCAACGCCGTATAGAAGAAGCAGAAGAAAATAATCCCTGCACTAAACAGCAGAATATTCAACGGCTGACCAGGAGCGATCGACTGAGAGAGGTCCTGCAGCCAGCCCATATTTTCAGACTGACCAAACCAGGTACCCAACGAAGCCGGAAACAGCAAAATGCTGCTCGCGAAAATTGCCGGAATAACACCGGCCATATTCACTTTCAGCGGCAAGTGGCTGGTCTGCGCAGCAAAGACCTTGCGGCCCTGCTGACGCTTGGCGTAGTGAACAGCAATACGACGCTGGCCACGCTCAATGAACACCACAAAACCGATTATCGCTACTGCCAGCAAACCGATGGCAACCAGGGCGAAAATGTTGATATCACCCTGACGCGCAGACTCGAAAGACTGCCCGATCGCTCTCGGAAGACCGGCGACGATACCTGCGAAAATCAACATCGAGATACCGTTGCCAACACCACGCTCAGTAATCTGCTCACCCAGCCACATCATGAACATCGCACCAGCCACAAATGTGGATACCGCGACGAAATGGAAGCCAAAGTCACCAGTGAACGCAACGCCCTGCCCTGCCAGGCCAACGGACATGCCGATAGCTTGGACCAGGGCGAGGACGACAGTGCCGTAGCGGGTGTACTGGCTAATCTTGCGACGGCCAGCTTCACCTTCCTTCTTCAACTGCTCCAGCTGCGGGCTGACGGCGGTCATCAGTTGCATGATGATCGATGCCGAAATGTACGGCATGATCCCCAATGCAAAGATGCTCATCCGTTCCAGCGCGCCGCCGGAAAACATGTTGAACAAGCTAAGAATGGTCCCCTCATTCTGTCGAAACAGGTCTGCGAGTCGGTCCGGGTTGATACCTGGAACCGGGATGTGTGCGCCTATTCGGTAGACGATAATCGCCAGGAACAGAAAACGCAGACGAGCCCAAAGTTCAGACATACCGCCTTTGCCGAGCGCTGAGAGAGCACCTTGCTTAGCCATTTATTCCTCGAACTTGCCGCCAGCTGCTTCGATAGCCGAACGCGCACCTTTGGTGGCGCCGATTCCCTTGCCGATAGTGACAGCGCGAGTCACTTCACCGGACAGCATGATTTTCACACGCTGTACGTTGACGTTGATCACGTTGGCATCTTTCAGGGTCTGCACAGTAACGATGTCGCCTTCCACTTTAGCCAGCTCGGACAGACGCACTTCTGCGCGGTCCATGGCTTTCAGGGATACGAAACCGAACTTAGGCAGGCGACGATGCAGCGGCTGTTGACCGCCTTCAAAGCCTGGAGCGATGGTGCCACCGGAGCGGGAGGTTTGACCTTTGTGGCCACGGCCACCAGTCTTACCCAAACCGCTACCGATACCACGGCCCGGACGATGCTTTTCGCGACGGGAACCCGGCGCTGGACTCAGATCATTGAGCTTCATCGATTAACCCTCTACACGCAGCATGTAGTAAGCCTTGTTGATCATCCCGCGATTCTCGGGAGTATCCTGGACTTCTACAGTGTGACCTATGCGACGCAGACCCAGACCTTTAACACACAGTTTGTGGTTAGGGATGCGGCCGGTCATGCTTTTGATCAGCGTTACTTTAACGGTAGCCATGATCAGAAGATCTCCTTGACAGTCAGGCCACGCTTGGCAGCGATGGACTCAGGAGATTGCATAGCTTTCAAACCTTTGAAAGTGGCGTGAACCACGTTTACCGGGTTAGTCGAGCCGTAGCACTTGGCCAGAACGTTCTGAACGCCAGCAACTTCGAGGACAGCACGCATAGCGCCGCCAGCGATGATACCGGTACCTTCAGAAGCAGGCTGCATGTACACCTTCGAAGCGCCATGGGCGGACTTCATTGCGTACTGCAGGGTGGTGCCGTTCAGATCAACTTGGATCATGTTGCGACGAGCAGCTTCCATTGCCTTCTGGATCGCAGCAGGCACTTCACGTGACTTGCCACGGCCGAAGCCAACACGCCCTTTACCATCACCCACCACGGTCAACGCGGTGAAAGTGAAGATACGGCCGCCTTTAACGGTTTTGGCTACGCGGTTAACTTGAACCAGCTTCTCAATGTAGCCTTCGTCGCGCTTTTGGTCGTTATTTGACATAACTTAGAACTCCAGCCCAGCTTCACGAGCAGCATCAGCCAGCGCTTTAACGCGACCGTGGTACTTGAAGCCAGAGCGGTCGAAAGCCACTTGCGAGACGCCAGCGGCCTTAGCACGCGTAGCGACCAGCTGGCCAACCTTTGTGGCCGCGTCGATGTTGCCAGTGGCACCATCACGCAGTTCTTTATCCAAAGTCGAGGCGCTTGCCAGGACTTTGTTGCCGTCGGCCGAGATGACCTGGGCGTAGATGTGCTGCGACGAGCGGAACACGCAGAGACGCACGACTTCGAGTTCGTGCATTTTCAGGCGTGCTTTGCGAGCGCGACGCAGTCGAGTAACTTTTTTGTCGGTCATTTGCTATGCCCTACTTCTTCTTGGCTTCTTTACGACGGACGACTTCGTCCGCGTAGCGCACACCTTTGCCTTTGTACGGCTCTGGTGGACGGAAGTCGCGGATCTCAGCGGCCACTTGACCTACCAGCTGCTTGTCGATGCCCTTGATCAGGATATCGGTCTGGCTAGGGGTCTCAGCAGTGATGCCCGCTGGCAGTTCGTAATCCACAGGGTGCGAGAAGCCAAGGGCCAGGTTCAAAACCGTGCCTTTTGCTTGCGCTTTGTAACCAACACCGACCAGCTGGAGCTTACGCTCGAAGCCTTGGCTTACGCCTTGGACCATGTTGTTTACCAACGCACGCGTGGTACCGGCCATTGCGCGAGTTTGTTGATCGCCATTGCGAGCAGCAAAACGCAGCTCACCAGCTTCTTCAACGATCTCAACGGACGAATGGATGTTCAGTTCAAGAGTACCCTTGGCACCCTTCACCGAAAGCTGTTGGCCTGCGAATTTGACTTCGACACCGGCTGGCAGCTTAACGGGGTTCTTAGCGACGCGAGACATGCTTATCCCCCCTTAGAACACAGTGCAAAGAACTTCGCCGCCGACACCGGCAGCGCGCGCAGCACGATCCGTCATCACACCTTTGTTGGTGGAGACGATAGACACGCCCAGACCGCCACGAACTTTCGGCAGATCTTCAGCGGACTTGTACTGACGCAGGCCTGGACGGCTAACGCGCTTCACTTCCTCGATGACCGAACGGCCTTCGAAGTACTTCAGCTCGATGGACAGCAGTGGTTTTGTTTCGCTGCTGATCTGATAACCCGCAATGTAGCCTTCGTCTTTCAGGACTTTGGCAACAGCTACCTTCAACTTGGAAGATGGCATGCTTACGACGGACTTTTCAGCCATCTGGGCATTACGGATACGAGTTAGCATGTCCGCTAACGGGTCCTGCATACTCATGGGCTAGACGCTCCTAATACAAAAAAATTAGCCTTGCGGCTACATATGTCGCCGAGAATCTCCGGGCATAGAAAACACGGGCTCAGGCGAGCCGGGTATTCTAGACACACTCCGGAAATGAAACAAGCCCCAAAAGGGGCTTGTTCCAGATTCAAGGTCACCGGTGGTCGTTATCTTGCGATGCCGACCACCTGGACGCTGAAAGTACTTACCAGCTGGCTTTAACCAGACCTGGTACGTCACCACGCATTGCCGCTTCACGCAGTTTGTTACGGCCGAGGCCGAACTTGCGGTAAACGCCGTGTGGACGACCGGTCAGGCGGCAGCGGTTACGCATGCGCGAAGCGCTTGCGTCACGTGGCTGCTTCTGCAGGGCAACTGTAGCTTCCCAACGCGCTTCTGGACTTGCGTTCAGATCAACGATGATTGCTTTCAGTGCTGCACGCTTCTTGGCGTACTTGGCAACCGTGAGCTGACGTTTCAGCTCGCGGTTTTTCATGCTCATCTTGGCCATGGTCCTACTCCAATCAGTTGCGGAACGGGAATTTGAAAGCACGCAACAGGGCGCGACCTTCATCATCGTTCTTGGCAGTGGTGGTCAGGGTGATGTCCAGACCGCGGAGAGCATCGATCTTGTCGTAGTCGATTTCCGGGAAGATGATCTGCTCTTTCACGCCCATGCTGTAGTTACCACGACCATCGAAGGACTTGGCATTCAGGCCGCGGAAGTCGCGAACCCGAGGCAGGGAGATCGACAGCAGACGATCCAGGAATTCGTACATACGCTCACGGCGCAGAGTCACTTTGACGCCGATCGGCCAACCTTCACGGACTTTAAAGCCAGCGATGGATTTCCGAGCGTAAGTCACAACGACTTTCTGACCGGTGATCTTTTCCAGGTCAGCAACAGCGTGCTCGATGACTTTTTTGTCGCCGATCGCTTCGCCCAGACCCATGTTCAGGGTGATTTTGGTGACGCGCGGAACTTCCATCACGTTCCCGAGCTTAAGTTCTTCCTTAAGCTTGGGGGCGATTTCCTTCCGGTAAATCTCTTGTAGTCGTGCCATGGTCTTATCTACCTAGCAGTGTTCAAGCATCAACCGCTTTTTGGGTCGACTTGAAGACACGAATTTTCTTACCGTCTTCTACTTTGAAACCAACGCGGTCAGCCTTGTTGGTTTCGCCGTTGAAGATGGCGACGTTAGAAGCGTGCAGTGGCGCTTCTTTCTCGACGATACCGCCCTGTACGCCCGACATCGGGTTAGGCTTGGTATGACGCTTGACCAGGTTCAGACCACCAACGACCAGACGGTCGTCAGCGAGAACCTTCAGCACCTTACCGCGCTTACCTTTGTCTTTGCCGGCGATCACGATGATCTCGTCGTCACGACGAATCTTTTGCATGTCGGATCTCCTTACAGCACTTCTGGGGCGAGCGAGACGATCTTCATGAACTTCTCAGTACGAAGTTCACGGGTCACTGGCCCAAAGATACGGGTGCCGATCGGCTCTTGCTTGTTGTTCAGAAGAACAGCAGCGTTGCCATCAAAGCGGATAATGGAGCCATCTGCACGGCGTACGCCGTGACGAGTGCGGACTACAACAGCAGTCATCACTTGGCCTTTTTTCACCTTACCGCGAGGAATTGCTTCCTTCACGGTAACTTTGATGATGTCACCGATACCAGCGTAACGACGATGGGAGCCACCCAGCACCTTGATGCACATAACACGGCGAGCGCCGCTGTTATCGGCCACATCGAGCATGGATTGAGTCTGAATCATATAATTTCTCCGACCCCTAGTCCTTAGACTTCCACAGCGCGTTCGAGAACATCAACCAGTGCCCAAGACTTGGTCTTGGCCAGCGGACGAGTTTCACGAATAGTGACTTTGTCGCCGATGTGGCACTGATTGGTTTCGTCGTGCGCGTGCAGCTTAGTCGAACGCTTAACATATTTACCGTAGATCGGGTGCTTAACGCGACGCTCGATCAGAACGGTGATGGTTTTGTCCATCTTGTCGCTGACAACACGGCCAGTCAGCGTACGGACAGTCTTTTCGGCTTCAGCCATGATCACTTACCTGCCTGCTGGTTGAGCACAGTCTTCACGCGAGCGATGTCACGCTTAACTTGCGAGAGCAGATGAGACTGCCCCAACTGGCCAGTTGCTTTCTGCATACGCAGATTGAACTGGTCGCGCAGCAGGCCGAGCAGTTGCTCGTTCAGCTGCTGTGCGGATTTTTCACGAAGTTCATTCGCTTTCATCACATCACCGTCCGTTTAACAAAGGAGGTGGCGAGCGGCAGCTTTGCAGCAGCCAGGGCGAAAGCCTCACGCGCCAGCTCTTCAGAAACACCCTCGATTTCATACAGGACTTTGCCTGGCTGAATCTGGGCTACCCAGTATTCCACGTTACCCTTACCTTTACCCATACGAACCTCGAGAGGTTTTTTGGAGATCGGCTTGTCCGGGAATACACGGATCCAGATCTTGCCGCCACGTTTTACGTGACGGGTCAGAGCACGACGCGCTGACTCGATCTGACGAGCGGTGAGACGACCACGAGCTACAGACTTCAGCGCGAACTCGCCGAAGCTGACTTTGCTACCGCGCTGAGCCAGACCACGGTTGTGGCCTGTCATCTGCTTGCGGAACTTCGTACGCTTAGGTTGCAACATTTGGCGTACCCCTTACTTAGCAGCTTTTTTACGAGGCGCTGGTGCTTGTGGTTTCAGTTCTTCTTGGCGACCACCAATTACTTCGCCTTTGAAGATCCAAACCTTTACACCGATCACACCGTAAGTGGTGTGAGCTTCGTAGTTGGCATAGTCGATGTCGGCACGCAGGGTGTGCAGTGGCACACGACCTTCGCGATACCATTCAGTACGTGCGATTTCAGCACCGCCGAGACGACCGCTCACTTGGATTTTGATGCCTTTGGCACCAATGCGCATGGCGTTCTGTACGGCGCGCTTCATAGCGCGACGGAACATTACGCGACGCTCCAGCTGCTGAGCTACGCTCTGCGCAACCAGCATACCGTCGAGCTCCGGCTTGCGGATCTCTTCGATATTGATGTGCACAGGCACACCCATTTGCTTGGTCAGGTCCTGACGCAGTTTCTCAACATCTTCACCTTTCTTCCCGATAACGATACCTGGACGAGCGGTGTGGATGGTGATACGTGCAGTTTGGGCCGGACGATGGATATCGATACGGCTTACGGACGCGCTTTTTAGTTTGTCTTGGAGATACTCACGCACCTTCAGATCAGCGAACAAGTAGTCCGCATAAGTCCGACCGTCTGCGTACCAGACGGAGGTGTGCTCCTTGACGATTCCCAGGCGAATGCCAATGGGATGTACTTTCTGACCCATCTCTTCGACTCCGTTACTTGTCAGCAACCTTGACAGTGATATGGCAAGACCGCTTGACGATGCGATCAGCACGGCCTTTGGCACGTGGCATGATGCGCTTCAGCGAACGCCCTTCGTTGACGAAAACGGTGCTGACCTTCAGGTCATCAACGTCTGCGCCTTCGTTATGCTCGGCGTTGGCTACGGCCGACTCCAGCACTTTCTTCATGATCTCGGCGGCTTTCTTACTGCTGAAAGCCAACAGGTTGAGCGCTTCGCCCACCTTCTTCCCGCGGATCTGGTCGGCGACCAAGCGGGCTTTCTGGGCGGAGATTCGAGCGCCCGACAACTTAGCGGCTACTTCCATTTCCTTACCCCTTAACGCTTGGCTTTCTTGTCTGCCACGTGCCCACGATAAGTGCGGGTACCGGCAAACTCGCCTAGTTTGTGGCCGACCATGTCTTCGTTAACGAGAACTGGGACGTGTTGACGACCGTTGTGTACTGCGATGGTCAGACCGACCATTTGTGGCAGGATCATCGAACGACGCGACCAGGTCTTAACTGGTTTGCGATCGTTCTTTTCCGCCGCCACTTCGATCTTCTTCAGTAGGTGAAGATCAATAAAAGGACCTTTTTTCAGAGAACGTGGCACTGTCGTATCCCTCTATTTACTTGCGACGACGGACGATCATTTTGTCGGTACGCTTATTACCACGAGTCTTCGCGCCCTTAGTCGGGAAGCCCCATGGCGATACCGGATGACGACCACCAGAGGTACGACCTTCACCACCACCGTGTGGGTGGTCAACCGGGTTCATGGCAACACCACGAACGGTTGGGCGAACGCCACGCCAGCGTTTGGCACCAGCTTTACCCAGCGAACGCAGGCTGTGCTCGGAGTTCGAGACTTCACCTAGGGTCGCGCGGCATTCAGCCAGCACTTTACGCATCTCACCAGAACGCAGACGCAGGGTCACGTAGACACCTTCACGAGCGATCAGCTGAGCCGAAGCACCAGCGGAACGAGCGATTTGCGCGCCTTTACCTGGCTTCAATTCGATGCCGTGTACGGTGCTACCAACTGGAATGTTGCGCAGTTGCAGAGCGTTGCCCGGCTTGATCGGTGCCAGGGCACCTGCGATCAGCTGGTCGCCAGCGCTCACGCCTTTAGGGGCGATGATGTAGCGACGCTCGCCATCTGCGTACAGCAGCAGAGCGATGTGAGCAGTACGGTTTGGATCGTATTCGATACGCTCGACAGTGGCAGCGATGCCATCTTTGTCGTTGCGACGGAAGTCGACCAGACGATAATGCTGCTTATGGCCACCACCAATGTGACGAGTGGTAATACGACCATTGTTGTTACGACCACCAGACTTCGATTTCTTCTCGAGCAGCGGTGCGTGAGGAGCGCCTTTATGCAGCTCCTGGTTGACCACCTTGACCACAAAACGGCGGCCAGGGGAAGTCGGTTTGCATTTAACGATTGCCATGATGCACCCCTTCCTTACTCAGCACTGCTGCTGAAATCGAGATCTTGGCCTGGCTGAAGGGAGATAACTGCCTTCTTCCAGTCATTACGCTTGCCCAGACCGCGAGCAGTGCGCTTGCTCTTACCCAGAACATTCAGGGTAGTAACACGCTCTACTTTCACGCTGAACAGGCTTTCGACGGCCTTCTTGATTTCCAGCTTGGTTGCGTCAGTTGCAACCTTGAAAACGAACTGGCCTTTCTTGTCAGCCAGAACCGTAGCCTTTTCGGAAACGTGCGGGCCAAGCAGAACTTTAAATACGCGTTCCTGGTTCATCCCAGCAGCTCCTCGAATTTCTTCACGGCCGACACGGTGATCAACACCTTGTCGTATGCGATCAGACTAACTGGATCGGAACCTTGCACGTCACGTACATCAACGTGTGGCAGGTTGCGAGCAGCCAGGTACAGGTTCTGATCAACAGCTTCAGACACGATCAAAACGTCGGTCAGGCTCATGTTGTTCAGTTTGCCCAGCAGATCTTTGGTTTTTGGACTTTCAACAGCGAAGTCCTGAACCACCACCAGACGATCAGTACGCACGAGTTCAGCAAGGATGGAGCGCAGTGCTGCGCGGTACATCTTCTTGTTGAGCTTCTGAGAATGATCCTGTGGACGAGCTGCGAAAGTGGTACCGCCGCCGCGCCAGATTGGGCTACGGATAGTACCGGCACGAGCACGGCCAGTACCTTTCTGACGCCAAGGGCGCTTACCGCCACCACGAACGTCGGAACGGGTCTTTTGCTGCTTGCTACCTTGACGGCCGCCGGCCATGTAGGCCACGACTGCTTGGTGAACCAGCGTCTCGTTGAATTCGCCGCCAAATGTCAGTTCGGAAACTTCGATCGCTTGAGCGTCATTTACATTTAATTGCATGTCAGCTTCCCCTTAACCGCGAGCCTTGGCCGCTGGACGTACAACCAGGTTGCCGCCAGTAGCGCCAGGAACAGCACCCTTGACCAACAACAGATTGCGTTCAGCGTCGACGCGCACTACTTCGAGGGACTGCACGGTCACGCGCTCAGCGCCCATATGACCGGACATTTTTTTGCCCTTGAATACACGACCAGGAGTCTGGCACTGGCCAATAGAGCCCGGGACGCGGTGGGAAACGGAGTTACCGTGAGTGTTGTCTTGGCCACGGAAATTCCAACGCTTGATCGTACCCTGGAAGCCTTTACCCTTGGACTGACCGGTTACATCAACCAGTTGACCAGCGGCGAAGATTTCAGCGTTGATCAGATCGCCAGCCTGGTAGTCGCCGTCTTCGAGACGGAACTCCATGACAGTGCGACCAGCTGCAACGTTTGCTTTAGCGAAGTGACCTGCTTGAGCAGCAGTCACGCGCGAAGCACGACGCTCGCCGACAGTGACTTGCACTGCACGATAGCCATCGGTTTCTTCAGTTTTGAACTGGGTGACGCGATTCGGCTCGATCTCAATGACCGTGACCGGAATGGAGACACCTTCTTCGGTGAAAATACGGGTCATACCGCATTTACGACCGACTACACCAATAGTCATGTTGTAAACCTCATGAGTGTACGGGGCTTTCACCCGCTATGGCCGCCCATTTCAGAGCGTTACACGACTAAGACCCGAGTCTTAGCCGAGGCTGATCTGTACTTCCACACCGGCCGCCAGATCAAGCTTCATAAGTGCATCAACGGTTTTATCCGTTGGCTGGACGATGTCCAGTACGCGCTTATGAGTACGGATCTCGTACTGGTCACGCGCGTCTTTGTTGACGTGCGGGGAGACCAGAACGGTGAACCGCTCTTTACGGGTAGGCAGTGGAATTGGACCACGCACTTGAGCACCAGTACGTTTCGCGGTTTCCACGATTTCCTGGGTGGATTGGTCGATCAGGCGATGGTCAAAAGCCTTCAACCTGATACGGATTTGCTGATTTTGCATTGGATTTCAGACTCCGGCTGCTATTCCCAGCGAGCGCAATACGCCCGTTAAAAGGAGGCGCAATTCTATAGACGCCCCAGATAGGTGTCAACCCAATAAAAAAGGCCCCCGCCAAGCGGGAGCCTTCTCAAAAAATCGAGCTATCTCAGAAGAGATAATTACTCGATGATTTTAGCTACAACACCAGCACCAACGGTACGGCCGCCTTCACGGATAGCGAAGCGCAGACCGTCTTCCATTGCGATGGTTTTGATCAGGGTAACAGTCATTTGAATGTTATCGCCTGGCATTACCATTTCAACGCCTTCTGGCAGTTCGCAGTTACCAGTCACGTCAGTAGTACGGAAGTAGAACTGTGGACGGTAGCCTTTGAAGAACGGAGTGTGACGACCGCCTTCTTCCTTGCTCAGAACGTAAACTTCTGCGGTGAACTTGGTGTGCGGCTTAACCGAACCTGGTTTAACCAGAACCTGACCACGCTCAACGTCGTCACGCTTGGTACCACGCAGCAGAACGCCGCAGTTCTCGCCAGCACGACCTTCGTCGAGCAGTTTGCGGAACATTTCAACACCGGTGCAGGTGGTGACGGTGGTGTCACGCAGACCAACGATTTCCAGTGGATCCTGAACGCGAACGATACCGCGCTCGATACGACCAGTCACAACAGTACCACGACCGGAGATCGAGAATACGTCTTCGATTGGCATCAGGAACGGCTTGTCAGTCAGACGAACTGGCTCTGGGATGTAGGTATCCAGAGTTTCAACCAGTTTACGAACGGCAGTGGTGCCCATTTCGTTTTCGTCGTTGCCTTCCAGCGCCATACGAGCAGAACCGATGATGATCGGAGTGTCGTCACCTGGGAAGTCGTAAGTGCTCAGCAGATCGCGCACTTCCATCTCAACCAGTTCCAGCAGCTCAGCGTCGTCTACCAGGTCAGCCTTGTTCAGGAAAACCACGATGTACGGAACGCCTACCTGACGGGACAGCAGGATGTGCTCACGGGTTTGTGGCATCGGACCATCAGCTGCCGAGCAAACCAGGATCGCGCCATCCATCTGAGCAGCACCGGTGATCATGTTCTTCACATAGTCAGCGTGACCTGGGCAGTCAACGTGAGCGTAGTGACGAATAGTCGAGTTGTACTCAACGTGAGCGGTGTTGATGGTGATACCACGAGCTTTTTCTTCTGGTGCGCTGTCGATCTTGTCGAAGTCAACACGAGCCGAACCGAAAACTTCGGAGCAGACGCGAGTCAGAGCAGCGGTCAGAGTGGTTTTACCGTGGTCAACGTGGCCGATGGTGCCAACGTTTACGTGCGGTAGGGAACGATCAAATTTTTCTTTAGCCACGACAATTAACTCCTTGCCTAAAGGACTGAATCAGCCTTGTTTTTTGGATACAGTTTCAGCGATGTGCGCCGGAGCTGTGTTGTATTTTTTGAATTCCATAGAGTAGCTTGCGCGACCCTGGGACATGGAGCGAACGTCGGTCGCGTAACCAAACATCTCACCCAACGGAACCTCGGCGCGAATCACTTTGCCGGAAACCGTGTCTTCCATACCCAAGATCATGCCGCGACGACGGTTAAGGTCGCCCATGACATCACCCATATAGTCTTCAGGTGTAACAACTTCTACCGCCATGATTGGCTCAAGCAACTCACCACCGCCCTTCTGGGCCAGTTGCTTGGTTGCCATGGAAGCAGCCACCTTAAACGCCATCTCGTTGGAGTCGACGTCGTGGTAAGAACCGTCAAAAACGGTTGCTTTCAGGCCGATCAGCGGATAGCCGGCAACAACACCGTTCTTCATCTGCTCTTCGATACCCTTCTGGATAGCAGGGATGTATTCCTTAGGAACAACACCACCTACTACTTCGTTCACGAATTGCAGACCTTCCTGACCTTCGTCAGCAGGAGCAAAACGGATCCAGCAGTGACCGAACTGACCACGACCGCCGGACTGACGAACGAACTTGCCTTCGATTTCACAGTTCTTCGTGATGCGCTCACGATAGGAAACCTGAGGCTTACCGATGTTGGCTTCGACGTTGAACTCACGGCGCATCCGGTCAACCAGGATGTCCAGGTGCAGCTCGCCCATGCCGGAGATGATCGTTTGACCAGTCTCTTCATCAGTCTTGACGCGGAAAGATGGATCTTCCTGAGCAAGCTTGCCCAGAGCGATACCCATTTTTTCCTGGTCATCCTTGGTCTTAGGCTCTACGGCAACCGAAATAACCGGCTCCGGGAAGTCCATGCGAACCAGGATGATTGGCTTGGCAGCGTCGCACAAAGTCTCACCAGTGGTGACGTCCTTCATGCCGATCAGGGCCGCGATGTCACCAGCGCGCACTTCCTTGATCTCTTCACGGGCGTTTGCGTGCATTTGCACCATACGACCCACGCGCTCTTTCTTGCCTTTAACCGAGTTGATCACGCCGTCGCCGGAGGCCAACACGCCCGAGTAAACGCGGACGAAGGTCAAAGTACCCACGAATGGGTCGGTTGCGATCTTGAACGCCAGAGCCGAGAACGGCTCGCTGTCATCGGCGTGACGCTCCATCTCTTCTTCCTCGTTATCAGGGTTGGTACCCTTGATAGCAGGAATGTCGGTTGGAGCAGGCAGGTAGTCGATAACGGCGTCGAGAACCAGGGGAACACCCTTGTTCTTGAAGGAAGAACCACAAACAGCCAAGACGATCTCACCAGCGATAGTACGCTGACGCAGAGCAGCCTTGATCTCCACGTTGGTGAGCTCTTCACCTTCGAGGTACTTGTTCATCAGCTCTTCGCTGGCTTCGGCGGCAGCCTCAACCATGTTGTTACGCCACTCGTCAGCCAGCTCCTGCAGTTCTGCAGGGATAGGCTTACGAACAGGAACCATGCCTTTGTCAGCGTCATTCCAGTAAACAGCTTCCATGTTGATCAGGTCGATCTGACCCTGGAAGTTGTCTTCGGAACCGATAGCCAATTGGATTGGCACCGGGGTGTGACCCAGACGCTGCTTGATCTGACCGATCACGCGCAGGAAGTTGGCACCAGCACGGTCCATCTTGTTTACGTAAACAAGACGTGGAACGCCGTACTTGTTGGCTTGACGCCATACGGTTTCCGACTGAGGCTCAACACCCGAAGTACCGCAGAACACAACGACAGCGCCGTCGAGTACGCGCAGGGAACGCTCAACTTCAATGGTGAAGTCTACGTGGCCAGGGGTATCGATTACGTTGAAGCGATGCTCGTCTTTGTACTGCTTCTCGGAACCTTTCCAGAAGGCGGTAATAGCAGCAGAAGTAATGGTAATACCACGCTCCTGCTCCTGAACCATCCAGTCTGTGGTCGCGGCGCCATCATGCACCTCGCCCATTTTGTGACTTTTGCCGGTGTAAAACAGCACGCGCTCGGTGGTGGTGGTTTTACCAGCATCCACGTGAGCAACGATACCGATGTTACGGTAGCGGCTAATCGGAGTAGTACGAGCCATAAAGCCCTCGCAAAATTAGTGAAGCTAAGATTAGAAGCGGTAGTGCGAGAAAGCTTTGTTAGCTTCAGCCATACGGTGCACGTCTTCACGCTTCTTAACAGCAGCACCTTTACCTTCAGCAGCGTCCAACAATTCGCCAGCCAAACGCAGAGCCATAGACTTCTCGCCGCGCTTACGGGCGAAGTCTACCAACCAGCGCATTGCCAGAGCGTTACGACGGGACGGACGAACTTCAACCGGAACCTGGTAAGTAGCACCGCCTACACGGCGCGACTTCACTTCGACCAGCGGAGCGATGGCGTCGAGAGCTTTCTCGAAGATTTCCAGGGGGTCGCTGTTCTTGCGTTCTTTAACCTTTTCCAGCGCGCCATAAACGATACGCTCGGCAACGGCTTTCTTGCCGCTCTCCATCACGTGGTTCATGAACTTGGCCAGGATTTGGCTTCCGTATTTTGGATCGTCAAGCACTTCGCGCTTGGCTGCTACGCGTCTTCTTGGCATGGATAAGCCCTCAAACGGTCTTCAGGTTCGCTCGGAATCGGTGCCCTTTCGGGACGCCTCCGACCTTACTCTTATCGACTCAGAAAATAAGATGATTCAGTTTTACAAAAAGCCGCTACTACTTAGGCTTCTTGGTACCGTACTTCGAACGACCCTGGTTACGACCTTTAACGCCGGAAGTATCCAAGGAGCCGCGTACGGTGTGGTAACGAACACCTGGCAAGTCTTTTACACGACCGCCGCGGATCAGTACCACGCTGTGCTCTTGCAGGTTGTGACCTTCACCACCGATGTACGAGGAAACCTCGAAACCGTTGGTCAGGCGCACACGGCATACTTTACGCAGTGCCGAGTTAGGTTTTTTCGGCGTAGTGGTATACACGCGAGTGCATACGCCACGACGTTGCGGGCAGTTCTGCAGCGCAGGCACGTCGGATTTCTCGACGATACGCTTACGCGGCTGACGTACCAGCTGGTTGATAGTTGCCATCTACTAGCTCCACTGTTGTCTTGCGACGCTATTGTCTTGCAAGAAAAGCAAAATGGCAGGAACGAATTCCCGCCAAATTTAGGGGTACAAGAGTCTAAAGAGGATCTTGCCCCCAGTCAAGGCAAGGCCCCGACCTCCCCTCTCATCGAACCGGGGCAAAAATGCCTCGATCCGACGAATGGGGGCTGCCAGGGCCCGGACTTATTTATCGCAGAACTCAGTTACCGCTAGAGTTCAGCGCTTCGGTCAGTGCAGCTTCCACTTCACTGGCGCTTACGCGCAGCGGCTTGTCAGCATCACGGCGGCGTTTACGCTCGCTATGGTAAGCCAAACCGGTACCAGCCGGGATCAGACGACCCACGACCACGTTTTCTTTCAGGCCGCGCAGGTAATCGCGCTTGCCGGTTACCGCTGCTTCGGTCAATACGCGAGTGGTCTCCTGGAAGGAGGCCGCCGAGATGAACGATTCAGTCGACAACGACGCCTTGGTGATACCCAGCAGCACGCGAGTGAACTTGGAAACGAATTTCTCTTCGTTCGTCAGGCGCTCGTTTTCCACCAGTACGTGAGTCAGTTCCATCTGGTCGCCCTTGATGAAACTGGAATCGCCGGATTCAGCGATTTCAACTTTACGCAGCATCTGACGCAGGATGGTCTCGATGTGCTTATCGTTGATCTTCACGCCTTGCAGGCGGTAAACGTCCTGGATCTCGTTAACGATGTACTTGGCCAGCGCACTCACACCCAGCAGACGCAGGATGTCGTGTGGATCGCTTGGACCGTCGGAGATAACTTCGCCGCGGTTTACCTGTTCGCCTTCGAACACGTTCAGGTGACGCCACTTCGGAATCAGCTCTTCATACGGGTCGCTACCGTCGTTCGGGGTAATGACCAGACGGCGCTTGCCCTTGGTCTCTTTACCGAACGCGATGGTGCCGCTGACTTCAGCCAGAATCGATGCTTCTTTCGGACGACGAGCTTCGAACAAGTCGGCAACACGCGGCAGACCACCGGTGATGTCACGGGTCTTCGAAGTTTCTTGCGGGATACGCGCGATAACATCACCGATCGCGATCTTCGCACCATCCGCTACACCGACCAGGGCGTTGGCTGGCAGGAAGTACTGAGCGATTACGTCAGTGCCTGGCAGTAACAGATCCTTGCCGTTGTCATCGACCATCTTCACGGCAGGACGGATGTCTTTACCGGCAGCTGGACGATCTTTCGCGTCGAGTACTTCAATGTTGGTCATACCGGTCAATTCGTCAGTCTGACGCTTGATCGTGATGCCTTCTTCCATGCCCACGTAGGTCACGGTACCTTTCATTTCGGTAACGATTGGGTGAGTGTGCGGATCCCACTTGGCCACGATTGCGCCAGCGTCGACCTTGTCACCTTCTTTAACCGAAATCACAGCACCGTACGGCAGCTTGTAGCGCTCGCGCTCACGACCGTAGTCATCAGCGATTGCCAGCTCGCCGGAACGGGACACAGCAACCAAGTGGCCATCCACTCGCTCAACGTGCTTCAGGTTGTGCAGACGGACGGTACCGCCATTCTTCACCTGAACGCTGTCAGCTGCGGAGGTCCGGCTTGCCGCACCACCGATGTGGAACGTACGCATGGTGAGCTGGGTACCCGGCTCACCGATGGACTGGGCAGCGATAACGCCGACCGCTTCACCGATGTTCACCTGGTGACCACGAGCCAAGTCACGGCCGTAGCACTTGGCGCAAATTCCGTAGCGGGTTTCGCAGCTGATCGGCGAGCGAACGATCACTTCGTCGATGCTGTTGAGTTCGATGAACTCGACCCACTTCTCGTCGACCAGAGTGCCGGCAGGAACGATAACTTCCTCGGTACCTGGCTTGAATACATCACGGGCAATAACACGACCCAATACACGCTCACCCAGCGGCTCTACAACGTCACCGCCTTCAATGTGCGGAGTCATCAGCAGGCCGTGCTCGGTGCCGCAATCGATCTCGGTCACTACCAGATCTTGTGCAACGTCTACCAGACGACGAGTCAGGTAACCGGAGTTAGCGGTTTTCAACGCGGTATCCGCCAGACCTTTACGAGCACCGTGAGTCGAGATGAAGTACTGAAGTACGCTCAAACCTTCACGGAAGTTCGCAGTAATCGGCGTTTCGATGATGGAGCCGTCCGGCTTGGCCATCAGGCCACGCATACCGGCGAGCTGACGGATCTGCGCAGCAGAACCCCGTGCGCCCGAGTCGGCCATCATGTACATCGAGTTGAAGGACTCTTGGTCAACTTCATCGCCGTGACGGTCGATGACTTTCTCTTTCGAGAGGTTGGCCATCATCGCCTTGGAAACTTCGTCGTTCGCCTTGGACCAAAGGTCGATTACTTTGTTGTACTTCTCGCCCTGGGTTACCAGGCCGGAGGCGTACTGGCTCTCGATCTCTTTCACTTCGTCGGTGGCTGCACCGATGATGCGGGCTTTTTCATCCGGGATAACGAAGTCGTTAACGCCGATGGAAACGCCGGAAATGGTCGAGTAAGCAAAACCGGTGTACATCAACTGGTCAGCGAAGATCACGGTCTCTTTCAAACCAACCACGCGGTAGCACTGGTTGATCAGCTTGGAGATCGCCTTTTTCTTCATCGGCAGGTTGACTACGTCGTACGACAGACCTTTTGGCACAACTTGATACAACAGCGCACGGCCGACAGTGGTGTCGACGATACGGGTGTTGGTCACGCTGCCGCCGTCACGGTCGTTGACGGTTTCGTTGATCCGCACCTTGACCTTGGCGTGCAGTGCGGCTTCGCCGGCACGGAACACACGGTCAACTTCCTGCAGGTCAGCGAACACACGACCTTCGCCCTTGGCGTTGATCGCTTCACGGGTCATGTAGTACAGACCCAGTACAACGTCCTGCGACGGAACGATGATTGGCTCACCGTTGGCTGGCGACAGAATGTTGTTGGTCGACATCATCAACGCACGCGCTTCCAACTGGGCTTCCAGTGTCAGCGGTACGTGCACGGCCATTTGGTCGCCGTCGAAGTCGGCGTTGTACGCAGCACAGACCAGCGGGTGCAGCTGAATAGCCTTACCTTCGATCAGTACCGGTTCAAACGCCTGGATACCCAGACGGTGAAGGGTCGGTGCACGGTTGAGGAGAACCGGGTGTTCACGGATCACTTCAGCGAGAACGTCCCAAACCTCTGGCAGTTCGCGCTCGACCATTTTCTTGGCCGCTTTGATGGTGGTCGCGAGACCGCGCATTTCCAGCTTGCCAAAAATGAACGGCTTGAACAGCTCGAGAGCCATCTTCTTCGGCAGACCGCACTGGTGCAGACGCAGGGTCGGGCCTACGGTAATTACCGAACGACCGGAGTAGTCAACACGCTTACCGAGCAAGTTCTGACGGAAACGGCCTTGCTTACCCTTGATCATGTCAGCCAGGGATTTCAGAGGACGCTTGTTCGAACCGGTGATAGCGCGGCCACGACGACCGTTGTCGAGCAGGGCATCGACCGCTTCTTGCAACATACGCTTTTCGTTGCGCACGATGATGTCCGGAGCGGACAGATCAAGCAGGCGCTTCAAGCGGTTGTTACGGTTGATCACGCGACGGTACAGGTCGTTGAGATCGGACGTCGCGAAACGACCACCATCCAACGGTACCAGCGGACGCAGGTCTGGCGGCAGAACCGGCAGAACGGTCAGCACCATCCACTCTGGCAGGTTGCCGGAACCCTGGAAGGCTTCCATCAACTTCAGACGCTTGGACAGCTTCTTGATCTTGGTTTCGGAGTTGGTTTGCGGAATTTCTTCACGCAGACGGCCAATCTCGTGTTCCAGGTCGATAGCGTGCAGCAGTTCGCGGACAGCTTCGGCACCCATGCGGGCATCGAAATCGTCGCCGAACTCTTCCAGCGCTTCGAAGTACTGCTCGTCGTTCAGCAGCTGACCTTTTTCAAGGGTGGTCATGCCTGGATCGATAACGACATAGCTCTCGAAGTAGAGAACGCGTTCGATATCACGCAGGGTCATGTCCATCAGCAAACCGATACGGGACGGCAGCGATTTCAGGAACCAGATATGGGCAACCGGCGAAGCCAACTCGATGTGCGCCATGCGCTCACGACGAACCTTGGCCAGCGCAACTTCAACGCCGCACTTCTCGCAGATCACACCACGGTGCTTCAAGCGCTTGTACTTACCGCACAGGCACTCGTAATCCTTAACCGGGCCAAAGATCTTGGCGCAGAACAGGCCGTCACGCTCAGGTTTGAACGTACGGTAGTTGATGGTTTCCGGCTTTTTAACTTCACCGAACGACCACGAACGGATCATCTCAGGCGATGCCAGCCCAATACGGATGGCGTCGAACTCTTCGACTTGACCCTGGTTTTTCAGCAAATTCAGTAGGTCTTTCAAGGCCTTTCCTCCTGGCGGAGCAGAGAGCGGGCTAAACAGCCCCGCTCTCGATTCGCGTCACGTGTTATTCGGTTTCCAGATCGATATCGATGCCGAGGGAACGAATTTCTTTGATCAACACGTTGAAGGACTCGGGCATGCCCGGCTCCATACGGTGATCGCCGTCCACGATGTTTTTGTACATCTTGGTCCGACCGTTCACATCGTCCGACTTCACTGTGAGCATTTCTTGCAGAGTGTAAGCAGCACCGTATGCTTCCAGTGCCCAGACCTCCATCTCCCCGAAACGCTGACCACCGAACTGAGCCTTACCACCCAGCGGCTGCTGGGTAACCAGGCTGTACGAACCGGTAGAACGAGCGTGCATCTTGTCGTCTACCAAGTGGTTCAGCTTCAGCATGTACATGTAGCCAACAGTAACCGGGCGCTCGAACTTGTTGCCGGTACGGCCGTCGAACAGCTGCATCTGGCCGCTTTCTGGCAGGTCTGCCAGTTTCAGCATGGCCTTGATTTCGCTTTCCTTGGCACCGTCGAACACTGGGGTAGCCATTGGAACGCCGCCGCGCAGGTTCTTCGCCAGATCCAGGATTTCCTGGTCGGAGAAGGTGTCCAGTTCTTCGTTGCGACCGCCGATCTCGTTGTAGATCTCGTGCAGGAACTTACGCAGGTCTGCGACCTTGCGCTGCTCTTCGATCATACGGTTGATCTTCTCGCCCAGACCTTTGGCCGCGAGGCCCAGGTGGGTTTCAAGGATCTGACCAACGTTCATACGCGAAGGTACGCCCAACGGGTTGAGGACGACGTCGACCGGGGTGCCATTGGCATCGTGCGGCATGTCTTCAACCGGCATGATCACGGAGACCACACCTTTGTTACCGTGACGACCGGCCATCTTGTCGCCCGGCTGGATGCGGCGACGGATTGCCAGGTAAACCTTGACGATTTTCAGCACGCCTGGAGCCAGGTCATCGCCCTGCTGCAGTTTGCGCTTCTTGTCTTCGAACTTATCGTCCAGCAGACGGCGACGATCAACGATATAGGCCTGGGCCTTCTCGAGCTGCTCGTTCAGAGCATCTTCAGCCATGCGCAGTTTGAACCACTGGCCGTGCTCAAGACCGTCGAGAACTTCGTCGGTGATGTCCTGACCTTTCTTCAGACCTGCGCCGCCTTCAGCCTTGTGGCCTACCAGGGCGGAACGCAGACGTTCGAAGGTCGCGCCTTCAACGATACGGAACTCTTCGTTCAGATCCTTGCGGATCTCGTCGAGCTGGGTCTTCTCGATGGACAGTGCACGAGCATCACG
The DNA here is from genome assembly GCF_000612585.1 of Pseudomonas sp. CHM02. Taxonomy (GTDB): domain Bacteria; phylum Pseudomonadota; class Gammaproteobacteria; order Pseudomonadales; family Pseudomonadaceae; genus Aquipseudomonas. The sequence continues at coordinate 94,190 of NZ_JFCA01000028.1, forward strand.
CTCAACGCCGTCACGGGTGAAGACCTGTACGTCGATGACAGTACCCTTGGTACCGGTAGGTACGCGCAAGGAGGTGTCTTTAACGTCGCTGGCTTTTTCACCGAAGATCGCACGCAGCAGTTTTTCTTCCGGAGTCAGTTGGGTCTCGCCTTTAGGAGTGACCTTACCTACCAGGATGTCGCCTGCGCCGACTTCAGCACCCACATAAACGATACCGGCTTCGTCCAGCTTGTTCAGTGCAGCTTCACCCACGTTCGGGATGTCTGCAGTGATTTCCTCTGGCCCAAGCTTGGTATCACGTGCCACACAGGTCAGTTCCTGAATGTGGATCGTGGTGAAACGGTCTTCCTGAACAACACGCTCGGACAGGCAGATGGAGTCTTCGAAGTTGAAGCCGTTCCATGCCATGAACGCGATGCGCATGTTCTGACCCAGAGCCAGCTCACCCATGTCGGTGGACGGGCCATCGGCCATGATGTCGCTACGCTGAACGCGATCACCTTTGCTCACCAGCGGGCGCTGGTTGATGCAGGTGTTCTGGTTCGAGCGGGTGTATTTGGTCAGGTTGTAGATGTCGACACCGGCTTCACCAGTTTCAACTTCGTCATCGGCAACACGAACCACGATACGGCTGGCATCAACAGAGTCGATCACGCCGCCACGACGAGCCACGACGCAAACGCCGGAGTCACGGGCTACGTTACGCTCCATGCCGGTACCTACCAGCGGCTTGTCAGCACGCAGAGTTGGTACAGCTTGACGCTGCATGTTGGAACCCATCAACGCACGGTTGGCGTCATCGTGCTCCAGGAACGGGATCAGCGACGCGGCAACCGAAACTACCTGCTTCGGCGAAACGTCCATCAAGGTGACGTCTTCCGGCGCCTTGACGGTGAACTCGTTCAAGTGACGAACAGCTACCAGCTCGTCGACCAGGACTTTCTTGTCGTTCATCGTGGCCGAAGCCTGAGCGATCACGTGATCAGCTTCTTCGATGGCGGACAGGAACACGATCTCGTCGGTGACCAAAGCGTCTTTCACCACACGGTATGGGCTCTCGAGGAAGCCATACTGGTTGGTGCGCGCATAAGCGGCCAGGGAGTTGATCAGACCGATGTTCGGACCTTCCGGCGTTTCGATCGGGCAAACACGACCGTAGTGCGTCGGGTGTACGTCACGAACTTCAAAGCCTGCACGCTCACGGGTCAGACCGCCTGGGCCCAGTGCGGATACACGGCGCTTGTGGGTGATCTCGGAGAGCGGGTTGTTCTGGTCCATGAACTGGGAAAGCTGGCTGGAACCAAAGAACTCTTTCACCGCCGCAGCCACTGGCTTGGCGTTGATCAGGTCTTGCGGCATCAGGCCTTCGCTTTCAGCCATCGACAGACGCTCTTTGACCGCACGCTCAACACGTACCAGGCCAACGCGGAACTGGTTCTCGGCCATTTCGCCTACGCAGCGAACACGACGGTTACCCAGGTGGTCGATGTCATCGACGATGCCTTTACCGTTACGGATGTCGACCAGAGTCTTCAGTACCGCGACGATATCTTCCTTGCACAGCACACCCGAACCTTCGATCTCGGTACGACCGATACGACGGTTGAACTTCATCCGGCCGACCGCAGACAGGTCATAACGCTCAGGGCTGAAGAACAGGTTGTTGAACAGGGTTTCGGCAGCGTCTTTGGTTGGTGGCTCGCCAGGACGCATCATGCGATAGATCTCGACCAGCGCTTCCAATTGGTTGCTGGTGGAGTCGATCTTCAGAGTATCGGAGATGAACGGACCGCAGTCGATGTCGTTGGTGTACAGGGTCTCGATGCGAACAACCTGAGCCTTGGCGATTTTGGCCAGGATCTCGGTGTTCAGTTCGGTGTTGCACTCAGCCAGGATTTCGCCTGTAGCCGGGTGAACGATGACCTTGGCGGTAGTGCGCCCCAGGACGTAGTCCAGAGGCACTTCCAGCTCTTTGATACCGGCTTTTTCGATCTGGTTGATGTGGCGCGCAGTGATACGGCGGCCAGCCTCAACAATGACCTTGCCTTTTTCATCCTGGATGTCCAGAACGGCAATTTCACCACGCAGACGCGAAGCAATCAGTTCCAGCTTGAGGGTTTCATCCTTCAGGCTGAATACGTTGGTGGTGTAGAAGGCATCCAGCACTTGCTCAGTGGTATAGCCGAGCGCGCGCAGCAGTACCGAGGCCGGCAGCTTACGACGACGGTCGATACGCACGAACACGCAGTCTTTAGGGTCGAACTCGAAGTCCAACCACGAACCACGGTACGGAATGATCCGCGCGGAGTACAGGAGCTTACCGGAGCTGTGCGTCTTGCCGCGGTCGTGGTCGAAGAACACGCCCGGGGAACGGTGCAGCTGGGAAACGATCACACGCTCGGTACCGTTGATAACGAAGGTACCGTTCTCAGTCATCAATGGGATTTCGCCCATGTAGACTTCTTGCTCTTTGATGTCCTTGATCGCTTTGTTCGACGATTCTTTGTCGAAAATGATCAGGCGGACTTTTACCCGCAAAGGTACGGCGTACGTAACACCGCGCAACACGCATTCTTTGACATCAAATGCCGGTTCGCCCAGGCGATAACCCACGTACTCCAGCGCAGCATTGCCGGAGTAGCTGATGATCGGGAAAACGGATTTGAAGGCCGCATGCAGGCCCACGTCGCGGAACTGATCTTTGGTCGCTCCCGCCTGCAAGAATTCACGATACGAATCCAGCTGGATAGCCAGAAGGTACGGGACATCCATGACGTCCGGCAACTTGCTAAAGTCCTTGCGGATACGTTTTTTCTCAGTATATGAGTAAGCCATCAGCGTTCCCCAGCTTGGTCACCTGCTTGTTTGGCCCCTCCGACGGGAGCAGCCAGAAAATCTTGCAAACCCCATGGTTTGCACCACCGCATCGGGTGGCTACAGCGCGTTAATGGCGGCGACCGAGTCGGCAGCCAAGAACGGAAAAAGGCCGGTGGCAAGAGCCACCAGCCATCAGCCTTCAGCTTAACGCTTGGGCTGGAGACGCAAGGTCGATGCTTACTTCAGCTCGACTTTAGCGCCTGCTTCTTCCAGTGCTGCTTTGGCTTTGTCAGCTGCGTCTTTGGCAACAGCTTCCAGAACCAGGGCAGGAGCGCCGTCAACTACAGCCTTGGCTTCTTTCAGGCCCAGACCGGTCAGTTCACGTACTGCCTTGATCACGTTTACTTTCTTCTCGCCAGCTTCGGTCAGCATGACGTTGAATTCGGTTTGCTCTTCAACAACGGCAGCAGCAGCAGCTGGGCCAGCGGAAGCAGCGGCAGCGGAAACGCCGAATTTTTCTTCGAAAGCTTTGATCAGCTCAACAACCTGCAGAACCGACATTTCAGCTACGGCGTTGAGGATATCGTCTTGGGAGATAGACATTGCTGTATTTCCTGAATTGGGGGACGGCCTACTCGGCCATCGAAATAAACAAAAATACGCGAGAGAAGTCGCTCAGCCTTAGGCTGCGGCAGCTTCTTTTTGCTCGCGAACTGCGGCCAGAGTACGAGCCAGCTTGCTGGTAGCGCCTTGAATCACGCTCATCAGCTGCGAAATGGCTTCGTCGCGGGTCGGCAGTGTTGCCAGTACGTCGATTTGGTTAGCTGCGAGGAACTTGCCCTCGAACGCAGCTGCCTTGATCTCGAACTTATCCTGACTCTTGGCGAACTCTTTGAACAAACGGGCAGCAGCGCCTGGATGCTCTTTGGAGAACGCGATCAGAGTCGGGCCGGTGAACACGTCGTTGAGAACACTGTATTCAGTGTCAGCAACAGCGCGCTTGAGCAGGGTGTTACGTACAACACGTACGTATACGCCAGCTTCACGAGCCTCTTTACGGAGTCCGGTCATAGCGCCTACTGTCACACCACGGGCATCAGCCACGACAGCGGACAGAGCAGCTTTGGCAGCCTCGTTGACTTCAGCGACGATGGCCTTCTTGTCTTCGAGATTAATTGCCACGGGTTTAACTCCTGCTTGTTACCGTTTCATCTGGCCGGAGCCGGATGTCGTTTTGGTGTCTGATTCGGTAAGGAACCGGGAGCACCATCTGCGTAGGCTTGTGGTTTAAGACTTGCGTCGCCTACGGTCTTGGATAGCCCCCGCCAGGCAGGGACCCCAATTTTTTTCAATTGGCGCAATCTCTCGCGCCAATCTGTGTCTTATACGTCCAGCGAACCCTGGTCGATGACCAGACCCGGGCCCATAGTGGTGCTCAGGGTAACGCGCTTGACGTAGATACCTTTCGAGGAAGCTGGCTTGATACGCTTCAGATCAGCGATCAGGGCTTCAACGTTTTCCTTCAGCTTGACGGCATCGAAGCCGACTTTGCCAACGGAGGTGTGAATGATGCCGTTTTTGTCGGTGCGATAACGAACCTGACCGGCCTTGGCGTTTTTAACCGCGGTAGCTACGTCTGGAGTTACGGTGCCGACTTTCGGGTTAGGCATCAGACCACGTGGACCGAGGATCTGACCCAGTTGACCTACAACGCGCATTGCATCCGGGGAAGCAATAACTACGTCATAGTTCAGGTCGCCGCCTTTCATTTCGGCAGCCAGGTCGTCCATGCCAACGCGGTCAGCGCCGGCAGCCAGAGCAGCTTCAGCTGCCGGGCCTTGGGTGAAGACAGCTACACGTACAGTCTTGCCAGTACCGTGTGGCAGCACAGTTGCGCTACGAACGACCTGGTCGGATTTACGCGGGTCAACACCCAGGTTTACAGCAACGTCAACGGACTCGCTGAACTTGACAGTCGACAGCTCGGTCAGCAGGGCAGCAGCGTCTACAAAGTTGTAGGACTTGCCCGCTTCGATTTTGCCGGCGATAGCCTTTTGGCGCTTGGTCAGCTTAGCCATTACACACCCTCCACGTTAAGGCCCATGCTACGAGCAGAACCGGCGATGGTACGCACGGCTGCATCCATATCAGCTGCAGTCAGATCCGCGTTTTTGGTCTTCGCGATTTCTTCCAGCTGAGCACGAGTTACGGTGCCAACCTTAACGGTGTTCGGACGAGCGGAACCGCTAGTCAGACCAGCAGCTTTCTTCAACAGAACCGAAGCCGGGGTCGACTTGGTTTCGAAGGTGAAGCTACGGTCGCTGTATACAGTGATGATCACTGGAGTCGGCAGACCTGGCTCAAGACCCTGAGTACGGGCGTTGAAGGCCTTGCAGAATTCCATGATGTTCACGCCGTGCTGACCCAGAGCTGGACCGACGGGTGGGCTAGGGTTGGCCTGAGCGGCCTTCACTTGCAGCTTGATGTAAGCGGTAATCTTCTTGGCCATGAGGCACTCCAATTACGGGTTCAAACGCCTCGAAAGGCTCCCCGGTTACTTGCGCGTTTATCCCAGTGACGACAAAACCCCACAGCCTAAGGCTGCGGGGTTGGGATGCTTGCTCAGCTAGACCTTCTCGACCTGGCTGAACTCCAACTCTACCGGAGTAGAGCGACCGAAAATGAGCACTGCCACTTGGATCCGGCTCTTTTCGTAGTTAACTTCTTCGACGGTACCGTTGAAATCAGCAAACGGACCATCTGTGACACGAACAACCTCACCCGGCTCGAAAAGTGTCTTCGGCTTGGGCTTGTCACTACCATCAGCAACACGACGCAGAATCGCTTCTGCTTCTTTGTCAGTGATAGGAGCAGGCTTATCAGCAGTACCGCCGATAAAACCCATCACACGAGGAGTGTCCTTGACCAAGTGCCAAGTACCTTCATTCATGTCCATCTGAACCAGCACATAGCCAGGGAAGAACTTGCGTTCGCTTTTACGCTTCTGGCCATTCCGCATTTCAACCACTTCTTCAGTGGGAACCAGAATTTCGCCGAAGCCATCTTCCATGCCTGCCAGCTTTACGCGCTCTAGCAAAGAGCGCATAACATGCTTCTCGTAACCCGAGTAAGCATGCACAACGTACCAACGCTTAGCCACGGGACACCCTTAGCCAACAATCAAGGAAACAAGCCAGCCGAGCAGGGAATCAAGCCCCCACAACAGCAACGCCATAACCAGAACAACAGCCACAACAATCAACGTGGTCTGCGTGGTTTCTTGGCGAGTCGGCCAAACGACTTTACGGATTTCGGTGCGAGCTTCCTTTACCAGGACCGCGAAGGACTTGCCTTTGGCAGTCTGCAGACCTACAAAGGCAGCTACAGCAGCAAGGACAAGCAAAGCGAGTACGCGGTACAGGATCGGCGAAGCAGAATAGTACTGATTGCCAACAACGCCTACGACCACCAAGGCGACTACAGCGAGCCACTTGACCAGATCGAAACGAGAGCTTTGAGCTTCAGCCTTAGGAGTCATCTATGAAGATCCTGTGAAAAGAAAGCCAGATACACCACGTGAATCTGGCAGGTCAGGAGGGAATCGAACCCCCAACCTACGGTTTTGGAGACCGTCGCTCTGCCAATTGAGCTACTGACCTAAAACAAAATCAGGCCGACCATTATGCAGGCCTGAAAAAGACTTTACAACAGCCAACCCCGAGAGACTTGAAATCACCTGACAACGTCAGGCGGAACACCATCAAGCCGAGACAGCCATTAAAACAAAGGCAGATATTTTCATATCTGCCTTGTTATATGGAGCTCTTGAGCGGATTTGAACCGCTGACCTCACCCTTACCAAGGGTGTGCTCTACCAACTGAGCTACAAGAGCAAAACACCTGCACAACCTGCAAACTTGGAGCGGGTAGCGGGAATCGAACCCGCATCATCAGCTTGGAAGGCTGAGGTTCTACCACTAAACTATACCCGCGGAGCTTGCAGCTCACGCTAAAAATGGTGGAGGGGGAAGGATTCGAACCTTCGAAGTCGTAGACGTCAGATTTACAGTCTGATCCCTTTGGCCGCTCGGGAACCCCTCCTAAGCGAGCCGGCATTTTACATTACGCCGACCTTCTGTCAAGCATTTTCTCATTTAAAAATATGAGGTTAGCTGCATTGACCTTCGCTTCACACTGCTGACCTCAAAGGTCTTCACTGCGAAGCGGGCGCCATTCTATGCAAACTATTCGAGAGTTGCAACGCCTTCGCACAACATTATTTTATGTTTTAACTCATTGAATTCCTTAGCAAGGTTTTCAAAGGGTAGATCTTCAGCCAGGCGTCGACTTTCGGGGGCCACACGGAGCCAGTAGCCAGAGGCATCGGCAGTATTCAGCAGTTGAACCTTGACCTTTATATCCAGGCTTGTGAGGCGCTGCTCAACAGACTGCGCCTGCCGCTGGTCCGCGAAACCACCGATGTAGAGGCAAGTATTCTGCGCTTCAGATGCTTTCGCACGATCCTTGCGCACCACAGCATCCGAGGATTCACTGAGCAGGCGTATGTCTTGCTGCGAGCCCTTGTAAAGACTCAGAGGCGTGACATCTTTAGCGCGCAGCGGCGCTTCTTGCTGATGCCAAATGTAGTAGAAGGCGTTGAGGACAAGTAAAAGCAAAAACAGCCAACGCATAATCACCTCAGGACAAAGGGCAAGCCATTGCCAAACCGACAAATACCAGGTCAGGAACAAGCCGCGCCTGGGGCACTGCATCTGCCACCAAATCAGCATCCCCACCAGTCAGGAACACGGTGAAGTCATTCCCCCAATAGCTTCGCGCCAACTCCAACTGAGTCAGCACAAACCCTCTCAGCATCAGCGTACAGCCGCGCTCCACAGCCTCTACGGTCGTACGACCCGGAGAAAGATGCTCCAGCGCCCTTTCGGCAGCAGCGTCGTCGTAGCGTATCTTGCGCGTATGAGTTCTCAGTTGGTTGCGCATAAGGGGCATACCCGGGCAAATGAAACCACCGAAGTGCTCACCATCCGCTGCAATAAAATCTGCCGTGGCTGCCGTACCAAAATCAAGCACCAGGCAAGCGCCCCGCGCGAGCTTGAATCCACCCAGCATCGCCAACCAGCGATCAAGCCCCAAACGCTCGAAGTCTTCGTAGCCGTTATGCACCCCAGCCATCTCTCGCGCAGGAGCCGCGCAGGAAACAGCAACGCCGAAAGCCTCATGCAGAGCCGCGACCAGCTTGCTTGTTTCCTCCAGGGCACGGACGCTCACCAATCGGCAGCGCGTCAGCAACAACCCAGGAAGCGCTACCAGGCTTTCAACCAATGCCAGATCCGAACCAACAACCCCTTCCGCCAAGGCAATCGCCTTTTCCGAATCAAGCACACGCCATTTGATAAAGCTATTCCCACAGTCGAGCTCAAGAATCATCACGCAACCTCAGGCTTAACTCACCACCACTGTATATTTTCTCAACACCATCGACATTCAGGCGCAATGCTCCCTGACGGTCTACACCCAGCACAACTCCATCGACCTGATTGACGCCCGCGATCAGGGACACGGGTCGCCCCTGCCAGGCGTGATTCTGCTCCCACTCATCTTGGAGCGCGACAAAACCTCCCTCCCGGTGCCGCTCAAGGTAGCCTTGCAGCTGCAGCCCCAATTGCGCAACCAGAGCGTTGCGATCCACCGCTGACCCCGTTTGGAGCTGCACCGAAGTCCACTGCTGATCGACCTCGTCAGCCCTCTGCATATTCACGTTGATACCTATTCCGAGGACGACGTGACAGATATCAGCGGGGTCTCCCACCAACTCCAGCAATATACCGGCAATCTTTTTCTGCCCGACCAGGACATCGTTTGGCCACTTCAGCGCAGCGCCCTGCACACCAGACTCGCGCAAGGCCCGCACGACTGCCAGGCCCACAACGAGACTTAGCCCCTCCAACTGCCGCAGACCGGCCTCAATACGTAATACAAGGCTGTAATAAACGTTTTGTGCGAACGGACTGACCCACTTTCGCCCCCTCCTGCCCCTTCCCGCTGTTTGCTGCTCCGCAAGCACTAGGAACGGCGCCGAGCTCCCAGCATCAACAAGGCGCAAGGCTTCGGCATTCGTGGAGTCAATGGAGTCAGAGATATGAACAGGCCATGCCAAAGAGGGCGCATTCAACGCAATGTCTTCAGCACTCAAGAAAATCAGCGGAGATGCCAACTGATACCCCTTACCCCGTACCTTGTGGATGGGCAGATTCAATTCGGCCTCCAGGTGCCGGAGCTGCTTCCAGACAGCACTGCGACTGACGCCAAGGGCCGCGCCAAGGGCTTCTCCGGAGTGGAATCGGCCATCTTTCAGAAGTTTTAACAACGTCAGCATGCAAGTATCGCCTCACAATGAGGCACGCATGATAGCCATGCGCAGGGTCATTGCATAGAAACGCCGGACTTTAGCAGTGAAGGCGTGAGCAATAGCCTCAACGTACTTTTCGACCGTCC
>NZ_JFCA01000029.1 GCF_000612585.1 Pseudomonas sp. CHM02
TACAAAAGTTGGCTGACTACCTGATCAATCGCGGTAAAACACCTGCACCAGGTGATAGCCGAACTTGCTCTTGATCGGCCCGTGAACCACCTTTACCGGCTTCTTGAAGATCACCGCATCAATCGCCCCCACCATCTGCCCGGGCCGCACTTCACCCAGGTCGCCGCCGCGCTTGCCGGACGGGCAAGTGGAGTACTTCTTGGCCAGCACATCGAACGCCTCGCCCTTGGCGATGCGTTGCTTGAGCTGTTCGGCTTCTTCGCTGGTTTTCACCAGGATATGACGGGCTTGGGCTTTCATTGATCTCTACCAGGTGTGCGACGGCGCGCGATTATGCCTGAACTCATGGGTCAACGTTGATCATGCTGCGGATTTTCGTCGCCAGTTGGTCGATGGAAAACGGCTTGGCCACCATGTCCATGCCGTCCTCCAGGAACCCTTGGCGCTCGGCGGCTTTCTCGGCATAACCGGTCATGAACAGCACACGTAGACCGGGCCGGTGCTGGCGGGCGATTTCGGCAAGCTGCCGGCCATTCATGCCGGGCAGGCCAACATCGGTCACCAGCAAGTCCACGCGCAGGTCCGATTCCAGCAATGGCAGCGCTGCGCGGGCGTCCGCCGCCTGGTGCGCGGTGTAGCCCAGTTCGTCGAGTACATTGACCACCAGCATGCGCACCGCCGGGTCGTCCTCGACCACCACCACCGCTTCACCGGCCAGGGCCAGCGGTGCTTCGCTCGAGTGCGCGGGCAGCGGGCTTTCCAGGGCGGTGCCATGCAGGCGCGGCAGGTACAGGCGCACACACGTTCCCTGGTCCGGTTCGCTCTGGATGGTCACGTGGCCGCCGGACTGTTGGGCAAACCCGTAGATCATCGACAGGCCCAGGCCGGTGCCCTGGCCGATCGGCTTGGTGGTGAAGAACGGGTCGAACGCCTTGGCAAGAATTTTCGGCGCCATGCCGGTGCCGTTGTCGCACACGCCGAGCATCACGTAGTCACCGGCCTTGACCGGTTCCAGGGTGGTGATATCGGTGCCGTCCAGGTAGCTGTTGGCGGTTTCGATCAGTATCTCGCCGCCATCGGGCATGGCGTCGCGCGCGTTGATCACCAGGTTGAGCAGGGCGTTTTCCAGTTGGCTGGCGTCGGTGTTCACCGGCCAGATGTCATGACCGAGTTGCACCTTGAGTCCGATATGCGCGCCCTTGGTGCGGCGGAACAGGTCTTCGAGAGACGCCACCAACTGGTTGGGATCGAGTGGACGGCGGTCCAGCGACTGGCGCCGAGAGAACGCCAGCAACCGGTGGGTCAGGGCCGCGGCACGATGGGCGGAGGACACGGCGGCATCGGTAAAACGACTGATTTCGTCACTGCGCCCGGCGGCGATGTAGCGCTGCATCAGGTCCAGGCTGCCGATGATGCCGGTGAGCATATTGTTGAAGTCATGGGCGATACCGCCGGTGAGTTGGCCCACGGCTTCCATCTTCTGTGCATGGCGCAGCGCATCCTCGGCACGTTCGCGCTCGAACATTTCGTTTTGCAGGCGCTGGTTCGCCTCGGCCAGCGCCTGGGTGCGCTGGGCCACGCGTTCTTCGAGGTTCTCGTTGAGGTTGCGCAGTGCTTCTTCGGTGAGCTTGCGTTCGGTCTCATCGATCACAAAGATATAGAAACCATTCACCGAGCCGTCATTGCTGAAGCGCGGCAGGTATTTCATCAGGGCATGGCGCGGCCGGCCGTCGCGGTGCGGCGTAACGGTCATGAAGCTGCAGGCCTTGCCCTTGAGCGCGGCGGCGATCTTGTCCGCGCGCCCGGCATACACCTGGTCGCCGACTACGTCGCGGATGGTCTTGCCGTACAGCTCCTGGGGCGTCATGCCGTACCATTCCAGGTACGCGCTGTTGTTCAGGCGGAAGCGCTCTTCGTGGTCGACATACCCGATCAGCACCGGCATGGCGTTGATGATCAGTTGCAGCTCGGTCTGGCTTTGGCGCAAGGCCTGCTCGGTGTGCTTGCGCTCGGTCAGGTCCAGCGCGGCGCCGAGGAAGCGCGCCGGGCGGCCCTGATGATCCTTGTAGCAGCGCCCGCGGGCAAACACCCAGCGCACCTGGCCGTCGGCTTGCAACAGGCGGTATTCCTCGGCGTACTCGGTGCCGAAGGTGATGCAGTGCTTGATGCTGCGCGCCACCATGCCGCGATCTTCGGGGTGCACGCCGTGCAGGTAATCGCTGATGGGCAGCCGGCCTGCTTCGCTCGGTTCGACACCGTGCAGGTAGGCGAAGTGCGCGTCGGCGATAAAGCGGTCTTCGCCGATGTCCCAATCCCAGGTGCCGACCGCGTCGGTCGCCGCGAGCGCCAGTTGCAGGCGTTGTTCGGTGTTGTGTCGGGCCCTGCGCCGCTCGTTGGTTTCGATGGCGGTGACCAGGATCCCGGCCACGCGGCCGCTTTCATCGCGGACCGGGCTGTAGGTCAGGTCGAGCCAGATTTCAGTGTCGCGATTGTGGCGTTGCAGCACGAGGCGCTGCTCGCTGAACGTGCGCACCTGGCCTTTGAGCACGGCGTCGTAGACCGGCGCGGTAAAGCTCTCGAGCTCCGGCCAGGTCTGGTGTGCCGGCTGGCCCATCGCCTCGGGGTGCTTGTTGCCGGCCAGCAGGGCGAAGCCGTCGTTGTAGAGTTGCGTGAGCTGGTTGCCCCACAGCAGCAGCATCGGCATTGGCGAGTGGACGACGATGTCCACGGCGGTACGCAGGCTTTGCGGCCAATCATTGGCCTCACCGAGCGGGCTTTGCGCCCAGTCCAGCCGCGCGATCAATGCTGCGGCTTCGCTGCCGGTGGATGTTCCATTCATGAAAAAAACCCTGATCGTAACGCTTTGAACGATGAAAACACCCATTGTCCCGTGAGTCGGGGAATGAGTGACTACCCCCGAAAAATAGCATGCATTGGGGGTTTGTCTTCAAATGAGTGCATCAGGGCTGAAACCTTTCATCCTTGTATCAGTTCAGGACGGTCGCGAAACTGCTCCAGCGCCTGTGGGTTGGCCAGGGCGTCGGTGTTCTTCACCGGCTCGCCGTGCACCACATTGCGCACCGCCAATTCAACGATCTTGCCGCTGATGGTGCGGGGGATATCGCTGACCGCGAGAATCTTCGCCGGCACATGCCGGGGTGTGGTGTTGGCGCGGATCACTTGGCGAATCTGTTGCGCCAGCGCTTCGTCCAGTTCAACACCGTCATTGAGGCGCACAAACAGCACCACACGCACATCGTCCTGCCAGCGTTGGCCGATGGCCAGGCTTTCCAGCACTTGCGGGACCTTTTCCACCTGACGGTAGATTTCTGCGGTACCGATGCGCACGCCACCGGGGTTGAGCACCGCGTCGGAGCGCCCGTGAATCAGCAGGCTGCCATTCGGGCGCTGTTCGGCGTAGTCACCCTGGGCCCATACGCCGGGGAACTGGCTGAAATACGAGGCGCGCAGTTTCTGCCGATCGGGGTCGTTCCACAGGCCGATGGGCATGGCCGGGAAATGCCGGGTGCACACCAGTTCGCCTTTTTCGCCGACCAGCGGACGGCCCTGGTCATCCCACACTTCGATGGCCATCGCCAGGCTCTTGCACTGCATTTCGCCACGGCGCACCGGCAACACCGGGTTGCCGATCACAAAGCAGGAGACGATATCGGTGCCGCCCGACATGGACGACAGGCACAGCTCGCCCTTGATCTCGCGGTACACGTAGTCGTAGCTCTGCGGCGACAGCGGCGAGCCGGTCGAAATCAGCCCCTTGAGGCTGCCCAGGTCGTGGCTGAGGCGCGGTTGCAGCCCGGCTTTTTCCAGGGTGGCGAGAAACTTGGGGCTGGTGCCGAACACGCTGATCTTTTCCGCGTCGATCAGGTCGATCAAGCGTTCGGGGCCGGGGTGAAACGGCGAGCCGTCATACAGCACTGCCGTGGCGCCGACGGCCAGTACCGACACCAGCCAGTTCCACATCATCCAACCGCAGGTGGTGTAGTAGAACAGGCAGTCCTCGCGGGACAGGTCGGCATGCAGGCCGTGCTCCTTGAGGTGGGTGAGCAGCACGCCGCCGGTGCCGTGGATGATGCACTTGGGCACGCCGGTGGTGCCGCTGGAGTACAGGATGTACAGCGGATGATCGAACGGCACCGCGACGAATTCAGGGTCGCCGCCAGGCGTGTAGAAGTCCTGCCACAGCGTGACGCCGGCGTGGCTGTGATAATCCTCGACCCGCGCCTGAGGCCTGGCATACGGCACGATGATCAACTGTTCCAGGGACGGCAGGCGCGCGAGGATTTCATTGAGCTTGGCGGTCTGGTCGATGTCCTTGCCGGCGTAGCGGTAGCCGGCACAGGTGATCAGCACCTTGGGTTCGATCTGGCCGAAACGGTCGATCACACCCTGGGTACCGAAGTCCGGCGATGAGCACGACCAGATTGCGCCCAGGCTGGTGGTGGCGAGCATGCCCACCAGGGTTTGCCAGGTGTTGGGCATGCACGCGGCGACGCGGTCGCCCTGGGTGACACCGGCCGCGCGCAGGCTGTGTTGCAGGCCGGCGACGTGGGCGGCGAGTTCGGCGTAGGTCAAGTGTTCGCGCTGGCCGTCTTCGCTGATCGCCACCACGGCTGGGTGATCATCGCGGCGGCGCAGCAGGTGCTCGGCAAAGTTCAGGGTCGCGCCGGGAAACCACTGGGCGCTGGGCATCTGGGCGTCTTCGATCAGCACCGCCGTGGGCGGGCTGCGAAATTGCACGTCGAAGAACGCCACGATGGCCCGCCAGAAATCAGGACGCTCGTCGATGCTCCACTGGTGCAGGGCCGGGTAGTCGCTGAGCTGCACGCTGTAGCGCTGGTTGATGTAGCGCCGGAACTGGTCCATCCGCGTGGTGGCGATGCGTTCCGGGGAAGGTTGCCAGAGGATGTCGGACATAGTGGGCCTCTTTTTATTGTGCCAGCCAGCCACCGTCGATATTCCACGCCGCACCGCGCACCTGGCTGCCGGCTTCGCTGCACAGGAACAGCACCAGTTCGCCCAATTGTGGCGGTGTCACAAATTCCAGCGACGGTTGCTTCTCCGCCAGCAGGTCATGTTGCGCCTGCTGCGGGTCCACGCCGTTGGCCGCGCGATCATCGATCTGCTTCTGCACCAGCGGCGTCAGCACCCAGCCTGGGCAGATAGCGTTGCAGGTGACGTTGCTGGTAGCGGTCTCCAGGCCGACCACTTTGGTCAGGCCGATCACGCCATGCTTGGCCGCCACGTACGCCGCCTTGCCCACCGAACCGACCTGGCCATGCACCGAGGCGATGTTGACGATACGCCCCCAACCCCTGGCCTTCATCCCTGGCAGGCTCAAGCGCGTGCTGTGGAACACCGAGGAGAGGTTGATCGCGATGATCGAATCCCAGCGCTCGGCGGGGAAGTCTTCCACCGGCGCCACGTGCTGGATGCCGGCGTTGTTGACGAGGATATCGACACCGCCGAATTCACGTTCGGCGTAGGCGATCATGTCGGCGATCTGCGCCGGGTCGCTGACGTCGGCGGGGTGGTGGCCGACCTTGCCGCCGAAGGCCTGCACCTGGGCGATCACCGCGCTGGCGTCGCCGAAGCCGTTGAGAATCAGGTTCGCGCCGGCCTTGGCCAGGCTCAGGGCGATGCCCAGGCCAATGCCGCTGGTGGAGCCGGTAACCAGGGCGGTCTTGCCGTTCAATGTCGTCATGAAAACCTCACACAATGCCGGTGGCGTAGAAAGTACCGATCACCACGAACACCGCGAGGGTCTTGATGATCGTGATGCCGAAAATGTCCTTGTAGGCTTCGCGGTGGGTCAGGCCGGTGACCGCCAGCAGCGTGATCACCGCGCCGTTGTGGGGCAGGGTGTCCATGCCGCCGCTGGCCATGGCCGCGACGCGGTGCAGCACTTCAAGGGGGATATTGGCCGCATGGGCCGCCGAAATAAAGCTTTCGGACATGGCCGCCAGGGCAATGCTCATGCCGCCCGACGCAGAGCCGGTGATGCCGGCCAGCAGGGTCACGGTAATCGCTTCGTTGACCAGCGGGTTGGGGATGCCCTTGAGCCAGTCGGCCAGCACCAGAAAACCCGGCAGCGAGGCGATCACCGCACCGAAGCCGTATTCCGACGCCGTATTCATCGCCGCCAGCAACGCACCGCTGACCGCGCTTTTGCTGCCTTCGGCGAGCTTGCTCTTGATCGCCGAGAAGCCGAACACCAGCACCACGATAATCCCTACCAGCAATGCGGCCTGCACCGCCCAGATCGCGGTGAGCTTGGCGATTTCGGTGGTGACCGGGACGCTCATGCCCGGCAGGCTGAGGCTGTGGGTCTTGCCGTACCACTGCGGGATCCAGTGGGTGAACAGCAGGTTCATCACACCCACCAGGATCAGTGGCGACAGCGCGATCCAAGGGTTGGGCAGGGTGAGGTTCTCGGCGGTTTCCGGCTCGTTGCGAAGCTCCGTGCCATACCCTTCACCGGCGCGCTGGGCCTTGTTGCGCTGGCGCGCCAGGTAGAGCATGCCGGCGCAGAACACGAAGATCGTGCCGATCAGGCCCAGCCATGGCGCGGCCCAGGCCGTGGTGTTGAAGAACGTACTGGGGATGATGTTCTGGATCTGCGGCGTGCCGGGCAGGGCGTCCATGGTGAATGAGAATGCACCGAGGGCGATGGTCGCCGGGATCAGGCGCTTGGGGATATTGCTCTGGCGGAACATCTCTGCCGCGAACGGGTACACCGCAAACACCACCACGAACAACGACACGCCGCCATAAGTGAGCAGGGCGCAGACCAGCACGATCACCAGCATGGCCTGGCGCGTGCCGAGCAAGCGAATGGCGGCTGCCACGATCGAGCGCGAAAAGCCCGACAGCTCGATCAGCTTGCCGAACACCGCACCGAGCAGGAACACCGGGAAATACAGTTTGATAAAGCCGACCATCTTCTCCATGAACACCCCGGTAAACGCGGGCGCAACGGCGGATGGGTCGGTGAGCAGGACAGCGCCGAGGGCGGCGATGGGGGCAAACAGGATAACGCTATAGCCACGGTAGGCAGCCAGCATCAGCAGCGCGAGGGCTGCCAGGGCAATGATCACACTCATGGTGTGTCTCCATCGGATTGTTATTTTTGTGGGGTGAGGCTTTGGAGGAGGGCTATAGCGAGATATGTGCCAAATTCATAACTTATTGATATTTATAAAATTTATATAAATCAGTAGCGACTTTCTTGAATGTTGTCTCCATTTTGAGACGGTCAGAGATCAAATGTGGGAGCTGGCTTGCCTGCGATAGCGGTGTATCAGTCACAACTGTTCAGCTGGACCAACGCTATCGCAGGCAAGCCAGCTCCCACAGTAGATCATCTGTATATTGAGATTTATGTCTCTTTAGTGAGATTGATCGATGCCCAGCGCCACCATTTTCTTGTACAACGTCGACCGCCCGAGCCCTAATCGCTTGGCCGCTTCTACCACATTCCCCTCACAGGCCCGCAACGCCGCGCCGATCACCTGCCGATCAAACCGCTCCCGCGCTGCGCTGAAGCTTTCTCCCTCAACCGCCGCCACCGCGCTGCCACGTTCCACCGGCGTAAAGGTGCCGATTGCTGCGCGGATCGCCGGGGCATTCAACACCAGGTCATCACTCAGCAATGCCGCCCGTTCCAGCACGTTGCGCAGCTCGCGGATGTTCCCGGGCCACGCATGCTGCGCCAGCAAAGCCAACGCCTCGCGGTCCAGTTCATGCTGGCTGCGCAGTTCCTCCAGAATCGCCTCGCTGAGCGCCGGAATATCCTCCAGCCGCTCACGCAACGGAGGCACCTGGATCGGCAGCACATTCAGCCGGTAATACAGGTCGGCACGGAACTCGCCGCGCTTGATCGCCGCTTCCAGGTCCATGGACGTGGCCGCGATCACCCGCACATCGCTGTGCAGCATCTCGTTGGAGCCGACCGGCTCGAATTCCTTTTCCTGCAGCACCCGCAGCAGTTTGTTTTGCAGCGGCAAGGGCATGTCGCCGATTTCATCGAGGAACAAGGTGCCGCCCTGGGCAATCTGGAACTTGCCCGGGCGGCCTTTGCGGTCGGCGCCGGTAAATGCGCCTGGCGCCGTGCCGAAGAACTCGGCTTCGAGCAGGTCAGCGGGAATGGCGGCGCTGTTGATACTGACAAAGGCCTTGTGCGCACGCGTGGAGGCACCGTGGATCGCCTGGGCCAGCAACTCCTTGCCCGTGCCGGTCTCGCCCAGCAGCAATACCGGCGATTCGGCACTCGCGCTGCGCCGCGCCCGACGTTTCACTTCGAGGCTGGCGGCGCTGGTGCCGATGAAATGCGCAAAGTTGTACTTGCTCTGGCGTGAGCGCAGCAGCGAGCGCGTCGAGGCCAACTCCTGCTGCATGCTCAGGTAACGCTCGATCAGCGGCGACAGGTTGCGCAGCTCATCGAACAAGGCAAACCCGATCGCGCCGATCACCGCGCCGGCCTCGTTGTGGATCGGCAGGCGCATCACCACCAGCGGGCCCTTGGGCGTGTCCTGGATATCCAGCAGGATCGGCTGGTCGTTGCGCACCACCTGGCGCAACAGGCTGTTGGAAATCACCTGTTCACACGGCTGGCCGATGGCTTCGTCGGCGCTCTTGAGGCCGAAACGCTTGGCGTAGCGCTCGTTCATCCACACGATATTGGCGTCGCGGTCGACAATCACCGTGCCTTCGCTGGACTGCTCGATGATCTCGAACAGCGACTGGATGGCCAGGCCGCGCACCTGTTGGTAGTCCTTGAGGTTATCGGTGATGTTCATGTTTAGGCTACCAACACAAATTGAATATGGAATCGCGATCCTTGTGGGAGCGGGCGTGTTTACAAGGGAATATGCGCCGCTGCCAGCAGCTCTTTGGTGTACGGATGCTGCGGTGCATCGAACACCTGATGGCTGGCGCCGCGCTCCACCACCTGGCCGTCCTTGATCACGATCATGTCATGGGCCATGGCGCGCACCACGGCCAGGTCATGGCTGATAAACAGGTAGGTCAGGCCATATTTGTCTTGCAGCTCACGCAGTAACGTCACCACTTGTTTCTGCACGGTGCGGTCGAGGGCCGAGGTCGGTTCGTCGAGCAGCATCAGCGCCGGCTTGAGCACCAGGGCGCGGGCGATGGCGATGCGTTGGCGCTGCCCACCGGAAAACTCATGGGGGTAGCGGTAGCGGCTGGCGGGGTCGAGGCCGACATCCTTGAGCACCTGGACCACCTGCGCATCGCGGTCGGCCAGGCTGCACGGCGCGTGCACCTCCAGGCCTTCGCTGATGATCTGCTCCACGGTCATGCGCGGGCTGAGGCTGCCGTAAGGGTCCTGGAAGACTACCTGCATCTGCTTGCGCCACGGGCGCATCTGCTGAGGGTTCAGCGGGTCGAGCGCTTCCCCCTGGAAGCGAATGCTGCCGGTGGAGTCCAGCAGCCGCAGGATTGCCTGGCCCAGGGTGGACTTGCCCGAGCCGGACTCGCCGACAATCCCCAGGGTCTTGCCGCGTTGCACGCTGAGGCTGATGCCATCCACCGCCCGCAGGTAGGTCTTGCGCCGGAACAACCCGCCGCCGAGGGGGAATTGCACGGTCAGGTCGTCCACTTGCAACACCGTCTCGCGCTCGTCGCTGCACAGCGCCTCAGCGTCCGGTTCCGCATCCAGCAGCAGGCGGCTATAGGGGTGTTGCGGCGCATTGAACAGGGTCTGGCACTCGGCCTGTTCGACGATCTCGCCGGCGCGCATCACGCACACGCGCTGGGCAATGCTGCGCACCAGGTTGAGGTCGTGGCTGATCAGCAACAGCGACATGCCCAGGCGTTCCTGCAGGGACTTGAGCAGCAGCAGGATCTTGCGTTGCACCGTCACATCCAGCGCGGTGGTGGGTTCGTCGGCGATCAGCAGTTCCGGCTCGCACGCCAGGGCCATGGCGATCATCACCCGTTGGCGCTGGCCGCCGGAGAGCTGGTGCGGATAGGCCTTGAGGCGTTCCTGGGGTTTCTGGATGCCCACCAGTTGGAGCAATTCGAGGATACGCGCCTGCGCCGCCTTGCCGCCCAGGCCCTTGTGCAGCAGCAGGGTTTCACCGATCTGCTTTTCGATGCTGTGCAGCGGGTTGAGGGAGGTCATCGGCTCCTGGAAGATCATGGCGATGCGGTTGCCGCGCAGCTTCTGCAAGGTGGTGGCCGAAGCCCCCACCAATTCCTGGCCGCGGTACTTGATGAAACCGGTGGTTTCAGTACCGGCCTCGGGCAGCAATTGCAGGATCGAATGGGCCGTCACCGACTTGCCCGAGCCCGACTCGCCCACCAGCGCCAGGCACTCGCCGGGGCGCACGTCCAGGCACAGGTTGCGCACGACGGTCTGGCCGCTGAAGGCGACGCTGAGGTCGCGGATTTCGATCAGGTTCATATGCGCTCACTCATGAACGGGGGTCGAAGGCATCACGCAACGCCTCGCCGATAAAGACCAGCAGCGACAGGATCAGCGCCAGTGTGAAGAACGCCGTCAGGCCCAGCCACGGCGCTTGCAGGTTCTGCTTGCCCTGGGCGATCAGTTCGCCCAGCGACGCACTGCCGGCGGGCATGCCAAAGCCGAGGAAATCCAGGGCGCTCAGGGTAGAAATCGCCCCGGTCAGGATAAACGGCAGGTAGCTCAAGGTGGCCGTCATGGCGTTGGGCAGGATATGCCGGCGAATGATCTTGCCGTCACCCAGGCCCAGGGCCCGTGCGGCCTTGACGTATTCCAGGTTGCGCCCGCGCAGGAACTCGGCGCGCACCACGTCCACCAGGGCCAGCCAGGAAAACAGCGCCATGATCCCCAGCAACCACCAGAAATTCGGCTCCACAAAGCCCGACAGGATGATCAGCAGGTACAACACTGGCAGCCCGGACCACACCTCAAGCACGCGCTGGCCGATCAAGTCCACCCAGCCGCCGTAATAGCCCTGCAACGCACCGGCTGCAATGCCGATGGCCGCGCTGATCGCAGTGAGCGCCAGGGCAAACAGGATCGACACCCGTGCGCCAAAGATCACCCGCGCCAGCACATCCCGTGATTGGTCATCGGTGCCTAGCCAGTTCACCGCCGAGGGCGGGCTGGGGGCAGGGCGGGTCAGTTCGTAGTTGGGCGTGTCGTCGCTGAACGGGATCGGCGGGAACAGCATCCAACCGCCGTCCTGCTTGATCAGCTTTTGCACGTAGTCACTGCGGTAGTCGGCCTGGAACGGCAGCTGGCCGCCGAACTGCTGTTCGGTGTAACGCTTGAACACCGGGAAATACAGCTCGTTCTTGAAGCTGAGCACCAAAGGCTTGTCATTGGCGATCAATTCGCCGCCGAGGGTCAGGATAAACAGGCCGATGAATAGCCACAGCGACCACCAGCCGCGACGGTTCTTCTTGAAACGCTCGAAACGCCGACGCGCCACGGGAGACAGGTTAGGCATCAGGCGTTCCTCGCGGCGAAGTCGATACGCGGGTCCACCAGGGTGTAGCAGAGGTCACCGATGAGTTTTATCAAGAGGCCGAACAACGTGAAGATAAACAACGAACCGAACACCACCGGGTAATCGCGGGACACCGCGGCTTCGTAGCTCATGCGACCCAGGCCATCGAGGGAGAAGATCACCTCGATCAGCAGGGAGCCGGCGAAGAACACCGCGATAAAGGCCTGGGGTATGCCGGAGATCACCAGCAACATCGCGTTGCGGAACACATGCCCGTACAACACGCGCCGTTCGCTCAAGCCCTTGGCGCGGGCGGTCACCACGTACTGGCGCGTGATTTCATTGAGGAACGAGTTTTTGGTGAGGATGGTCAGCGTGGCGAACCCGCCGATCACCAACGAAGTGACGGGCAAGACCAGGTGCCAGAAATAGTCGGCGATCTTGCCCACGGTGCTCAGCGCTTCGAAGTTCTCCGACACCAGCCCGCGCACCGGGAACCAGTTCAGCGAAGTGCCGCCGGCAAACACCACGATCAGGAACATCGCGAACAGGAACGCCGGCATCGCATAGCCGATGACGATCGCGGTGCTGCTCCACACATCGAAGCTGCTGCCGTGGCGCACCGCCTTGCGAATCCCCAGGGGGATCGACACCAGGTAGGTGATCAGCGTGGCCCACAGGCCAAGGGAAATGGTCACCGGCATTTTTTCGAGGATCAGGTCGATCACCGTCTTGCCGCGAAAGAAGCTGTTGCCGAAGTCCAGCTGGGCGTAGCTCTTGAGCATCAACCACAGCCGTTCCGGCGCGGGCTTGTCGAAGCCGTACTGTTTTTCGATGTCCGCAATGAGTTTCGGGTCCAGGCCCCGGCTGGCGCGGGAACCGCCGCTGATGCCTTCGCCGGACGAGCCGCCGACACCGCCGCCGCCGATCCCTTGCAGGTGGGCGATGGCCTGTTCCACCGGGCCGCCGGGAGCGGCCTGCACGATCACGAAATTCACCAGCAGAATGATCACCAGCGTCGGGATGATCAGCAGCAGGCGCCGCACGATATAGGCAAACATCAGCGGGCACCTCCGCGTTTTTTCAGCTCAGCGTTCATTTGCTCATTGGTCAGTGGCGTGGGGCTGATTTCCCACCAGGTTTCCAGGGCTTCGTCGTTTTTCGCCTCGATGGCCGGGCGGCCGAAGCGGTTCCACCACGCTGCCGAGGTGCCGGGTGGGTAGTAATTGGGGATCCACAGGTAGTTCCATTGCAGCACCCGGTCCAGCGCGTGGGCGTAGGTGAGCATCTGCGCCTGGGTGTCGGCCTTGACCAGGCCCTTGATCAGGCTGTCGACGGCGGGGTCCTTGAGCACCATGTAGTTGTTGGCGCCGGGGTCAAACGCAGCGGCCGAGCCGAAGTAGTTGTACAGCTCCATGCCGGGCGAGGTGGTGACCGGGAAGCCGGTGACGATCATGTCGTAGTCCCGTGCCATCACCCGGTTTACATACTGGGAGGAGTCGATACGGCGGATATTCAGGGTGATGCCGATCTGCGCCAGGTTGCGCTTGTACGGTAGCAACAGGCGCTCCATGCCGCTTTGGGCGTTAAGGAACGTGAACTCCAGCGGCTCACCCTCGGCATTCACCAGTTTGTCGCCCTGCGGTTTCCAGCCGGCGTCCTCCAGCAAGGCCAGGGCTTGCAGCTGCTTGTCGCGGATCATGCCGCTGCCGTCGGTGACTGGTGCCTTGAACACCTGGGTGAACACTTCGTCCGGCACTTGGCCGCGCAAGGGTTCAAGAATCGCCAGCTCTTCTTTTGTCGGCGGCTGGCTGGCGGCCAGCGGGCTGTTGGAGAAGTAACTCTGCTGGCGGATGTACATATTGCGCATCATTTGCCGGTTGGCCCATTCGAAATCCCACAGCATCGCCAGGGCTTGGCGCACGCGGCGGTCCTTGAACATCGGTTTTTGCACGTTGAACACATAGCCCTGGGCCGGTTGCGGCATCTCCTTGGCCAAGTGCGCACGTTGCAGACGACCGTCATCCAGGGCCGGGCCGTTGTAGCCGATGGAATAGCCGGTGGCGGAGAATTCGCGGTTGAAATCGTAGGCGCCGCCGCGCAATACCTGGCGGGCCACTTCGGTGTCGCCGAAATACTCCAGGCTCAGGTGATCGAAATTGTACAGGCCACGGCTCACGGGCAGGTCCTTGCCCCACCAGTTCGGGTCGCGGGTAAAGGTGATGGTGCTGCCGGAGTCGATCTTGCTGACTGTGTACGGGCCGCTGCCCAGTGGCGCTTCATAGCCGCCGCCGTTGGCGAAGTCGCGGGTTTTCCACCAGTGCTCGGGGAAGACCGGCAGGGTGGCGATATCCAGGGGCAGGGTGCGGTTTTCATTGCTGGAGAAATCGAAGCGCACCTGGCGTTCGCCTTCGACTTCGACGTGTTTCACGTCGGCGAACAGGGTGCGAAAGCGCAGGCTGCCCTGGGTCATCAACAGGTCGAAGCTGTAGCGCACGTCTTCGGCGGTAATCGGCTTGCCGTCGGCGAAGCGTGCCTTGGGGTTGAGGAAAAAACGCAGCGACAGGCCATCGTCGGCGCGCTCCATTTTCTCGGCGACCAGGCCGTAGACCGTGTAGGGCTCGTCCAGGGAACGCTGGGCCAGAGGGGCGTAGAGCCAGCCGTCGACCTGGGACACGCCGATGCCTTTGTCGATATACGGCAGCACATGGTCGAAGCGCCCGATCTCGATGGCCGAGCGGCGCAGGCTGCCGCCCTTGGGGGCGTTGGGGTTGGCGTAGTCGAAATGGGTAAAGCCGGCGGGGTACTTGGCCGGTTCGCCGTACACCGTCAGGTACGGTTGGGGCGCCGCGATCACGGCAGTGCTGGCCAGCAGCAGGGCCAGGCTTGAGCTAAGAATGTAGGAAAAAGCCAATCGCATTGTCAGCCTTGAACGCCGTATGAATAAGAAAATGGATTTGTACGCTAACGGCATCAGCGTCGCCAGTCATCACATGCACAACGGCCCACCAAAAGGCGGGCCGTTGTTTATAGCATCAGCACAGACTGGATCAGTCCTGGCGGCTGGTGACTTCCAGCAGGTGGTAGCCGAACTGGGTTTTCACCGGACCTTGCACGGTGTTGACCGGGGCGCTGAAGACGACGGTGTCGAATTCCTTGACCATCTGGCCTGGGCCGAACGAACCCAGGTCGCCACCTTGGCGGCTGGATGGGCAGCTGGAGTTGGCTTTGGCGACTTCTGCGAAATCGGCGCCGCCTTCGATTTGGGCCTTGAGTTCGTTGCACTTGTCTTCAGTGGAAACGAGGATGTGACGGGCGGTGGCTTTGGCCATGGGAAGTAACTCCTTGAATAAAAAAGGTGAGCCTACCGGATTCAGGCGGTTATTTCCTGGCAAAGTTCCGTTGGGGTGGTGGTGGTGGTGGTGGTGGTGGTGGTGGTGGTGGTGGTGGTGGTGGTGGTGGTGGTGTACATATCCGTGGCTGCGGTGATGGCTGATATGGGTTCCGCCCTTACGGCGGGTCACTTTCGAAAAGCGCGAAAGTAACCAAAGCGCTCTTGCCCCAACACTCGGCACCTCGCCCAGGCTCGGTGTGCCCGAACGAAGGCTTGACGGGGCGCCTCAGATCAAGATCAAGAGCGACTCGCTTCGCATCGTGGATACGCTTTTCGTCTTCTGTAGGCGCTGGCTTGCCGGCGAAAAACGTGAGACCGCCGCGTTTTGCCTGGTTCCCCCGCATCATCGTTGAAGACCATCGCCGGCAAGCCGGCTCAGGACCGCGTTTAGCAGCCATCACCCAACCAACGGATATTCACCCAGCAAAACCTAAACCCCAGGCACCAAAAACGCCGCCTCCAACAACTGCCGCGTATACCCATGCTGCGGCGCGGCAAAAATTCCCGCCGCATCCCCCTGTTCCACCACCTGGCCATGCTTCACCACCATCAACTGATGGCTCAACGCCTTGACCACCGCCAAATCATGGCTGATAAACAGATAGGTCAAGTTGTACTTGGCCTGCAAGCTGCGCAACAACTCCACCACTTGCCGCTGCACCGTGCGATCCAGCGCCGAGGTCGGCTCGTCCAGCAAAATCAGACGCGGCTTAAGCACCAGCGCCCGGGCAATGGCAATGCGCTGGCGCTGGCCACCCGAGAACTCGTGCGGGTAGCGATGCCGCGATTCCGGGTCCAACCCCACTTCCTTGAGCGCCGCAATAATCGCCGCCTCTTGCTCGGCGGGCGTACCCATCTTATGGATACGCAACCCTTCGCCGACGATCTCGCTGACACACATCCGCGGGCTCAAGCTGCCGAACGGATCCTGGAACACCACCTGCATTTCCCGACGCAACGGACGCACTTGTTGCTGGGTGAGACGATCCAGTTGCTGGCCTTCAAAGCGAATCCCGCCCTTGCTGCCGATCAACCGCAGAATCGCCAGGCCCAGGGTGGATTTGCCCGAGCCGCTTTCGCCGACGATGCCCAGGGTCTGCCCCTGGGGCAGGCTGAAGTTGATGCCGTCCACCGCCTTGACGTAATCGACGGTGTTGCGCAAAAAGCCCTTCTTGATCGGGAACCACACTTTCAGGTCATCGACCTCCAGCAACGGTGGGCCGATCACGTTGGTCGCCGGGCCGCCGCTGGGTTCCGCCGCCAACAATTCCTGGGTGTATGGGTGCTGCGGTGCCTGGAACAGCGTTTCGCAATCGGCCTGCTCGACGATGCAACCCTTTTGCATCACACACACGCGATGGGCGATACGCCGCACCAGGTTCAAGTCATGGCTGATCAACAGCAGTGCCATGCCCAGCCGTGCCTGCAGTTCCTTGAGCAGTTCGAGGATTTTCAACTGTACCGTCACGTCGAGCGCCGTGGTGGGCTCGTCGGCGATCAGCAGTTCCGGCTCATTGGCCAACGCCATGGCAATCATCACCCGTTGGCGCTGGCCGCCGGACAGTTCATGAGGCAGGGCCTTGAGGCGCTTGTGCGGCTCGGGAATGCCCACCAGTTCCAGCAACTCCAGGGTGCGCTGGGTGGCCACCTTGCCGGTGAGCCCCTTGTGCAGGCCCAGCACTTCGTTGATCTGCTTCTCGATATTGTGCAGCGGGTTCAACGAGGTCATCGGCTCCTGGAAGATCATCGCAATGCGGTTGCCGCGAATGTGCCGGATGGTTTTTTCTTTCAGTGTCAGCAGGTCCTGCCCGGCATAGTTGATGGTGCCAGAGGGGTGCCGCGCCAGCGGGTAGGGCAGCAGGCGCAGGATCGAGTGGGCCGTCACCGATTTGCCCGAACCGCTTTCGCCGACCAGTGCGATGGTTTCGCCGCGCTTGATGTCGAAGCTGACGTTGTTCACCACGCGGTGGTGGTGGTCGCCCGTGACGAACTCGACGGAGAGGTCGCGGACTTCGATCAGATTGTCCTGATTCATCTCATTTCCTCGGGTCGAAGGCATCGCGAGCGGACTCGCCGATAAACACCAGCAAACTCAACATGATCGCCAGCACGGCAAAGGCACTCATGCCCAGCCACGGCGCTTGCAGGTTGGATTTGCCCTGGGCCACCAGTTCCCCCAGCGACGGCGAACCTGCCGGTAGGCCAAAGCCGAGGAAGTCCAGGGCGGTGAGGGTGCCGATGGCGCCGGTGAGAATGAACGGCATGAAGGTCATGGTCGACACCATCGCATTCGGCAAAATGTGGCGGAACATGATCGCGCCGTTCTGCATGCCCAGGGCCCTGGCCGCGCGCACGTATTCCAGGTTGCGCCCGCGCAGGAACTCGGCGCGCACCACGTCCACCAGGCTCATCCACGAAAACAGCAGCATGATCCCCAGCAGCCACCAGAAGTTGGGCTGCACGAAGCTGGCGAGGATGATCAACAGGTACAACACCGGCAACCCGGACCAGATCTCCAGGAAGCGCTGCCCGGCCAGGTCGACCCAGCCGCCGTAGAAGCCCTGCAAGGCCCCGGCGATCACGCCGATGATCGAGCTGAGCACGGTGAGGGTGAGGGCAAACAGCACCGACACGCGGAACCCGTAGATCACCCGCGCCAGTACGTCGCGGCCCTGGTCGTCGGTGCCCAGCAAGTTCACGGAAGAGGGCGGCGCCGGCGCGGGGACCTTGAGGTCGTAGTTGATGCTCTGGTAGCTGAACGGGATCGGCGCCCACAAGGTCCAGGCATCCTTGGCCTTGAGCAGCTCCTGGATATACGGGCTCTTGTAGTTGGCCTCCAGCGGGAATTCACCGCCGAAGGTGGTCTCCGGGTAGCGCTTGAGCGCCGGGAAGTACCAGCCACCGTCGTAGTGCACGGCCAGCGGCTTGTCGTTGGCGATCAGCTCGGCGCCCAGGCTCAGCACGAACAGGATCAGGAACAGCCACAGCGACCACCAGCCACGCTTGTTGGCCTTGAACCGCTCGAACCGGCGGCGATTGAGGGGGGACAGGTTCATCTCAATGCTCCCGGCTGGCAAAGTCGATACGCGGATCGACCAGGGTGTAGGTGAGGTCGCCGATCAGTTTCACGATCAGCCCCAGCAGGGTGAAGATGAACAGCGTGCCGAACACCACCGGGTAGTCGCGGTTGATCGCCGCTTCAAAGCTCATCAGGCCCAGGCCGTCGAGAGAGAAGATCACTTCCACCAGCAACGAGCCGGTAAAGAAGATCCCGATGAACGCCGAGGGGAAGCCGGCGATCACCAGCAGCATCGCGTTGCGAAACACATGGCCATACAGCACGCGGTGGTTGGTCAGGCCTTTGGCTTTGGCGGTGATCACATATTGCTTGTTGATCTCGTCGAGAAAGCTGTTCTTGGTCAGCAGGGTCATGGTGGCGAAGTTACCGATCACCAGCGCGGTAATCGGCAGCGCCAGGTGCCAGAAGTAATCGAGGATCTTGCCGCCCCAGCTCAGCTCGTCGAAGTTGTTCGACGTGAGCCCGCGCAGGGGGAACCAATCCAGGTAGCTGCCACCGGCAAACACCACGATCAACAGGATCGCAAACAGGAACGCCGGGATCGCGTAGCCGACGATGATCGCCGAACTGGTCCACACATCGAAATGGCTGCCGTGCCGCGTGGCCTTGGCGATCCCCAGGGGGATGGACACCAGGTACATGATCAGCGTGCTCCATAACCCGAGGGAGATGGACACCGGCATCTTTTCCTTGATCAGGTCGATGACCTTGGCGTCACGGAAGAAGCTGTCGCCGAAATCCAGCTGGGCGTAGTTCTTGACCATGATCCACAGGCGTTCCGGCGCCGATTTATCGAAGCCGTACATCTTCTCGATTTCCTTGATCAGCGCCGGGTCCAGGCCCTGGGCGCCACGGTAGCTGCTGGAGCCCGCTACCGAAACTTCGGCACCGCCGCCGGCAATCCGGCTGGTGGCGCCCTCGAAGCCTTCGAGCTTGGCGATCATCTGTTCCACCGGGCCACCGGGGGCGGCCTGGATGATGACGAAGTTGATCAGCAGGATCCCGAACAGCGTGGGAATGATCAGCAACAGGCGGCGAAAGATATAGGCCAGCATTTAATCGCCTCCGCTCGCCGGGTCGGCGGTCTGGGTCGTGTCGAGGGAGACTGCCGGTTTGGCGTTGGGTTTGGCCCACCAGGTAGCGGTGCCGACGTCGTAGCGCGGCGGGACCTTGGGGTGGCCCAGGTGGTCCCAGTACGCGACGCGGAAGGTCTTGATGTGCCAGTTCGGGATCACGTAGTAGCCGAACTGCAACACGCGGTCCAGGGCCTTGGCATGCGCCACCAGGCTTTTGCGCGAATCGGCGTCGATCAACTCTTCCACCAGTTGGTCGATGGCCGGGTCCTTGAGGCCCATGTAGTTGCGGCTGCCGGGTTTGTCGGCGCTGGAGGACTTCCAGAATTCCCGTTGCTCGTTACCCGGTGAGGTGGACTGCGGGAAGCTGCCCACCAGCATGTCAAAGTCCCGCGAGCGAATACGGTTGATGAACTGCGAGACGTCAACCCGACGGATCACCAGGTCGATCCCCAGGTCAGCGAGGTTGCGCTTGAAGGGCAGCAGGATACGTTCGAATTCGGTCTGGGCCAGCAGGAACTCGATTTTCACCGGCTTGCCGGTGGTGTCGACCATCTTGTCATCGACGATGCGCCAGCCGGCCTCCTGCATCAGTTGGTAGGCTTCGCGTTGCTGGGTACGGATCATGCCGCTGCCATCGGTCCTGGCCGGTTCGAAGGCTTGGGTGAAGACTTCGGACGGGATCTTGTCGCGCAGCGGCTCGAGGATTTTCAGCTCGTCCGGGCCGGGCAGGCCGGTGGCGGCCATCTCGGAGTTTTCGAAATAACTGCGGGTGCGGGTGTAGGCGCCGTTGAACAGCTGCTTGTTGCTCCACTCGAAATCCAGCAACAGGCTGATGGCCTTGCGCACCCGCACGTCCTGGAACATCGGCTTGCGCATGTTGAACACAAAGCCCTGCATCCCGGTCGGATTGCCGTTGGGGATTTCTTCCTTGATCAAGCGGCCTTCGGTCACGGCCGGAATGTTGTAGGCATTGGCCCAGTTCTTGGCGCTGAATTCCAGCCAGTAGTCGAACTGCCCGGCCTTCAAGGCTTCCAGGGAGACGGTGCTGTCGCGGTAATAGTCGGTGATGCGGTTGTCGAAGTTGTAGAAGCCCTTGGCGACCGGCAGGTCCTTGGCCCAGTAATCCTTGACCCGCTCGTAGCGGATCATGCGTCCGGCCTTGACCTCGGCGACCTTGTACGGCCCGCTGCCCAGCGGCACTTCGAGGTTGCCCTTGGCGAAGTCGCGGGTGGCCCACCAATGCTTGGGCAATACCGGCAGTTGCCCGAGGATCAGTGGCAATTCGCGGTTATTGGTGCGCTTGAACTTGAACAGCACCTTCAACGGGTCTTCGGCCACCACTTCGTCGACGTCGGCGTAATAGGTACGGTAGATCGGTGAGCCTTCCTTGATCAGTTCCTGGAAGGTGAACACCACGTCCTCGGCGCGGATCGGGTGGCCGTCATGGAAGCGTGCTTCGGGGCGCAGGTAGAAGCGCACCCAGCTGTTGTCCGGGGCTTTTTCGATCTTGCCGGCGACCAGGCCGTATTCGGTGATGGGCTCATCCAGGCTTTGCATCGCCAGGGTGTCGTAGATCAGGCCGAGGTTGTCGGCCGGGACGCCCTTGCTGATATAGGGGTTGAGGCTGTCGAAGCCACCCATGGCCGACTCGCGGAACGTGCCGCCCTTGGGCGCGTCCGGGTTGACGTAGTCGAAATGCTTGAAGTCGGCGGGGTATTTCGGCGGTTCGTTGTACAACGTCAGTGCATGTTGCGGAGCGGCTTGGGCCACGGTGCACAGCAGCAGGCTGCCGAGCAGGGCAGTACGCAAATACATCATTGGGCTTTCTCCGAAGCTTTCAGCCACCATGCGCTCAGGCCCAGGCTGTAGGGCGGCGTGGTGACAAAGGCGAACCGGTTGCGGTACGCCAGGCGATGATAGTTGAGGTACCAGTTGGGAATGCTGTAGTGCTGCCACAGCAGCACCCGGTCCAGGGCACGGCCGGCGGCCAGTTGCTCCTCGCGAGTCCTGGCTGCCAGGAGTTGTTCCAGCAGGTGATCGACAATCGGGTTGGCGATGCCTGCATAGTTCTTGCTGCCCTTGATCGCGGCCTGGCTGGAGTGGAAGTACTGCCACTGCTCAAGGCCCGGGCTCAAGGTCTGGTTGAGGGTGATCAGGATCATGTCGAAGTCGAATTGATCCAGGCGTTGCTTGTACTGGGCGCGGTCGACGGTCCGCAGGCGCGCGTCGATGCCGATGCTGATCAGGTTCTCGACGTAGGGCTGCAGGATGCGCTCCAGGTTCGGGTTGACCAGCAGGATCTCGAAGCGCAGCGGTTGCCCGTCCTTGTTGAGGAGCCGTTGGCCTGACAGCTTCCAACCGGCTTCGCCGAGCAGGGCCAGGGCGTTGCGCAGGGTCTCACGGGAGATGCCGCGCCCGTCGGTCTGGGGCAGGCTGAACGGTTGGGTAAACAGGTTGGCCGGCAACTGCTCGCGGTAGGGCGAGAGCATCAGCCATTCATGGCCGGTGGGCACGCCGGTCGCGGAGAACTCGCTGTTGGGGTAGTAGCTCAAAGTGCGTTTATAGGCGCTGCTGAACAGGGTGCGGTTGGTCCATTCGAAGTCGAACATCAGCCCCAGGGCTTCACGCACCTTGGTCTGGCTGAAGGTCGGCCGCCGGCTGTTCATGAACAGCCCCTGGCTCTGGGTGGGGATCTGGTGCGCGATCTGCGCCTTGATCACGTCACCGCGGTTCACCGCCGGGAAGTTATAGCCATTGGCCCAGTTCTTGGCCTGGTGCTCGATGTAGATATCGAACTCGCCGGCCTTGAACGCTTCGAAGGCCACATCGCTGTCGCGGTAGAACTCTACCTCGACCTTGTCATAGTTGTAGAAACCCTGGTTGACCGGCAGGTCCTTGCCCCAGTAGTCCTTGACCCGTTCGAACACCAGTTGCCGGCCAGGGCTCACTTTGGTGATGCGGTAGGGCCCGCTGCCCAGTGGCGGTTCGAAGGTGGTGGCCTTGAAGTCGCGGTTTTTCCAGTAGTGCTGGGGCAATACCGGCAACTCGCCCAGGCGCAGGATCAGCAACGGGTTGCCGGCGCGCTTGAACACAAAGCGGATGCGGTGACGGTTGAGGATATCCACCCGCGCCACTTCCTGCAGGTTGGTGCGGTATTGCGGATGACCTTCGGTCAGCAGGGTGCGATAGGAAAACGCCACGTCATAGGCGGTGATCGGCTTGCCATCGTGGAAGCGCGCTTCCGGGCGCAGGTTGAACACCACCCAGCTGCGGTCTTCGCTGTACTCCACCGACTGGGCGATCAGTCCATAGCTGGAGGTGGGTTCATCGCCGGAAGGCGCGTACAGGCCGGTGCCGACCATCAACGGCTCGTTCAGCTCATTGACGCCGTATTGCAGGAAGTTGGGCGTGGAAACGGGGCTTGAGCCCTTGAAGGTGTAGGGGTTGAGGGTGTCGAACGTGCCAAAGGCCATGACCCGCAATGTCCCGCCTTTCGGCGCTGCAGGGTTTACCCAATCGAAGTGGGTGAATTTGGCCGGGTACTTGAGGCTGCCGAACTGCGCATAACCGTGGCTCTCGGTAATCGTCGCGTTCGCAGCAAAGCTCAAGGCCAGACTTATTAGTAGAAGGAGGGGACGCTTCAAGTCAGGGATCCGATCCAGGCGGCTTGGGCTTTATGATCGGTACAGTAACAGCTTGTTCCGGTTGGAAAAAGCATCTTGGAAATGGCGATAAACCTAGGTGGGAGCAGGCTTGTGTGGTGAGTGGGCTTGCCCCGCGCTGGGCCGCTAAGCAGCCCTAGTTGCTATACGCATTCTTCCAGACAAGACTCATTGCCTGGTTTTAGGGCTGCTGTGCAGCCCAGCGCGGGGCAAGCCCGCTCACCACAGCAAGCCCGCTCACCACAGCAAGCAGGCTCACCACAGCGAGCCGGCTCACACAAACAGGCTGGGTTTTTCAGTCAGCGTGGCCCGGAAACCACCAGCATCTGCCCTGGCTTGAGCGCCTGGCCAGTGCGGGGGTTCCAGCGCTTGAGATGTTGCATCTCGACGTTGA
The DNA here is from genome assembly GCF_000612585.1 of Pseudomonas sp. CHM02. GTDB lineage: Bacteria > Pseudomonadota > Gammaproteobacteria > Pseudomonadales > Pseudomonadaceae > Aquipseudomonas. The sequence continues at coordinate 23,086 of NZ_JFCA01000029.1, forward strand.
AGCGCTTGGCGACGATGTACAGCGAGTCGCCTTTCTTGACCTTGTATTGCACGGGCTTCTTGCTGTCAGCCTTGGCCACCAGCTTGCGCGTGTCCTGCATTACCAGGGTCTGGCCGACCTTGAGGGCCTGGCCGTTGAGCTTGTTCCAGCGCTGCAGGTCGTGCACGTCGACCTTGTTGGCCTTGGCGATCAGCGTGAGGTTGTCGCCATTGCGCACTTTGTAGCTGCGGGTACGCCCGGCAACCCGCGCAGTCTCGACTTCGTCGAACACCTGCTTTTTCGGCCGCATCGCCAGTAATTCTTCCGGCTTCATCGTCGAAAGGGTGCTGGTGAGCAGCTGCGCCTTGGAGCTTGGCACCAGCAAATGCTGGGGACCGTCCAGGGTGGTGCGTTGTTTCAGGGCCGGGTTGAGCTGGAACAGTTCGTCTTCGTCGATCTCGGCCAGCGCGGCGACCCGGGAAAGGTCCATGCTTTGCTTGACTTCAACCACTTCGAAGTACGGCGTGTTGGCAATCGGGTTCAGGTTGACGCCATAGGCTTCGGGCGCCAGTACCACTTGGGACAGCGCCAGGAACTTGGGCACGTAGTCCTTGGTTTCCTGGGGCAGGGGCAGGTTCCAGTAGTCGGTCGGCAGGCCGAGCTTCTCGTTGCGCTCGATCGCCCGGCTCACCGTACCTTCGCCAGCGTTGTAGGCGGCCAGGGCCAGCAGCCAGTCACCGTTGAACATGTCGTGCAGGCGGGTCAGGTAGTCGAGGGCGGCGGTGGTGGAGGCGGTGATGTCGCGGCGGCCATCGTAGGCCCGGGTCTGGCGCAGGTTGAAGTAGCGCCCGGTGGAGGGGATGAACTGCCACAAACCGACTGCATCGCTGCGCGAATAGGCCATCGGGTTGTAGGCACTTTCAATCACTGGCAGCAGTGCCAGCTCCAGGGGCATATTGCGTTCTTCAAGGCGTTCGACGATGTAATGAATGTAGAGACTGCCGCGTTCTCCGGCGTTCTCCAGGAAGGACGGGTTGCTGGCGAACCACAGGCGCTGTTGCTCGATGCGCGGGTTGACGCCTACGCCTTCCTGCAATTGAAAGCCCCGTCGCATGCGTTCCCAGACGTCTTGGGGGGCCTCGGGAGTTGGCTTCTCCGACAGCCAGATGACGGGTTTCTGTTTGATCTTGGCGCTGAGGTTAGGCTTGGGTTGCACGGTGGATTGTGCGGTGAAATTGCTTGATTGGCAGCCCGCCAGCGTGGCGGACACAGCCACCGCCACAGCTTGAGCCAGGCGGGTCAATGCGTCTGAATGGTTGGATTTACGAATAGATGACGACATTGGCTGGAAGTAAGTTCCGGGCAAAAATGTCGGGCGATTCTAGAAACCCGTTTGGTTCCGGTCAACCATTCAGAAATTACGTATCAGATCGCTTCCGGTTAGAACTTATCTTTCCAAGCCCTCAAGCTAGCAAACACCTCGGCCGCAGAGCGGTTGTCGCGCCCGTTCCGTTCGTCCGCTTTTTGTTTAACGGATGTTTCAGAGGTGCGCAGAAAAGGGTTGGTCAGCCGTTCCAGGGCCAGGTTGGAAGGCAGCGTGATCTCGCCACGGGCCCGGAGTTGGCGGACGCTTTCCACCCGTTTGGCGATATCGGCGTTATCCGGTTCCACCGCCTGGGCGAATTTGAGGTTACTTTGTGTGTATTCGTGGGTGCAGTACACCAGGGTGTCGGTGGGCAGGGCGGCCAACCGCTCGAGGGAGGCGTGCATCTGTTCCGGCGTGCCTTCGAACAATCGCCCGCAACCGGCGGCGAACAGGGTGTCGCCACAAAACAGCACGCCCTGGTGATAAAAGGCGATGTGGCCCAGGGTGTGGCCGGGCACGGTATAAATGTCGAAGTCCCAGCCGAGCACCGTGATGCGGTCGTTGTCGTCGAGCGCCACGTCCCGTGCCGGGATCTTCTCGTTGGCCGGGCCGTAGACCTTGGCGTCGGTTACACCTTTGAGTTGTTCGACGCCGCCGACATGATCATGGTGGTGGTGGGTGATCAGGATGTCGCTGAGGCGCCAGCCAGGGTTCTGCTCGAGCCAGGCCAGCACCGGGGCGGCGTCGCCGGGGTCGACCACGGCGCAGCGTTGGGTGCGCGGGTCCTGTAACAACCAGATGTAGTTATCGGTGAAGGCGGGCAGGGCACTGATCTGTATCATTCTTCGATTCGCCAAGCTGAACACATTGGTGCATCTTAGAACGTCTAGGCGAGTTGGAGAATGCAATGACTGATAAAGCGTTCGCCCAGGCCGATCCTGAGTGGCTGGCCCTGATCAGCGCAGCCCGTGAATGGCTGTCGGGTCCCATCGGGCAATTTCTGCTGGACGAAGAGCGGCGCATGCTCGAAGACGAGCTGGGTCGGTTCTTTGGTGGCTACCTGGTGCATTACGGTCCCTCGGCCGAGACGCCGCCGTGCGCGCCCCAGGTGCAGCGCAATGTGCGCCTGGGGGCGCCGTTGCCGGGGGTGGAGATCGTCTGCGAGGAGCAGGCCTGGCCGTTGAGTGAGCACGCCGCCGACGTGGTGGTGTTGCAGCATGGCCTGGATTTCTGCTTGTCGCCCCATGGCTTGCTGCGCGAAGCGGCGAGCAGCGTGCGGCCGGGTGGCCATTTGCTGATTGTGGGGATCAACCCCTGGAGCAGTTGGGGCTTGCGTCATGTGTTTGCCCATGACGGCCTGCGCCAGGCGCGCTGTATCTCGCCGCAACGGGTGGGCGACTGGCTGAACCTGCTGGGCTTCGCGCTGGAGAAACGCCGCTTCGGGTGCTATCGTCCGCCGCTTGCGTCGACCAAGTGGCAAGGCCGCCTGGCCGGCTGGGAGCGCCGCGCAGGTGCCTGGCAACTGGGCGGTGGCGGCTTCTATCTGCTGGTGGCACGCAAGATCGTGGTTGGGCTGCGGCCGGTGCAGCAGGTGCGCCGCGAGCCGATGGGCAAGCTGGTGCCGATGCCGATGGTCAAGGTCAACCGCAAGCAAAGCGATGCGTAACCCTCTTCTTGAATGAATACCGAGCAACCGATGACCGATAGCGTAGAACTCTTCACCGATGGCGCCTGCAAGGGCAACCCCGGCCCCGGCGGCTGGGGCGCGTTGCTGGTGTGCAAGGGCGTGGAGAAAGAGTTGTGGGGCGGCGAAGCCAATACCACCAACAACCGCATGGAACTGATGGGCGCCATTCGTGGCCTGGAAGAACTCAAGCGCCGCTGCAACGTGCTGCTGGTGACCGACTCGCAATACGTGATGAAGGGCATCAACGAGTGGATGGTCAACTGGAAGAAGCGCGGTTGGAAGACCGCTGCCAAGGAGCCGGTAAAGAATGCCGACCTGTGGCAACTGCTCGATGAACAATGCAACCGCCACGACATTACCTGGAAATGGGTGCGCGGGCACATCGGCCATCCTGGCAACGAGCGCGCGGACCAGTTGGCCAACCGAGGCGTGGACGAAGTGCGGGGCTACAAGCAGAGCTGATGCCGGCTCACGTGTTAACATCGCGCCTTTTGACTCACACCACATTGCATACCACCGTTGAGAGCTGAACCCTGATGGCCATCCGATCTGTTGTACTCGATACCGAAACCACCGGCATGCCGGTGACCGACGGCCACCGGATCATTGAAATCGGCTGTGTCGAACTCATGGGTCGCCGCCTCACCGGTCGTCACTTCCACGTCTACCTGCAACCGGACCGGGACAGTGACGAAGGCGCGATCGGCGTCCACGGTATCACTGACGAGTTCCTCAAGGGCAAGCCGCGCTTCGCCGAGGTTGCCGATGAGTTCTTCGAATTCATCAACGGCGCCCAGCTGATCATCCATAACGCGGCGTTCGACGTCGGCTTCATCAACAACGAATTCGCCCTGATGGGGCAGACCGATCGCGCGGACATTTCCCAGCACTGCACGATCCTCGACACCTTGATGATGGCCCGTGAGCGTCACCCCGGCCAACGCAACAGCCTCGATGCCTTGTGCAAGCGTTATGGCGTCGACAACTCCGGCCGTGAACTCCACGGCGCCTTGCTCGACTCCGAGATTCTCGCCGACGTCTACCTGACCATGACCGGCGGGCAGACCAGCCTGTCCCTGGCCGGCAATGCCACCGATGGCAGTGGCTCGGCGGAAGGCTCGGGTAACCGTCCTTCGGAAATCCGTCGCCTGCCGGCTGATCGCAAGCCCACCCCGATTATCCGCGCCAGCGAGCAGGACCTGGCCGAGCACGCGGCGCGGCTGGAAGCGATTGCCAAGTCGGCCGGCGCGCCGGCGTTGTGGTCGACCCTGACCCAGCAATGACGCAAACCTTGTAGTAGCCGGCTTGCCGGCGATGGCGGCATTGAACCCATCGCAAGATTCAACGGCCTCATCGCCGGCAAGCCGGCTACTACAGTGGTTCACTGTGCTTTCGAAATCTTCATTCGCGTCATCGCCCCCCAGCTTCTACCCTTGAGTGCATAGCCCTCAGGACTACAAGCACTCATGTATAAAGACCTGAAGTTCCCTGTTCTTATCGTGCACCGCGACATCAAGGCCGACACCGTTGCCGGTGACCGGGTCCGAGGCATCGCCCGAGAGCTGGAACAAGAGGGCTTCAGTATCTTCTCTGCGGTGGACTACGCCGAAGGTCGGCTGGTGGCTTCTACCCACCATGGCCTGGCGTGCATGCTGATCGCCGCCGAAGGCGCTGGCGAAAACACCCATCTGTTGCAAAACATGGTCGAGCTGATCCGGCTCGCGCGGCTGCGGGCGCCCAATCTGCCGATCTTTGCGTTAGGCGAGCAAGTCACCCTGGAAAACGCGCCGGCTGACGCCATGAGTGAACTCAACCAACTGCGCGGCATTCTGTACCTGTTCGAAGACACCGTGCCGTTTCTCGCCCGACAGGTGGCCCGCGCGGCCCGCACTTACCTGGATGGGCTGTTGCCGCCGTTCTTCAAGGCGTTGGTGCAGCACACCGCCGATTCCAACTATTCCTGGCACACCCCTGGCCATGGTGGTGGCGTGGCCTATCGCAAGAGCCCGGTGGGGCAGGCGTTTCATCAGTTCTTCGGGGAAAACACCTTGCGTTCGGACTTGTCGGTGTCGGTGCCCGAGCTGGGTTCGCTGCTCGACCACACCGGGCCGCTGTCCGAAGCCGAAGCCCGCGCCGCACGCAACTTTGGCGCCGACCACACCTTCTTCGTGATCAATGGCACCTCCACCGCCAACAAAATCGTGTGGCATTCCATGGTCGGGCGCGATGACCTGGTGCTGGTGGATCGCAACTGCCACAAGTCGGTACTGCACTCGATCATCATGACCGGCGCTATCCCGTTGTACCTGTGCCCGGAGCGCAACGAGCTGGGGATCATCGGCCCGATTCCCCTGAGTGAATTCAGCCCCGAATCGATCCGCGCCAAGATCGACGTCAGCCCGTTGACCCGTGGCAGGCTGCCGAAGGTGAAGATGGCGGTGGTCACCAACTCCACCTATGACGGGCTGTGCTACAACGCCGAGCTGATCAAGCAGCAATTGGGCAGCAGTGTCGAGGTGCTGCATTTTGACGAAGCCTGGTACGCCTACGCGGCCTTTCACGAGTTTTTCGCCGGCCGCTACGGCATGGGCACTTCGCGCACGCCGGACAGCCCGCTGGTGTTCACCACCCATTCCACCCACAAGCTGCTGGCCGCGTTCAGCCAGGCTTCGATGATCCATGTGCAGGACGGCGGCGCGCGCCAGCTCGACCGTGACCGGTTCAACGAAGCCTTCATGATGCATATCTCCACCTCACCGCAGTACAGCATCATTGCCTCGCTGGACGTGGCCTCGGCGATGATGGAAGGCCCGGCCGGGCGTTCGCTGTTGCAGGAAATGTTCGACGAGGCCCTGAGCTTCCGCCGTGCCCTGGCCAACCTGCGCCAGCACATTGCCGCCGAGGATTGGTGGTTTTCCATCTGGCAACCGCCGTCGGTGGCGGGTATCGACCGGGTCATCACCGCAGACTGGCTGTTGCATCCCCAGGATGATTGGCATGGCTTTGGTGACGTAGCCGAAGACTACGTGCTGCTGGACCCGATCAAAGTGACGCTGGTGATGCCCGGCCTCAACGCGGGCGGCGCCCTGAGCGATTGCGGGATTCCGGCGGCGGTGGTCAGCAAGTTCCTCTGGGAGCGTGGCCTGGTGGTGGAAAAGACCGGGCTGTATTCCTTCCTTGTGCTGTTTTCCATGGGTATTACCAAAGGTAAATGGAGTACTTTGCTCACCGAGTTGCTGGAGTTCAAGCGCAGCTACGACGCCAATATCAGCCTGGCCAGTTGTCTGCCATCCGTGTTTGCCCAAGGGCTGACACGCTATCAAGGCCTGGGCCTGCGTGACCTGTGCGACCAATTGCATAGCTGTTACCGTAGCAATGCCACCGCCAAACACCTCAAGCGGATGTACACCGTTTTACCGGAAATCGCGATGAAGCCCGCCGACGCCTACGACCAGTTGGTCAGGGGCGACGTGGAGGCGGTGTCCATCGACGCCTTGCCAGGGCGCATCGCAGCCGTGATGCTGGTGCCATACCCGCCCGGCATTCCGTTGATCATGCCAGGTGAGCGCTTTACCGAGTCGACGCGCTCGATCATCGACTACCTGGCTTTCGCCCGGACGTTCGATAGCAGTTTCCCCGGTTTTGTCGCCGATGTTCATGGGTTGCAACACGAAGATGACGGCAGTGGTCGTTGTTACACGGTCGATTGCATCAAGGGTTAAGGATGTTTATGCAAGCTGTAATGAACCCGAAGTATCCGGGGCTCAGTGTACGGGTCGCCGACGAAGGCTTTGATGCCTACGTATGGGGCAATGACTTCAGCTTTGAGGTCAGCGCCTACGGTGACCCGCAGATGGGCAAGCGGGTCGATCAGTGGCCCGTGGAGCGCATCTTGCCGTACCGCAAGTGCTATGGCATTGACCCGGAGGAGTTCGCCAGTTTTCGCGATGCTCCCGACAGTGCGATCTTCATGGCTTACCTGGACGACCGTCCGGTAGGGCATATCGTCGTCAGCACCAACTGGAACGGATTTGCCCATGTCGACGAATTGGCCGTCGCCTTGCCCGCGCGTCGCCATGGGGTGGCCAAGGCGCTGCTGGATGTGGCGCAGTTCTGGAGCCGCAAGAAAAACCTGCCCGGTATGATGCTCGAAACCCAGAACAACAACCTCGGCGCCTGTCGCTTGTACGAGCGTTGCGGTTATGTAATGGGCGGTATCGATCACCTGCGCTATCGCGGTATCGACCCGCAGACCCGCGAAGTGGCGATCTTCTGGTATCGGATGTTCAAGAGCGAAGTTGGCAAGGATTAACCCAGCAACAGCCCTTCAGCCTTCTGCGTCACGATCTCCAGCAGCGCATTCAGCGCCGGGGAGGTCGCGCCGTCCTTGAGGGTCAGTGCGTACAGGCTGACCATGATCGGCGGCGAAACGGGGCATGCATCCAGCCCTGCTTCGCGTGCGCCGAACGCGGTGAACGGGTCGACCACCGCCAGGCCTTCTCCCGCCTCCACCATGCTGCGCATCATCTGATAGGTCTGCACGCGCGTCTGCACCACCGGCAGCGGGCGCAAGGCATGCAGCTTGGCGTCCAGCAGGCGGCTGAGCGGGTCCTGGCCCTCGAGGCCGATCATCGATTGCCCGGCGAGGTCCTGCAGCGCGATGTACTTCTGCTTGGGTTTGAGCCAGCCATGGGGCGCCAGCAGTTGCAATTTGCCCTGGGCCAGCACGCTGCTGTGGATCTGCGGGTGTTCCGGGTCGTGCAGGCTCAAGCCGACCTCGGCTTCGTGCAGCAGCAGGCTCCTGACGATCTCGCGGGTCGGCTGGCTCGACAGGTTGCACGGGGTGTCCTGGAAGCGTCGGCGCAGCGCGGCAATGCTCTGCGGCAACAGTTGATTGGCCAGGGGCTGGGTGCAGAGGGCGCGCAGGGTCGGGGCGTGATGGTTTTTCAAGCGGCTGGCCAGGCGTTGCACCGGCTCCAGCGCTTCGTACACGTGGGCGATCTCTGCCTGCAGCTCCAGGGTTTCCCGGGTGGCCTGCAAACGCCCGCGCACGCTGGCGAACAGCATGAACCCCAATTGCGCCTCGGCTTCCTTGAGCGCCGCGTCCACATCGCCCACGGGGAGTTGCAACCACTCGGCGGCCAAGCCTGGGTGTCCGGTCTGCAAGATGGCCTGAATCACTTCGATATGACGTAAACGCATCGCCGGAGTCTATGTGCAGCGGCCCGGGGATTCAATAGAATGGCTGCGCTGATCATCAACGACCAAAGCCGGCTACCGGCGTTAACAACAAAAACAGGTCTGGTCTCAAATGCCTCTACCCTCGATTCTCGGGGTAACGGCCAAGCAACTGCTGGTCCTGGTGACCGTCGGGTGCGCGGCTGCTTATCTCTTCAACACTCAAAACGAAACCGCGCCGGAAAACCTGGCACTTGAAGCGTTTATCCGTTCCCAGGAACAGGTGGTCGATCAGGTGGGGGCGGTGCTGGGCATGGAATTGGTCAGGCAGGTGGTCGCGCATCCGGGCTACAACTCGGCGGGCTATCAGCGTTCGATGTTCGCGGTGGAAGGCGAGCGGGGGCGATTGATGGTGACGTTGAAGAAGGTCGAGGGGGAGCAGGGCATCGAGGTCACGGAGATCCGTCGTCCTTGATCACCCCAGCCCAGTCAATGCCGTCAATGGCCAGGACTGAGCAGGTGGATGGGGCGAGATCTTATGAAGCGAGGGTGGTTTGCGACTCGCGCACAAGGATGGTGCCCGATTGAATCAGCTTGAATTCGTCGCCTTCCAGTTTTTCTACACGATCGCCAATGGCCAGCTTGTAGGTGGTGGTAGGTGCCGAGCCAGCCAGGTCGCCTTGCGCCGGGTTGGATTCCTGGAACTCATGCACCGAATACACGCGTCCTTCTGCGTCTCTGGCATGAAACTGTCCGACTAGTACTGCTGCCATCTGTTTAGAACCTCTGGAGATAAACACTCGATTTGCGGTTCTGTAGACCGTCATGGAGCGGGGTAGTTTACTTACGGAATAAAAATACTATTCGCTGATCTTTTCAGGTAATTCCTACGCATCGCGCTGCGAAGCAAACAGTCTGGGGATTATCAAAACCCTCTGGTGAACACGCCGCGAAGACTCTATAACTACAAGCTCCTTTAGTCAGACGTCGGGAAACCCCAATGAGCAAGGTCTACACCGTAGCCGTCCTGGTTGGCAGCTTGAGAAAAGACTCGATCAACCGCAAGGTCGCCCTGGCATTGGCCGAACTGGCCCCTGCCAACCTGAAGTTGAACATTGTGGAAATTGGCGATTTGCCGCTCTACAACGAAGACATAGACGCTGCGACCCCGCCGGCAGCCTACAGTACTTTCCGCAAACACGTGAGTTCATCCGACGCGGTGCTGTTCGTGACCCCGGAATACAACCGCTCCGTCCCGGCGCCATTGAAGAATGCCATCGACGTCGGTTCCCGGCCTTACGGGCAGAGCGCCTGGAGCGGCAAGCCGGGGGCGATCATCAGCGTATCGCCGGGCGCCATCGGCGGGTTTGGCGCCAACCATCACCTGCGCCAGTCCCTGGTGTTCCTCGATGTGCCGTGCATGCAGCAGCCAGAAGCCTACCTGGGTGGCGCGGGCAATGTGTTTGATGAGGCCGGCAAGGTGTCGGAAAAGACCAAGCCGTTCCTGCAGGCGTTCATCGATGCCTACGGCAAGTGGGTCGAAAAGCAATCGGCCTGATGCAATCTCCCTCGCAGCAGCCGGCTTGCCGGCTCCTGCAAGAGGGGGTTAACGCAGCCAGTTGGTGCGTGCCAGTTCGATCACTTCATCGCCACGCCCGCTCATCACGGCTTTGAGCATATACAGGCTGAACCCCTTGGCTTGTTCCAGCTTGATGGTCGGCGGCATCACCAGTTCCTGGGTGGCGGTGACCACGTCCACCAGCACCGGGCCGTCGTGGGCCAGGGCACGGCGCAGGGCGGGCTCCAGGTCTTCGGATTGCTCTACGCGAATGCCGAGGATGCCCATGGCATTGGACATGGCGGCGAAGTCAGGGTTTTTCAGCTCGGTGCCGGCGTCCAGGTAGCCTGCCGCTTTCATTTCCATGGCGACGAACCCCAGTGACGCGTTATCGAACACGATGACTTTCACCGGCAGTTTCAATTGCGTCAACGAGATGAAATCCCCCATCAACATGGCAAAGCCGCCGTCGCCGGACATCGAAATCACCTGGCGATCCGGGAAGGCCGCTTGTGCGCCAATCGCTTGGGGCATGGCGTTGGCCATGGAACCGTGGTTGAACGAACCGATCAGGCGGCGCTTGCCGTTCATCTTCAAATAGCGCGCGGCCCACACGGTCGGCGAACCGACGTCGGCGGTGAAGATCGCATCGTCATCCGCCAATTCGCTGAGCAGGCGCGCCACGTACTGCGGGTGGATCGGCCGATTGGCCTTCGACGGTTGAGCCAGATCGTCCAGCCCTTGGCGGGCTTTTTCATAGTGCTTCAAGGAGGTCTCGAGAAAGCTGCGATCAGTCCTGCGGGTCAAGCGCGGCAGCAGGGCGCCGATGGTTTCACTGACATCGGCGGCAATGCCCAGGTCCAGCGTGGCGCGACGACCGAGGGCCTGCGGGTTGCGGTCCACCTGGATGATCCTGGCGTCGGTGGGGTAGAACTGGCGATAGGGGAAGTCGGTGCCGAGCATGATCAACGTGTCGCAGTCGAGCATGGCGTGGTAACCGGAGCTGAAGCCGATCAGGCCGGTCATGCCCACATCGAACGGGTTATCCCACTCCACATGTTCCTTGCCGCGCAGGGCGTGCACCACTGGCGCGCCCAAGGCGTCGGCCAGGGCGACCACTTGGTCGTGGGCGCCGGCGCAGCCGCTGCCGCACAGCAGGGTGACTTTCTGGCTGTTTTCGAGGATAGCGGTGAGGTGTTGCAGGTCCTGTTCCGCCGGCAGCGTGCGTGGCGCGTGCAGGGCCGGCCAGGGCTTGAGCTTGTCGTCCACTTCCAGCAGCGACACATCCCCTGGAATCACCACCACCGCTACGCCGCGATTGAGGATCGCCGAACGCATGGCGCGGTGCAGCACGTGGGGCATTTGCTCGGGGTTGGTGACCAGTTCGATAAAGTGGCTGCACTCCTTGAACAGTTCCTGAGGATGGGTTTCCTGGAAGTAGTTCAGGCCGATCTCAGAGGACGGAATCTGCGCAGCAATCGCCAGCACCGGCACATGGTTGCGATGGCAATCGAACAGGCCATTGATCAGATGCAGGTTGCCCGGCCCGCAGCTGCCGGCGCACACCGTCAGTTCACCTGTGGCCGCCGCTTCGGCACCGGCGGCGAACGCAGCGACTTCCTCGTGACGCACATGCATCCACTCGATGCTGTCCATGGTGCGCAGGGCGTCGGTGAGGCCATTGAGGCTGTCGCCGGTCAGGCCCCAGATGCGCTTGATGCCCGCCTGTTCAAGAGTGGTCGCCAACTGCTGGGCCAGGTTGATTTTCGCCATGAAGAACTCCAATCGTCAGTGAGGTTAAAAACTGCTGATCAATAGGGGACAGTTCGATCACGGCGAATGCTCCGTCTTTAATGTGAAGATTGCGTCATGGCTGCGCGGTATTGCCGCGTGCGCCGAGCGATAAACCATTGGTCACGGACCAGCGCCATGCACGGCGCGACCTTGGGGTTGGGCTGGTGGCCGCGGCTCAGCCGACGCATCTGGTAGCGCACCACGGCCAGCGTGGCGAGGGCGGCCAGAGGTTTGCGCTTCCAACTGATGGGTTTGAGTTGCGGGTTGAGATCGCGGCCGTCGCGCCAGTGTCTGATCAGTTGCGGTTCGAGGGTGAGGGCGGTAGCGATACCGGCCATGGCGATGCCGCTGTCCAGCACCTGCTGCACGATTGGCAAGCGGCGGATGCCGCCGGTGACCATCACCGGCATGTTGGCCGTGGCGGCGACTTCGCTGGCAAATTCGAGGAAGTACGCTTCGCGGGCCAGGGTTCGCCCGTCCCGAGCTTCGCCTTGCATGGCCGGTGCTTCGTAGCTGCCGCCGGACAACTCCAGCAAGTCGATGGGCAAGGGGTTGAGCATCTCCACCACGGCGCGTGCATCGGCCTCTTCAAAGCCGCCGCGCTGGAAGTCCGCCGAGTTGAGCTTGACCGCCACGCAAAACGACGGGCTGACGTTGGCGCGCACCGCGTTGATCACTTCCAGCAGCAAGCGCGCACGGTTCTCCAGTGGGCCGCCCCAGCGGTCGGTGCGCTGGTTGCTCAGCGGCGAGAGAAACTGGCTGAGCAAGTAACCATGCGCGCCGTGGATCTGCACCCCGGTAAACCCGGCCTTTTCGGCCAGTCGCGCGCTGGTGGCGAAGCGTTTGATTACGTCTTGAATATCGGCCTCGGTCATTGCCTTGGGCTTGGCGAACATCTTGGAAAAGCTGCCCAGGTCGAGGGCCACGGCGGAAGGCGCCAACGCTTGCTGGCCCAGGTTGGCCATGGTCTGGCGGCCAGGGTGACTGAGCTGCATCCAGAAGTGCACACCCTTGGCGCGGGCCACGTCGGCCCATTCGCGAAAGCTGTCCAGGTGCTGCTCGTCTTCCAGGGCAACGCCGCCCGGGCCGGTCATGGCGTGGCGGTCGATCATGACGTTGCCGGTCAGCAACAGGCCAGGTTCACCGTCCGCCCAGGTCTTGTACAACTGCTTCAATTCACGGGACGGTGCTTGTCGGGCATCCGCCATGTTCTCCTCCATCGCGGCCTTGGCGATACGGTTGGCGAGGACCTGGCCATTGGGCAGTTGCAAGGGTTCGAAGGGTGACATGGATTGACTCCTGAGCGGGGGAGGCCTCAGGCTAAGCTTAAAGTTAACTTTAATGTCAAGCAGGCGGTATCGATGAATATTGGTGAGTTGGCAAAACAGAGTGGGCTGGCGGCATCGCGCATTCGGTTCTACGAGTCCGAAGGCCTGATCAGCCAGGTGGGACGCCAGGCCAATGGGTACCGGCGTTATTCCGCGGAAGCTTTGCAGACGCTGCAACTGATCCAGAGCGCGCAGCAGGCCGGGTTCAGCTTGCAGGAACTCAAGGCGTTGATGCCGGCGCCCGGTGAGCACAAGCGTGACGAATTGATCGAAGCGTTGGAACGCAAGGTAGCGCAGATCGAAGGGATGCAGGCCCAGTTGGCGCATAGCAAGGCGCAATTGCTGGGGGTCATCGAGGCGGTGCGGGCGCAGCCGGAAGGGGTGCCGTGCTCCATGGGGCAGAAGCAGGTGTTGGCATCGATCAAAAAAACGCTGTAGGAGCGGGCAAGCCCGCTCCTGCAGATTACTGGCGGCGGCGGAACAGCGGCAGTGGCTCGTCCGTTGCAGCCTGGTAGGTCACCGAGAAGTCCTTGAGGCTTTCCAGCGCTTCGTACGGGTCTTTGTCGGCGCGCAAGGCGAAGGCATCGAACCCGCAGCGGTGCAGGTAGAACAGTTGGTCGCGCAGCACATCGCCAATCGCGCGCAGCTCGCCTTTGTAGCCGTAGCGGTCACGCAGCAGGCGCGCGTTGGAGTAGTTGCGGCCGTCGGTGAAGGCCGGGAAGTTCAGGGCGATGACCTGGAAATGTGCCACGTCTTCACCGATTTCCTCGGCTTCTTCATCGGCGTCCAGCCACACGCCCAGGCCTCCGTCGCGGGCCTTCAGGGCGTGGCCGTGTTCGCGCCACAGGGCCAACGGCACGATCAGGTCGTCGCAGTTGGAGATGCCGTCGAAGCTCGCGTCCTTGGGCAGCAGGTGCCAGGTTTCGTCGACGACTTCGTTGTTCTTAATGATTCGCTGCATAGACGCGCTCCTTGAACAGGTCAATGCCGATACGCTGGTAGGTGTCGATGAAACGCTCATCTTCGGTGCGCTGTTCGATGTAGACGTCGATCAGCTTGCCGATCACCTCAGGCATGGCTTCCTGGGCGAAGGACGGGCCGAGGATCTTGCCCAGGCTCGCATCGCGGCTGGCGCTGCCACCCAGGGACACTTGGTAGAATTCTTCGCCTTTCTTGTCCACGCCCAGGATGCCGATATGGCCGACGTGGTGGTGACCACAGGCGTTCATGCAACCGGAAATGTTCAAGTCCAGCTCGCCAATATCGAACAGGTAGTCCAGGTCGTCGAAGCGGCGCTGGATCGATTCGGCGATCGGGATCGACTTGGCGTTGGCCAGGGAGCAGAAATCGCCGCCCGGGCAGCAGATGATGTCGGTCAGCAGGCCGATGTTCGGCGTGGCGAAACCGCCTTCGCGCAGCTCGCCCCACAGGGTGAACAGTTGGCTCTGCTCGACGTCCGCGAGAATGATGTTCTGCTCGTGGGAGGTGCGCAGTTGGCCGAAGCTGTAGCGCTCGGCCAGGTCGGCGACGGCGTCCAACTGCTTGTCGGTAATATCGCCCGGCGCGACGCCGGTCGGTTTCAGCGACAGGGTCACTGCCACGTAGCCCGGCTTCTTGTGCGCCAGGGTGTTGCGGGTGCGCCAGCGCGCAAAGCCTGGGTGCTGCTGGTCGAGTGCTGCCAGCTCGGCGTCCTGATGGGTCAGGGTCTTGTACTCAGGGTCGACGAAATGCTTGGCTACACGGTGCACTTCGGCTTCGGTCAGGGTGGTCTGGCCGCCGCGCAGGTGTTCCATCTCGGCGTCGACTTTCTGGGCGAAGACCTCAGGGGTCAGCGCCTTGACCAGGATCTTGATCCGGGCCTTGTACTTGTTGTCACGACGGCCGTAGCGGTTGTAGACCCGCAGGATCGCGTCGAGGTAGCTCAACAGGTCCTGCCATGGCAGGAATTCGTTGATAAAGGCACCGACTACCGGCGTACGGCCAAGGCCGCCACCCACCAGTACACGGAAGCCCAGCTCGCCGGCCGCGTTGTGCACCGGCTCCAGGCCGATATCGTGCACTTCGATGGCCGCACGGTCCGAGGTCGAGCCATTGATGGCGATCTTGAACTTGCGCGGCAGGTAGGCGAATTCGGGGTGGAACGTGGTCCATTGGCGGACGATTTCGCACCAGGGGCGTGGGTCGATCAGTTCATCGGCGGCAACACCGGCGAATTGGTCGGTGGTCACGTTGCGCAGGCAGTTACCGCTGGTCTGAATGGCGTGCATCTGCACGGTGGCCAGTTCAGCCAGGATGTCCGGCACATCTTCCAGGGCCGGCCAGTTGAACTGTACGTTCTGGCGGGTGCTGATGTGGGCATAGCCCTTGTCGAAGTCACGGGCAATCTTGGCCATCATGCGCGTCTGGCGCGACGTCAGCTGGCCATAAGGCACGGCCACCCGCAGCATCGGTGCAAAGCGCTGAACATAAAGGCCATTTTGCAGGCGCAGAGGGCGGAACTCTTCTTCGCTCAGTTCACCTGCTAGGTAGCGTCGGGTCTGATCACGGAACTGCTTGACGCGGTCCTCGATGATGCGCTGATCGTATTCGTCGTATACGTACATATAGGTCCTGTTCTCGGCAAATCTGCGCGCACGGCCGCGCACTCCCAACGGAGCCGGCGCACGATACCAGTTTGCGTTTATGCGCAAAAGTGATGTTTGAGTATATGCAAATAACCAAATTGACTAATGAGAACCGTTATCGCGATACCCACATTTGTCATGCGGGCAATCATCAACTTTACTGTGCTCGTGTCTTCGTGCAATCACCTATAAAACCGACAAGAGGCGATGCGATGAGTAATCCGACAAAAGCCCGTAAACCCGACAGTACCGTGGACGCCTGGGCCATACTGTTCCTGATTATCCTGGTGGTAGGGACAGCGGTGTTCTGGGTCAGCCACCAATAAAGGCGGTCGATTGAGCCTCGATTGACTGTCGGATTGCCACTATCATGGCGTCCACTGTTCAAGGCTCGAATAACCATGTTCAAGGTTCTGATTGCGTGTGTGTGGTTGCTGGGATCGACGGTCGGGGCGATGGCCCATGCCACGTCGGTGGTGTTTCTCAACCCGGGCACGTCCACAGAAACCTTCTGGGTCAGCTACGCGCAACTCATGCAGGCCGCTGCCAAGGACCTCGGCCTGGATTTGCGCGTGCGTTATTCCGAGCGCGATGCCAACAACACATTGGTACAGGCACGTGAGGCACTGCAAGGCAGCGAGCGGCCCGATTACCTGGTGCTGGTCAACGAGCAGTACGTTGCCCCGCAGATTCTGCGCATGGCCGAGGGCAGCGGGGTCAAGCTGCTGATCGTGAACAACGCGCTGACCCCTGACCAGGTGCAATTGCTGGGAACCCGCAGTGGCATTCAGTTGATCGGCAGCCTGGTAGCCGACGACGAAGAAGCTGGCTACCTGATGCTCAGCGACCTGTTGCGCCAGCACGGCCCGGTTGCGCCCGGCCAATCCCTCGACCTGTTGGCATTTTCCGGCACCAAGACCACCCCGGTGGCGCAGTTGCGTGAGCGCGGCATGCGCCGGGCGCTGGCCGAGCATCCCGAGGTGCGCCTGCGCCAGTTGGTCTACGGCGAATGGAGCCGCCAGCGCGCATTCGAGCAAGCCACGCAACTGTTCAAGCGCTACCCGCAGACGGCGCTGGTGTGGTCGGCCAGCGATCAGATGGCGCTGGGTGCGATGCAGGCGCTGCAAGCCAGCGGGCGTGTAGCCGGCAAAGACGCCCTGTTCAGCGCGATCAACAGTTCGCCCGAGATCTTGCGGGCGCGCCTGGATGGCCGGCTGTCGACCCTGGTTGCCGGGCATTTCACGGTGGGCGGATGGGCCATGGTGCTGATCAATGATGATGCCAAGGGCGTGGACATTGGCGCACACGGCGGGCGTGACCGTCAGTTGGCGCTGTTCCAGTTGATCGATGCTGCCCAGGCGCAACGCTTGCTGGGGCCCATGTCACCGGTGGATTTCCGTGCGCTGTCGGCCGTGGGCAAGCCGGCTTCCTACCGTTACCCGTTCAGCCTGCAACTGCTGTTGCGTTAAACACCGGCCAGGTGCAGCACCAACTGGACGATGCCGAACAGCGTCAGGGCAAACACCGCCGTGAACAGAATGCCCAGCACTACAAAGTGGCTGGGCTTGCCGTGGGCAAAGTCCCGGGCGCGGTTCTTGCCGCTTTGCACGCCGAATGCCGCAGCCATGACGCTGTGCAGCATTTGCCAGAAGCTCGGTGGCTTATTGTCTGAATCGTCCATGGTGCCCTCACGCGGTCAGATGAACTTACTCTGATCACAGGGTAGTCAACTTTGCCGCGCCTCGAATATTTGCTTACCGCCGATGCGCCCGCTGGCTTTGGTGTGATGGTCGCTCCATTCTTGAGGAGCAATACCATGTCCGATACCCTCCCTGCGTCTTCCGCTGTGGCGAAACCGCCCCCTGCCAGCGCAAGCATCCACAATAAGCTCCTCGAAAAGGCTGTTCCGCCATGGCTGACCGGCGCGGCGCCCGCGAGCCTCCAGGCGCTGAAAGCTGCTTCGACGGTCCAACCTGACTGGCACCGGAACGCCACGCCAGCCGAGCGCAAGGCATTGAGCGCGGTGACCATCGCCAGCGTGCTGTCCCAGGCGGCGCTGAATACAGCCATGTTGGATTTCAAGGACGTCAACGCCTTTGCCAGGCCATTGCTGGTCAAGGCGCTCAAGGATCGATTCAACCTCACGCTGGATGTCGACAAAACCTTTCTACGCCTGAACAAACCACTGGAAGCGACCATTTTCAATATCCGGGTCTCAACGTTTGAAGTGTTGAAACTGCCGTTGTTGCAAGCGGTGTTGCATAACTTCGAGGCCTCCGAATGTGAGCCCGGCGCGTTTGATTCGTCGTCGGGTTTTGTGGTCGAAACCGCGGTAAAGGGCGTGTTCGAAGCGGTGGACACCACGCTGACCGTGAGGCAGTTCACTCAATTGTGTCGCTCGCTGGATATCGGCGCGCAGTACCAGGTTTATCTCAAGGGGTATTTTCGTCCTGCGGACGGCGTGGCTGAACAGGCGCTTCGAAGCACCTTCATCACGGCCCAGAAAGATGCCCTGCGCGTAGCCGCTGAGCGGGCCTTGCTGAAAAAAGACATCAGCCTCAACGACTACACCATGATCCTGAGTGTGATCAACGGTGAAGTTCATCCGCAGCTGGACGGCAGGCCCGTGTGGTTTCAAGACATGGGCGTGATGAAAAAGTACAGGCTGACAGGTTGTGTGGCCTTCGTCATTTGCGAGAAGTATCGCTACACCGAAGACCTTATCGTGTACGTGCCCAATGATCCGGAGCATCCACTCAAACGCTACACCTATGCGCAAATGAAAGCCGAGCTCAAGCGTCAGTTCACCGCGTGCGACGTGTCGTCATCCGCGAATGGCGGCGTGAATACTTACCAGCGGTTCTTCAGCCAGTTTGTGGCCTATGCCGATCGCCCTGGTTATTTCAGCGAGTTCACTGAAGACGCACCGGACACACCGTTCAGCCAGAAGGTGGGCGCGTATGCGCCGATTTTCAATGGGCTGTGGCGGGCGCTGAACCCGCTGGGAGGGTTCAAGGAGCTGCCACCGGCGAAGCAGCCCGAACAGGTCGCCACCGTCGATCCGTTTACGGACGTCTCGACGATGCTCCGGCAAGGGACAGACATCTGGACCCCAAACGTCGACCTGTGGGGCTACCTGTACGATCGCCATCGCGATCAGATCATCGCCGATGCCGCCAGCCATGCAGTGCCTACGGCCGATGTCGACGCGCGGGTGCGTTCGAGGAAACTGGCTTCGCTGTTGAATATCGGCATGCTGGTGTTGAACGGTATATCGATGTTCATCCCCGGTCTGGGCGAGGCCATGATGGTGGTGATGGCTGGCCAACTGCTGCATGAGGCATTTGAAGGGGCGATAGAGTGGAGTGAAGGCGATCGCAGAGCAGCCAAGGCGCACCTGATCGATATAGCGGAAAACCTGGCCATGCTGGCGGTGATGGTCGGCATCGGCAAAGCCTTTGGCGCGTTGGCGGCGGTCAAGCCCGAGCCGGTCATCGAGGGCCTGGAGCGCGTCACGTTGCCCAATGGCAAGGTGCGCCTGTGGAAGCCCGACCTCACAGCCTATGAAAGCAATGTGCAGATAAATGCTGCGCTCAAGCCCAACGCGTTTGGTGAGTATGACGTCGATGGCAAAAGCTATATTCGCCTGGGCGCCAAAATGTACGAAAAGCGGTTCGATCCCCAGCTCAAACAGTGGCGGTTGGTACACCGCTCCGACCCGGACGCTTACCAGCCGATATTGAAACACTACCGCAACGGTACCTGGCGTCACACCCTGGAGCGGCCGTTGGCGTGGGACCGCGCAACCCTGCTGCGGCGTTTGGGGCCACCCTTTGAAACGTTCTCGGATGCGCAACTGGAGCAGCTCGTCGAGGCCAGTGGGGTCAGCGACGATGCCTTGCGTAAACTGCACATTGACGATCAATCCCCGCCGCCGCAGTTGTTGGAGATGGCGCGTTTGCTTGAGGTCGACCGGCAAACGGAGGCGGTGATCGGGCAAGTTCGCAAGGGCGCGTGCGTGAACGGTTATTGCCAACTGATGGTGCCGTTTGCAGTGGAGCTGCCGAACTGGCCGGCTGGGGAGGTCATCGAGGTGTTCAGCGGTCCGGAACCCTGGGGGCGGTCCGTGCGATTTGGCCCGGACGCCGCTACCGGCAGTGCGAGGCCCACGATCAAGATCACCCAGGCGCAAGTGGATGCAGGGAAGCTGCCGGAGCACATCGTGGCCGCCCTCGACGAAGAAGACCTCACGCAACTGCTGGGCAGCGAAAGCACTTGGGCAGGTGCCGATCGTGTGCAATTGCTGCGGGACCGTCTGGCCGACCAGGCGCAGTTGCGGAAAAAAGCCCTGTTCGACAACCTGCTGAGCCGACAGACGCAGCCCGATGCCGACGTCCAGGCACTTCAACGCGGTTTTCCATCGCTGTCGCCGGAAGCCGCACAGCACGTGCTGGGCGATGCCAGCGCCGCCGATCTGAGCCGGTTGCGCACGACCGGGCGCATTCCTTTGTCCCTGGCCAAGGCCATTCGCGTGCACCTTCATCAGAGCAGCCTGAGTCGGGCGCTGGCTGGCTTGTCCGTGGAGAACCTGGCGTCCCCGGCCAGTGACCGACTGGCGCTGCACACCCTGGAGCGGTTACCCGGATGGTCGGCGGACACTCGCGTTGAAGTGCGTTCACTGGGGATCCGCGGCCCGCTGGTAGACAGTATCGGCAGCGACCAAGCGTCGACGCGCTATTACCTGATCAAGCGTGACGATTACATGCGCGCCATGGATGCCGAAGGCAAGGCATTGAACAGCGTGCCCAAGTTCGGCCACAACCTGTTCGAGTCGCTGCTGGAAGTGCTGCCCGAGCCCTGGCGGCGTTCATTGCAGGACAACCCGAGTCAAGCCTTGCAAAAGCAGGTGACGGACTACGCGTACAGTCACCGCGATGAAATGTCGCGAATCCTCGCTCGCGATGCGCTCCCATCGGGCGCCGGGCGCTTGTTGCGTCGCCCCTCCGGCGGGTTCGGCTACGCGGCCAGTGGGGATGTGGCGGGTTTTGCCGATGAACCGTTGATCGCCAGGGTGCGGGATATTTGCCCTCTCTTCACTGACCAGCAGGCCCTGGCGTTCATCAGGGACAGGCGGCTTGCGGGCGATACCGACCAACAGGTGTTTCACATGTTGCAAAACCGCAAGCGGGAACTGGAGGGCCTGACGGCGGCACTGGACGCTTGGGTTGATGGGGGGGCACCAGCATTACCGTTTCCTCTGCGCGAAGCCTGGCCAAGCCGGCGTCGTTTTGCCGAGCGCATCATTTTTCACTGGAGAATGGGTTTCTACCGCGGTACGGCACCTGAACGGGTACTGGATCTGTTGGGGTGCGATGCCTTGCCGCCGTGGGTTGCCGATTTCTCCCATGTGAGTAAGGTTCGCATAAGTGCCCAGCAATTGAATCCCGCGTTGCGACAGCGGTTTTCTGCGCTGAGAAGCCTTGATATTTATATCGATTCCGTCGGAGATATGCCTGCGCTGGCCGATGAGCTGCCGACGTGGAACGGGATTCGCGAACTCAGCCTCGAACTGCAACCAGTACTAGGGCGCTATTCGCCGGCGCTGACCCAAGCGGTCCAGGGGATGACCCAACTGGAGCGGTTGCGCTTGACCGGTAGTATTCCTGCGCTGGACTACAGTGCACTGACACGTTTGCGTACCTTGTCGCTGGCCGGAAATCTGAGCGAATGGCCGACAGGGCTCATGGCGCTCGATGAGCTTGAGTCGTTGGATCTCACCGGCGTGAACATTCGCTCACTCCCCGACGCACTCTTCAGCGGACATGAGCGCTTATGGCGCGGCTTGCGCTTGAACCTGGAGGCGCTGGCCCCCCGTTCGTTCATGAGGGCGTTTGAGTATGTGCATGAAAACCCGGCCCATCTGGTGGATGAGCCGCGGATGGTGGAAGGGTACTGCCGCGGTCGCCTGGCTGTATTGGTGCCGCAGGATCCGGCATTCGCAGCGAATGCCCTGGCCGTGTTCGGGCAAGACGGGCTGACGAGCCGGGCGTTACTGGATAAGGTCGGGGCATTGCACGAAGAATATCGCGCCTGGGACGCACCGTTGGTGGCGTGGCAAGGACGCGTAGGGGCGCGAGTCGAGGGTGAGCAAATGCCCACGTCTCACCGCCAGGTGCTCGCAGACAGGATCCGTGAGTGTTGGCGCGACGCGCTGGCTGCGCGCTACGCCCCCAATGAGCCGGTGGCCGGCCCGTCCCGAGGTGCCAGAGAGGTACCGCGCAATACGTTGGACCTGACGGGCTACGACTCTCCAGGAGATCTACCTGCATTGGGCAATACGGTCTTCCCTCAAATACGTCGGCTGAACCTGTCAGGTGCAAAGCTTGCCGCAACGGGAGTGGACGAGTTTCTGAGCCGGTTTCCTCAACTGCGTGAACTCAACCTGCATAACAACCGGTTGACTGAATTGCCTCAAGCCCTGGAGACGCTGGGGCAACTCACTGAGCTGAACCTGTCTTACAACCAAATCACGATCACTGCTGCGACCCAGGCGCGCCTGAGTCGCTTGACCGCCCTGCAGAGGCTGGACCTGTCGAATAACCGTGTCGGCAGCCTGAACGTGACATCACTGGCGGACTTGAGGTCGCTGAATCTGGGCAGCACCCAGACCCGGGAATGGCCCGACGGGGTGCTGACGTTAACCCAGCTGGGTTTCCTGGACCTGAGCCACAGCGGTATCACAAGCATTCCCGATGCCGTGCTGACAGCGCGCAACGTTCTGCTGGCGGGTACCTCGTTGAAAGGGTGCCAGTTAACCCCGCAGGCGATCGCCACGGCCCAGGCATTCGCTCACCGTACGCGCCCCGGAACGCCATTGGCGACTATGTTCATGCGGCCGTTCGGGATCGAAAGAGAGGTGCTGGCCGCCGGAAGAACCGGAGGTGATCCCATGTTCTTCCCCGCGGAGGTTTCGGAACAGCCGGACCTGTTATTTGACCAGCCCACGTACCTGGACGACACGCGTAAACCCCCGACCTTCGTCGAACGCTTGCAACGTCTGGATCCACAACTGGGCTTGGCCCGTGCCGTCGAATACATAGACACATGGCTTGCCGACGGCGTGGGTGCAATTGAAATCGAGAACGCCCTGACCCAGTGGCAGGCGCAGCACACCCAACTGATCGAGGGTTTGAATCGTTGGATCGATGTACCCGCCTTCCGCGAGGGTGATGTGTGGGTGAGCGCGACCGACCGCCGTCGCGCCGCCGAGCGATTGCTGGCGTGTTGGCGAGAAACCCTGCGCCATGTGCACGTGAATGTGGGCGCCGCCCGTGACTATTCCGTTGATTTGAGCGGGCTGGTCCTCGGCGATCTGCCGGCGCTGCCGGTTACCTTCCCGCATGTTGGTGCCCTGGACCTGAGCGGTGTCAGGCTCAGCCTCGCTTCGGATCCGTTCCTGCTCGCCTTCCCGCGCCTCAATCGCCTGAGTCTCAATGCCAACAGGATGGGCGCATTGCCCGATGCCGTTACGCAGTGTGCAGAACTTACCCGCCTGGCGCTCGCCGATAATGCACTGTCGGCCAACGTGCCGTTGCAACACCAATTGCTTACCTTGCCCCAGCTGCAAGTATTGGACCTGAGGGGCAATAGCCTGGATACGTTTGACGTGACCGGTCTTGATCGCCTGCAAAGCCTGGACGTGAGTGACAATCGGTTGTCCGAATTTCCAACGGGCGTGCTGGAGGCGCCTGCACTCACCACCCTGAATCTGCGTAATAACTACCCGATCGAGGTCATCCCTCCCAACGCGTTTCTACCGCAACATGCAACCTTGATGGCGGGTACCGATTTGTCGGGTAACCTGCTGAGGGAGGAGGAGTTCATCAGGCTGCGTGAATACCAGCGCCAAACCGAACGGGGATTGGGCTTTACCGCCGAGGAGATTGACAGGTATCTGGCAGGGTTTGGTCCTGACTCAGCCTCCGATGACGAGGACATTGACGTTCACCCAGGGCAGGAAACGGCGCAGGTGCAGAAAAACCGCTGGTTTCAAGGTGTGGCCGCCGACTCGGAAAAGCATCGGATGTGGGAGGAGGTGATGGCTCAAGACACGACCGGTGACTTTGCTGAAATACTGGCGCAACTGCGTGAGACCGCGGACTTCAGGCAGGATCGCGTCGATCTTGTAGAGCGGGTCTGGGCCGTTCTGGAAGCGGCGTATGCAGATCCGGTGTTGCGCCAACGATTAATGCTGATAGCCAAGGCTTCCAGGCATCGTACGACCTGCGGGGATGGCCGGATTCTGCTGTTCAATCAACTGGAGGTCGAGGTCTATGAGTTCAACGCGTTGCGCTCCGTTGACCCCACTAACAAAGGCCGGGCACTGCTGAAACTGTCCAGAGGGCTGTTCCGTCTGTCCCAGGTGGAAGAGGTGGCGTCCGAGCGCATCCGGCTACACCCTGGAATGGACGCTGCAGAAATTCGCCTGGCCTTGCGCATCGGCCTTGCCCAGCGTCTGGAACTGCCCAGGCAACCCAGGAGCATGCTCTATGCCGGCGTTTCGGGGGTGACGCAAGCGGATCTGGATGCGGCCTATACGAGGATTCTCGCCAGGGAAAGTACACCGGTATTCATGGAGCAACTGACCGCACGCGGGTATTGGGAAGACTACCTGCAGGAGAAATACCCCGCCGAATTCGCCAGGGTGCAACAGGCACGCGACGAAAAAAGCTCGAGCCTGGAGGATCAATACCCGGATCTCAGCCAGGAATATCTGCAGAAAATGGAGGCGTTGAAGAAGGCCAATGAGGCGGAGCGGCAGGCCTTGATGGTTGAGCTGTCAACCCGCGAAATAGCCGCGCTGGGCAACTAGTCTGCCACCCGCATACCCGTACTGCGCCTTCGCGCTGCGGGTATGCGGGGATGCCATTGCCGACGAACCTAGTTGTCATACCCCAGGTTAGGGGCCAACCAGCGTTCAGTCACGGCCAGGTCCTGGCCTTTGCGTGCCGCGTAGCGGGTCACCTGGTCCTTGTCGACCTTGCCGACGGCAAAGTACTGCGCCTGCGGGTGGGCGAAGTACCAGCCGCTGACGGCCGCTGCCGGGAACATTGCGTAGTGTTCGGTGAGGAACACGCCGCTGCGGCCGGCGTGCATTTCGCGGGCTTCGGGGTCGAGCAGTTGAAACAACTGGGCTTTCTCGGTGTGATCCGGGCAGGCCGGGTAGCCTGGGGCAGGGCGAATGCCGCTGTACTGCTCCTTGATCAGCGCCTCGTTATCCAGTTGCTCGTCCTTGGCGTAGCCCCAGTATTGCTTGCGCACCTGCTGGTGCAGCCACTCGGCGCAGGCCTCGGCCAGGCGGTCGGCCAGGGCCTTGACCATGATCGAGTTGTAGTCGTCGCCCGCGTCCTGGTAGGCCTTGGCGACTTCTTCGGCGCCGATGCCAGCGGTGGTGATAAAGCCACCGATGTAATCGGTCACGCCGCTGTCCTTGGGCGCGACGAAGTCGGCCAGGGAAAAGTTCGGCTTGCCGTCGGTCTTGATGATCTGTTGGCGCAGGTGGTGCAACCGGGCGATCGGCTGGCCGTCGTCGCCGTAGACTTCCAGGTCATCGTCCTGCACCTGGTTGGTCGGCCAGAAACCGAACACGGCGCGGGCGCTGATGAGCTTTTCGTCAATCAGTTTCTTGAGCATTTCCTGGGCATCGGCGTACAGCGCGGTGGCGGCTTCACCGACCACTTCGTCTTCGAGGATGCGCGGGAACTTGCCGGCCAGGTCCCAGGAGATAAAGAACGGCGTCCAGTCGATGTACTCGGCCAGCACCTTGAGGTCGATATTGTCCAGCACCTTGGCGCCGGTAAAGGTCGGCACCACCGGGGTGTAGGTGCTCCAGTCGAACTGCGGCTTCTTGGCGATGGCCGCCGGGTAGCTCAGGCGCTCGGTGCGGGCGCTGCGGTTGGAGGTGCGCTCACGCACTTCCACGTACTCTTCGCGGGTACGCTCGACAAAACCGGCCTTGAGCTCCTTGGACAGCAGTTGCGTGGCCACACCCACCGCGCGCGAGGCGTCGGTGACATACACCACGGCATCATTGCTGTACTTGGGTTCGATTTTCACCGCCGTGTGCGCCTTGGAGGTGGTGGCGCCGCCGATCATCAGCGGCAGGTGGAAGTCCTGGCGCTGCATTTCGCGGGCGACGTGCACCATCTCGTCCAGGGACGGGGTGATCAGGCCGGACAGGCCGATGATGTCGCACTTCTGCTCCTTGGCCACCTGCAGGATCTTCTCGGCCGGGACCATCACGCCCAGGTCGACGATGTCATAGCCGTTGCAACCCAGCACCACGCCGACGATGTTCTTGCCGATGTCGTGCACGTCGCCCTTCACCGTGGCCATGAGGATCTTGCCCTTGGCTTCCGGCTTGTCGCCTTTTTCCAGCTCGATGAACGGGATCAAGTGGGCCACGGCCTGCTTCATCACGCGGGCGGACTTGACCACCTGGGGCAGGAACATTTTGCCGGCGCCGAACAGGTCACCGACGATGTTCATGCCGGACATCAGCGGGCCTTCGATCACTTCGATCGGGCGTGCGAACGACAGCCGCGATTCCTCGGTGTCTTCGACGATGTGGGTGGTGATGCCCTTGACCAAGGCGTGCTCCAGGCGCTTGTTCACATCCCAGCCGCGCCATTCTTCGGTCTCGGCTTCCTTGACGCTGCCGTCGCCTTTGTACTTGTCGGCAATGGCGAGGAGGGCGTCGGTGCCCTCCGGGGTGCGGTTGAGCACCACGTCTTCCACCGCATCGCGCAGCTCGGCCGGGATCTGGTCATAGATCTCCAGTTGGCCGGCGTTGACGATACCCATGCTCAGGCCGCTGCGGATTGCATACAGCAGGAACACCGAGTGGATCGCCTCGCGCACCGGGTTGTTGCCCCGGAACGAGAACGACACGTTGGACACGCCGCCGGAGGTCAGCGCATAGGGCAGTTCGTCACGGATGTAGGCACAGGCGTTGATAAAGTCGACGGCATAGTTGTTGTGTTCTTCGATACCGGTGGCGACCGCGAAGATGTTCGGGTCGAAGATGATGTCTTCCGGCGGGAAGCCCACTTCATTCACCAGGATGTCGTAGGAGCGTTTGCAGATTTCTTTCTTGCGCGCTTCGGTGTCGGCCTGGCCGGCTTCGTCGAACGCCATCACCACCACCGCAGCGCCGTAGCGCTTGCACAGCCTGGCGTGGTGAATGAACTGCTCGACGCCTTCCTTCATGCTGATGGAGTTGACGATGCCCTTGCCCTGGATGCACTTGAGGCCAGCCTCGATCACCTCCCACTTGGAGGAGTCGATCATGATCGGTACGCGGGAGATGTCCGGCTCGCCGGCAATCAGATTGAGGAAGGTCACCATGGCCTTCTTCGAATCGAGCATGCCCTCGTCCATGTTGATGTCGATCACCTGGGCGCCGGCTTCCACCTGTTGCAGGGCGACCTCGAGGGCTTCGGTGTAGTTGTCTTCACGGATCAGACGGGCGAAACGCGCCGAGCCGGTGATGTTGGTGCGCTCGCCGACGTTGACGAACAGCGAGCTGCGATCAATGGTGAACGGCTCCAGGCCCGACAGGCGGCAAGCCTTGGGAATGTCCGGGATCACACGCGGCGCATAACCGGCCACGGCCTTGGCGATGGCTTCAATATGGCTCGGCGTGGTGCCGCAGCAGCCGCCGACAATGTTGAGGAAGCCGCTCTGAGCGAATTCCTCGATGACCTTGGCGGTTTCCGACGGCAGTTCGTCGTACTCGCCGAATTCGTTCGGCAAGCCGGCGTTCGGGTGCGCGGAAACGTGGGTGTTGGCTTTGTTCGACAACTCTTCCAGGTACGGACGCAGTTCGCTGGCGCCCAGGGCGCAGTTCAGGCCCACCGAAATCGGCTTGGCGTGGGCCACGGAGTTCCAGAACGCTTCGGTGGTCTGGCCTGACAGGGTTCGGCCGGAGGCATCGGTGATGGTGCCGGAGATCATGATCGGCAACTCGATATTCAGTGCTTCGAACACGCCTTGCACGGCGAAGATCGCGGCCTTGGCGTTGAGGGTGTCGAAGATCGTCTCGATCAGGATCAGGTCGGCGCCGCCCTCGATCAGGCCTTTGGTGGCCTC
Source organism: Pseudomonas sp. CHM02 (assembly GCF_000612585.1). Classification (GTDB taxonomy): domain Bacteria; phylum Pseudomonadota; class Gammaproteobacteria; order Pseudomonadales; family Pseudomonadaceae; genus Aquipseudomonas. The sequence continues at coordinate 50,750 of NZ_JFCA01000029.1, forward strand.
GGTGTAGTTTTCCACCAGCTCATCGAAAGTCACGTTGCGGTAGCCAGGGTTGTTCACATCGGGCGACAGCGAGCAGGTGCGGCTGGTTGGGCCAAGCACGCCCGCGACGAAGCGCGGCTTGGCCGGGTTCTCGTGGGTCTTGGCGTCGGCGATCTTGCGCGCCAGGCGTGCGCCTTCTACGTTTAGCTCGTAGGCCAGTTCTTCCATGCCGTAATCGGCCATGGAAATGCGCGTGGCGTTGAAGGTGTTGGTTTCGAGGATGTCGGCGCCGGCATCCAGGTAGGCTTTTTCGATACCGCCGATCACGTCCGGACGGGTGATCACCAGCAGGTCGTTGTTGCCCTTGACGTCGCTTGGCCAGTCGGCGAAGCGTTTGCCACGGTAGTCGTGTTCTTCCAGTTTGTAGCTCTGGATCATCGTGCCCATACCGCCGTCGAGGATCAGGATACGTTCCTTGAGGGCTTGATGAAGGGCTTGCAGACGAGCGCTACGATCGGACATGGGACTACTCTGGTCAGGCATTTCGGAGGGCGTGAATCATAGCAAACCTGTGCCGATTTAGAGCATGCGCAGGTTTTGCATGAATATCGTTCATGTTGTTGTGGGGTGTGGCCCGGTAGAATCACCGGCAATTTTTCAGCGCACGCATTGAATCGGGACCGGATACATGTCACTTCGCCTCATCACCAGCGCCGTCCTGGCACTGGTCGCCTGCCTCGCACAGGCTGACGGACCCGCCCCGGCGATTTCGTACACCCGCGACATTCAACCGATCTTTACCGAGAAGTGCGTGGCCTGTCACGCCTGCTACGACTCCGCCTGCCAACTCAACCTGGGCAGTGCCGAGGGCGCGGCGCGCGGCGCGAGCAAAGTGCCGGTCTACGACGGTGAACGCAGCCAGGCCACGCCGACCACCCGCTTGTTCTATGACGCCTTTGGCAAGCAGGCCTGGCAGCAGAAGGGCTTCTACTCGGTGCTGGACGCCCAGGGCAGCCAGGCCGCCTTGATGGCGCGCATGCTGGAGCTGGGCCATAACGCACCGCTGCAAGCCAACGCCAAGTTGCCCGACGACATTGTGCTGGGCCTGAACCGCGAAAACATGTGCGCCATGCCCGGCGAGTTCAATGCCTACGCGGGTGCCCATCCCAAGGAAGGCATGCCGCTGGCGGTCACGGGCCTGACCGACCAGCAATACCAGACCCTGCAGCGCTGGCTCGCCTCCGGTGCCCCTATTGATGAGCAAGGCCTGGCGCCCAGCGCCAGGGAAGCCCTGCAAGTGCAGCAGTGGGAGAACCTGTTCAACCAGCCCGGCGCCCGCGAAAGCCTGGTGGCACGCTGGTTGTTCGAACATTTGTTCCTCGCCCACATTTACTTCGAGAATGGCGAGCCGGGGCATTTCTTCCAGTGGGTGCGTTCGCGCACGCCGAGTGGCCAACCGATCGACCTGATCGCCACGCGCCGCCCCAATGATGATCCCGGCACCCAGGTGTATTACCGCCTGTGGCCGGTGCAGGGCGTGATCGTGCATAAAACCCACATCACCTACCCGTTCAGTGCCGACAAGATGGCGCGCATCAAAGCGTTGTTCTACGCCGGTAACTGGCAGGTCAATGCCTTGCCGGGCTACGGCCCTGGCCGGCGCGCCAACCCGTTCGAAACCTTCGAGGCCATCCCGGCCAAGGCGCGCTACCAGTTCATGCTGGATAACGCCGAATACTTTGTGCGCACCTTTATTCGCGGGCCGGTGTGCCGTGGGCAGATTGCCACGGATGTGATCCGCGACAACTTCTGGACGCTGTTCCAGGACCCGGACCACGACCTGTACATCACCGACGCGCGTTATCGTGGCCAGGCCACGCCTTTGCTGGCTATGCCTGGGCAGAACGATGACGTCGGCAGCGTGCTCAGCCTGTGGCTGGCGTACCGCGACAAACGCAATGAATACGAGGCCCTGCGCCGTGACAGCTACGCCGACCTGCCGCCGCCGAGCTGGTCGAGCCTGTGGGCGGGCAATGACAATGCCTTGCTGAGCATCTTCCGCCACTTCGACAGCGCCTCGGTGACCAAAGGCCTGATCGGCGAAGTGCCGCAGACGATGTGGCTGTTCGACTACCCGCTGCTGGAGCGGACGTATTATCAATTGGCGGTGAATTTTGATGTGTTCGGCAATGTGTCGCACCAGGCCCAGACTCGGCTGTATTTTGACCTGATCCGCAACGGCGCCGAGCAGAACTTCCTGCGCCTGATGCCGGCCGATTCGCGCGATGGCTTTATGGATGACTGGTACCAGAACAGCGGCAAGCTCAAGCTGTGGCTGGACTATGAGGCCATTGACGACGACAAGCCCACCGGCCTGCACCTGAGTGAGCGCGATCCAAAGCGTGATTTTGCCAACCAGTTGCTCAGCCGCTATGGCAACTTGAACGCCAGCCCGGATCCGATCAACCGCTGCAGCGGCGCCTATTGCTCTCGCGACGGTATCGACCCGGCCTTGCAGGATGCGGAGCAGGCGCTCAGCCGCCTGACCTCACGCCCGGCCGCCGGGCTCAAGGTCATCGAGCAATTGCCCGAGGCCACGATGCTGCGTGTCGAGACCGCCAGTGGCAAGCGCGTGGTCTACAGCATGCTGCGCAACCGTGCCCACAGTAATGTGGCGTTTCTGCTGGGTGAGGCTTATCGCTATCAGCCGGGCCTGGACACGGTGACCCTCTATCCGGGCGTGCTCAGCAGCTACCCGAACTTCATGTTCAACATCCCCGCCCAGGAAGTGCCGGAGTTCGTCGCCGAAATGGAACGGGCCAAGGATGCCAAGCGTTTTGAAAAGATTGTGGATCGGTGGGGCGTGCGGCGCAGTCATCCGTTGTTCTGGCAGTATTTCCATGATTTGTCGCAGTACATTCGTGAGACTACGCCGGTGGAAGAGGGGGTGTTGGATATGAATCGGTATGAGAATTTGTGAGGGTTTTTGCGAAGGGGGGCCTATCTGTTGCACCGATAACGGATAGGACTCCGACCCAAACCAACCACTATCCCGACAAAAACACTAGGACTTTGTACCTGCGTAATATTTTGGCGTAAACTGCTGGCAAGCCTGTGAGGAGTTTCCATGACTGCCATAACCATTACCGACGCCGCCCACGATTACCTGGCTGACCTGCTGTCCAAGCAGAACACCCCAGGTATCGGCATCCGCGTCTTTATCACCCAGCCCGGCACCCAATACGCCGAGACGTGCATTGCCTACTGCAAGCCAGGGGAGGAGAAGCCTGAAGACACCGCCCTGGGGCTCAAAAGCTTCACCACGTACATCGACGCCTTCAGCGAAGCCTTCCTTGACGACGCCGTAGTCGACTACGCCACCGACCGTATGGGCGGCCAGTTGACCATCAAGGCGCCGAACGCCAAGGTGCCGAACGTCAACGCCGACAGCCCGGTCAACGAGCGCATCAACTATTACCTGCAAACCGAGATCAACCCTGGGCTGGCCAGCCACGGTGGTCAGGTCAGCCTGATCGACGTGGTCGAGGACGGCATTGCCGTGCTCAAGTTCGGCGGCGGCTGCCAGGGCTGCGGCCAGGCGGACGTGACCTTGCGTGAAGGCATCGAGCGCACCTTGCTCGAGCGCATTCCGGAGCTCAAGGGTGTACGCGACGTGACCGACCACACGCAGAAAGAAAACGCCTACTACTGAGTAAGGTGTTCACTGCGAATAGAAAAACGGCGCCCCGTGAGCGCCGTTTTTTATGCTTAAAATTCAGTATCTTATGCTGATAACCTAACGTTGAAGATTAACTGTAGGAGCCGGCTTGCCGGCGATAGCGACGTGTCAGTCAACAGATTCGGCAGCAGATACGCCGCCATCGCCGGCAAGCCAGCTCCTACAGTATAAAATTATTCAAATATATCAGTTGGTTGTGGCTATTTTATGAGGTTGTTTGTCATGGTCGATAAAGGTGTGCATGCCCGGCTCGATACAACGAAGACTCACTGAAGCTGTTACTCGCCAACACCCGACCCACCACAATCAATGCCGTACGTCGAAACCCTTTCGCCGCCACTTTCTCGACAATGTCATCGAGGGTGCCAATCGCCCAATCCTGATCCGGCCAGGTCGCCCGGTGCACCACGGCAATCGGGCAATCGGCGCCATAGTGCGGCAGCAGTTCGGCGACGATCCTTTCCAAGTGGTTGACCCCCAGGTGGATCGCCATGGTCGTGCCATGCCGGGCCAGGCTGTCGAACTCTTCACCGGCAGGCATGCTGGTTTTATCTGCGTAGCGGGTCAGGATCACGCTCTGGGCGATGTCGGGCAGGGTCAGTTCGGTTTCCAGCAGCGCCGCGCAGGCTGCCACGGCGGTGACACCGGGGATGATCTGGAACGGGATGCCCAGTTCGCGCAAGTGGCGGATTTGTTCACCAATTGCCCCATACAGGCTCGGGTCACCGGAGTGTACGCGGGCCACATCCTGCCCTTTGGCATGGGCGGCCTTGATCAGGTCGATGATCTGTTCCAGATGCAATTCGGCACTGTTGACCAGGGTTTCGGCCTGATGGCCTTCCAGCACCGCCGCCGGCACCAGCGAACCGGCGTAGATGATCACCGGGCAGTTGCGGATCAGCCGCTGACCTTTGACGGTGATCAATTCCGGGTCGCCGGGGCCTGCGCCGATGAAGTAGACGGTCATGGTCATTCCTGTCGAAAAACGGGCGAGCATGAATGTTATTCATGATCGGGGCGAACGATTATCGGGATTTTAGCCGGCGCACGCCAATGCAAAGGTGGCCTGTGCGGTCTTTTTGCGGGTGATCAGCAGGCGGGCAGGGGCGTTTCCGAGTTGCTCCGCCAGGGCCAGGGCGGCGCTTTCGGCGATGCCGTAACAGCCGGTATGGGCAAAAACAATGTCCGATTTGTGGCTCAGGCGCTGTTCAAAAGGCGCCAGTTGTTCAGCGCTGAAGCAATGCAGCGGCAGGTCCAGCCTCTCGGCCAGTGCCCGCAGGCCAGGTTCGTTCTGTTTGCGATCGATGCTGGCCAGCGCGGTGATGCTGTCGCGCTCGATACCGCCCTCGGCGAGGACGGTGTCAAACAGCGCCAGCAAGGTGTGAACGTCACAACCTTGCTGGCAACCCAGGCCGACCACTCGCGTCATGCGGAGTATTGATCGTCACGGTTGCGGCGGAACAGCCACGCGCTGATCAGCCCCAGGGCCAGCCAGAATGCGACGTTGGTCAACTGCGAAGCGATCTTGAACTGCGCTTCCAGGGCTTCCGGTGCCAGCATCGAATGCACCTCTGGCTGCGGCGCGCCGATCAGGTGCGGGACTGCGAGGATTGCAACACCCAGCACTTTGAGCAGCCAGTTGCGCCCAAACACGATCAACGCGATACCCGCCGCGGTAGAGGCTGCGGTACCGATCCACCAGGTCTGGCGCAGTGCCAGGTCGGCGGCGGCGGTGCCCGGCAACTCGGGCGGCAGGCCCAGGGTGGGCGCCAGCACGAACGTCGCATAACCGGCCAGGCCCCAGAGCAGGCCTTGGGCCACGCGGGTCGGCGCACGCAGGGTGTAAAGGCCGGCCAGCATCAACGCAAAACCGACCGCGACCACCAGGTTGCCGCCGGTGGTGGACAGCACGCGCTGCCAGCCATCTTCGGGTTCCCAGGCTTCGGCATCGTGGGTATGGGCCGCAGCTCCCTCGGCATGTTCATGGGCCACTTCGGTGGCGGCCGGGGCGTTTTCGTAGGTTTCCGCCTGCAGAATCAGCGGGGCGACCCAGAAGCTTTGCAACAGGGTCAGCAGCAGGGCGGCCAGAAGACCGGTGAAACCTGCGGTTTGCGCAATACGCTTGATCATGTCGGCAGGTCTCAGTGGCACGGGAACGCGGCGCTGTGGCGGGTATCGTGGGCGGCGTTGTGCACGGCCTCGATGTGCGAGAAACCGGCGAAATACACCAGGCACGCGCCGAGGATCGACGCGCCGATGGCGGCGGTCAGGCGTTGGCTCAGGGTGGCGGAGTTGCTGGCGGTGTGCGAGGTGCTGCTGATGATCGACATGGCGCGTCCCTTCTGGGTGTCAGGGTGAAACGAGCGCATGAAAACCCCGCGAGCCGGGCACGCGGGGTTCTGAACAGCGCCCGCCCACCGCGGGTTTGTTATCTGAATTTTTCGGGCCGGTCTCCGGGCTTGCGAGGGGGCTCCTGGGGAGTCCTGAAAGCGTCGCCTTCCCATGCCATACAGGCACAGTGGATCTGACGCTTCGCTCGCTTACCGTTGCGGGGGCAGCACCGGACTGGTCATAACGCTATGACGCACCGGTTTCCCGTTTCACCCTGTGAAGGGCACCCGAAACAAGGTGTGTAGGAGAGCATGGTGGGATTGGGGGAGTCAATTGGGATGTGGGGCTTATCCGTTATTTGGGTGATGGCGGAACCCATTTCAGCCGTTACCCAAAAAACGGATACGTACACAAGCCAGGCCACCCCATCATTGACCATCCCCCAAGCACTGCGTAGCCTTGCACCCTCGAGGTTCTTCGGCCCAGGCCGAAGCTAAGAAGGGAACGCGGTCCAAGCCGCGGCTGCCCCCGCAACTGTGAAGGGTTCATCTGTCTGCCACGCCACTGCCATTAAGGCGGGAAGGCGCAGCCAGCGCCGGTCGCAAGACCTGCAAGCCCCAAGCCAGGAGACCTGCCTCGCAACCGATTTTTCAATTCAACCGGGCGGGGTGATCCGGTGACGAAATCCGCTGCTGCGCGCCGTCGCAGGGCCTATCGTCCCGTATGCCCGCCCCCAAGGGCATCCGATGAAAACACTGGCCAAACTTCCCGTCACCATCGTTACCGGCTTCCTCGGCTCGGGCAAGACCACGTTGCTGCGCCACATGCTCGACAACGCCCAGGGCCGCCGCATCGCGGTGATCGTCAATGAATTCGGCGAGTTGGGCATCGACGGGGATATCCTCAAACAGTGCTCCATCGGTTGCACCGAAGAAGAAGCCAACGGCCGCGTCTACGAACTGGCCAATGGCTGCCTGTGCTGCACCGTGCAGGAAGAATTCTTCCCGGTGATGCGCGAATTGGTCGCCCGTCGTGGGGACCTCGACCACATCCTCATCGAAACCTCCGGCCTGGCCCTGCCAAAACCGCTGGTGCAAGCCTTCCAGTGGCCGGAAATCCGCAGCGCCTGCACCGTTGACGCGGTGATCACCGTGGTCGACAGCCCGGCCGTGGCCGCTGGTACCTTCGCCGCATTCCCGGACCAAGTCGATGCCCAGCGCAAACTCGACCCGAACCTGGACCACGAATCGCCACTGCACGAGCTGTTCGCCGACCAGTTGGCCAGCGCCGACCTGGTGATCCTCAACAAAACCGACCTGATCAGCGCCGAAGACCTGGCCCGCGTGCGCCTGGAAGTCGCCGAAGAACTGCCGCCGGCGGTGAAGATCATCGAAGCCAGCAGCGGCCGCCTGCCACTCGACGTGTTGATCGGCCTGGGCGCCGGCTCCGAAGAGCACATCGACGGCCGCCATAGCCATCACGATCATCACCACGACGGTGAAGAGGATCACGACCATGACCATGACGCGTTTGATTCGATCTCCATCGACCTGCCGCAAGCCGACGAAGCGCTGCTGCTCGACGCCCTGACGCAACTGGTGGTGCAGCACGGCATCCTGCGTGTCAAAGGTTTCGCCGCCATCCCGAACAAGCCGATGCGCTTGCTGATCCAGGGCGTGGGCACGCGTTTCGACAAGCATTTCGACCGTGCCTGGGGCGCCGAGGAAGCGCGCATCACACGCCTGGTGCTGATCGGTCAGGCGCTGGACGCGGCAGGCCTCGAAGCGCAACTGCGCGCAGCCCTCAGCGTTTAACCCATGCACCTGCTCAGGACCCAGCCCGGGGGTTTCGTCTCGGACGACAATATTGCCGACCTTGGCCAGACCCCCGCTGAACTGGTGATCCTGTGCAGCGGTGATTCCAGCCTGGCGCTGCTGGCCGAAGCGGCCCAGCAGTTGCCCGACGATTACCCCAGCTTTCGCCTGGCCAATCCGATGCAGGTGCAGAACCATGCCTCGGTCGACCTGTATGTCGATGAGGTGCTGCGCCATGCCAAGGTCATCCTGATTTCGCTGCATGGCGGCATCGGTTATTGGCGCTACGGCATCGAGCGCCTGGTGGAACTGGCCGAGCGTGGCGTGCAACTGATCCTGGTGCCGGGGGATGATCGCCCGGACCCGGAGCTCAGCGGCCTGAGTACCGTCGGCGCAGAAGAACGTGATCGCCTCTGGCATTTCCTGCGCCAGGGCGGCATGGGCAATGCCCTGGATTTCTATCGCTGCCTGGCCAGTGGTTACCTGGGCCGCGACTACGCCTGGGAAGCACCGCAGACCCTGCCACGCACGGCGATTTATCACCCCCGGCACGCCAACGCGCACCTGAATGACTGGCAGGCTGACTGGAATGCCGACTGGCCCGTGGCGGCGGTGCTGTTCTATCGCTCGCATTTGCAGGCAGCCAATACCGGTTTTATCGATGTGTTCTGCCAGCGCTTGCAGGCGGCGGGTCTCAACCCGTTGCCGATGGCGGTGGCCAGTCTGAAAGAGCCCGGCTGCCTGACGGTGGTCGAGGACCTGCTGGATGAGGTCGGCGCGGCGGTGATCCTGAACACCACCGGCTTTGCCCAATCCAGCCCCGAAGCGCCGCACTTGCGCCCGTTTCGCCGCAATATCCCGGTGATCCAGGCCATTTGCGCACAGGACAACCAGCCCGGCTGGGAGGCCAGCGAGCAAGGCTTGGGCCCGCGTGACTTGGCGATGCACATCGCCTTGCCGGAGCTGGACGGGCGCATCATCAGCCGGCCGATCAGCTTCAAGGATCTGGCCTGGCGCAGCGAACGCAGCCAGTCGGACGTGGTGTGCTACCGCGCAGCGCCCGAGCGTATGGACTTTGTCGCTGAGTTGGCGCGGCGTTGGGTCGAGTTGGCGCGGGTGCCGAATGCGCACAAACGTATTGCGCTGATCCTCGCCAACTACCCGACCCGCGACGGCCGTATCGGCAACGGCGTAGGCCTGGACACCCCGGCCGCCGCGCTGAATATCCTGCGTGCCCTGCAGGCCGAAGGGTATCCGCTCCCGGAAACGTTGCCCGACAGCGGCACGGCGCTGATCCACGACCTGCTCGGCGGTGTCACCAACGACCTGGACAGTCTCGACCTGCGCCCGTGCCATCAAAGCCTGGGCCTGGACGACTACGAGCTGATGTTCAAGCGCTTGCCCGCGGCCAATCGCCAAGCTGTGCTGGAGCGCTGGGGCACACCGCAACACGATTCGATGTTCCGCGATGGCCGCATGATGATCGCCGGGCTGCGCCTGGGGCTGACCTTTATCGGCATCCAACCGGCGCGGGGTTATCAGGTGGACGCCAGCGCGGTGTACCACGACCCGGACCTGGTGCCGCCTCACGCTTACCTGGCGTTCTATTTCTGGCTGCGCCACACCTACGGCGCCCACGGCGTGATCCATGTGGGCAAGCACGGCAATCTGGAATGGCTGCCAGGCAAGGGCGTAGGCCTGTCGGAAAACTGCTGGCCCGACGCACTGCTGGGGCCGCTGCCGAATATCTACCCGTTTATTGTCAACGACCCGGGTGAGGGCGCCCAGGCCAAGCGGCGTACCCAGGCGGTGATCATCGATCACCTGATGCCGCCGCTGACCCGTGCCGACACCTACGGCCCGCTGCGCAACCTGGAGCTGTTGGCGGACGAGTATTACGAAGCGCAATTGCTCGACCCGCGCCGCGCCCTGGAACTGCAAAAAGACATTCTCAAACTGGTGCGCGAAACCCGTATCGACCAGGAGCTGGAGTTGGACAACGATGCGGACGCCGCCGTGTGGCTGCCGCGCCTGGACACCTACCTGTGCGATTTGAAGGAGTCGCAGATCCGCGACGGCCTGCATATCTTTGGCGAATCCCCGGCAGGCCGCTTGCGTATCGATACCTTGCTGGCCTTGCTGCGCATCCCGCGTGGCGACGGCCGTGGCCCGCAATCGAGCCTGTTGCGCGTGTTGGCCAAAGCCTTCGAACTGGGCTTCGACCCGCTGGACTGCGCCTTGGCCGAACCCTGGACCGGGCGCCGGCCGCTGGTACTACAGAATATCGATGGGCAGTTGTGGCGCACCGCCGGTGATACCCGCGAGCGCCTGGAGCTGTACGCCGCGCGGTTGATCGAGCAAGCCCTGGAAGGGCCGCTTGAACAGCTGGAAGAACCCGGCTGGGAAGATGTGAAAGCCGTGATCGAAAGCCTGCGTATTGTCGTGGCGCCTCGGCTGGATGCCTGTGGCCCGGCGGAAATGCGCGGCTTGCTGGATGCCTTGAGCGGCCGTTTTGTGCCGGCCGGCCCCAGTGGTGCGCCGAGTCGCGGGCGTCTGGATGTGCTGCCGACCGGGCGCAACTTTTTCACCGTCGACGTGCGCAACCTGCCCACCACTACGGCCTGGCGCATCGGTTTCCAGTCGGCCAACCTGATTCTCGAGCGGCACCTGCAGGACCATGGCGACCACCTGCGCCAGCTCGGCCTGTCGGTGTGGGGCACCGCGACCATGCGCACTGGCGGCGATGATATCGCCCAGGCCATGGCACTGATGGGCGTGCGCCCGGTGTGGGCGACGGGCAGCCAGCGGGTGGATGACTTTGAAATCCTGCCGATCAGCCTGCTCGACCGACCACGGGTTGATGTGACGCTGCGGGTGTCCGGCTTTTTCCGCGACGCCTTCGCCAACCTGATCCGTCTGTTCGATGCGGCGGTGCAGGCGGTGGCTGCGTTGGACGAGCCGGACGATATGAACCCGCTGGCCGCCAAGGTACGCAGCGAACGCAAGGCTCTGCTTGAATCTGGCCTGGATGAAGACGCGGCGGCGAAACAGGCCGGCTGGCGCATTTTCGGCGCCAAGCCCGGCGCCTATGGTGCCGGTGTGCAGGGTGCGATCGACGGCCGCCTGTGGCAAAGCCGCGAAGACCTGGCCGAGGTTTACCTGAACTGGGGCGGCTACGCCTATGGCGGCGCTGACGAAGGCACCGCTGCCCGCGAACAATTCGCCCAGCGTCTGAGCCAGGTCCAGGCCGTTTTGCAGAATCAGGACAACCGCGAGCACGACGTGCTCGACTCCAACGACTACTACCAATTCCAGGGCGGCATGCTCGCTGCCGTGGAAACCCTGAGTGGTGACAAGGCTGCCAGCTACCATGGCGACCATAGCCAGCCGGACTTGCCGAAGATCCGTACCCTGAAGGAAGAGCTGAACCGGGTGATCCGTTCCCGCGCCGCCAACCCCAAGTGGATCGAAGGCGTGAAGCGCCACGGCTATAAAGGTGCGTTCGAGATGGCGGCGACCGTGGACAACCTGTTCGCCTTCGACGCCACCACCGCACTGATTGACGATCACCAATACGCGCTGTTGGCCGACGCCTACTTGCTCGACCCCGACACCCGGGCCTTTGTGCAACAGCACAACCCCGATGCACTGCGCGACATGACCGAACGCATGCTGGAGGCCCAGCAGCGTGGCCTGTGGCAGGAACCTGGGGCGTACCGCGAGGCGTTGGAAAACCTGTTGCTGGATATAGAAGAAGACAGCTGATGACTGACATTCCCCATTTCCCGCTGTCCGCCGTGGTCGGCGCCGATGACCTGAAACTGGCGCTGTGCCTGACTGCTATCGACCCGAAGATCGGCGGGGTGCTGATCGAAGGTCCGCGCGGCATGGCCAAATCCACTCTGGCGCGGGGTTTGGCCGACCTGCTGGCCAGTGGTCAGTTCGTGACCTTGCCCTTGGGCGCCACTGAAGAGCGCGTAGTCGGCACGCTGGACCTGGACGCCGCATTGGGCGAAGGCCGGGCGCAATTCTCCCCCGGCGTATTGGCCAAGGCCGACGGCGGCGTGCTGTACGTCGATGAAGTCAATTTGCTCCCCGACCATCTGGTAGACCTGCTGCTGGACGTGGCCGCCAGCGGCACCAACCTGATCGAGCGTGACGGCATTTCCCATCGCCATTCGGCGCGCTTCGTGCTGATTGGCACCATGAACCCGGAGGAGGGCGAGTTGCGCCCGCAACTGCTCGATCGCTTCGGTTTCAACGTGGCCTTGAGCGGGCAGACCTTGCCGGCCGAGCGTGGGCAGATCATCCGGCGTCGCCTGGATTTCGACAGCGACCCTGCGGCGTTCTGCGCGCAATGGGGCGTGCCACAAGCGGCATTGCGCGAGCGTTGCACCCAGGCACGGGCGCGTCTGGACAGCATTGCACTGGATGACCAGGCACTGGCGCAGATCACCGAGCGCTGCTTTGCGGCGGGGGTTGATGGCCTGCGTGCGGACCTTGTCTGGTTGCGCGGCGCCAGGGCTCATGCCGCATGGCGGGGAGCCAGCGCTATTGCTGAGGAAGATATCCAAGCGGTTGCTGAATTCGCTCTTCGCCATCGCCGTCAGGAACAGTCCCCACCGGCCAGCCCGCCGAGTGAAGGGCAGTCGCCGAAACCCTCCGACGCCTCCCCAGGTCAGGGCCAATGGGGCGATATGCCTGCACCGGCCCTGCCCACGGGTGCACGCCGGGATGTGCCCACCTGGCCAAAAAAGCCCTAGGCATTCGCCCTCGACCTGACGCGGGGGCGGATGCGCGACCCAAGGCAGGGCGACTCGGCAATGGCAGGCAAGGCACGGCACGCAGCGCGAAACAAGGCGCGATCAACTGGCCGGGTACCTTGCTCGGTGGTCGGCCACAAACGCGACAGGACTTGCTGTTTCACCTGCGCAGCCGTGCGGCCCATGAGCTGTGGTTGGTGATTGTCGATGCGTCGGCATCCACCCGACGGCATCGCGCACTCACCGACGCCAAGGGCTTGTTGGCGCAGTTGTTTGATGACGCCTACCGCCAGCGGGCACGGATGGCGTTGTTGACAGTCAGCGGGCAAGTGCCGACGTGGCAGGTGCAAGGGTTGAAAGCGGCCAAGGGCTTGGCGGGTTGGCTGGAACAGTTGGGCGCGGGCGGCGGTACGCCATTGCTGGCGGCGCTTGTCGAGGCCGGGAATTGGCTGGCATTGCGGCGCAAGCGCTACCCGGCTGAACAACAGCGGTTACTGGTGATCACTGACGGGCGACTCAAGGACATCGCCGGGTTGCCGTTGCTGGAGTGCCCTGGCTTGCTGGTGGACATCGAGCGCGGGCCGATCAGGCTAGGCCGTTCCCAGGCGCTGGCGGCGGGGCTGCAACTGGATTACCGGCATATTGACGATTAGGGAGTGCCCGGCACATTCGGCCAAAGATCGGCAACCAGGAACAGCCGCTCGGCTTCCTCCCAGTCTTCACCCGCCTGTACCAGTCGCACCAGCAACTGCGCCGGTGCCATCGGGTCAAGGTCGGCCAGCCAGCCGTGCATCTGCTCTTCGCTCCACACCTCATTCGCGGGGTAATGCGCCGGCGCCAGCCAGGCATGCCGTGGCAGGGGTTGCCATCGACCGGGCTGGCTGCGGCTGACAAACACCTGCCAATCACGCTGATGCAGCCAGCGCCCACGCAAGTGTTGCGGGTGGGCGCCAACGGGCTCTTGGGCTTGGCCGGGCCAGGGATACAACAGGTAACCGCCCAGCCACAGGTGCGCATCGAATTGCTGGATGTCCAGTGCCGCCAGCACTTCACGGCTTTCCGCCCGTGCCGAGATCGGCAATTGATGCTGCGCCAGGTGCGCCAGCTTGCGGTCCAGCCGGTCATGACAGCCTGGGCCCAGCCACTGCGCCGTGTCCTGGCCGTTGCCGTCCTGTGGGCCGAGATAGAGTTTGATCGCCAGCTCCAGGTGATGCACGCCATCGCGGTCGCGCAGCAGCATGTCCAGCTCGCCGAGGGTATGCCCGGCGCGGCGGATCGGCAGGTTGGCCGCCAGCAATTCCACGCCCGGCGCCTGCTGCACCGCGAACTGCCACAGGCGTTCGTAATACAGGCCCAGGCGCCGGGTGCGGGACAGGCTCAGCCATTGCTGCAAGGCGCTGCTGTCCTGGTCGAGTTGGCGCAGCCAGCGTTCCAGCAAATGGGGCGCCTGCACCCAGTCGCTGCCGGCCAAAGGGTGGCGCTGCGGCCACGGCGTTTGCGCGAGCATCGGCGGGGCGAGCATGACCCACGCCAGGTCGCGCACTTCGGGGTGGCGCAGCTGGCGGGGCAGGTTGTGCAGATCCGGGAACACAGTCATGTGTCCGAGCATAGCCTTTTAACTGCGCTGGAGGTGGCTGAGAACCGTTGTCATCAAGGCTTCATGGCGACAAAGGATTTTGCCTGGGGCGGCCTTTCGCCCATAATCCTTCTTTTTGCCACACCCCACATCCCGCAGGAGCCCCATGGAGCAATTTCGCAATATCGGCATTATCGGTCGCCTGGGCAGTACCCAGGTGTTGGACACCGTCCGCCGGCTGAAAAAATTCCTGCTGGAACGCCACCTGCATGTGATCCTCGAAGACACCATCGCTGAAATCCTGCCGGGCCACGGCTTGCAAACCTCGTCGCGCAAGATGCTCGGCGAAGTCTGCGACATGGTCATCGTGGTCGGCGGCGACGGCAGCCTGCTGGGTGCGGCCCGGGCCTTGGCGCGGCATAACGTGCCGGTGCTGGGGATCAACCGTGGCAGCCTGGGGTTCCTCACCGATATCCGCCCCGATGAGCTGGAAGTCGAAGTGGCCAAGGTGCTCGACGGCCATTACCTGGTGGAAAACCGCTTCCTGCTGCAAGCCGAAGTGCGCCGTCACGGCGAAGCCATCGGCCAGGGCGATGCCTTGAATGACGTGGTGCTGCACCCCGGCAAGTCCACGCGGATGATCGAGTTCGAACTCTATATAGACGGCCAGTTCGTGTGCAGCCAGAAGGCCGACGGCCTGATCGTCGCCACGCCCACCGGCTCCACGGCCTACGCGCTGTCCGCGGGTGGGCCGATCATGCATCCAAAGCTGGATGCCATTGTGATCGTGCCGATGTACCCCCATATGTTGTCGAGCAGGCCCATCGTGGTCGACGGCAACAGTGAGCTGAAAATCGTGGTGTCCAAAGACATGCAGATCTACCCGCAGGTGTCCTGCGACGGTCAGAACCATTTCACCTGCGCCCCCGGTGACACCATCACCGTGAGCAAGAAGGCACAGAAGTTGCGGTTGATCCACCCACTGGACCACAACTACTACGAAGTGTGCCGCACCAAGCTGGGCTGGGGCAGCCGCTTGGGGGGTGGAGGCGACTGATGCTCGATCCCGCGCGTAGCTACGACCTGATTGGTGACGTGCACGGTTGCGCTCATACCCTTGAGCACTTGCTCGACCTGTTGGGCTACCACAAGCAGGGCGGCACCTGGCGCCATCCGTCGCGCATGGCGGTGTTCCTCGGCGATATCATCGACCGTGGCCCACGCATCCGCGAGGCGTTGCATATCGTCCACGACATGGCCGAGGCCGGCCAGGCGCTGTGCATCATGGGCAACCATGAATTCAACGCGCTGGGCTGGACCACGCCGGCACCGCCGGGCAGTGGCAAGCAGTTCGTGCGCGAGCACAACCCACGGCATGCGCGGTTGATCCAGGAGACCCTGACTCAGTTCGAACACCACCCGGCCGACTGGCACGACTTCCTCGGCTGGTTCTACGACATGCCGCTGTTTGTCGACGCCGGGCGCTTTCGCGTGGTGCATGCGTGCTGGGACGATGGCTTTATCCAGCCGCTGCGCGCGACCTTCGCGGACGGCTGCATCGACCAGCACTTCCTGCAGGCCGCCGCCGTGCCGGGCAGTTTTGCCTGCAACGCCTTCGACCGCCTGCTGCGCGGCACCGACATGCGCTTGCCGGATGGCTTGACACTGACCGGTGGTGATGGCCTGACGCGCTCGTTCTTCCGCACCAAGTTCTGGGAAGACGACCCCAAGACCTACGGCGACATCGTGTTCCAGCCCGACGCCTTGCCGGAGCCGGTCGCACGTACACCGTTGTCGTCCACCGAAAAGAATTCCCTGCTGCGCTACGGCGTCGACGAACCGTTGTTGTTCGTCGGGCATTACTGGCGCAGCGGCAAACCGGCGCCGATCCGCCCGAACCTGGCCTGCCTGGACTACAGCGCGGTGCTGTACGGCAAGCTGGTGGCTTATCGTCTGGATCAGGAGACGCGGCTGGATCCCAATAAGTTCGTTTGGGTCGACGTTGAGCGGCCCGAGGTCATCAAATGAGTGCCGTGGCGGTATTGCGCTTACCCCTGAACGTCGACCTGGGCGGCTTTGTCCTGCTGCTGCAGCGCATGCAAGTTCCCCATCGTGTCAGTGAAGAGGCGGGCGAGCAGGTGTTGTGGGTGCCCGAGAACATCAGCGACGACGTGCGCGTGCTGTACCAACGCTTTCCCGCCGGTGACCCGGACCAGCAACTGGATATTCCCGAGCAGGCTGCGGTCAAGCGCCCTGGGTTTGTCCAGCAACTGCGGCACAGCCCATTGACCGCATTGGTGTTGCTGGCCAGTATCATTGTTGGCGCCGCGACCTTGCTCGGTGAAAACCTGCAAGCCATGAGTTGGCTGACGTTCCTGCAATTTCGCATCGTGGGCGAGTACATCCAGTTCACACCGCTGGCCGATAGCCTGGCGGCGGGGCAGTGGTGGCGGCTGGTCACGCCGATGCTGATCCACTTCGGCATCCTGCACCTCGCCATGAATGGCATGTGGTACTGGGAACTGGGCCGGCGCATCGAAGCGCGCCAGGGCAGCATCAACTTGCTGGGCCTGACCCTGTTGTTCAGCCTGGTGTCCAACTACGCTCAATATGCTTATGGCGGTCCCGGCCTGTTCGGTGGGTTGTCCGGCGTGCTGTATGGCTTGCTCGGGCATTGCTGGATTTTTCAATTACTGTCGCCTAACCCGGCTTATCGCCTACCCCGTGGGGTGCTGGTGATGATGCTGGTATGGCTGCTGCTATGCCTGTCGGGGCTGGTCTCGATGATCGGTTTCGGCGAAATCGCCAACGCTGCCCATGTCGGCGGCCTGGTTATCGGTTGCCTGACGGGTTTGCTGGGTGGGCTGTACAGCCGCCGCAAAGCGTCTATTTGATAAGGAAGAGCCTTATGTCCTCTTTTGCTGAAATGATCGAAAACATCACCCCGGACATCTACGAGAGCCTCAAGCTCGCCGTGGAAATCGGCAAGTGGTCCGATGGTCGCAAGCTCACCGCCGAACAGCGCGAGCTGTCGCTGCAGGCGGTGATCGCCTGGGAAATCCAGAACCTGCCGGAAGACCAGCGCACCGGCTATATGGGCCCGCAGGAATGCGCGTCCAAGGCCGCGCCGGTGCCGAACATCCTGTTCAAGTCGGATGCGATCCATTGATTGAAATTGGTCGCGGTGCAGTCAGCAAGATGTCGGCGCAACTCGGTGAGCCGACCGTTCAATACGCGTTTCGCCTGGGCGACGCCGAGGTGCCGGTCAACCCGTTGATCGGCACTCACGTGCGCCTGGAATACCTCGGTGCCATTCATTGCAGCCATTGCGGCCGCAAGACCAAGACCAGCTTCAGCCAGGGCTATTGCTACCCATGCATGACCAAGCTGGCCCAGTGTGACCTGTGCATCATGAGCCCCGAGCGTTGCCATTACGACGCCGGTACCTGCCGCGATCCCGGCTGGGGCGAACAATTCTGCATGACCGACCACGTGGTGTACCTGGCCAACTCGTCCGGGATCAAGGTCGGCATCACCCGTGCCACCCAGCTGCCGACGCGCTGGCTGGACCAGGGTGCAAGCCAGGCGCTGCCGATCATGCGTGTGGCAACCCGCCAGCAATCCGGGTTCGTCGAAGACCTGTTCCGCAGCCAGGTGGCCGACAAGACCAACTGGCGTGCGCTGCTCAAGGGCGACGCCCAAGCCGTCGACCTCAAGCAGGTGCGTGACGAGCTGTTCGCCGCCTGCGCCGACGGCCTGCTGGGTTTGCAGGAACGCTTTGGCCTGCAGGCCATCCAACCGGTGACCGACATCGAGCCGCTCGATATCCGCTACCCGGTCGAGCAGTATCCGGCCAAGATCGTCAGCTTCAACCTGGACAAGAACCCGATTGCCGAAGGCACGCTGTTGGGGATCAAGGGCCAATACCTGATCTTCGACACCGGCGTTATCAATATTCGTAAGTACACGGCCTACCAGCTCGCCGTGCATCAGTAGAAGGATGCCATCCATGCGCACCGAACAACCGAAGATGATTTACCTGAAGGACTATCAGGCGCCGGACTACCTGATCGAAGAGACGCACCTGACCTTCGAGTTGTTCGAGGACCACAGCCTGGTCCACGCGCAGCTGGTGATGCGCCGCAACCCCGAGCGTGGCGCGGGGTTGCCGCCATTGGTGCTGGACGGCCAACAGCTGGAACTGCTGAGTGTGAACCTGGCCGATCTGGCACTGACGGCGGATGATTATCAACTGACCGACAGTCACCTGACGGTGCATCCGAAGAGCGAGATTTTTACCCTTGATACCACGGTAAAAATCCACCCGGAAACCAACACTGCCCTGGAAGGCCTGTACAAGTCCGGCAGCATGTTCTGCACCCAATGCGAGGCCGAAGGCTTCCGCAAGATCACCTATTACCTCGACCGCCCGGACGTGATGAGCACCTTCACCACCACGGTGATCGCCGAGCAACACCGCTACCCGATCCTGTTGTCCAACGGTAACCCGATCGCCAGCGGTCCGGGCGAAGACGGCCGTCACTGGGCGACGTGGGAAGACCCGTTCAAGAAGCCGGCGTACCTGTTTGCCTTGGTGGCCGGTGATCTCTGGTGTGTCGAGGATACCTTCACCACCATGACCGACCGCACCGTGGCGTTGCGCATCTATGTCGAGCCGGAAAACATCGACAAGTGCCAGCACGCCATGACCAGCCTGAAAAAGTCCATGCGCTGGGACGAAGAAACCTACGGCCGCGAGTACGACCTCGACATCTTCATGATCGTGGCGGTGAATGATTTCAACATGGGCGCCATGGAAAACAAGGGCCTGAACATCTTCAACTCCAGCGCCGTGCTGGCCCGCGCCGAAACCGCCACCGACGCCGCGCACCAGCGGGTCGAGGCGATCGTTGCCCATGAATACTTCCACAACTGGTCGGGCAACCGCGTGACCTGCCGCGACTGGTTCCAGCTGTCGCTCAAGGAAGGCTTCACCGTGTTCCGGGATTCGGGCTTCTCTGCCGACATGAACTCGGCCACGGTCAAGCGCATCCAGGACGTGGCGTACCTGCGTACCCACCAGTTCGCCGAAGACGCGGGCCCGATGGCCCACGCGGTGCGCCCGGACAGCTTTATCGAGATCTCCAATTTCTACACCCTGACCGTGTACGAAAAGGGCTCGGAAGTGGTCGGCATGATCCACACTCTGCTCGGCGCCGAAGGCTTCCGCAAAGGCAGCGACCTGTACTTCGAACGCCATGACGGCCAGGCCGTGACCTGCGATGACTTCATCAAGGCCATGGAAGACGCCAACGGCGCCGACCTGACGCAGTTCAAACGCTGGTACAGCCAGGCCGGTACGCCGCGTCTGGCGGTGAGCGAGGCCTACGATGCAGCCGCGAAAACCTACAGCCTGACGTTCCGCCAGAGCTGCCCGGAAACCCCGGACAAGGTGGAAAAACTGCCGTTCGTGATTCCGGTGGAACTGGGCTTGCTGGACGGCAAGGGCGCCGGTATCGCCTTGCGCCTGGCCGGTGAAGCGGCCGCTGGCGCCACGTCGCGCGTGATCTCGGTGACGCAAGCCGAGCAGACCTTCACCTTCGTGGACATCCCGGAGCAGCCATTGCCTTCGCTGCTGCGCGGGTTCTCGGCGCCGGTGAAGCTGAGCTTCCCGTACAACCGCGACCAACTGATGTTCCTGATGCAGCATGACAGCGACGGCTTCAATCGCTGGGATGCCGGCCAGCAGTTGTCGGTGCAAGTGTTGCAGGGGTTGATCGCCCAGCACCAACAGGGCGAGGCCTTGCACATGGATCAGCGCTTGATCACTGCGCTGCGCAGTGTGTTGAGCGACGAAAGCCTGGATCAGGCAATGGTTGCCGAAATGCTGTCGTTGCCGGGCGAAGCCTACCTGACCGAAATCAGCGACGTAGCAGATGTGGAAGCCATCCACGCCGCCCGTGAGTTTGCGCGCAAGCAACTGGCGGACAACCTGCACGAAGCGCTGTGGCTGCGTTACCAGGCCAATCGCGAGCTGTCCAGGCAAACGCCGTATGTGGCCGCGGCCGAGCACTTTGCCCGTCGCGCGTTGCAGAATATTGCGCTGTCGTACCTGATGCTCAGCGGCAAGCCGCAAGTGTTGTCGGCGACCATCGAGCAGTTCGACACCGCCGACAACATGACCGAGCGCCTGACCGCGCTGGCGGTGCTGGTGAACTCGCCGTTCGAAGCGGAGAAGGCCCAGGCACTGGCGGTGTTTGCCGAGAACTTCAAAGACAACCCGTTGGTCATGGACCAGTGGTTCAGCGTGCAGGCCGGCAGCGTATTGCCGGGCGGACTGGAGCGGGTCAAGGCGTTGATGGCGCACCCGGCGTTCACCCTCAAGAACCCGAACAAGGTGCGCGCCTTGATTGGCGCCTTTGCCGGGCAGAACCTCATCAACTTCCACGCGGCGGATGGCTCGGGCTATCGCTTCCTGGCGGACCTGGTGATCCAGTTGAATGGCTTCAACCCGCAGATCGCTTCGCGTCAACTGGCGCCGCTGACCCGCTGGCGTAAATACGACAGCGCGCGCCAGGCACTGATGAAGGCCGAGCTGGAGCGCATTCGGGCTTCGGGTGAGTTGTCGAGTGATGTGTTTGAGGTGGTCAGCAAAAGCCTTGCTTAAGCTGCACCGTTGAATGAAAAACGGCCTGTTGATCAGGCCGTTTTTTTTCGCCTCAGATAACCGGTGGGCGAGGGGTGTCCAGGCCGTTATCGACGGGGAAACGCTCCGCGATGATGCCGTGCGGCACGCCCAGTGGTATGGCACTGGCGGTGTCGAGGCTGGTAACGTGCTCGGCCGACAGTTGCACTTCCAGGGCGCCGAGGGTGCTGTCCAGCTGCGCACGGGTGCGTGAGCCCAGGATCGGGATCAGTGCCGTGGTGGAGCGGCGCGCCTTTTCCCTCAGCCAGGCGATGGCGACGTGGGTGGGTGTGGCGCCGACTTCACCGGCGACGGCCAGCAGGGTATCGAGCACGGCGGTTTCGCGTCCGCTGTGTTCGGCGTGGACCAGGATCCCGAGTTTGTTGGCACGGTTATCGTCCTGGGTGTTGCGGTACTTGCCGGTCAGGAAGCCGCCGCCCAGGGGTGACCACGCTGTGGCGGCCAGGCCCAGCGCTTCGGCCATCGGCAGCAGTTCGCGGTCGGCGGTGCGCTCGACCAGGCTGTATTCCACCTGGATGCCGATGATGGGCGCGAAGCCGCGCACTTCAGCCAGCAGGTCGGCACGGGCAATGCGCCAGGCGGGGAAGTTGGAGAGGCCGGCGTAGTGGATCTTGCCGGCGCGGACCAGGTCGTCGAGGCCGCGCAGGATCTCTTCCATGGGCGTGATGTTGTCGCTCATGTGCGCCCAGAGCAGGTCGATGCGGTCGGTGTTCAGGCGCTTGAGGCTTTCTTCCACCGAGCGCACCAGGTTCTTGCGATTGTTGCCCAGCTTGATCGTGCCTTCATCGGACGGCTGGGTGCGCAAGGTGTACTTGGTGGCCACCACCAGGTTGTCGCGCTCGGAGGCGATAAATTCACCCAGCAGCTTTTCGGCCTGGCCGAACTGGTAGCCGTTGGCGGTATCGAGGAAATTCCCGCCGGCTTCAAGGTAGCCGTCGAAGATCTGCTTGGCTTCATCGCGCTCGGCGCCATGACCCCAGCCCGTACCGAAATTACCGGTGCCCAAGGCCAGTTCAGATACCAGCAGACCGCTGCGGCGGCCAAAGACTTTATTGCGCATACAAGGACTCCTGAGGCAGTGATTTTTACATGGTTTGCGACATGTATTTAATATGATGCCGGTAATGTATTCGGTCAAGAAGCTTTTTACTGCTGACGTTTTCTGACAGGGGGCTCTGCTAAGCTGCGGCACTTTTCCTTTTTTCGCAGGTATTCCTGTGTCGCGTACCACTCGTCTACTGACTTTGCTCCAGGCCCTGCGGGGCAAGAAACGTCCGGTGACCGCCGCCGTGCTGGCGGCGCAGCTGGAGGTGTCCGAGCGCACGCTGTACCGCGATATCGCCGAACTGACCGCGTTGGGCGCACCGATATTCGGCGAGGCCGGAGTAGGCTACGTATTGCGCAGCGGGCTGTTTCTGCCGCCATTGATGTTGAACGCCGAGGAAACCGAAGCGATCGTGCTCGGGCTGCGTTATGTGGACCAGCGCGGCGATGACGTGCTCAGCCGTGCCGCCGCCAACGCCCTGGCGAAGATCGCCGACGTGCTCGACCCGGCGGCTCAGGAGGCCTTGCGCAACCCCACGGTGCTGCCCGGCCCGCCAGGGTTTGGCTACCCGGAAAACCGCGTTCCGCTGAATGTGTTTCGCGAAGCCATTCGCAACCAGGCCAAATTGCATATCGATTACGCAGACGCCAGCCAGGCCCAAAGCCAGCGCTTGATCTGGCCACTGGCCCTGGGTTTCCTGAACGAGGTGCGCGTGATCGTGGCCTGGTGTGAATTGCGCGGCGCCTATCGCACCTTTCGCACCGACCGCGTGGCGAGTGCCGAAGCCTCTGGTGAGCGTTACCCGGGGCGCCGCAGTGACTGGCTGCGAGGCTGGCGCAAGCTGCTGGAGGAGAATGAATCCGGGCCGTTCACTCCTGACAAAAACTGACACACCCCTGGCTTAGCATGGCAGTACAAATCACCAGGAAAGGAGCTGTGCCATGTCTATCCCTGAGTTGGCGCCGGCCATCGTGGCCTACATCGCAGCGGCCAACACCCGTGACACCTCGGCCATCGCCCAGTGTTTTGCCGAGGATGCCAACGTGTTCGATGAGGGCCAGCACCAGATCGGCACCGCCGCCATTGCGCGCTGGATGGAAGACACCGGGCGTCGTTACCAGCCGCGGGTCGAAGTGCTCAAGGTGCAGCATCGTACCGGCAAGGTGCTGGTCAGCAATGTGGTGTCCGGGAATTTTCCTGGCAGCCCATTGGAGCTGCGCTACACCTTTCGCTTGAACGAGCAGGGCAAGATTTCACGGCTGGATATTTCCCTGTAGGTCATACTGGCGGGCATGACTTTCGACTCGCCTCTCGCCGCTTACCAACACGCCATCGCTCAACAGGGTTTCGTTACCGACGACGCCCAGCGCCACGCCGTGGACGCCCTGCAAGCCTGCCATCAAGCCCTGCACCAAGGCCATGCGCCGATCACCGGCGTGTACCTGTGGGGGCCAGTGGGCCGTGGCAAGACCTGGCTGATGGATCAGTTCTATCAAAGCCTGCGAGTGCCTGCGCGACGTCAGCACTTTCATCACTTCATGGGCTGGGTGCATCAGCGTCTGTTCCAACTGACAGGCATCCACGACCCCTTGCAGGCCCTGGCCCGCGAGTTGAGCAAGGAAGTGCGCGTACTGTGCTTCGATGAGCTGTTCGTCAACGACATTGGTGATGCGATCATCCTTGGGCGTCTGTTCCAGGTGATGTTCGAGGAAGGCGTGGTGATGGTCTCCACGTCCAACCAGCCGCCTGACCAGTTGTACGCCGAGGGTTTCAATCGCGAGCGCTTTTTGCCGGGAATTGCGGCAATAAAGCAGCATATGCACGTGGTCGCGGTGGAAGGGGGCGAGGACCACCGGCTGCATCCGGGCTTGGGCATTCAGCGCTACTGGGTCAACCAGCCGGAGGCGCTCGCGGGTGTGTTCAAGCAATTGACCGACGGCCAGCCAACCTGCAGCGGGACGGTTGCTGTGGGGCATCGTTCCATCAGCGTTGTGCAGTCCAGCGCCACCGTGCTCTGGTGCCGCTACGCCGAACTGTGCGAGCAGCCCCTGGCGGCCATGGATTTCATGCTGCTGTGCGATCGTTTCAAGGCGATCCTGCTCGGCGAAGTGCCCAATCTCAGTGCGCAAAAACGCCCTGGCCGAATTGCCCGCGGCACCGAAGACGGCGCGCAGAGGGTAGTGGCCGGTGATCGCGAATTGCCGGAGTTGTCGGTGCATGATGACAGCGTGCGTCGGTTTATCGCCTTGGTGGACGAGTGCTACGACCGCAAAGTGCCGCTGTTCATCGAGGCCCAGGTGCCGCTGGAGTGCCTCTATACCGAAGGCTACCTGGAGTTTCCCTTCCGCAGGACGCTGAGCCGCCTGAAGGAAATGCAGTTGCAGCGTTTCGGCTAAGGCCGGTGGGAAAAAAATCCAGACTCGTCTGATTGCGCGTTCTCAATCGCTCAACCTTCGCGTTTTCATGCGCATTTTTGTAGTTAATCTCCTTCATCTGGCGCCTGCTCCACGCTTACAATCGTGCCCCTCACAGGGAGCCGATTCCCTTTTAGTCGTGATCGAGGATGGAAATGGACACCCCAGATATCCTGGTGCTGCAAGCCAGCTACACCAACCCTGTGCATGCCGAAGCGATTGGTCGCGTGCTCAACCATTACGCTGAAGACCCGATGGGCGGCGGCCACAGCCTGCCTGCCGACCTTCTGGAGCAATTGCCGGGCGAACTGGCCAAGCGTCCCCATGCATTCAGCGTGCTGGCGTTTGTGGGCGGTGAGCCGGCGGGTCTGGTGAATTGCTTTGAAGGCTTCTCCACCTTTGCCTGTCGCCCATTGGTCAACGTCCACGATGTGGTGGTGATGGGGCCGTTTCGTGGTTTGGGCCTGAGCCAGAAAATGCTGCAGAAGGTCGAGGAAATCGCCCGTCAGCGCGGCTGCTGCAAGATCACCCTTGAGGTACTGGAAGGCAATGCCGTGGCTCAATCGGCGTATCGCAAGTTTGGTTTTGATGATTCGATATTCGATCCAGCCCACGGGCGTATGTTGTTCTGGAGCAAACCGCTGTAATAAATAACAGGCAAAAAAAAGGCGCCATTAATTAAATGGCGCCAAGTTCACCTTAGCCATAGGAGCAGGATGGTAAAGGGCAGTGCGGTTAAATCAGTTGAATCAAGTGTTCGGTTGTTGCTCGGCGGTGGATTGACCGGCCGTCTCTTTCTTCGCGTTCTTCCCATCGGCCTGCGCGGTCTGTTCAGCAGTGCCATGAGTCTTCTGCTGCATGAACGTGAAGTTGTTGTAGAACTCCTTCGAGCGCTCGGAACCGCCCTCGGCAAAGGCGGCGGCGGAGGTCAGGGTCATCAGGCTGGCAAGCATCAGGGTCGAGAGTTTCATCGCAGTATTCCCATTAAGAGTGATCGGTATCCGCTCTGTCCTTGATCAGATTCATGGGGCGAGTGTGGCGTGAGTTTATTAAGTAGGAATTAACGCGAAAAAAACCCGAAGTTAACAATTTCGTTAACTTCAGGTTAAAAATTCTTACAGCTTCCAGTCCAATGCCAGAGTGATCGAGCGCGGGTCGCCCCAATACACGCCGTTATAGAAACCAACACGTTCGTAATATTTTTTATCAAATAGATTGTTGACGTTAACCGACGCCGAAACATGCTCGTCGAACTGGTAGCGCGACATCAGGTTGACGACGGTGTAGGCCTGCTGGGTGATCTTGGTCGGTGTCGTGATGAGGTCGCCGTCCTGATCCCGGCCGCCGGTCGGCCGTCCGGCGAAGGCGTAGAAATCGCTCTGCCAATTGACCGCGCCACCCACCGTCAACCCGCGCCATTCGCCGGGCAGGCGATAGGCTGTCGACATCTTCAGCAGGTTCATCGGCTGGTCGGTGTTGTTGCGTTGCTTATCGCCGTTCAGCGAGTGGGTGTAGGTGTAGCCGGCGGTGAGATTCCAGTCAGGCATCACTTCGCCTGACACCTCGACTTCAAAGCCCTGCACCTTGTTGCCTTTGCCGCCGGATTTGTAGAACTGCTCGCGGGTGACCGGGTCCGGTGGCGCGGTGTTATCGAGTTCGGCCACGTTATCCTGGGGGCTCCAGAAGTACGCGGCGGCCAGGTTCAACCGCTCGTTCAGCAGGCTGCCCTTGAGGCCTATCTCATAGTTGCTGCCCACCACCGGTTCCAGGTATTTCTTGCTGGCGTCACGTTCGTCCTGCGGGTTGAAGATATCGGTGTAGCTGGCATACACCGTGTATTCCGGCGTCAGGTCGTAGAGCAGCCCGGCGTAGGGCGTCCACATGTCGTTGTGGGTCTGGCGGGTTTTGGGTTCGGGGATACGCTGGTAATTGGCGTCGTAGTCCACAGGGGTATTTTCGATTTCCCAACTGCCATACCGGCTGCCCAGTACCGCGTGCAGCCTGTCGGTCAGGCTCAGTCGAGTGGCCAGATACCCGGCTTTCTGCTGTTTGCTTGAGTGTGGGCCCTTGAGCCCGGTGGTACGGTCGGGGAACTTGACGATACCGCCCATGTGTTGCCAATCCGGGATGGTTTCGTAGCCTGCGGGTGTGCTGTAACGCTGGTAGGGCGAGGAGTCCCTCTGCTCCGACTCCCCATACCCCACCATCAATTCATGCTCGCGGCCCAGCAGCGTGTAGGCGCCGGCGAGGTTGAAGTCCACGGCATCCATTTTCGACGTGCCGACCATCTGGTTGGTCCAGGCGGTCATGCCGCTGCCGTCCGGGTTCGGGAAGCCCGCGCCGCCGTAATACACCTTGCCGTCGGTATCGCTCTGTCGGTGGGTGTAGGCGGCTTTCAAGCGCCAGTCCTCGGACAGTTTGTGGTCGAGGGAGGCAAAGGTGGTCTTGTCCTTCAGCGGCCAGGAGCTCCAGTCGGTTGCCATATTGGCGGAGCGTGACAAGCGGGCCTTGCTGCCATCGCTGTTCCAATAGGGCAGTGTGCCCCATGAGGTGCCCTGGACATGCTTGTTCTGATAATCGAAGCCTACGGCTACCACGGTATCGTCTGTCAGATCGGCCTCGAGAATGCCGTAGCCGACTTCCCTTTGCAGGGCGTAGTTGTCGCGAAAGGATTGGCTGTCACGGTAAGCCATTACGGTACGCCCGCGCAGGCGCCCATCAAAGGCCAGCGGGCCGCCCACATCCAGGTAGCTGTAGTAGTTGTCATGGCTGGCGCCGCTGACGCCGGCCTTGGCTTGCCACTGCGCAGTCGGGCGCTTGCGGATCATGTTGACAGTGGCCGAGGGATCGCCCGCACCGGTCGTCAGGCCGGTCGCGCCGCGTACCACCTCGATACGGTCGTAGATGATGGTGTCGGAGTCGGACTTCATGCGCCCAAACGTATTGAGCATGCCATCCACCTGGAAATTGTTGATGGAGTAGCCGCGCGACGAGTAACCGGCGCGGTCCGAATCCAGGTGCTGGACTGTCACCCCAGTGGTCTGGCGCAAAGCATCGGTCAGTGTATTGAGATTGAAATCATCCATCTGCTGGCGTGTGATCACCGAGATCGATTGCGGGGTCTCCTTGATCGACAGGTTCAGGCGGGTCGCGGTGCTCATGGAACCGGTGGTGTAGGCCCCGGTGTGCTCGGTGTTGGCACCCAGGCCTTCGGCGGTGATGCTGGTGGCGCCGAGTTCGAGGGCTTTGTTTTCGGGATCGGTTTCAGCCAGTAGATCCGGGCTCACTACCACAGTGAACAGGCCGAGGGTGAGGGTCATGGAACGGGTAATGGGCGCGAACATCGCGGAAGACTCCTTGTCGTCTTTGCGGCCTTCTCAGTAAGAGAAGGCCTTGGCTCAAAGACGAAAGGAGGCGCGGAACTTTAGGACTAAACGAGAACGATTGTTATCTTTCTGTTACAAGGGCTCTTGGAGCACCACTTCGGTGGTGCTCTTCTTCGGTTTGATCAAGCTGAAGTCGATCAAGCCTTTCTGCTGGCGCTCGTAGGGGTTGCCGATCATCAACGGGCGCGGCTTGAAGCTGTCGCTGACCAGGCTCTTGCTGCGGTCCCACTCATCGAAACTCAGGCCGGCCAGGTCGGCCCAGGTGTGAATCAACTGCGAGCTGCTGTACGGGCGATGCAGATCGCCGGCGAAACTCCAGTCGTGGGTTTCGCGCCACTTCGGTGAGGCATAGGCCATGAACGGGATGGTGTACATCGGCGCCGTCGGCTTGCCTTCGTTGCGCCCCAGAGTGCTGTGGCCGGCAGAGTCGAAGACGTCTTCGCCATGGTCCGAGAGGTACAGCAGGAAGCCGTTGGGGTCGGTCTTGGCGTAGTCCTTGATCAGGCTCGACACCACGAAGTCGTTGTACAGCACGGCATTGTCGTAGCTGTTATAGGTCGGCAACTGCGCATCGCTGACGCCATCCGGCACGCCCTGGCGGTTGGTGAACTTGTCGAAGCTCGGCGGGTAGCGGTACTGGTAGCTCATGTGGGTGCCCAGCAGGTGCACCACGATGAACTTGCGCTCGGCAGGGTCGGCCATTGCCTTGGCGAACGGTGCCAGCACGTCGCCGTCATACTGGCGGGCGTTCTGGTTGCGGTTGTTGTTCAGGTACACCTGTTCGTCGGCCTGTTCGGAGAAGGTCGTGAGCATGGTGTTGCGTTTGGTCATGGTCTGCTGGTTGGTGATCCAATAGGTCTTGTAGCCGGCCTGTTTCATCACGCTGACAATCGACGGGGTCTTGAGGTACAGGTCCGGGTTTTCTTCGTCGGCGAAGGTCAGCACCTGTTGCAGTGCTTCGATGGTGTAGGGCCGCGGGGTGATGACGTTGTTGAACACCGCCAACTCGTCGCGCAGCTTGTCCAGTTCAGGTGTGGTGTTGCGCGGGTAGCCGTAGAGGCTCATGCGCTGGCGATTGGTGGACTCGCCGATTACCAGCACCAGCGTGGACGGCTGGCCAGCCATGCTGTCCTTGAGGTTCTTCAAGGGCGGGATCTGGCTGGCGCTGGTGAGCATGCCTTGCATGTTGTCCAACTGCTCGGTGTAGCGACGGTAAGCCACGATCATCTGCCACGGCACGGCGGGCTCGATACGGGTTTCAAAGCGATCGATGGCCTGGTCCATGTTGTCGCTGGTGGCGATCTGCTTGACCAGCGGGTAGCCCACCACCGCCAGCACAATGGCTGCCGCTGCCAGCATCGACTGGCCGCGAGGCAGGTAGACCGGGCGCAGGCGCGTCCACAGGAACACGGCGAAAGCGGTATGGGCGATGAACGCCAGCACGATCCACCAGGCAAAATATTGGGTGGCGTATTCGCCGGCTTCAGAGATGTTCGATTCGAACATGATGAAGATGACGCTCTGGGAAAATTCCTGCTGGTAGATGAAGAAATAACCCAGGCTGGCCATGGAGCACGCCCACAGCACTGCGCCGATCACCGCGGCGAGCAGTCGTGTACGACGGGGAAACAACAGCATGGGCGCGAGCCACAGCGCACTCATGAAGAAGGCTTGGCGAAAGCCGCTGAAACCGGACGTGCCGGTCAGCTGAATCAGCAGTTGGGTAATGCCCGAGAAGTACCAGAAAAACAGGAACAGCCAACCAAGGCCGGCCCAATCAAAGCCTTTCGCAGACGTGGTGCTGCGTTTGAACATCGCCATCCAGCGCTCCAACCCGATAATTTTTCAGCTGACGCGCAGGGGCGCGCGCAACAGAGGCCACCCTTGCATGGGGTGGCCCTTGGGGGCGGGAGTATCGGGAGGGGCGTGTGAAAACTTTGTGAGATTTTTGTAGCGGTTATCTTACAAAGCGATGAACAGGCTTAGCAGAGCGCAGGCTGAGTGCTGGAAGGCTGGTCCAGCTGGGCTTGGATGATGTGCGAACGCAGGCGCATGACTTCCTGCTGCAGCTGTTCGCGTTCGTCTTTCAACTGGCGCAGCTCATCACGTCGAATGGTGACGTAGAGGGTCTGTGGCGGACGGTTCATCTGTGCAGTGCTCATTGCTTACCTCGCAAATAGCCGGTGTATCGCGGTGTGCCAGAACGCTTGAGTCGAGGTTCTCGGCAGCAGTCGAGGCCAATTCTGAATTCTTTTTGCGGGCAAGGGAACTTTTTTATTTTTGATGGTCGTGTGACTTTTTGTGCTGTGATGGTGAAACGATGGCAACTTTTTTCCATGAAACTACACGTAACCGCGCTGGACTAACCCTCATTAGCCTCATTGCGCTATAAACTATGTCACACATTTTTTTAGTAGTTAGGAGCATCAGCACATGCAACTGGGGATTATCGGACTAGGCCGCATGGGCGGGAATATTGCACGGCGCCTGATGCTCAATGGGCATACCACCGTTGTTTACGACCGTAACGAAGCATTTGTAAAAGGCCTGAGCGAAGAGGGCGCCACCGGCGTCGCCGACCTCAAGGCCCTGGTTGCCGGGCTGCAAAAGCCGCGCACCGTGTGGGTGATGTTGCCGGCGGGCGCGCCCACCGAAGACACCATCAACCAATTGAGCACGCTGCTCGAAGACGGTGATGCAATCATCGACGGCGGCAACACCAACTACAAGGACGACGTTCGCCGGGCCAAGGCCCTGGCTGAAAAGGGCCTGCACTATGTCGACGTCGGCACGTCCGGCGGCGTCTGGGGCCTGGAACGTGGCTACTGCATGATGATTGGCGGCGACGCCGAGACCGTGCAGCGCCTTGATCCGATCTTCAAGAGCCTGGCCCCGGGCCTGGGCAGCATCCCGCGCACCAAGGACCGCTCCGCCAGCGCCGACCCGCGCGCCGAGCAGGGCTACATCCACGCAGGCCCGGCGGGCTCCGGTCACTTCGTCAAGATGATCCACAACGGCATCGAGTACGGGATGATGCAGGCGTTCGCCGAAGGGTTTGACATTCTCAAGACCAAGAACTCGGAAAACCTGCCGGAAGACCAGCGCTTCGACCTCAACGTGGCCGATATCGCCGAAGTCTGGCGCCGTGGCAGCGTGGTCTCGTCCTGGTTGTTGGACCTGACCGCCGACGCCCTGGCCACCGATCCGAAACTCGACGGCTACTCCGGCTCGGTTGCCGACAGTGGCGAAGGCCGCTGGACCATCGAAGCCGCCATGGAACAAGCCGTGCCGGTACCGGTGCTGTCCACCTCGCTGTTCGCACGCTTCCGCTCGCGCCAGCAAAGCACCTACGGTGACAAAATGCTCTCTGCCATGCGCTTCGGCTTTGGTGGTCACGTGGAGACTTCCAAAAAATGACCGCCAACGGCAAGAAACCCAAGGCCGAACCCGCTCCGCCCACCACCCTGTTTCTGTTTGGTGCCCATGGTGACCTTGTAAAGCGCCTGCTCATGCCGGCGCTGTACAACCTCAGCCGTGATGGCCTGCTGGGCGATGGCTTGCGCATTGTCGGCGTTGATCACAACGCCATCAGTGACGCCGACTTCGCCAAGAAACTCGAGGACTTCATTCGCACCGAGGCCGCGAGCAAGGTCAAGGGCAATGCCGATAACGCCCTGGACCCTGAGCGGTGGGCGCAATTGGCCAAGGGCATCAGCTACGTCGAGGGCGATTTCCTCGACGACAGCACCTATGCCGACATTGGCAAGAAAATCGCCGACAGCGGCACCGGCAACGCGGTGTTCTACCTGGCCACCGCACCGCGTTTCTTCAGCGACGTGGTGCAGCGCCTGGGCAGTGCCGGCCTGTTGACCGAAACCGATGACAGTTTCCGTCGCGTGGTCATCGAGAAGCCTTTCGGTTCCGACCTGGCCACCGCCGAAGCCCTCAACGCCAGCCTGCTCAAGGTGATGAGCGAGAAGCAGATCTATCGCATCGACCATTACCTGGGCAAGGAAACGGTGCAGAACATCCTGATCAGCCGTTTCTCCAACGTGCTGTTCGAAGCGTTCTGGAACAACCATTACATCGACCACGTGCAAATCACCGCCGCCGAAACCGTCGGCGTGGAAACCCGGGGCAATTTCTTCGAAAAAACCGGCACCCTGCGCGACATGGTGCCCAACCACCTGTTTCAGTTGCTGGCGATGGTGGCCATGGAACCGCCCGCGGCCTTTGGCGCCGACGCTGTGCGCGGTGAAAAAGCCAAGGTCATTGGTGCGGTACGCCCGTGGTCGCTGGAAGATGCGCGGGCCAACTCGGTTCGTGGGCAGTACACCGCCGGTGAAATCGGCGGCAAGCAACTGCCGGGCTATCGCGAAGAAGCCAACGTGGCGCCTGACAGCAGCACCGAGACGTTTGTCGCCCTCAAGGTGATGATCGACAACTGGCGCTGGGTCGGCGTGCCGTTCTACCTGCGCACCGGCAAGCGCATGAGCGTGCGCGACACCGAAATCGTCATCTGCTTCAAGCCGGCGCCCTATGCACAGTTTCGCGACACCGAGGTCGATGAGCTCAAGCCCACCTACCTGAAAATCCAGATCCAGCCCAATGAAGGCATGTGGTTCGACCTGCTGGCGAAAAAGCCCGGGCCGACCCTGGACATGGCGAACATCCAGCTGGGCTTTGCCTACAAGGACTTCTTCGAAATGCAGCCATCGACCGGGTACGAAACCCTGATCTACGACTGCATGACCGGCGACCAGACCTTGTTCCAGCGCGCCGACAACATCGAGAACGGCTGGCGTGCGGTGCAGCCGTTCCTCGATGCGTGGAAGGAAGACGACGGCATCCAGGCCTACAAGGCAGGTGAAGACGGTCCGGCCGCCGCCGATGCGTTGCTGGCCCGCGATGGGCGTGCCTGGCATAGCCTCGGATGAGTGACGCAGCGATTCATCCCATCCGTTTTATCCTCAGTGACGTGGACGGCACCTTGCTGCACCCGGATCACAGTCTCAGCCAGCGCACCGCTGATGCAGTGCGTGCGCTGCGCGACAGTGGGGTGTTTTTCAGCTTGGCCAGCGGGCGACCGCCCAAGGCCATGCTGCAGTTGATCGAGACCTTCGGTATCGATGTGCCGGTGGCCGGTTTCAATGGCGGCACCTTGATCAACCCGGATGGCAGCATCCTGGTTGCCCATCACCTGCCAGCGGAGGCAGCGCTGGTCACCCTGGCGCTGTTTTCGGGCGAGCCGGATGTGGAAGTGTGGGTGTTTGCCGATGGTGACTGGCTGCGCCGCGACCCGCCAGGGCCGATGGTGCAGCGCGAGGCCGATGGCCTGGGCTATGGGCCGGTAGTGGTGGAGAGCTTCGAGCCCTACCTGGACCGGGTCGACAAGATCGTCGCCGCCAGTAACAACACGCAGTTGCTGGTGGAACTGGAGGCGCGTTTGCAGCCCAAGGTGCAGGGGCTGGCCCAGGTGTCGCGTTCACAACCGGTGTACTTGGACGTGACCGCGATGCTGGCCAACAAGGGCGAGGCCTTGAAGACCTTGGCCGCGCACCTGGGTGTTCCCATGGAGCAGACGGCGGCGATCGGTGATGGCGGCAATGACCCGGCGATGTTCCACATGGCGGGGTTGTCGATTGCCATGGGGCAGGCGGAAGAAACCGTCAAGCGCCAGGCCAGTGTGGTGACTGGCAGCAATGTCGAGGATGGCGCGGCGGAAGCGATCGAACGATTTATTCTTGCCGCGCAATAAGCGATTGCGCTCTAACGCTGAACTTGCGCGCCATTAATCCACGGCGCGCAAGTTACAGTGCCGACTTACTTCGGCATTGCCCAGGATTGCAACTGGTAGCCATCTTTATCGAGCTCGGCGCGGGCTTGCAACAGCAAGTCTTCCAACTGCGCAGGGTCGGTATAAGCGCTCGACGATAATTGTTTGCTGCCGATACGGGTATTGGTGCGGTCGATGACGCTCAGGCTGAGGGCGCCGTTGCCATCGTGCCAGGCCACGCACTGAAAGGGCTGGAAAGCACGGTCTGCGATCAAAAGAGCTTCGTTGATGCGGAGCGGGGCGTTCATGTGGGTTCTCTCTCATTGCCCATTCAAGTGAGTGCCGGCGGTTGGGCTGACCGTGCGGCGGGTTACTTGTACTGATGCACGATGGCCGGGTACGGGTCACATGTTAGAGCAACTTTTTTCGACTTTTAGTGATTAACGTCATGTAAGCAGCTGTTTTGAAAGCTGAATGAAAGTTTCGACCTGGCCTAACTTTTTTGGCGTAAACGCGGCGAAGTGGCTTTTTGCCCAGACTTATAGCGAAACGGTACAAGCCTTGCGTCAAGACCTTGCTAGGGTTAGCTGCAGACGTCACAAACTGTTGTTTCTAAATAAATTTAACAATTTTGACGCCAAGGAACAGTCATGGGTGTGCCCCCCGTTCAGCGCCGATTGCTAGTGGTCGATCCCTGCGACGACTGCCACGGGCTGCTGCCCGGTTTGCGCACGGCGGGGTGGGAAGTCGACAGTTGCACATTGGAAGCGGTGGGTGACCGGTCCTGTGATGTCGGCCTGTTGCGCCTGCAGCCTTATCACCTCGAACGTCCGGAGGCGGTCAAGGAACTGATTGGCCGCAGCGGTACCGAGTGGATTGCCGTGCTCAGCCAGGACGTTTTGCGCCTGCAGAACGTTGGTGACTTCGTCTGCGAGTGGTTTTTCGATTTTCATACCTTGCCGTTCGACGTCGCCCGTGTACAGGTCACCCTGGGCCGCGCCTTCGGCATGGCACGCTTGCGCGGCAAGGGCCACACGCCGGTGGACGAGCCCGAGCATGAACTGCTGGGAGACAGTCGACCGATCCGCGAACTGCGCAAATTGCTGTCCAAACTGGCGCCCACCGAGTCCCCGGTGTTGATCCGTGGCGACAGCGGCACCGGTAAAGAGCTGGTCGCCAAGACCCTGCATCGCCAATCCCAGCGCCACGCCAAACCGTTCGTGGCGATCAATTGCGGGGCGATCCCGGAGCATTTGATTCAATCCGAGCTGTTCGGCCATGAAAAGGGCGCGTTTACCGGCGCCCATCAGCGCAAGGTCGGGCGCATCGAAGCCGCTAACGGTGGCACGCTGTTCCTGGATGAAATCGGCGACCTGCCCATGGAGCTGCAGGCCAACCTGCTGCGTTTTCTTCAAGAGAAACAGATCGAACGCGTCGGTGGCAGCCAGCCGATTCCCGTGGATGTAAGGGTGCTGGCGGCCACTCACGTCGACCTGGAAGCCGCCGTGGAGAAGGGCGCCTTCCGTGAAGATTTGTATTACCGGCTCAATGTCCTGCAAGTGGTCACCGCGCCTTTGCGTGAGCGCCATGGCGATATCGCAATGTTGGCCAACCACTTTTCCCGCTTCTACAGCCAGGAAACCGGCCGCCGCCCGCGCAGCTTCAGTGATGATGCCTTGGTGGTCATGGGCGAACACGCTTGGCCGGGCAATGTGCGTGAGCTGGCCAACCGTGTGCGCCGCGGTTTGGTGCTCGCCGAAGGGCGTCAGATCGAAGCCGTTGATCTGGGATTGCAGGGCCAGCAGGCAATTTCTCCGCCCATGGCTACACTGGAAGACTATAAGCACCGTGCCGAACGCCAGGCACTGTGCGATGTGCTCAACCGGCACAGCGACAACTTCAGCGTCGCCGCCCGCGTGCTGGGGGTTTCCCGGCCCACGTTCTACCGGTTGCTGCACAAACACCAGATCCGCTAGGGCGGGTAAACCGAAGAGCCCCGCAACGACCCTTATCGTTGCGGGGCTTTTCCTTGGCCTCAAAACCTGCAGGAGCGAGCGTGCTCGCGAAAAAACGCAATGGCACCACATTTTTCCTGGTACCACGCGTTATCGTTGCCGTCCTTCGCGGGCAAGCCCGCTCCTACCGTGTCTGCGGTTAGAAGTAGTACGGGAATTTCAGGCTGAACGTAAAGTCCGGCGCATCGTCCGTCATCCCGATCGACAGGTTCGGCACGATCGTCAGGTTTTCCGACGCCGCAATCGTCATCCCCACGTTGAAGTAGCCGGCGTTCGCATCGCTGGACACCACTGATTGCCAGTCCCCGCCGTCAGGCTTGAGCTTGCTCTTGCGTTGTACCAGGTCGGAGACCGAGAACGACATACTCATCTTCTCGTTCAGCGCGAAGGCGACGCCCACGCCCACTTGGAAGCTGTCGCCGAGGCTGACCTTGCCGCCGACTTTCTGATTGGCATTGGAACTGATGTCGTCGAACGAGTCCTCGAAGTTGTGGGTATAGGACAACGAGCCGAACAGTACGGCGGGGTCGAAGGTCTTGACCAGCGAAATGCCCGGTGTGACCGACCAGACGCCGTTACCCGTGGGCAGGCTTTCCGGCACGAACAGGTTGTCGTTGTTGGGCGACTCGATCAGTTTGATGCCATAGGGTTCCTTACCCGTAGGCGCCTTGACCCGTACCGATACCACCGCATCCGGCAGGGTGTCGGTTTCGTCGAGGAATTTGTAGGCAATGCCGAAGTTTACGTCGCCGATGGTCGGGTCGCGAGTGACCGAGGCTTCCGAGGTGGTGGTACCACTGTTGTTGGCACCACCCGACTGGTAAGTGGACTCGCGGTACACCACCGGCACGTTTACATCGAACTGCCAGCGGTTATCGAGGTTGTAGCGCCCCGTCAGGTCCAGGGTCCAGTTATCGGCCTTGATCCGGTCCAGGTTGATATTGCCGAGGAAGATCGAGTCCAGTGCCAGGAAACCGTTGAGCGTCAGCTGGCGCGCGTCATAACGGGCGTAGGTGATACCGGTCTCGAAGCTGAACTTGCCATTGCCGAAAAAGCCGCTGGCCTCGTTGTACAGGTTGCTGACGCTTTGTGCGGGGGCCGAATCATCCTTGAGGCTTTGCCCATAGGAACTGCCGCCGCCCGCACCGCCCGATGCGGCCGCCGCGCCTACCCCGGGCGCGCCGGCCACGGTGGTGCTCTTGCTGAAATCAGCCGGGGATTTGGCCAGGCGCCTGGGCGCCGGCGTGGCTGGCTGATCTTCTACCTGCCTGACCCTTTGCTCCAATACCGCCAGTGCTTTTTGCTGTACTTCGTAACGCTGCTTGAGTTCCAGGAGTTCCTGTTTCAGCGTTTCAATATCGGCATCCGGCGCGGCATACAACATCGTTGCAGGCAGGAGCGTACTCAAACAAACCACGGCACGTAACGATAAAGATCGATGCATGAAGTAAGCCGTCCCTTTTTTTAATGCGTAAGTGTCGTGGCTCAGCGTAGTTCAATAACCGATAGTGCGTAGGCCCTTGAGTTGATCCAAGTTGAGGTTCTGCGTGATGTTGTTCAAACCGTTGTTGCCCATCACCACGTTAAGCTGGGTCAAATTGTTGATGAAGTTGCTGTTGCCGCTGATAACGGTGCCCTGCAGGACATTGCCACCGCCGATCTGCTGCACCACATTGCCCTGATTGTTATTGGCCAGGAGCGACATCTGCAGCCCACCATTCTTGGCCGAGACGGTGACCTGGCCTGCGGCGGTACTGCCGGTGATCGGTTGACCGGCGACCAGGGCCTGGCCGGATTGCGCGTAGTTGGCCGGCGCCAGGCCGTTTTTGGTGACGTTGATGTCCACCGCGTTGTTGGCCGTGTTGCCATCCCCGGCAGCGCGCACGCTTTGGGTCACGCCTTGGCCGGTGCCCAGGCCGGCGCCGCCCACCACGGTGCCGGTGCCGTTGGGTTGTTGGGTCTGGCCGTTGCCATCGTTGCCGGTGATCTGTACGTAGAACTGCGGGGTGACGGTCGATTTGTCGATTTGCATGCTGGCGCTGCCCGTCACGGTGGCGCCGCTGGAGTTGGTCCAGGTGGTGCTCATCACGATGCCGAAACTGATGATCCGCCCAGGCATTACGAAGCGCCCGCGCAGATCCGCCATTTCCGAATCCTTGAGCTCGATAGGCTTGAAGGCCGATGACGCATAGGCGGGCATTGAGGCCGCCAGGCACATGACCGTCAGCCAACGGTAAGTGTTCATCGTCTGCTCCTGGAGCGTCCTGCCCCTTATTGCGCTTCTAGAAGAAGTCGCTCTGGATGAAA
The DNA here is from genome assembly GCF_000612585.1 of Pseudomonas sp. CHM02. GTDB lineage: Bacteria > Pseudomonadota > Gammaproteobacteria > Pseudomonadales > Pseudomonadaceae > Aquipseudomonas. The sequence goes on from NZ_JFCA01000029.1 coordinate 88,601, forward strand.
CCGAAGTCCATCAATTCGCTGTCGCGCACGGGGCTGAACGTGTTCAGCTGGTTCTTGGCGGTCAACGGTGTGGGCGGGGAGAGCAGGGCGTTGGTCTTGTCGTAGCCTTCACCCAATACGGCGAAAACGATGCCGTTCCAGCCTTTGATGAAATCGTCCTTTGTATAGCGCTTGTGGCCCAGCACGGGGTCGCCGATATAGACCCAGTCCTTGTCGGCGCGCTGCAACACCACGAAGTGCTTGTAGCCGCGGATTTCCAGCAGCACCACAACCGGGACTTTGACGGTGATCAACACTTCTGGCGTAATCCGGTAGCCCTTGGCGCGCATGCCGATGCTTTCCAGATAGCGCTTCATGTCGAGCATGGAAAAGCCCTGGGTGCGCACCAGGTCCTGGTCTGCGTTGACCAGCATGCCCTTGATGACGTGGTCTTCATCCACATCCATCCAATAGGCTTGACGCAGGATGGTGGCCAGTGCAGCGGCGCCACAGCTGAAATCGGTTTTCTGTTCCACCAGGTTGGCGAATTTGCGTTCGCGGATGCTCTCGACCTTCTTGTAGATCAACCCACCACCCGGCATGACCACAGCCATTTGCCCCGCCCAGGTCGGGCCGGTGAGTGCTAGCAGAAGGAGGAAGGCAACGAGGCGCATGATCGTATGACCTGTTGGACACTGGAATGAAAAGGGCCTTGTTGCCAAGGCCCTGTCAGGATCAGAAGCGAGTGGTGGACTGCACGACTACGTTGTTCTGACCTTGGTTGTTGCTACCCGACAGAACGTTGGAGTTCGACACCCCGGAGCTGAAGTTCATCGAGTTGTTCACGCTGGCGTTGTTGACCACTGGCTTGGTGTTCCAGCCATGGCCGCTGGCCAGGTTGAGGGTCAGGTTGCCGGACACATCCTGCACGCCATTGACGGTTGCAGCGCCGCCGGTACCATCTTTGTTAGCCTGGATAACGGTGCTGTTGCTGGCCTGGTTGGAGGTACCCGAAGCGGCGTTCAGTTGAAGCACGCCGGAAGCATTGTTGCCACTGTCGTTGAGCGAAGCGTTGTTTTTGGTGCTGCTGTTGATCACCAGGTTACCGGTGTTCGATTGAGCCGAGTTCACGGTCGCGAACACGAAGTCTGCATCGGCGGACTGAACGACTACGTCGTTTTTGCCCTGGTTGTTGTCACCACTCAGCACGTTGCCGTTGGCAATGCCACTGATGTGGTTGTAGGACTCATTGGCCGAAGCGTTGTTTTTGGTTTTGTCATTGAGCACCACGTTGCCATGGTTGCTTTGACCGTCGTTGGACGTAGCGGTGGCTGAAGTGGTTGGAGCCGGTTGTGGGCCGCCACCGCCACCGCCGCCTGGTGGGTTAGCGTGAGCAGCAACAGCCATGAGAGCAGCGAGAGCGAAAGCCAGTGGTTTAAGAGCCATTGTAGGTTTCATGGTGTTTCTCCTTGCTTCTATTTAGTTGGTTAAGTGTTGGTACGGTCTAGCTATCGACTCAGCTCCATCAGTTGAGTCGCAGGTTCAGGGTGTTAGCCACTCGGTTCCCCACCCCGGCGCTCTGGGTGACCTGTACCACTCCACGGCTGCCGGTGAAGGCCTGGTCGCTGGTAACGACCTGGCGGCTGCCAGTGGTAGGGGTCAACCCTGAGTCTGTTGCAAGCGCAACGTTCTGTTGCGACATGACGCTGTCATCGATGCTCTGCGGGCCAGCGTTAATGCTGATGCGCACGGCATTGATCGATTGGTTCTGGGCCCCGGCCGACTGGTTGATGCTCAGTACGCCGTTGCCATTGCTGAATGAGTTGCCCTGGATGGCCGCTTTGGCGTTCAGGTTGCGGTCGGAGGGAGCGCCGCTGATGTGCTGGGTGACATTGATGTTCGCCTGGGCGTTGTGGCCGACCGCAATGGCGACGTTATTGCTCAGTTGCTGCTGGTCGCCGGCGGCCTGGTTGACCGTGACTACGCCGTTGTAGTGCTTGCCCGAGTTGTCGATGGTTGCGTTGTTGTTGCTGTCGGCCATCGCGGCACCGCAACCCAGCACGGTCAGGATCATCCAGGAATACTTCATCTCAGCGCCCTCCGACCATGCTGCCGATGTTGTTCAGCGGTTGTAGGCCGCGAGAGACTGCGCCGTTGACCGTGCCGGAAATACTGCTGCCACCGACATGGCTGGCTGCGGCGCCTGCACCCAGGCCGATGCCGCCGCCGTTATTGTCAAATCCGGGAAGGTTGCCGCCTGGCATGATCGTGCGAGTGAGGCTGGAGCCGCTGGCGATCCCGGCGATGTCGCTGTCGTTCAATTCAGTGTTGTTGAGGGCGCGATAGATCTGGACGGACGGGTTGGCATTCGCGGTGGTCGGGCTGGGGTCGGAGCCGGCGGTGCGGCCGTACATGTGGCCACGGACAGCGCGTTCAATCACGATCACACCGTTACCTTCGGCGAGCGCTGGAAGGCTCACGCTGGTACTGAGTACACAGCTGATCAGAAGGAGGCTCAATGAACCTTGAGTGTGAGTGACCACGGCAATATTCCTTATTCTTCACGCTGACCCTAAACAGCGCTGTAAGGGATAGAGCAGAAGCTGTGCCGCTTTTTGTTTGTTTCGGTTATTCAAAGGGTTGCGCAAAAGGCCAGGCAAAATGATGGCCGCGCTGTATCAGCCGTGAGACAGCGACCCATGAATCCCAGGCTACCCAGCCGCTGCACAATCGCTTCACCACCCTGTATCAGCGCTGTAACACCGCGCATGACAAAAGCATGAATCCGCTTGCCACGGGCGGTTCAGGGCAGGGAGGTGTAAAAAAAACGGACACTTCAGGCGTGCGCAAGCCTTTGCCTGCTGGCGGGGGCTCAGCCTTTGGGGGCTTTACGCGGTATGGAATTGAGTACGGGGTTGCCGTCCTGGTTCTGGGTCAGGTAGACCGGCAAGACCTTGGGCAGGGAGGGGACGAGGTTGTTGACCTCGTTGATGTTGTAGATGCCGCCGATGCGAATCGTCCCGGTACTGGCGTCTGCCAGCATCACCGGTTTGCTCAGGTAGCGGTTGATCAGTGGCAACGCATCGGCCAGGGCCAGGTTGTCGAGGATCAGTTTACCCTGGCGCCAGGCCAGCGCGGTATCGTTGGGGTTGATCGCACGCACACGGGGTGTGGCATCGCCCTGTTGATAGCTGGCCTGCATGCCGGGGGTGAGCGGGACGCTGCCGTGCACCTGGTCGCTGGCAATCTGTACCGAGCCTTCGAGCAGCATCACTCGCACCTGGTCTTCGTATTTCCAGACGTTGAACTGGGTTCCCGTGACCCGCACCTGGCCATTGGCTGCATGCACGATGAACGGGTGGTTGTTGTCATGGCTGACCTTGAAGAACGCCTCGCCCTTTTTCAGCGTGACCCGGCGCTGGTCCTTGTAATTGCTGTAGATCAGCTCGGTACCGAGGTTGAGCTCCACCTGGCTGCCATCACCCAGCGTGACCTGGCGTAAACCATTGGCGGCGTCGAAGCGTTCATAGGCGCTTGGTAGCCACCCGGCCTCCCAGCCGGTAAAGGCGGCCAGGGGCAGGGCGGCCAGGCAAATCGCTGCCGCCACCGCATAGGTACGCACCCGGCTGCGGGGCTTGAACGGCACCACCACAGGGGTAGGTTCGCTGCGGGGCAGGTGATCGGCGACGTCCCAGATTTCGAGCATGGCCGCGTATTCAAAGGCGTGCAGCGGATGAGCATCGTGCCATTGCGCAAAAGCCTGACGCTCGCCAGGCGTGCAATCACACGCGTGCAGACGCATGCACCAATGCGCAGCGGCGTCGGTGATGGCGTCATATTCGGCTTCTGAAAGGGCTTTTTCGCTCATTTACTCATCCTGATTTCCGACATTCTAACCTCCCGAGGCGGATGGCGAGAACAGCCATCATGGCGATTGCACATCAATTGGAACTTATTCTCGTTTGGCAATGCCCAAAAAATTCAGGACATGAGTCTGTCATTCCCACAATGGAGTACGAATATGCTGAAGAAAACCTTAGTCGCCCTGTGTGCAACCACTGCTCTGCTCAGCGCGGGCGCTGCCTTGGCCGACAAGCCGGGGGCGGGCTGGATTACCATTGAGAAAGCCATCGAAGTGGCCAAGACCAAGGCCGGCTATATCGAGGTATATGCAGCCGAGGCCGACGACAACGGCTATTGGGAAGTCAAAGGGCGCAAGTCCGACGGCACCGTGTACGAAGCGCGAATCGACGGCGCGTCGGGCAATATCCTGCGTGACCAGAAAGACTGACGTTCCCCGCCGGGAGCCTGCTCAGGCTCCCGCATCCGATTCCCGCCCCAACTGGCTGATCATGCAGGTGATCGAGTCGGCATTGGCCAGCATGGTGTCAATCCGTTTATCGACGTTGCTCATGAACAATGCCCGGGCACCGTGCGTGTGGCGGTAGATAACGGAGGCGGATCGCAAGCGCCCGTTGACAGCAGGCACGGGAGGCGTTGTTTAATCGACGATCTGGATTCTTGTTGTCTCTTCCAATTATAAAATCGGAGCTACAGATGTCTGCCCAGTCCCCGATAGTCGACAGTCCTTCAGCCTTCATCGGTTTCAACGACCTGGTGGGGTTGCTGCACGCCATATTCGTCAAACATGGCACCTCGCCCGAGGTTGCCGCGATCCTGGCGCGCAACTGCGCCAGCGCCGAGCGCGACGGTGCGCACAGTCACGGCATCTTCCGCATCCCCGGTTACCTCAGCACGCTGGCCAGTGGTTGGGTCAATGGCAAGGCTGTGCCTGTGGTCACGGATGTGGCGTCCGGCTTCGTGCGGGTAGACGCAGGCAACGGCTTCGCCCAGCCGGCCCTTGAAGCGGCCCGTGCACTGCTGGTGGACAAGGCACGCAGCGCCGGCATCGCGCTGCTGGCCATCCACAACTCCCATCACTTTGCCGCGCTGTGGCCGGATGTCGAGCCTTTCGCCGAAGAAGGGCTGGTGGCGTTGAGCGTGGTCAACAGCATGACTTGCGTGGTGCCCCATGGCGCCGACCGGCCGCTGTTCGGCACCAACCCCATCGCCTTCGCCGCGCCGCGTGCCGACGGCTTGCCGATTGTGTTCGACCTGGCCACCAGCGCTATCGCCCACGGCGACGTACAGATTGCCGCCCGCAAGGGCGAGCGCCTGCCGCCGGGCATGGGCGTCGACAGCCTCGGCCAGCCCACCCAGGACCCCAAGGCCGTGCTCGAAGGCGGCGCACTGCTGCCTTTCGGCGGGCACAAGGGGTCGGCGTTATCGATGATGGTCGAACTGCTGGCGGCGGCCTTGACCGGTGGCAACTTCTCGTTCGAGTTCAACTGGGCCGACCACCCCGGTGCCCGCACGCCCTGGACCGGCCAGTTGCTGATTGTCATCGACCCGAGCAAAACCGCCGGGCAAAGCTTCGCCGAGCGCAGCCAGGAACTGGTGCGGCAGATGCATGCGGCGGGCTTGCGGCGTTTACCGGGGGATCGACGTCATCGCACACGGGCGAAGTCGGAGCAGCAGGGTGTTGAGTTGGACGCGCAGGAACTGGCGCGATTGCAGGCATTGTCGGTCGATTGAACAGGTGGCGGCGCCAGCCGGCGCCGCCACCCGGCAGATCAGTTGCGGCGACCCAGCAACAGGCCGACCACCAGGCCGAAGCCGGCAGAGATGGCCACGGTCTGCCATGGATGGCCACCGATGTAGGTTTCGGTCGCGTCGACCACTGGCTTGCTGCGCTCGCGCACGTTGGACACCGAGTCCAGCGCTTGCTTGAGTTTGATGGCGACCTGCTCACGCAGGGTTTCACCTTCTTCACCTACCAGGGAAGCGCTGCTCTTGAGCAGTTTGTCAGACTCTTCGATCAGCGCCGTAAGTTCGCTGAAGGCTTGATCCTTGATTTGATCTTCGACAGCTTGGGCGGCTTGGGCGGCGGTTTTGCGGGCCATTGTGTGACTCCTTGCAGGTGAATGTGACAGTGAACAATGGAGTGCCGGGCGGTGGCAAAAGTTGCAGTTTTTTTCCCTCGGCGTGGGTTCGGGTAAATTCCGGATCAGGAAATTTCGACCTACAGTGTAAGATGGCACCTATTTATGCAGCAGGTAATTCAACATGAGCTTCAATCTCGCCAACAAGACCCTCGCCGAACGCGCCGAGCTGGAAGATGAAAAGTCCCGTCTCTACGACCTGTGGCAAACCAACCTGGGCAAGGCCAAGGGCGAAGCGGCACGGTTGTTCGGCGAACGCGCCAAGCGCAAGGGCAAGTGGGCCGAATGGGTGCGCGCCGAACTCGACGGCATGTCGCCGCCGGAGTTTTCCAACATGGTGCGCAGTGAAGTCAACAAGCTGATGGCCGCGGCTAAATAAAACTCGCCACAATGGCCTCGCGCACTTTCAGCACCACCGGATCGAGCTGCGCCTGGGTGCGCCAGCCCAGTTCGACCGGGTAGCGCGGTAGCGCCAGCGGGCAGCGCAGGACGCGCAGCCCGGTCATGTCGGCGATGGCCTGCGCAGCGTGCCCCGGAATGGTCGCCACCGCCTGGCTGCCCTTGAGCAAGAAGGGCAGCGCAGCAAAGTGGCTGGTGGACGCGCACACCTGGCGGCTCAATCCGTGTGCGGCCAGGCCTTCGTCAGTGATCCCGATAAACCCGCCTGAAGACACCAGCACATGTTCGCGTGCGACGAATTCGTCCAGGCTGATCTCGGGTTGGTCGGAATCCACCAGGCAGCGATAATCGCCTTCCCCCAGCACCTGCCGGCTCAACCGACTGTGCGCGAAACCGCCGGCGGTAATCGCCAGGTCCAGGGTGCGATCGAGTAATGCACCGGCGACGATCTGGCTGTGAGTCTGGCGGAAAATCACCCGCAGTCTGGGCGCTCGTTGCGCAATCTCAGCGATCAGCCGGCGGCCGTAGGCAATCTCGAAATCATCGGACAAACCCAGCACCACGGACCGGCCCTGGTACTGCTGGTTATCCGGATTGACCATCGCCAGGCTCTGCCGACAGCGGTCCAGCGCTTCGCTGATCACCGGCTTCAACTGATTGGCCCGCAACGTCGGCGCCAGTCCCCGACCGGTGCGCACGAACAGTTGATCGTCATAGACCTCGCGCAAACGCCGCAAGCCCGCACTGATCGCCGATTGCGTCACGCCCAGGCGCAACGCCGCGCGACTGGCGCTGGACTCGTCATGCAGGGCTTCAAAGGTTTTCAGCAGGTTCAGGTCAATATTCGCGATATTCATCTGGCTCATATCATTCAGCACTGAGGTGGGCTTTATTCATGATCGCTGCACGCAAGAGAATGGGCAACCCAACCCTTGCAGGACCGAGCTTGCTCGCGAAGCGTTTGGGAGCGCCGTGGTAACCCGTCAGTAAGGCGTTATCGTTGACGTTTTTCGCGAGCAAGCTCGCTCCAGATGGGCTGCCTATCTTCTTTATTCGGAGTGATCGTGATGCCTGTTTCTATTGTGGCGGCTTTGCAGATTGGCGCGTTGCCGGGTGGCAAGGCCGAGACCCTGGCGCAAATCCTCAGCTATGAGGACGACATCCAGCGCAGTGGTGCGCAACTGGTGGTCATGCCCGAAGCGCTGCTGGGGGGCTATCCCAAAGGTGAAGGTTTCGGCACGCAGTTGGGCTACCGCCTGCCTGAAGGGCGTGAAGCCTATGCGCGTTATTTCGCCAACGCGATTGAGGTGCCTGGTGCAGAGACCGAGGCGCTGGCGGGCCTGTCCGCGCGCACCGCTGCCAGTTTGGTACTTGGCGTTATCGAGCGCAGTGGCAGCACCCTGTACTGCACCGTGTTGTACTTCGAGCCCGCCGATGGCCTGGTGGCCAAGCATCGCAAGCTGATGCCCACTGGCACCGAACGGCTGATCTGGGGCAAGGGCGATGGCTCGACGCTGCCGGTGATCGACGCAGCGGTGGGGCGCATTGGCGGCGCAGTGTGCTGGGAAAACATGATGCCGCTGCTGCGCACGGCGATGTACGCCAAGGGCGTGGAGGTGTGGTGCGCGCCGACCGTGGACGAGCGCGAGATGTGGCAAGTGAGCATGCGCCATGTCGCCCATGAGGGGCGCTGCTTTGTGATCAGCGCGTGCCAGGTCCAGGCCTCGCCTGAAGCCCTGGGCGTCGAGGTTGCCAACTGGCCATCGGACCGTCCGTTGATTGCCGGCGGCAGCGTGATCATCGGCCCCATGGGCGACATTCTCGCCGGGCCGCTGCGCGGTGAAGCCGGGCTGCTGACGGCCCGCATCGATACCGATGAACTGGTGCGCGCGCGGTACGACTATGACGTGGTGGGGCACTACGCCCGGCCGGACGTATTCGAGTTGGTAGTGGACGAGCGCACCAAGCCTGGCGTGCGCTACATCACCGACTGAACGGCTCCTGCAGAGGGTGTGATGCCAGCCATTCCTCACGGGTCATTTCCCAGATGTCCCGTGGGAAGGTGCCTTCGACGAAGTTGCCTGTATCCGTCCTGATCAAACGCATGCCGGTGCGCTCGGAAATCCGTCGCGATCCCAGGTTCGGTGCAGCCTTGGGTACGCGCAGCAACGGGCGCAGGATCAGGTGTTCGGTGAACAGCGTCGGTTGCATGGCGTTTACCAGGTGACGGTATTCGGCAGGTCCAGCGTGCCACGGTCCACAAAGCGCATCGTGCCGAACAGGCCTCCCGCGAGTTTGCCCCGCAGCACGTAGGGCAGGTTGTTCAAGCTCTGGGTCTGGCTCAGGCCCAGGGTCTGACGCAACACAGAAAACGCCGAAACGCTCACCGGCACCATCAGCACGGTCTCGGAAAAGCGTGGGATGGATCCGCTTTGGTCGCTGACCCCTGACGCCAGCGGCCGGCCATTGACCTCCAGGTCCAGGGCCACGCCGTTGTAGTCGATCGCCGTTTCATTGGGGTTCTGCACCCGCAGTTTCACGGCGAAGCGTACTTCCAGGTCCTGGCTTTGCAGGGGCTCGATGCCCACCACGTTGATGTTCACCGGATCACGGTTGGGAAACAGGGCGCAGGCGCTCAGGGTCAGCAGCAACAGCGATAGAACCATGAGCTTGCGCATGTAAAAAGTGCTCCTATTTCGTGACGTCCGGGTCCTGCATGACTTTGAGGGTAGAGGACTCTGGATCAAATTCATCTTCTTCCAGTTCTATGAACTCTTCCGGCAGGAAAATGTTCAGCAGGATTGCACAGAACGCGCCCACGGTGATCGGCGATTCAAAGATGTTATGCAATGCCTTGGGCAGGTCGCGCAGCACTTCCGGCACCGCAGCGACACCCAGGCCCATGCCGAGCGAAATCGCCACGATCAGCACATTGCGTCGGTGCAGCCCGGCTTCGGCGAGGATCTTGATCCCGGCCACGGCCACGGTGCCGAACATGATCAGGGTCGCGCCGCCCAGTACCGGCTTGGGCATCAGTTGCAGCACCGCGCCGATCATCGGGAACAGGCCCAGCAGCACCAGCAGGCCGGCGATAAAGTACGCCACGTAGCGGCTGGCCACGCCGGTCAACTGGATCACGCCGTTGTTCTGGGCGAACGTCACCATCGGCAGGCTGTTGAAAGTGGCGGCCATCGCCGAGTTGAGGCCGTCCGCCAACAGGCCGGACTTGATGCGCTTGATGTACAGCGGGCCCTTGACCGGCTGTTGGGAAATCATCGAGTTGGCCGTCAGGTCACCGGCGGCTTCCAGGGGCGAAATCAGGAAGATCACCGCCACCGGGATAAACGCCACCCAGTCGAACGAGAACCCGTATTTGAACGGTACCGGCACGCTGATCAGCGGCACGTGAGGCAGTGCGGCCATATCCACGCGGCCCAGCAGCCAAGCCACCACGAAACCCAGGGTCAGGCCGATCACGATCGAACCCAGGCGCAGGAACGGGTTGTTGAAGCGGTTGAGCACCACGATGGTCAGCAACACCAGCGCGGCCAGGCCCATATTGCTCGCGGCGCCGAGGTCGCTGGCGCCAAAACCGCCCGCCATGTCGGTGACCGCCACCTTGATCAGCGACAGGCCCATCAAGGTAATGATGGTGCCGGTGACCACCGGAGTGATCAGCTTGCGCAGCTTGCCGATGAACTGGCTGAGCACCACTTCGATAAACGCCGCGAAAAAACAGATGCCAAAGATCGTCGAGAGGATCTCATCGGTGCCGCCGCCCCGGGCCTTGACCATGAAACCCGCGCTGAGAATCACGCTGATAAAGGAAAAGCTGGTGCCCTGCAGGCACAACAGCCCCGAGCCGATCGGGCCGAACTTGCGCGCCTGCACAAAGGTGCCGAGCCCCGACACAAACAGCGCCATGCTCACCAGGTACGGCACTTCGCTTTCCAGGCCCAGCACGCCGCCGACGATCAGCGTGGGGGTGATGATCCCGACGAAACTCGCCAGCACGTGCTGCAAGGCGGCAAAAATCGCTGCCGTGAAGTGCGGGCGGTCTTCCAGGCCGTAGATCAGGTCGGATTTATAGCGGGGGCGAGGAGCTTGAGCGTCAGACAAAATGCGGGCTCGGGTCAGAAAATGGAGGCGCAGGATGCCAGAAACTGCCGGTCGTCAGAAGTGTAAAAAAATATTTATAAGGCCCCTGCGCAAAACCCCAGGCCCTGCCGATATCTCATATAGGCCCACATACCCATGACAACAGTGGTGACCAAGGTCTGAGCAGCGCGTTGACGCTGATGGATCGTTTCGCGGCAGGGACGCTCGCAAACACTATTTCTGAGAGCTCCCCCTATGTCCCTCCGTCAGCTGAATATTGCCCCTCGAGCGTTCCTCGGTTTTGCGTTCATTGCGTTGTTGGTGGTTTTACTGGGGGTGTTTGCGGTCAACCGCATGACGCAGATCCGCCAGTCCTCGGTGGACATGAGCCTCACCCAACTGCCCAGCGTGACCTCATTGGGCATCATCACGGAAAACGTGCTGCGCCTGCGTATCCTGTCGTTCCGCGTATTGGTCAACCGTGAGCCTGCCAGCCTGCAGGAAGCCGAAACCCGCATGGGGGTGCTGGCCGACAAGGTGAAAACCGCCCAGGCCAGTTACGCCGCGTTGCCTGCCGGCCCGGAAGAGGCTGCGTTATACAAGGTGTTTGTGGTCACCCTGGACAACTACTTCAAGGCCCAGGCCGAGATGCTGGCCCTGTCCAAGCAAGGCAAGGTCGATGAGATGCGTGCACTGATCAACAGCCGCATCAAGGACGGCACCGACCAGATGGGCGAGCAATTGAACAAGCTCATTGCCATCAATGCGGCCGACGCCAAGCAGGCCGACGATGAAGCCGGGCTGAGTTACCAAGGCGCGATTACCGGTGTGATCGCCGTATCGGTGGCTGCCGCGTTGCTCACCGTATTGCTCGCCTGGCTGCTCACCCGCAGCATCGTCACGCCGTTGCGCAAGGCCGTGGAAGTGGCTGAAACCATCGCCGCTGGCAACCTGAGCAAGACCATCGAAGACGATGGCAAGGATGAGCCCGCACGGTTGCTCAACGCCTTGTCGACCATGCAGGCCAATCTGCGCCAGACCATCCAGCATATCGCCGGTTCGGCGACGCAGCTGGCCTCCGCCGCGGAAGAGCTGAGCGCGGTCACCGAAGAAGCTTCCAAGGGCTTGCAGCAGCAGAACAATGAAATCGACCAGGCCGCCACGGCGGTCAACGAGATGACGGCGGCGGTGGAAGAAGTGGCACGCAATGCGGTGTCGACTTCCGAAGCGTCCGGGCAGTCCAACCAGGCTGCGCGTGAAGGCCGCGACCGTGTGATGGAAACCGTCGGCGCGATCCAGACCATGACCCAGGATGTGCAAAACACCGCGGCGATGATCGAGGGCCTGGCCACGCAGGGGCGTGACATCGGCAAGGTGCTGGACGTGATCCGCGCGATTGCCGAACAGACCAACCTGCTGGCGCTCAACGCAGCCATCGAAGCCGCACGTGCCGGTGAAGCCGGACGTGGCTTTGCGGTGGTGGCCGACGAAGTGCGGGCGCTGGCCCATCGCACTGCGCAGTCGACCCAGGAAATCGAAAAAATGGTCGCCGGTATCCAGAACGGCACCGGTGAAGCCGTGCAGTCCATGCAACAGAGCAACCAGCGCACCCAGGACACTCTGGAAATGGCCCGCGCCGCTGGCGTTGCCCTCGAGCAGATCACCCAGTCCATCAGCCTGATCAACGAACGCAACCTGGTGATTGCCAGCGCGTCGGAAGAACAGGCCCAGGTCTCCCGCGAAGTGGACCGCAACCTGGTCAACATCCGCGACCTGGCGACCCAGTCGGCGGCGGGTGCCAACCAGACCAGCGCGGCCAGCCATGAGCTGTCGCGCCTGGCGGTGGATTTGAATGGGATGGTGGCGCGTTTTGTGATTTGAAGGCGTCAGGAACCTGCTTTTTGTA
>NZ_JFCA01000030.1 GCF_000612585.1 Pseudomonas sp. CHM02
AGCACCGCGTTGCCCTTGATATCGGCAACCTTTCAGTTCCCGTCTATCCTCAACCACTGGCACTGCGACACCAAACCACACCGCCCCTTTTTACTTATCCCCCCCGATCAGGCTAAATACCCGCCTGATCGTTTAACCCTACGGATTGTCCGCCATGGCCCGTCAACGCTTTGCAATTGCCTGGATCGCCTGCCTTGCAGTGCTGTTCAACGCCTTTGCCATGCCGATGGCCAGCGCGATGCAGCAGTCCAGCGACCCGGTCCGGCAGTTGCTGTGGGGCAGCTTCTGTTCGTCCAATGGCGCCAGCCTCAAGACCATCGCCCTGGGCAAGCTGGAGATTCCGGCGCCGCAGCAGGACGATCATTCCACCATGCAGCATTGCTGGTGTTGCTCGGGCTCGGCGCCGTTGGTGGCGTTGCCGGGGCATGTGCCGCAGTTGTATCTCACCCAATTCAATACTTCACAGAGTTTGCCGCCGCCCCAGCTGCAAAGCCCTACCCCGCGCCAGCAATGGCCGAGCCTCAACCCCCGCGCCTCTCCAACGGTCTGATCTTCTTCGCAAGTGAACTGCGTTTAGAACCGTTCTGGAGAACTGCCATGCTCAAATCTTCCCTGCTTCTGGCTGCGTTGCTGCTGCCGGTGTTCAGTGCTGCCAATGCCGATGACTACAAGGCTGGCGACCTGCTGGTCAGCGACCCCTGGTCCCAGGAATTGCCACCGAATGCGCCGACTGTCGCTGCCTATTTCGTGATTCATAACAGCGGCGAAACGGCGGACCGCCTGCTCAGCGTCGACACGCCGGTGGCGGACAAGGCAGAGCTGCATGAGCATGTGATGCAGGGCGACCTGATGAAGATGCAGCAGGTGCCCAGCGTCGCCGTACCGGCCAAGGGCGAGCTGACCTTCGCGCCCATGGCGTATCACGTGATGCTGCTGGGCCTCAAGGACCGCAGCCTGCTGGCCGACGGCAAGCAATTCCCGCTGACCCTCACCTTCGAAAAAGCCGGCAGGGTCGAGGTGGAAGTGTCGGTGCAGAAAGTGCCGCCGATGGCCGCACACGAACATAAGCACGCGCAATAGGCTGACACTCGATGGGCGCCCCTCGCGCCAGGTTGTCTCCACACGCCCGCCTGAGAAGCGGCAGTTGGATCAGCCTGTTCGCCATGCTGATGATCTTTATCGGTCCGCTGATTTCCCAAGCGATGCCGATGGATCATCACGCCGGTATGTCGATGAACATGTCCATGGACATGCCGATGGACCACGGCGAATCCCATCACAAGCAAGCCCCTGACGAACACCACGCCCTCTGGTCCAAGTGCGGCTATTGCGACCTGCTCTATAGCTGCCCCGCCCTGCCCGGCGGCATTTCAACCTTTGCCCTGAGCAGCCCGCCACCGGCTAACGCCCTCACCCCCGCCACCCGCCTGGGCCATGCCCGGCGGAGCATCTTCCCCGGCGCCCGCAGCCGCGCCCCGCCCGTCGCCTCGTAAGCACGTCACACCGTTACTTCACCCCGGCCGACTTTAGACAGACAGCCGCAGGCTGCTGGCCGTGTTGTTTACGAATGATTGATGGAATTTGTCATGTCCAGGTTTTCTGCTGACACCCGTTTGGGATATACCCCCGTGCTCGCTGCCTTATGCAGCGCATTGCTGGCTCCCCACGCTCACGCTGACGAGCATGAACTGAGCCCGACCGTGATCACCGCGATTGCCCCCAGCTCGCCGCTGACCGTTATCACCAACCCGAAAGACCCACGCCAGCCGGTGCCCGCTAGCGATGGCGGCGATTACCTCAAGACCATCCCCGGCTTCGCCCTGGTGCGCAACGGCGGCACCAATGGCGACCCGGTGCTGCGTGGCATGTTCGGCTCACGCCTGAATATCCTCACCAACGGCAGCATGATGCTCGGCGCTTGCCCCGGCCGCATGGATGCGCCCACCTCGTATATCTCGCCGGAAACCTACGACAAACTCACCGTGATCAAAGGCCCGCAAACCGTGCTGTGGGGCCCCGGCGCTTCGGCCGGCACCATCCTGTTCGACCGCGAGCCGGAGCAGTTCGGCGAGCTGGGCACGCGGGTCAACGCCAGCGTGCTGGCCGGTTCCAACGGGCGCTTCGATAAGGTCATCGATGCTGCTGCCGGCGGGCCACTGGGTTATGTGCGGGTAATCGGCAACCAGGCCCATGCCGACGACTACAAGGACGGCAATAACAAAACCGTCGCCTCGCGCTACGACAAGTGGAATGGTGATGTGGCGGTCGGGTTCACCCCCGACGCCGACACCCTGCTGGAACTCACCGCCGGCCGTGGCGATGGCGAAGCGCGTTACGCCGGACGCGGCATGGATGGCTCACAGTTCCTGCGCGAAAGCCTCGGCCTGCGCTTTGAAAAATCCAACCTCGGCGAGGTGCTGGATAAGGTCGAGGCCCAGGTCTATTACAACTACGCCGACCATGTGATGGACAACTACAGCCTGCGCACGCCGTCGGGCACCGGGATGATGGCCGGGCCGATGGCCTCCAACGTCGACCGTCGCACCCTCGGCGCGCGGATCAAGGCCACTTGGCGATGGGCCGATGTGCAACTGATCGGCGGCCTGGATGCGCAGACCAACGAACATCGCCAGCGCAGTAGCATGGGCATCGACACTTACAAGGATCTGCCGCGCAACAAGGACGCCAACTTCCACAACTATGGCGTGTTTGGCGAACTCACCTGGTACGCCGCCGACCGCGACCGCCTGATCACCGGCGCACGCCTGGACCGCGCTTCGGCCAAGGACTTCCGGCAAACCACGGGCTCAGGCATGAGCAGCCGTACCAACCCGACCGCCGACGACACCCGCGCCGACACCTTGCCGTCGGGTTTCATGCGTTATGAACACGACCTGGCCGACAGCCCCACCACCCTCTACGCAGGCCTGGGCCACTCCGAGCGCTTCCCGGATTACTGGGAGCTGTTTTCACCCAACACCGGCGCGGTCGGTTCGGTGAATGCCTTCGACGGCGTGAAGCCGGAGAAAACCACCCAACTCGACTTCGGCGCGCAGTACAAGGCCGAGGACCTTGAAGCCTGGGCCTCGGGCTACATCGGCCGAGTGCAGGACTTCATCCTGTTCGACTACAAGCCCGGCATGATGGGCACCACTTCCCAGGCGCGTAACGTGGATGCGCGCATCATGGGCGGTGAATTGGGCGCAGCGTACAAGCTGACGCGCAACTGGAAAGCCGACGCCACCCTCGCCTATGCCTGGGGCAAGAACAGCAGCGACGGCAAGGCACTGCCGCAGATGCCGCCGCTGGATGCACGTTTCGGCCTCACCTACAGCGAAGACGACTGGAGTGCCGGGGCCTTGTGGCGTGTGGTCGCGGCGCAGAACCGCGTCGACCCGAACAAGGGCAACGTGGTCGGCAAGGACTTCGACAAGAGCGGCGGTTTTGGCGTGTTCTCGCTGAATGCGGCGTATCGCATCAATAAACACTTCAAGGTCAGCACCGGCGTCGACAACCTGTTCGGCAAGGCCTATGCCGAGCACCTGAACCTGGCCGGCAACGCCGGGTTCGGCTACCCGGCCAGCGACCCGCAGGCCATCAAGGAGCCGGGCCGGACCCTTTGGACCAAGGTGGACATGAGCTTCTGACGCCCCCCCTGCAGGAGCCGGCTTGCCGGCGACGGCGTCAGTTAGATCGCCATCGCCGGCAAGCCGGCTCCTGCAGGTCTGACCGGATAAATAACAAGCCTTGCGGAGCACCTGATGACCACTCAAAAAATATCCTTCTACAACCTGGCCTGGCGCTGGCACTTCTACGCCGGACTCTTCGTCGCCCCTTTCATGGTGCTGCTGGCCCTGACCGGCATCATCTACCTGCTCAAACCCCAGCTCGACCCGCTGATGTACGGCGACCTGCTCAAGGTCCAAACCGCCGAGCACGCCCTGAGCGCCGACGAGCAATTGCAACGGGCCCAGGCGGCCTATCCCAAGGCCGTGATCAGCAAGTACCTGCCACCGGCCGACGCCACCAGCAGCGCACAGTTCGTGGTGCACAACGGCGGGCGCGAAGTCACGGTCTTCGTCGACCCGTATCGCGGCACGGTCCTGGGCGAGCAGGATTCGAAATACAACCTGCAGGCCATCGCCCGAGCACTGCATGGGGAATTGATGATCGGCACCGTCGGCGATCGCCTGGTGGAACTCGCCGCCGGTTGGGGCGTGATGCTGGTGGTGTCGGGCCTGTACCTGTGGTGGCCGCGCGGCAAGTCTTCGGCCGGCGTGTTGTGGCCGCGTTTCTCTGCCCGTGGTCGCGTACTCTGGCGTGATCTGCACGCGGTCGTCGGCTTCTGGGGCGCCGCATTTTTACTGGTGATGCTGCTCAGCGGCATGACCTGGACCGGCTTCTGGGGCAAGCAATACGCCGAGCTGTGGAATCGCTTTCCGGCGGCGATGTGGAACAACGTGCCGCAGTCCGACCAACAAGCGCGCATCCTCAACACTGCCAGCCAGCAAACCGTACCCTGGGCCATGGAAAACACGCCGATGCCGATGTCCGGCGACCACGCCGAGCACATGCAGCACGGCGCCATGAGCCACGGTCCGGCGGCGCCTCTCCTGCGCCTGCAACAGGTGGTCGACCTGGCCACCGCACGCAAGGTCGAGCCCGGCTACAGCATCACCTTCCCCACCACTGCCGAAGGCGTATTCACCGTCGCAGTATTCGCCAACGACCCACGCAATGACGCCACCCTGCATGTGGACCAATACACCGGCAAGGTCCTCGCCGATGTGCGCTGGGAACATTACAACCTGGTGGCACGCGCCACCGAAACCGGTGTGATGCTGCACGAAGGCAAGATGTTCGGCTGGGTCAATCAACTGCTCGTGCTGCTGATCTGCCTGATGATCCTGCTCAGCGCCGTCAGCGGCCTGGTGATCTGGTGGAAACGCAGGCCACAAGGCGGGTTGGGTGTTCCGCCGTTGCGCCATGACTTGCCGAAGTGGAAAACCGCGATGCTGATCATGCTCGGGCTGGCAGTCATTTTTCCTCTTGTTGGCGCTTCTTTGATCCTCGTTTGGGCGTTGGACCGCCTGGTGCTGTCGCGATTCTTTGCGCAACGTGAATCTGCCTCAGGTTCGACATGAAGTAGGCGAGATGCCCTACATAGAGGCGTTATGTAGTCTTAGGCGGGCTTTCGCCCAAGACGTAGGAAGTGTTAACTTATAACACTTTCTGCATACCTCAGCTCGCCGTACCCAACGGCGAGCACTGCCTCGAAGAAGCGATTTTCCGTCCGATGAACAAGTACCTTGCATCCGGCCTGTGCCTGCTTGCCCTGCATAACAGTGCCCAGGCCCTGACCCTGCCCGCCAGCCCCGTCACCGCGCCCGCCGTGGATGACGAACGCGTCGACCTGAACACTCCGACCACCGCCGGTTCGCGCCTGAACCTCACGGCCTTGCAAACCCCCGGCAGTGTCGAAAGCCAGACCGGCGCGCAGATCCGCGAGCGTGGCGATGCCAGCGTGCAGGATGCGATTTCCCGCGCCACCGGCATCAGCCGCACCGGCTCGCCGGGCGACGGTGGTACTTCGCTGTCAGCCCGTGGCTTTACCGGCCAGGGCTCGGTGATGCAGCTGTACGACGGCAACCGCATGTACATGGGCATGGGCACTTCGACCTTCCCCGTCGACACTTGGTCGGTGGAGCGCGTAGACGTTTTGCGCGGCCCGGCCTCGGTGCTGTACGGCGAAGGCGCCACGGGTGCGGTGATCAACACCGTGCCGAAAAAGCCCTTCACCGGCGAGATCGAAAACCATATTCGCCTGGGCTACGGCTCCTATGACCGCCAGCAGGAAGCCCTGGACAGCGGCGGTTCGCTGACCGACACCCTGAGCTATCGCCTGAACCTCAACCGCTTGCGCAGCAACGGTTTCATCGACCGTGGCGACTCCAGCAGCGACTTCGTCAGCGGCGCCCTGCGCTGGCAGGCGGCGGACAACCTGAGCTTCACCCTGGCCAGCGACTACGGCGACCAGCGCCCGCAAAACTACTTCGGCACGCCTCTGATCAACGGCCAATTGCACAAAGGCCTGCGCGACAAGAACTACAACGTCAGCAACGACACCCAGCACTACAACGACCAATGGACGCGCCTGACCAGCGAATGGCAGATCAACGACAACGTCAGCGCCACCAACGAGTTGTTCTACCTGAAGAACCAGCGCCGCTGGCAGAACGCCGAGAACTACAACTTCACCAACGGCCAACTGACCCGCAGCGGCAACTTCGGCATCAAGCACAACCAGGAACAAGTCGGCGATCGCCAGGCCTTTACCTTCAAGCACACCCTGTTCGGCCTCGACAGCCAGACCGTGGCCGGCGTGGAATACAACCGCATCCGCTTCCGCCTGGCCAGCAACTCGCCGTTTGACGACGTGCTCCCCGGTGGCCAGCCCATCGACGTGAACCACCCGGCGCCCGGCCAGTTCGAAAGCCAGGACCCGTTCAAACCGTTGTTTGCCACCACCACCAAGACTGTTGCCGGCTTCGCCGAAAACCGCCTGCAACTCACCGACCAACTGTCACTGATCACCGGCATCCGCCGCGACTACGCCCACGTCGACCGCGATGACCTGCGCACCGGCAGCCAGTCCGACAAGACCCTCACCGGCAATAACTGGAAGGCCGGCCTGGTCTATGCGATCACGCCGGACATCTCGGTCTACGGCCAATACGCGACCAGCACCGATGGCGTCGGCGGCCTGATTTCCCTGAGCCCGAGCCAGCAACAGTTTGACCTGTCCACCGCCAAGCAAACCGAGATCGGCATCAAGCAGGCCTTCTGGGACCAGCGTGGCGAATGGACGCTGGCGGCGTATCACATCGTCAAGAAAAAACTGCTCACTGACGTACCGGGCGACCCGGACCTCAAGCAGCAAGTCGGCCAACAATCGTCACGCGGCCTGGAGGCCAGCCTCGACCTGCAACTGCCACACGCCTGGCAGTTGCAGGCCAACGCGGCCATCGTCCACGCGCAGTACGACGACTTCACGCAGGACGTCGGTGGCGTGCCAGTGTCCCGCGATGGCAACCGCCCCGTAGACGTACCACGCCGCACCGCCAACCTGTGGCTGAGCAAGACCGTGACCGACGACATACGCGCCGGTGCCGGCGTGCGTTATGTCGACGCACGTTACGCCGACATGGCCAACCAGAACGAGCTGCCAAGCTACACCGTGGTCGATGCCACCGTGTCGTGGAAAGCCCTGCGCAACACCACCCTGGGCCTGCAGCTGAACAACCTGTTCGACCGCACCTACGCCGTCAGCCAGTACAACGACGGCCAACAGTGGATCCTGGGTGAACCGCGCTCATTCTTCGTCACGGCGGACTACACCTTCTGATGACTTCACTCACCCTCACCGACCTGGGCTGGGCCCCCATGGGTCACGGGCACTGCCATCACCAGTTCCAACTGCGTGACGCCAGCCTGCAGGTCGGTGCGGGGGAATTTGTCGGGCTGATCGGCCCCAATGGCAGCGGCAAGACCAGCCTGTTGCGCTGTGCCTATCGGTTCAGCAAACCGGAGCAGGGAACCGTGCAACTGGCGCATCAGAACGTGTGGAAACAAAGCGCCAAGTGGTGCGCGCAACGCATCGCCGTAGTGCTGCAGGAGTTTCCTGATGCCTTTGGCCTGCGCGTGGATGAAGTGGTCGCCATGGGTCGCACGCCCCACAAGCGCTTGTTCGATGGCGACACACTGCAGGACCGCCAGCTTGTTCAAGGTGCGCTGGAATCGGTCGGCATGCAGGGCTTCGAAGACCATGCCTTCGCGACCCTGTCCGGCGGTGAAAAACAGCGTGTGATTCTCGCCCGCGCCCTGGCCCAGCAACCCCAACTGCTGATCCTCGACGAGCCGACCAACCACCTTGACCCGCGCTATCAGCTGGAGCTGTTGCGACTGGTCAAGCGCTTGAACATCGGCACCCTGGCCAGCATCCATGACCTGAACCTGGCCGCCGCTTTTTGTGATCGTCTCTACGTGATCGACCACGGCCGCGTGGTTGCCAGCGGCACGCCCCATGAAGTGCTGACCGCCGACCTGCTGCGTGACGTATTTGGCGTTGAGGCGTTGATCGACACCCATCCCTTGTCCGGCTACCCCCGAATCACCTGGATAACCCAACCATGACCCTGCGCGCCTTCTCCCTTGTTGCTCTGCTACTCGCTGCTACGTCAGTGCTCGCCGAAGCGACCCATTACCCGGTGACCGTCAAAAGCTGCAACCGTGACGTGACCTTCCAGGAAGCCCCGCAACACGCGGTCAGCCACGACATCAACATGACGCAGATGATGCTCGCGCTGGGGCTCAAGTCGCACATGGCCGGCTATAGCGGCGTCACCGGCTGGAAGTCCGTGACGCCGGAGATGGCGCAGATGCTCGACGGTCTGCCGGAACTGGCGAGCAAGTACCCGTCGGTGGAAACGCTGCTGAACGCCAACGTCGACTTTTTCTTTGCCGGCTGGGACTACGGCATGCGCGTGGGCGGCGACCTGACGCCGCAAACCTTGCAGCCGCTGGGCATCAACGTGTATGAGCTGACCGAATCGTGCGCGTTCGTGATGAAGCGCCCCGCCGCGACCATGGAAGACACCTACAACGACCTGCGCAACCTGGGCAGGATCTTCGATGTGCAGGACCGCGCCAACGCGCTGATTGCACAGATGCAGGCACAGGTCGCCGACGTGCAGAAAGACCTGCCCGCCGACAAGCCACGGGTGTTTCTCTACGACAGCGGCGAGGACCGCGCCATGACCTCCGGCCGCCTGGGCATGCCGCAAGCACTGATCGACGCCGCCGGCGGACGCAATATTCTCGAGGATATCGACGCCAGTTGGACCCGGGTCAATTGGGAGACCGTGGTGGAACGCAACCCGCAGGTGATCGTGATCGTCGACTACAGCGAAATCACGGCCGATCAAAAAGTACAGTTCCTGCTCGACAACCCGGCATTGCAATCGGTGGACGCCATCAGGAACCAGCGCTTTATCGTGATCCCCTACGTGCAGGCGACGCCGGGCATCGATAACGTGCTGGCGGTGGAAACCCTGGCCAAAGGGTTCCACGGCGAATGACCAACCGTCGCTACGCCTTGCTGCTGGTCGCCCTTGGCGCGCTGTTGCTGGTCTCCTGCGTGGTCTCGCTGGGGTTCGGCTCGGCACGGGTGCCGGTGGACGTGGTGTGGCGGATTTTGCTGAACAAGGCATTCGGCCTGGGCGAGGTGGACTGGACCACGGGGCAGGAACATATCGTGTGGCTGATCCGCGTGCCGCGCATGCTGCTGGGCGCGCTGGTAGGCGCGGGGCTGGCTTTGATCGGCGCGGTATTGCAGGCGGTGACGCGCAACCCGCTGGCTGACCCGCACCTGCTGGGAGTGACCTCCGGCGCCACCCTCGGTGCGGTGATCGTGGTGCTGCATGTGGGGGAAATCATCGGTTTGCTCACCTTGCCCATCGCTGCATTTATCGGTGCGCTGGCGAGCATGCTGGTGGTGTTGGCAGTGGCCAGCCGCAACGGCCGGCTGGAGAGCGATCGCCTGCTGCTGTGCGGGGTGGCTGTGTCATTCGTGATGATGGCGGTGGCCAACCTGCTACTGTTCATGGGCGACCATCGCGCGGCATCGGCGGTGATGTTCTGGATGCTCGGCGGCCTCGGCCTCGCCCGCTGGGAATTGCTGGCGATCCCCACGTTTACGGTATTGCTGGGACTCGTGTTGCTCGTGGGTATGGCGCGACCGTTGAATGCCTTGATGGCCGGCGAGCAGACCGCCGTGACGTTGGGGCTCAATGCTCGCAACGTGCGATTGAACGTGTTCCTGGTGGCCTCCCTGATGACTGGCGTGCTGGTGTCCATCAGCGGCTCCATCGGCTTTGTCGGGCTGATGGTGCCCCACATTGCGCGGCGCCTGGTCGGCGCCGAGCATCGGCGATTGCTGCCGGTATGCGTGCTGATCGGGAGCGTCTTCCTGGTGTGGGTAGACGTCGCGGCACGCACCCTGATCGCCCCTGAAGACCTGCCCATCGGCGTGGCAACGGCGGCGATTGGCGGGTTGTTTTTTATCGGTCTGATGCGCAAGCGCTGAGCGCGCCCCGTTGTGGCGCACATCAATGCACCTGGCGCCCCTGCCTGCCATTTCATGGTGCGCCACCCGCGCACAGCCCAGGGCGAAACGACTATTTCATGCCTTTTCCCGACTAGGCACAGCGCTTGCAATCACCTCCTCGACTTTGTCCCCCTCATAACAATGTTGAGTTCACGGAGACTGCACCATGAAGCGTCGCAGCTTGATCAAGGCTTTCACTCTTTCGGCATCCATCGCCGCCATGGGTCTGACCTGGACCGTACAGGCCGCCGAGACCATCAAGGTCGGCATCCTGCACTCATTGTCCGGGACCATGGCGATCTCCGAGACCTCGCTGAAAGACATGGCACTGATGACCATTGACGAGATCAACGCCAAGGGCGGTGTGAACGGCAAGATGCTCGAACCGGTGGTCGTGGACCCAGCATCGAACTGGCCGCTGTTCGCTGAAAAAGGCCGCCAGTTGCTGACCCAGGACAAGGTCGCGGTGGTGTTCGGCTGCTGGACGTCGGTGTCGCGTAAATCGGTGCTGCCGGTGTTCGAAGAGCTCAATGGCCTGCTGTTCTACCCCGTGCAATACGAAGGCGAAGAGATGTCGCCGAACGTGTTCTATACCGGTGCAGCGCCGAACCAGCAGGCAATCCCGGCGGTGGAATACCTGATGAGTGAAGAAGGCGGCAGCGCCAAGCGCTTTTTCCTGCTCGGCACCGACTACGTGTACCCGCGCACCACCAACAAGATCCTGCGTTCGTTCCTGCACTCCAAAGGCGTAGCGGACAAAGACATCGAAGAGGTCTACACCCCGTTCGGCCACGCCGACTACCAGACCATCGTTGCCAACATCAAGAAGTTCTCGGCGGGTGGCAAGACGGCCGTGATCTCCACGGTGAACGGCGACTCCAACGTGCCGTTCTACAAGGAGTTGGCCAACCAGGGCCTGAAGGCCACCGACGTGCCGGTGGTGGCGTTCTCGGTGGGTGAAGAAGAACTGCGCGGCATCGACACCAAGCCGCTGGTGGGCAACCTCGCGGCGTGGAACTACTTCCAGTCGGTGGAGAACCCGGTGAACCAGAAGTTCGTTGCGGACTGGAAAGCCTATGCCAAGAAACACAACCTGCCGGGCGCGGATAAAGCCGTGACCAACGACCCGATGGAAGCCACCTACGTGGGCATCCATATGTGGGCCCAGGCGGCGGAAAAAGCCAAGTCCACCGACGTCGACAAAGTGCGTGAAGCACTGGCCGGCCAGACCTTCGCTGCGCCATCGGGCTTCACCCTGACCATGGACAAGACCAACCACCACCTGCACAAACCGGTGATGATCGGCGAGATCCAGGCCGATGGGCAGTTCTCGGTGGTGTGGCAGACCCAGGAACCGATCCGCGCACAGCCATGGAGCCCGTACATTCCTGGCAATGACAAGAAGCCGGACTATGCGGTGAAGAGCAACTGATCCGAGGGGTGTCGGCACTTGAGTGCCGACACACACCCTGTGGGAGCTGGCTTGCCTGCGATGCAGACGACTCGGTGTGTCTGATGCACCGCTATCGCAGGCAAGCCAGCTCCCACATTAGTTCGAGCAAGGCCCACGAATATGCCCACTGCCTTCTACCGCTTCATCCTGGCTACCCTGCTGTTGCTGCCTTTCGCCGCACACGCCGGCGACGCCGAAGACTTCCTGGCCGCCAACCCGATGCAACAAGCCAAGCTGCTCCAGGACTGGGCCGCCCAGCCCGACCCGGCGCGCATCGAGCTGGTGGATGCCCTGCAACAAGGTCAACTCACCGTCAACGGTGAAACCAAGACCGTACGCCTGAACAACCGCCTGCGCGGCCTGATCGACAACGTGCAAGCCAGCCAGCAACTGCTCGCCGCCGACCCCAAGGTACGCCTGGCCGCCGCACAAACCCTGCAAAAAACCGCGCAACCTGCGCAGCTCAAATTCCTCGACCAGCAAGTCGCCGCCGAGACCCACGAGGACGTGCACACCGCCCTCAGCCTGGCCCTGGCCAACCTGCAACTGGTCGACAGCGACCCTCTGGTCCGCCTGGCCGCCGTGCGCTTGCTCGGCAGCACCGGCGACCCGCTGGCCCGCACGCGCCTTGAAGCACTGCTCGCGCCCGGCGTCGAAAGCGATGCTGCCGTGCACACTGCCGCCGAGACCAGCCTGGCCCAAGTCAAACGTAAATTGATGGTCGGCGAGATCCTCGGGCAGGCCTTCAGCGGCATGTCCCTGGGTTCGATCCTGCTGCTGGCCGCCTTGGGCCTGGCGATCACCTTCGGCCTGCTCGGCGTGATCAACATGGCCCACGGCGAGATGCTGATGCTTGGCGCCTACTCCACCTATGTGGTGCAGTTGCTGATGCAGCGCTATGTGCCGGCGGCCATCGAGTTCTACCCGCTGATCGCGCTGCCCGTCGCGTTTTTCGTCACCGCCGCCATCGGCATGGCCCTCGAGCGCACGGTGATTCGTCACCTGTACGGCCGGCCACTGGAAACCCTGCTCGCCACCTGGGGCATCAGCCTGATGCTGATCCAGTTGGTCCGACTGGTGTTCGGCGCGCAGAACGTTGAGGTGTCCAACCCCGCGTGGCTGTCCGGCGGCATCCAGGTGCTGCCCAACCTGGTATTGCCCTACAACCGCATCGTGATCATCGCTTTCGCACTGTTCGTGGTGGTGTTGACCTGGCTGCTGCTGAACAAGACGCGCCTGGGCCTCAACGTGCGCGCCGTCACCCAGAACCGCAACATGGCCGCCTGCTGCGGCGTGCCTACCGGCCGCGTGGACATGCTTGCGTTTGGCCTCGGTTCCGGCATCGCCGGTCTGGGCGGCGTAGCGCTGAGCCAGATCGGCAACGTCGGCCCGGACCTGGGCCAGAGCTACATCATCGACTCGTTCCTGGTGGTGGTACTCGGTGGCGTCGGCCAGTTGGCCGGCAGCGTCATGGCAGCCTTCGGGCTGGGTATCGCCAACAAAATCCTGGAGCCACAGATCGGTGCCGTGCTCGGCAAGATCCTGATCCTCGCGCTGATCATTCTGTTTATCCAGAAACGCCCGCAGGGACTCTTCGCACTGAAAGGACGGGTGATCGACTGATGAACCAGCCATTGATGCTCACGGCCACGCAAAAGGCCGGCCCCAAGGTGACGATTGCCGTCGGCGCGCTGATCCTGGTCGTGCTGCTGGCGCTGCCTTTGCTATCGCTGCTGCCACCAGACAACGCATTTCATATTTCGGCCTACACCCTGACGCTGGTGGGCAAGATCCTCTGCTACGCCATCGTCGCCCTGGCGCTGGATCTGGTATGGGGTTACGCCGGCATGCTGTCCCTCGGCCACGGCCTGTTCTTCGCCCTTGGCGGTTATGCAATGGGCATGTACCTGATGCGCCAGGCGTCCGGCGATGAGCTGCCGGCGTTCATGACGTTCCTGTCGTGGACCGAACTGCCCTGGTACTGGGTCGGCACCGAGCACTTCCTCTGGGCGCTGTGCCTGGTGGTGCTGGCGCCAGGTGTGCTGGCATTGGTGTTCGGGTTCTTCGCCTTCCGCTCGCGGATCAAGGGTGTGTATTTCTCGATCATGACCCAGGCCCTGACCTTTGCCGGAATGCTGTTGTTTTTCCGCAATGAGACCGGCTTCGGCGGCAACAACGGCTTCACCAATTTCCGCAGCATCCTCGGCTTTGGCATTACCGAGCCGGGCACACGCGCCGTGTTGTTCGTGGCCACGGTGCTGTTGCTGGTCGCCAGCCTGTACATCGGCTGGCGCCTGGCGCAAAGCAAGTTCGGCCGGGTGCTGACGGCACTGCGCGATGCCGAGAACCGCCTGATGTTCTGCGGCTACGACCCGCGTGGCTTCAAGCTATTCGTGTGGGTGTTGAGCGCCGTGTTGTGTGGTTTGGCAGGCGCGTTGTATGTGCCGCAGGTGGGCATTATCAACCCCAGCGAAATGTCGCCGACCAACTCCATCGAAGCCGCCGTGTGGGTAGCCCTGGGCGGGCGCGGCACGCTGATCGGTCCGCTGCTGGGCGCCGGCGTGGTCAATGGCATGAAAAGCTGGTTCACCGTGGCCTTCCCGGAATACTGGCTGTTCTTCCTCGGGGCGCTGTTCATCATCGTCACCCTGTACCTGCCCAAGGGCGTCATCGGCCTGCTGAAGAAATGAGGAACGTCATGCTTGAACCTATTTTCGATGCAGGCAGCGGCCGCGATGCCATCGGCATTGGCCAGGCCGCGGGCAAGGGCCTGAACACTCGCCACGGCACTATCCTGACCCTGGAAGACATCAGCGTCAGCTTCGACGGTTTCAAGGCGCTCAACGACCTGAACCTGTACATCGGCGTCGGCGAACTGCGCTGCATCATCGGCCCCAACGGCGCGGGCAAGACCACGCTGATGGACGTGATCACCGGCAAGACCCGGCCCAGCCACGGCAAGGCCTGGTTCGGTGAAACCCTGGACCTGACCAGCATGAGCGAAGTGCAGATCGCCCAGGCCGGCATCGGCCGCAAGTTCCAGAAACCCACGGTGTTCGAAGCCTTGAGCGTGTTCGAAAACCTGGAGCTGGCGCAAAAGACCGACAAGTCGGTGTGGGCCAGCCTGCGCGCCCGCCTGAGCGGCGAGCAGAAAGACCGTATCGATGAAGTGCTCGACACCATCCGCCTCACCGACTCGGTGCATCGCCAGGCGGGCCTGCTGTCCCACGGCCAGAAGCAGTTCCTGGAGATCGGCATGCTGCTGATGCAGGACCCGCAACTGTTGCTGCTGGACGAACCGGTGGCAGGCATGACCGACGCCGAAACCGAATTCACCGCCGAACTGTTCAAGCGCCTGGCGGGCAAGCACTCGCTGATGGTGGTGGAACACGACATGGGCTTTGTCGGCTCGATTGCCGACCACGTGACGGTGTTGCACCAGGGCAGCGTGCTGGCCGAAGGGTCGCTGGAACAGGTGCAGGAAAACGAACGCGTCATCGAGGTGTACCTCGGTCGCTGACCCGGACACGGACTGCTTTATGTGGGAGCGGGCTTGCCTGCGATACAGGCAACTCGGTGTAACTGATACACCGCTATCGCAGGCAAGCCAGCTCCCACATTTGATCCGGTTTCCAAACAGGAACCGAGGAGGTTTTGAGAATGCTGCAAGTCGACAAGCTGCACCAGTACTACGGCGGTAGCCACATCCTGCGCGGGCTGTCCTTTGACGTGAAGATCGGCGAAGTCACCTGCCTGCTCGGCCGTAACGGCGTGGGCAAGACCACCCTGCTCAAGTGCCTGATGGGTCTGCTGCCGGCCAAAGAAGGCGTGGTGAATTGGGAAGGCAAGGCGATTACCGCGTTCAAGCCGCACCAACGTGTGCACGCGGGAATTGCCTATGTACCCCAGGGGCGCGAGATTTTCGGGCGGCTGACGGTGGAAGAAAACCTGTTGATGGGCCTCTCTCGTTTTCCTGGCTCAGAAGCCAGGGAAGTGCCCGCCTTCATCTACGAACTGTTCCCGGTGCTGCTGCAAATGAAGCACCGGCGTGGCGGCGATCTGTCCGGCGGCCAGCAGCAACAGCTTGCCATTGGCCGCGCCCTGGCCAGCCGCCCGCGCCTGCTGATCCTCGATGAGCCCACCGAAGGCATCCAGCCGTCGGTGATCAAGGAGATCGGCGCGGTGATCAAGACACTCGCGGCACGCGGCGATATGGCGATCCTGTTGGTGGAGCAGTTCTACGACTTCGCCGCCGAATTGGCCGACCACTACCTGGTCATGTCGCGTGGCGAAATCGTGCAGCAAGGCCGTGGTGAAAATATGGAAAGTGAAGGTGTGCGTGGTCTCGTAACCATCTAATCTGTAGCCTCCTGACGATAAGCACACGCCATGAACCTGCCCGTTTCCCCTGCCCTGTTCACCCCCAGCTGGCACGCCGAGCTGGAACTCGGCTATGCGCGTTTCGGCGACACCACGCGCCCGGTGATGCGCCGCCACCTCGGCCCGCTGCGGGTGCAAAAGCACCTGTACGCCGAAGGCCCCGAGGTGTGCCAGCACATCATCGTGCACCCGCCCGGCGGGATTGCCGGCGGTGATCGCCTGGACATCAGCGCCCATGTCGGCGCGGGTGCCTGGGCGCAATTGACCAGCCCTGGCGCGGCCAAGTGGTATCGCGCCAGCGGCCCGGCGTATCAGCAACTGGACCTCACCGTGGAGGCCGGTGCCACGCTGGAATGGCTGCCCCAGGAAACCATCGTCTTCAGTGCCGCCCAGGCCGAGCTCACCACACGCATCGAGCTGCAAGGCGATGCCCGCTTGTTCTACTGGGATGTGGTCGCCCTGGGTCGCCCGGCCAGCAGCGAGCGTTTTGACCTGGGCCACTTCCAATCCCACCTGGATATCCGCCGCGACGGCCAGTTGCTCTGGCATGAGCGCCAGCGCATTGTGGGTGCCGACGGCCTGCTCGACTCGCCCATCGGCCTGGACGGGCAGCCGGTGTTTGCGACCCTGTTGCTGACCGGCGACATAGACCCCGAATTACTCGACACCTGCCGCGCCCTGCTCCATGCGGTGCGCGGCGACCTGACCCAACTGCCCGGCCTGCTGGTGGCCCGCTGCCTGGCCAGCGAAGCGCTGCTGGCGCGGGGATGGTTGATTGATTTATGGCGGCTGTTGCGCCCGGCGGTACTGGGCCGTGAAGCCGTCTCACCACGAATCTGGAGCACCTGAAACCATGGATCTGACCCCACGGGAAAAAGACAAACTGCTGATCTTCACCGCCGGCCTGGTGGCCGAGCGGCGCCTGGCGCGTGGCGTGAAGCTCAACTACCCGGAAACCATCGCCTATATCTCCGCGGCGCTGATGGAAGGCGCCCGCGATGGTCGCACCGTGGCCGACCTGATGCACTACGGCACCACCCTGCTCAGCCGTGAACAGGTGATGGAAGGCATCCCGGAAATGATCCCGGATATCCAGGTGGAAGCCACGTTCCCCGACGGCACCAAGCTGGTCACCGTCCACCAACCCATTGCCTGAGGACCGGCCATGATTCGTGACGCAACCCAAAGCGATCTGCCGGCGATCCGCGACATCTACAACGACGCGGTGCTCAACACCACGGCGATCTGGAACGAACAACCGGTGGACCTGGGCAACCGCCAGGCCTGGTTCAGTGCGCGGCATGCCCAGGGTTATCCGATCCTGGTCAGCGTCGAACATGGCGAGGTCACCGGCTACGCCTCGTTCGGCGACTGGCGGCCGTTCGAAGGCTTTCGCTACAGCGTCGAGCACTCGGTGTACGTGCGCAGTGACCAACGCGGCAAAGGCCTCGGCCCGCGCCTGATGGAAGCCCTTATCGACCGCGCCCGCACCTGCGGCAAACACGTGATGGTCGCCGCCATCGAAAGCGGCAACCACGCTTCGATCCGCCTGCACGAGCGCCAGGGCTTCATCACCACCGGACAGATGCCTCAAGTGGGCATCAAGTTCGGGCGCTGGCTGGACCTGACGTTTATGCAACTGACCTTGAACCCGGGCGCGGAACCGCCCAAGGAGTGAAGTCGATGAGCGCTACGCACCTGCGTCGAGTGAATGCAGAAAGTTTTGCCCACTACCGCCTGGGCTTGATCGAGCTGTTGCTGGACGCGGTGAAGCACGGTGCCTCGGTCGGCTTCATGGCGGACCTCGACGAAGCTGAGGCCCACACCTACCTGAAGGGTGTGCAAGCCAGCGTCGAAGACGCCAGCCTGTTGCTGTGGGTCGTGGTGCGCGATGAGCGGGTGATCGCCAGCGTGCAACTGGCGCTGTGCCAGAAAGCCAACGGCCTCAACCGTGCCGAAGTGCAAAAGTTGCTGGTGCACAGCAGCGCCCGTCGCCACGGCCTGGGCCAACAGTTGATGAACACCCTGGAACTCGCCGCACGCCAGCACAAGCGTGGCCTGTTGTACCTGGACACCGAAGCCGGCTCCCCGGCCGAAGCCTTCTACCAGTCGCTGCGCTACACCCGGATCGGTGAGCTGCCCGACTACTGCCAAAGCCCGGACGGGCGCTACAGCCCGACCGCCATCTACTTCAAGACCCTGGGGCAACCTGCATGATTCCTGGTGAATATCAGATCCAGCCTGGCGACATCGAGCTCAACGTCGGTCGCCGCACCATTACCCTCAGCGTGGCCAACAGCGGCGACCGGCCGATCCAGGTGGGCTCGCATTATCATTTTTTCGAGACCAATGACGCGCTGACGTTTGATCGCGTGGCGAGCCGTGGCATGCGGCTGAATATTCCAGCGGGGACGGCGGTGCGGTTCGAGCCGGGGCAGAGCCGCGAAATCGAGTTGGTGGAGTTGAGCGGCGGACGGCGGGTGTTCGGGTTTGCCGGACGCATCATGGGTGACCTGTAGCAGCCGGCTTGCCGGCGAAAGCGAGCACGCGAGCGGTCCCCCATTCACTTGAATACAAAGGCATGCCCATGAAAATTTCTAGAAGCGCCTACGCCGACATGTACGGCCCCACCGTCGGTGACAAGGTCCGCCTGGCCGACACCGAACTGTTCGTGGAAGTGGAGAAAGACTTCACCCTCTACGGCGAAGAAGTGAAATTCGGCGGCGGCAAGGTGATCCGCGACGGCCAGGGCCAGAGCCAGTTGCTCGCCCATGAAGTGGTCGACACCCTGATCACCAACGCGTTGATCATCGACCACTGGGGTATCGTCAAGGCCGACGTCGGCCTGAAAAACGGCCGCATCCATGCGATCGGTAAAGCCGGTAACCCGGATATCCAGCCTGGCGTGACCATGGCCATCGGCGCCAGCACCGAAGTGATTGCCGGTGAAGGCATGATCCTCACCGCCGGCGGCATCGACTCCCACGTGCACTTCATCTGCCCGCAGCAGATCGAAGAGGCACTGACCAGCGGCGTCACCACCATGATCGGCGGCGGCACCGGCCCGGCCACCGGCACCAACGCCACCACCTGTACCTCAGGCCCCTGGCACCTGGCGCGAATGCTCCAGGCCAGCGACTCGTTCCCGATGAACATCGGCTTGACCGGCAAAGGCAATGCCAGCCTGCCCGAGCCGTTGATCGAACAGGTCAAGGCCGGCGCCATCGGCTTGAAGCTGCATGAAGACTGGGGCACCACGCCTGCGAGTATCGACAACTGCCTGAGCGTCGCCGACCAGTACGACGTGCAGGTAGCGATCCACAGCGACACCCTCAACGAATCCGGCTTCGTCGAAACCACCCTCGCCGCACTCAAGGGCCGCACCATTCACACCTACCACACCGAAGGGGCCGGCGGCGGTCACGCGCCGGATATCATCAAGGCCTGCGGCTTCGCCAACGTGCTGCCCAGCTCCACCAACCCGACGCGGCCGTTCACGCGCAACACCATCGACGAGCACCTGGACATGCTGATGGTCTGCCATCACCTGGACCCGAGCATTGCCGAAGACGTGGCCTTCGCCGAAAGCCGTATCCGCCGCGAGACCATCGCCGCCGAAGACATCCTGCACGATCTCGGCGCGTTCTCGATGATCAGCTCCGACAGCCAGGCCATGGGCCGCGTGGGTGAAGTGATCACACGCACCTGGCAGACCGCCGACAAGATGAAAAAGCAGCGCGGCCCGCTGCCGGGTGATGGCCCTGGCAACGACAACTTCCGCGCCAAGCGCTACATCGCCAAGTACACCATCAACCCGGCGATCACCCACGGGGTGAGCCACATCGTCGGTTCCATCGAAGTGGGCAAGTGGGCCGACCTGGTGCTGTGGCGCCCGGCGTTTTTCGGCATCAAGCCGACCCTGATCCTCAAGGGCGGCGCGATTGCCTCAAGCCTGATGGGCGACGCCAACGCCTCGATCCCGACACCGCAGCCGGTGCATTACCGCCCCATGTTCGCCAGCTTCGGCAGCTCGCTGCACGCCACCAGCCTGACCTTTATCAGCCAGGCCGCCCAGGATGCCGGCTTGCCCGAAGCCCTGGGGTTGAAAAAGCAGATCGCAGTGGTCAAGGGTTGCCGCACGGTGCAGAAAACCGACTTGATCCACAATGACTACCTGCCGGATATCGAGGTAGATCCGCAAACCTATCAGGTCAAGGCCGACGGTGTGCTGCTGTGGTGTGAGCCGGCGGAGGTGCTGCCGATGGCGCAGCGGTATTTCCTGTTTTAATGAAGGTCACCCAACCCTGGACGCTGCCGGTGTGTTCAGGGTTGGTCCTGCGCTGAGAGCATCAGGAAAACTTGGTTTTGATCATCCCCTCGGTGTACCCGTAGTCGATCCGCAACTCGACGCCCGCCGGAATGTCTTCAGTGGCAAATACGGCATTCAAAATATAGGCTGTTCTCACGCCCGGGCGACTGGTCGCGTGCTCGGCCTCGACGTTGAACCCCGCCGCCTCGACGTTGTACCCGCCTGGGGCCTGCCGTACGGGTTTGCCCTCAGGGTCGTACTCGAAGTTCGTATTTATTCTGGAAATGATCGTGTCGCCTATTACAAAGATCGGTTTAGGTTCCAGGATGCTAATCCCCGTTTGCGGTACAAAACCGGCGACCATGCCAAACGTGCTCTGCGCATTGACAGACATGCTGCCGGGAATAATCACCCCGCCATACACACCGACGATTTCCCCTTTGGCGATACGCCTGTTGGCGACCACCATGGACTGCCCGATCAACGCGCTTTCACCGGGCACCTTCACATCGTCAGCGGTAAACCGTCGCCACTGAAGTTTCTCTTCATAAAGCGCGCCTACGCGCTCATAGCCTTCAAACTCAATATACGGTTTGATCGGCGCCGAGGTGTAGGTGGTACCCGACTCCAGTTTCACCTGTCTCTCCAGGCTTCGAATACGCACCGGCCGGCCCTGTAAATCCCTGAAAGGGTACTTGGCGTTATTGGCGCGATTGTAAGCACCCAGCCGGTTCCTGATGGTCGCGTAGTGAACGTCTTGCCTCATGAAGCTGCGTTCCTCAGCCGTATAGGGCGCCACCGGCATTGATTCCGATGCCGGTTCGAACTCATCGTCGGACGCCCCCTCTTGCATGCCCCCGACCTGACCTCTACGCCTCCACACCCCGGCCACATCCGGCCTGGCGATAATCCCGCTGCTGGACAGTTCATAAGGGTTGTTGGGGCTCTGTACCCGCAACAGATAATGTTGCCCATCCCCCGCATCCGGCATGCTCGCAATAAAGTACTGCTTGCCATCGAACTCAATCGCTTGGGCCTGACTCAGTTGCAGCGCAGCCGCACTCCCCGCTACCGGTTCGGTCAGTGTTTGAAGAGAGGCTCGGGAGACCAAGCGCTCAGCGATTTCCTGACGCGTCAGCCTATCGATCAATGCGGCATCCTCAATCGCCATGCGGGCCTGCAGGTCTTTGGCCTGCCGTTCATAACCATGGGGCGACAAGCGGCCATCAGCATGCCTTTCGTACAGATCGGCCATTTCCTCCTGGAAGGGTTTGCTTTGCGCCTCGAATTGGGGCCGGTATTTGTTCGTTATGTAGTCCTGCCAGAACGCTCGGGACAACAGTGCCTGGAACTCTTCGGGGGACTGATCCAGCGCCACGACTTTTTCATGGGCCGCGTCCAGCATCGCCGGGGTAACCTTCCCCAATGAAGTGAACCTCACGTGCGTGGGCTGCCCGGGCAAGGCGAGCCGGTCCTTGAGGCCATACCGATAGGCCAGCCTGATCTCGACCTCCTCCAGAAGAGCCAACTGCCGGTCTTTCTGAGCGGGCGTCAAGTCGCGGTTGTCGTTGATGCTGGTGCGGCGCAGGTCAATGTCGTTCAAAGCGATCTTCTCAACCTGGTCCAGGCGAAACAGCCCCCTGGACAAGACCGACAAGGCCGCGCCCTGGGTCGAGTCCATGGCCTGGAGCCTGGCCTTGTAGACCAGCGCCATGATTTCCAGGTTACTGAAAGACAGCGCGGCACGATCACAGCAGGCCGGCCGACCCGCCCACTCGAACATCTGCTCGCGCAGGCTTTCGGACTCGGCGGAGTTGGCGGTGATGGTGTCGATGACCTCCCAGACCCGGCGCTGAAGGTCCGCATGCCCGGCGCCAGCCATTTCCAGGTCGCGGAGCACCGCGAAGAAACCATCCGCCCCCGGTTTGCCATGCAACTCGTCCCACTGTGACTGCCTGGCGGCCACCTGCTCTTCGGTTAGCCCCGCCACCCAGCGCCGAAAGGGTACGTCACTCGCCGCAGACGCGGCCACACGGCGAAACAAGGGGACCGTGGCTACCAGTGTGTTCGAATCGTCGCGCAGGGCCAGCCCTGCCCGCTGAAGCCGCTCGCCGTAGCTTCTCACCTGCTGCAACGTAGCATCCGACCAGGGATTGTCACTGGCATTCGTCACGTCATTGACCCGAGCCGTCTGTGCCAGGCGCTCGTCCGGCGGTGAAACGACTGACTCAGGGATCGTTGTCATCCCATTTCCGGAGAGGTTGATCAGGTCCAGCAGCGGTTGCTCACCCAGACCGGTCGGCCAAGTCTCAAGGCCTGCTTGCGCCAGATTGAGTGAGCGCAAATCGGTCATTTCGCTGAAGTCGGGTGAAATACGCAGGTCATTGCTCTCGAGAAATAATGCCCGCAGTGACACGCGCTCAGACAAGATCCTGGCCGTCTGCGAGGTCAAGCGAATCCTGTTGCGCTGTAAAAACAAACGGGTCAAGCCCGGCATTGCCCCCAATGCAGGCGGTAATTCCCGAAGCACGTTGTTCGACAAGTCCAGCCAGCGCACGTGGCTGAACCGTGCGAGGAAATTTTCTGGAGAAGTGCTCAGGCCCATATTGTTCAACTTCAGCGAACCTACATGGCTGAAGTCCACATCTAGGTCCGGCAAGCTCGGCAGGTTCAGATAGCTGAGGTCCAATTCCAGGCCGATCGGTGTGCCATCGTTGGCCAGTTTCTGAGGGGTTTCCCGTCTCCAGCATTTCAAGATCCGCGCCCGGGCGATGTTCCGGGCGGAAAGCGGCGTCGCATCGATGTGCCACTCACCCGGCCTGACGTAACGCTGATGTGCGCCGCCACCGGAGAATGCCCAGGCATCCAGTTGAGACTGGAGTAAATCAAACGCTTGCTCGAGCCTGGCTAACTCCGCGTCGGCCCCGGCGCCTAAGTTCCAGATAAACTCCCTGGCCTTTTGAACGCCGTAGCTTGGGTACAGTTTGCGCACAACGGCCACCTTGGGGTTGCCGCTGTCAAACGCCCCCTCCAGCCCGCCCGGGATCAGATCTGGCCGGGTTTCACCCAGACGTTTCCAGTAACGATCAAACTGCTGCCAGCCGTCGTCGCCAAACGCGTTGCTATCCACTCGCGTGACGCGGTTTATCCGCGCGATAGCCTCAAGCTGCTCGTCTGGCGGATTCAGGTTTGCCTGCGGCACTTCGCGCAATCGGTTATGGCTCAGGTCGACGAGTTCCAATGAGGTTTGGGCCCGCAAGCCTGCTGGCCACTGCTCCAATTGCGTCAGCCGCAAGTTCAGCTTTTTCAACCGGGGCATGCCGCTGAAATCCGGAGTCATCCCCAACGGGTTGCCCTGCAGGTTAAGCTCCTCAAGCGTGTTGCGTGCCCCCAACCTGGCTGCGCTTTGCGCGGTTAACCGAATGGCGTTGGTCTCCAGGCTCAGAGAGGTCAGGCCTTGCATGTCATCAATGGCCAGGGGGACCCCGGTCAGCCTGCAGTTCTTGATACTCAAGGCTTTCAACTGCGTAAAGCTCCGGAGAAACGTCTCCACGTTCCCGCTTGCCATGAAACCCGCAAGCTCGAGTGTTTCGACATGACTGAAATCCGCACTCAATGCCGGCAGGGTGGTTCCCCTGCCATTCGTCAGGGTCAACGCCCTGCTCTCCCGACGCCAGCAACGCCTGATGTCATTGGCGGTACGGCCAGCCATGCCGCCGGCCCGGTCAAAATCAGTCCTGGGCGATCGCGGCTTGTGCGCTTCAACCCACACCTTTAACACCTGATCCAGGGTTTCGAACTGCGCCTCCCATCGAGCCAACCCACCCGAGACGTTCGGGTCCAATGACTGCACGAACTCGAGGACCTGCGCTTCGGTGAACGAAGGAAACAACGTGCGAACACGCGTCTCGGGAGTGCGGGACGCCGGTGCGACTCTCCCGAGCAGCTTTCGGAAACCGAGGCCACCGCCCAACAGGCGCATCGACGCATCATAGGCCGGCCTGAGCACCGGAAAATCCAGCAACACCGTACGCAGTTGGGGACGCGGCAAGGGGGATTGTTGAATCGCCTGTTGCAACTGCGTGACATCGGTGAAGCCCATGGCTTGCCGTTCTTCCGGCCACACGGCCTCCCAGGCTGCGGAGTAGAAGTCCCCCGCCGAAAACAGATTGTCCTGCTGTATGACAAGCGTCCTGGCAGGCAAGGCAACAGGGGATCCTATGGCGTCCAGGATCGGCCCTTGAGGCGAATATTGACGCAGCTCCACCCGCACTCCCCGTCGCCACCCGGGCAGGGTTTCAAGGGTACGCAGGGCCAAGCGTTGACTGTCGAGATCTGTCAGCATGTCCAGGTGCAGCCCTTCATAGGCACGCGATACCCGGGTTTCCTGCTCAAACCATCTGGCCTGTTCGGCCACGGCGCCCGGCAGGCGAGCGCTGCTGCGAAAGCGCAGTAATTGCTCAGTGTCCATGTGTTCAAGCAACTGCTCGGCCATGGGTGTTGACAGGTTGGGGTACGCATCCTGCATCCGCTGGATGTCGGGGTTATCGGTACGATTCAAGGCCTTGTAGCGCTCGTTCACCAGTGAGCCCTTGATGGCGGCCACCCGCCCGGCAATGAACTGCCGTACCTGGCTGGCCCGTATATGCAACGCGTCCTGGGGGCTGCCGGGTACGCCGGGAAGAGCTTCGTCAACGCCCTGCAGGGTGTACAGCACTTCATTGATCAGTTCGCCCCGATCCATGTTGCCCTGGCTCAGCACAACCACTCGCCTCTCAGCCGATGCCGGGCCGGCTTCTTCCCAGAGAACAGCGGCGTCACTGCCCAATACGCGAAGCAGCACGGTATCGGGCCACATGCTGTACCGTTTCATGCTTTGAAGCTGCAACACCGGGTCCGCCTTCGCATATACGAGTGGATCGGTGCTGCTCATCTGTTCAGCAAACGTAGTGAGTTCCTGATGGATCTGAAACCGTTTGATTGTTTCCTTCAGGGCCAGAGGAATGGGCTCATGGTCAACAAAGGTCTCGCGCAAGGCGTTCGGCTCGACCCCGCTGACACGCACCTGATCCGAAAAGTCGGCAAGCCCCAGGCGCCTCAATAGCGTGGGCTCATCCCACGTCAGCGGCTCTTCGAGTTCATGGTTCCAGGCGCCCTGGTAGTTATGCTCCAACTTGGGCGTATAGGCCTCCGGGCGAGTCGGATGCAGGATGCGGAACTGCCCGGTATCCGCATCCGGGCGGACCTTGTACAGCTTGCCTTCC
This sequence comes from Pseudomonas sp. CHM02, assembly GCF_000612585.1. GTDB lineage: Bacteria > Pseudomonadota > Gammaproteobacteria > Pseudomonadales > Pseudomonadaceae > Aquipseudomonas. The sequence goes on from NZ_JFCA01000030.1 coordinate 25,572, forward strand.
AGCGGTAGCAGCGTATCGCCGTCCTGCTGGTGCAGGCCAAGCTCGTCGGGCTTGGAGCCGGGGTTGAGTCGGATCGCAGACTCATAGGGGTCAAGGTCAGCCTTCCACAGCATTCGTCTGCCGGTCGGCAGGGTGACCGGTTTGAGCGAATCAAGCATGTTCACGCTCTTGATCCGCGGCAACACCTTGGCACCTGCGGCAAAGAACGCCGCGTTGAGGGCCACGGAGGAAAAGTGTGCCCACATCTGTTTAATGTCGCCCTCCTCATAAGCCTCGACCCCTTCGAACACCTCGTAACACATCTGTGCGGCGCCCACGGCAAGCATGATCGGGCCCAGCCCTGGCACCACGAAAGCGGCCACGTTCAGAAAACTGACAACCGCATCGAAGTAGCTCGCCAATCGTTCCTCTCGAGCCTTACGGTCCTCGTCGCCGGTAGGCACGGCGACAGCACTTGCATCGCCGTAAATCTTGCTGACGGATGCCCGGTACAGCGACTCCCACAGGTCGCCGGTCATCGGCACATCAGCCAGACGAAGTCTTCCAGGCTCGGGCTTGAGCGGATAATCGACCGAAGAGTCGGTGTTGCCCGCAGGCTGATACAACGCGTTGAACTGCTTGAAGAACGCCCCTTGTTCACGCCGGGGAATGAACCGGCTGAAAAAACGTCGATAGGAGACACTGTGCAGGCGCGTCCTGAGGTCCGCCATGAAATCGGCGCTTGAGGCATATTCCTTGAGCGGTTGCTGGGGGTCATTCGGGATATACACCACAAGACGTTCGACCCGCGTGCTGCTTCCACGGTCCGGGCCGATCAGTAAGGGCCCGACCAATTGAATACCCAACGCTTTCAATGCCGCGAACGTGACAGGCCGACTGTCCAAGGTGACATTTGACTCGTCGGCCAGCACTCGCTTGAGCATTCGGTAGGCATCGTCACTGATGCCCGATTCAACGCGTTGGCCGCGCCTGGTGAATTGGAGGCGGGCCACCTCGACGCTCACCGCCAGATGCCGGCGCTGGTGCTCTTGAAACTGCGCCACCACGACCTGAGGCTCAAGCACGTCCTTGAGGTGTCGCTGGTAAAGCGCTCCCAGATCCAGGGTACGACAGAGCTTGGCAAAAGCATGCGGCTCGATGGCCACGGCCTGTTCGTTGATCGCGTAGAACGTCGGAATGATTTCGCCGTCATACGCATCGAAAGTGGTAATGACCTGGCAGTCGTTGCAGGTGGGTGGCCGTTCTTCATCCGGCTCGAAGTTGGCCAGCGCGGCCTCCAGCAAAGAAACACCGCGGTACCGGTAGCTGAGCGTCGGATCGTTCTGCTCCTCGAACGAGAACACGCCGTACAAATCCGTGCGACCGCGCGGGAAGCCGTATTTTCTGGCGAAGTAGACCCGGCGGACATCCAGGTCCAGGTTGAACGTTTTCTTGATCGCGTCTTTCAGCGGCTGCTCGGCGAAATCCAGAATGCCGCTGATGCCACCCAAGCGGCCCTCAAGCGTGTTCAACGCCTCGCGGTAGGCGGTGTGGCTGCCTGCCAACGCGGCCCTCGCGTCAGGCGACGCGGCTCGGTACCAACTGGGTATTTGAAACAGCTCGTGGCTGGCGAGTTCTTCCTGCCGGCGCTGGCTGGCCTGGTTGAACCAGGCAGGCACGCGTTCCTTGAGAAAGTCGTAATGAACACCGCGAAGGTCGGCGTTCAAGACGCCGGTGGCGGTGACGGTAGAAGGGGCTGGCATGGCGGATCGTCCTTGGCTGGTTACAATGCCCTCAGCCTATTGAACGATCCGGTGTAAATGGCCTGCTATAGATACCGCGTGGCACTCCCGGACAACGCCCGTAAGCCCATGCCGGCCCGCCGGGATTCAAGGCCCCGGTATACCGGGGCCTGACTCGGCAGGGCAATCACCTGATCATTGATTCCAGGTTTGGCGCGGATCGAATGCGGCGCTGCTCGCCAACGCTTGCCACAACGCCTTGACCTCGTCGTCAGCGTCTTTGGGCATCACCACCTTCAGTTGGATAAACAGATAACCCCGCTGCCCGCTCTTGTTCAGCAAGCCATGCCCCTTGGCACGCATGCGCTGGCCGTTCTGGCTGCCGGCAGGCACCTTGAGATTGATCCTGCCGGTCAGGGTCGGCACCGCGATCTCGGTGCCCAACGCCAGCTCCCACGGCGCCACCGGCACGGTGATCACCAGGTTTTCGTCTTCCACTTCAAACTTGGGGTGCGGCGCGAACTTGATGATCAGGTACAGGTCACCATTGGCCCCACCGCCAATGCCTGGCGCGCCCTGGCCTTTGAGGCGGATGCGTTCGCCGTCGACCACGCCGGCGGGGATCTTCACGTTCAGGCTCTTGGTGGTGTTGCTGACGTGGCGGCCCGAGGCGTCGTATTGCGGCACCTGGAAGCTGATCTGCTTGGACTCGGTGGACAGCGTCTCTTCGAGGAACACCGACAGCTGCATCTCGACGTCCTGGCCCTTGCGCCCGGCAGGACGGCGCTGGCCGCCACCAAAGGCGTCGCCACGCGAGCCGAAGATCGAGCTGAAGAAGTCGGAGAAGTCCTCGCCGCCGCCACCACCGCCGAAGCCGCCACGGCTCTGCCAGCCCGGCGGGCCCTGGAACGGCTGGCCATGCTGGCCGTATTTGCGCAGCTCGTCGTATTCAGCGCGCTTGTCGGCGCTTTTGAGCGCCTCATAGGCTTCGGACGCATCCTTGAATTTCTCTTCGGCGTCTTTTTCCTTGCTTACATCCGGGTGATATTTGCGGGCGAGCTTGCGATAGGCGGCCTTGATTTCCTTGTCATCGGCGCTCGGCTCGACACCCAATATCTTGTAGTAGTCTTTGAAATCCATCGGCGGTTCACCATCCTTAATCGAGATCGCACAGCCCGGGGCACAACGTGCGCTGCATTGCACTTGTTGAGTCTTGTGGCCTGGGGGTGCGTCAAAGTGTTATCGGCGCTAGCCGTATGCACCAGATGTGGGGGCAAATACCCAACTTTCAAGCACGATTTAGCGGATAGTCGGCCTACGCATCCGCCTTCGACTGGCATACACTGCGCGGCCGTTTTTCAACCGGAACCCGATAGACATGAAAAACCCATCCCCAGCCCGTGCCTGCGGCATCGACTTTGGCACGTCCAACTCCACCGTCGGCTGGATCCGTCCCGGCGAGGAGACGCTCATCGCGCTGGAGGACGACAAGATCACGTTGCCGTCGGTGGTGTTCTTCAACTTCGAGGAGCGCCGCCCGGTATACGGTCGCCTGGCGTTGCACGAGTACCTGGAAAACTACGAAGGCCGGCTGATGCGCTCGCTCAAAAGCCTGCTCGGTTCCAAGTTGATCAAGCACGACACCAGCGTGCTTGGCACCGCGATGCCCTTCACCGACCTGCTGGCGCTGTTCATCGGCCAACTCAAGAGCCGCGCCGAAGCCAATGCCGGCCGCGAGTTCGAAGAAGTGGTGCTCGGCCGCCCGGTGTTCTTCGTCGATGACGACCCGATGGCCGACCAGGAAGCCGAGAACACTCTGGTCGACGTGGCGCGCAAGATCGGCTTCAAGGACATCTCGTTCCAGTACGAGCCGATTGCGGCCGCGTTCGACTACGAGTCCACCATTGAAAAGGAAGAGTTGGTACTGATCGTCGACATCGGCGGGGGTACGTCCGATTTTTCCCTGGTGCGCCTGTCCCCGGACCGCCGCCACAACGACAACCGCCAGAGCGACATCCTCGCCACCGGCGGCGTGCACATCGGCGGTACCGACTTCGACAAACAGTTGAGCCTGCAAGGCATGATGCCGCTGTTCGGCTACGGCAGCCGCATGAAAAGCGGCGCCTATATGCCCACCAGCCACCACATGAACCTCGCCACCTGGCACACCATCAACTCGGTGTACTCGCAAAAATCCCAGCTGGCGTTGGGCAGCATGCGCTACGACATCGAAGACACCGGCGGCATCGACCGCCTGTTCAAGCTGATCGAGCAGCGCGCCGGGCACTGGCTGGCCATGGAAGTGGAAGAAACCAAGATCCAGCTGACCCACGAAGACAGCCGCCACGTGCTGCTGGACCGGGTTGAACCGGGGCTGAGCGTGGAACTGAGCCGGGCGCTGTTCGAATCAGCCATCGATGGCTTGCTGGAGCGCGTGCGCAACAGCGTCACGCAGTTGCTCAACGATGCGTCGGTGAGCGTGGCGCAGGTGGACACGGTGTTCTTTACCGGTGGCTCCAGCGGCATTCCGGCACTGCGCCACAGCATCTCGGCGATGTTGCCGAATGCGCGGCATGTGGAAGGCAATATCTTCGGCAGCATTGGCAGCGGCTTGGCGATTGAAGCCAGCAAGCGCTACGGCAGCTAAGAAGCTCTACAAGGAGCGAGTTTGCTCGCGAAAAGCCTGAGAACGCTGCGTTATCGTTGACGTTCTTCGCGAGCAAGCCCGCTGATTCTGTGGCGAGGCCCTAGCGGTGATAGATCGCCCACAGCCCTAGAAACGTCAGGCACCACATGACCAGCCCCGGCACGATCACCAGGTAGTTCCACGGATTGAACCGAGCGTTGCTCAGCCCCTTGGCGTCACCTGCCGCAAAATTGATCAGGCCTTGGGCTTGTTGAAGGATGTAGGCGCAGAGAGGTATCGCCAGGAGCGTCAGGCTCTTGTAGGCAAACAAACCCTCCACTCGCGCAGCCACGGCGTCAAACACGTTGGCCCCCACGGTCACCACCACGAACACCGTCGCCCATTGTTCGAAGTCGAAATCGAATTTTCGGCCGCTCTCGACGACTCGCCGGTAGGCCAGGCGATAGAGCTTGTGAACAAAGAAGATAAAAAAGAACGCACGCGCCAACGGCAAGAGGTCGGCTTGATTGGCTTTCTTGTACAAGCTCCAGTTTTTATACGCCCAGACGTAGGTATACAGCCCAAAACTGAGCAGGCTGAGGATCAGCAGCTTGTTCGGGGAAATGACATAAAACTCGGCAGACGGCTTTACCGCCTCGGACAACTGCGCCGTTGGCGGAGCATAGATATTGTCGCTCACAGCTTGTTTCCCTCTAAGTCCCTTTGAAGTCCACGAAGCAAACGCGCTTCAGTTATCCCGTCAAACCATCCCGCCGAGCTTCAGCTCGCTCTTGAGGTATGCGTAGTAGATCGGCCCCGCCACCACGCCAGGCAGGCCGAAGGCAGCTTCGAACACCAGCATCGCCAGCAGCAATTCCCAGGACTTGGCACTGATCTGCCCGCCCACGATCCGCGCGTTGAGGAAGTACTCGACCTTGTGGATCACGATCAGGTACCCCAGCGCCGCCACCGCGACCCAGATCGACAGCGACAGCGCGACGATGGTGATCAGGGTGTTGGACATCAGGTTGCCGATCACCGGCAACAGGCCGAGCAGGAAGGTCAGTACGATCAGGGTCTTGGTCAGCGGCAAGTGAATCCCGCACAGCGGCAGCACCACAGCCAGGAATACGGCGGTGAACGCGGTGTTCAGTGCAGCAATCTTGATCTGGGCGAAGACGATGTTGCGAAACGCCTGGACCAACAGGTGCAGGCGGTCGAACAGCGCGGCGGCCAGGGGTTTGCGCTTGGTCAGGTCCGGCACGCGCTGCAGGGCGATGATCGCGCCGAGCACCATGCCGATGAGCAGGGTGACGAACATGTGGGCGGCGTCTTTGCCGACCAGTTGCAGTTCGCTCAGGTGCTTGCTCAACCAATCGCCGATGGCCACGCGAAATTCAGCAGCGCTGGCGGGCAGGTAAGCGTCGAGGAACGGCGGCAATTGCCCGCGCGCGCGGTCGACCACCCCCATGAATTTGTCCAGGGACGCCCCGGGGTTTTCCGCTTCGTGGAGCAGGAAGCTGATGGCGCCGGCAAAGATCAGCGTCAGCACGCTGACGATCAGGGTGCCGAGCAAGGCCACCGCCAGCCAACGCGCACGCCGGCCTTCGATCAATCGCTGCAGTTGGGGGGTGAGCATGTTGACCAGTTCAAAGACCAACAAGCCGGCCAGCAGGCTGGGCAGCAATTTCAGCGGCAGTACCAGCAGCAACCCGCCGAAAATGATGATGTAGCTGGCCAGCAATATCACGTGACGCTGAGAAAACGTTGGCATACAGCCTCAAAACGAACGGCGTTAAAGGATGTTGTAGGAGCGAGCTTGCTCGCGAAGAACGCAAGGGCACCGCGTTTAGTCTGGATAAACGCGTAAGCGTTCACGTTTTTTCGCTGGCAAGCCAGCTCCTACAGGGGGCTGTGTGCGAGTGTCGCAGCCTTCTATGGCCTGGGGCTATTATTTCTTCAGGCAGGTGCTCATAAAGGTTTTGCGCGCGTCGCCGGTCAAGGCTTTGGTCTTGGCGTCCGCATTGCAATCCTTCATCTTCTGCTGCTGTGGGGTCAGGGTCTTGGCGTCATTGGCCGCCGGGGCAGACAGGCAGGTCTTCATGAAGGCCTTGCGCTCGTCCCCCTTGAGCGTCTTGGTGGTGGCTTCGGCGTTGCAGGTGGTCATTTTGTTTTGCTGGGCGGTAGCGGCAAAACCTTGGGAACACAGCAGCAGGCCCATCATCAACAGCGGAATGCGCAGCATCTTCATGGAGTTTTCTCCCTGTTGCCGTACCGGGGGGCACGGCCTACCCAGCAGTGTAGTCAAAGCTTGTTACATCTTCATCGGCCACGGATATGTGTGCGTCGGTACTGCTCAGGGGTACAGCCCGCCTGGCGCTGGAACATGGCGATAAACGCCGAGGCGGTGCTGTAGCCCAGATCAAACGCCACCTGTTGCACGCTGCGTTCGCTGTCGAGGGCTTCGATGGCCGCCAGGTAGCGCAGGCGCTGGCGCCATTCCCCAAAGCTCATGCCCAATTCCCGCACAAACTGACGTGCCAGGGTGCGCTCGCTCACATGCACCTGTTCGGCCCAGTGCGCCAGCGGGCGGTTGTCGCCGGGATCGGCCTGCATGGCTTCCAGCACACCGAGCAGGCCGGGGTGACGGGCGTAGGGCAGGAAGCACTCGTGGATCGGTGCCTGCTTGAGCTGGTCCACCAGCACCTGGGCCAGGCGAATGTCAGCCTCGGTCTGCGGCATATTCACGTCACGCTGGGCAAAGTCGCTGAGGATCGCCTTGAGAATGTCGCTGATGGCCAGGGTGCAAGGCTGTTGCGGCAACTGCTCGCAGAGCTCCGGCGCCAACCCGACCGAGTGGTAGACGATCGCCTCGGCGTTGTAGGAGCTGTGCTCGGTATGCGGCGGCACCCACACCGCGTACTGCGGCGGCGACATGAAGCGACTGCCGGCCACTTCCATGCGCATCACACCACTGGCGGAGTAATCCAGCGAACCCCAGAAATGCTGGTGCGGCGTGCATTCGGTGTCAGGAGCGAAATCCGAATAGCGGAAGTACACCGGGCTTGGCAACCGGGAGAAATCCGGGAGGCGGACGTTGTGCTTGGCCATATTGTCTGGATACAGAGGTCGGTTGTCTGGATCGCAGTATAAGCTTCGATCCAGACAATGGATAATCCTGTCTCATCAACACACCTGGTTCCTTTCGATGCAATACGCTTATCCCTTGCTGGCCATTTTTATCTGGGCCGGCAACACCGTCGTCAACAAACTGGCCGTGGGCTCGATCTTCCCGGCGGAGATCGGTTTTTACCGCTGGCTGCTGGCGGCACTGCTGTTCACGCCGTTCATGGTCAAGCCGGTGATCGCCAACTGGGCGATGATCCGCCCGAACCTGGGCAAGGTGTTCATCCTCGGTGTGCTGGGCATGGCGGTGTACCAGAGCCTGGCGTACTACGCCGCGACACTGACCAGTGCCACCAACATGGGCATCATCCTGTCACTGATGCCGTTGATGGCGCTGACAGCGGCCATCATCAGCCTCGGCCAGCGCCTGACCTACGGCGCCCTGACCGGTGCAGTGCTGTCATTTGCCGGCGTGGTCGTGGTGGTGTCGGCCGGCAGCCTTGGCGCGCTGCTGCAGCACGGGGTGAACCTGGGTGACGGCATGATGCTGATCGCGACCCTGGCCTACGCGATCTACAGCACCTTGCTGAAAAAATGGCAGTTGCGCCTGCCGCCGTTGGTGTTGCTGTATTTGCAAGTGCTGGTGGCGGTGGTGGTGCTGTTTCCGTTGTTCCTGTTCTCTGCCAAAGCCGGCCTGGGCTGGGCCAACATTCCGCTGGTGCTGTATGCGTGCCTGCTGGCTTCGATGCTGGCGCCGCTGGCGTGGATGCATTCGGTGAAGACCTTGGGCCCGAGCCGCACCACGTTGTTTTTCAACCTGCTGCCCCTGATCACCGCGCTGATTGCCGCCGCGGTGCTGAAGGAAGAACTGGCGCTGTATCACCTGGTCGGTGGCCTGCTGACCTTGGGCGGGGTGATCCTGTCGGAGCGCTGGACCACGCCGGTCAGTGCTGCCTGAACCGTCGCTATCGCAGGCAAGCCAGCTCCCACATTCGGCCACATTCCAAAGGTGGAACTCGGTCGAATGTGTGTGGCGGGCTTGCTCGCGAAGAACGAAAACGCGGTCTCCCGACTAGACTCCAGCAGCCTTGAGCCTTTGCGCATGCTCGACAAACAGCCTGATCGGCTCGGCGCCCTTGCCCACCAGGCCCATGGATTGGTTGACGATGTCGAAGTGGTCCAGGGCGTAGTCATCGCCGATCACCAGCCCCAAGTGTGAACTGTAGCGCCCGACCATGCCGTCGCACTGGCCCTTTTCCCGCACGAAGCTGCGGGCGAACAAGCGGCAGCTGCGATTCGTGCCGTCGAACAGGTTGCGACCACGGTCGGTGATGCCCGGTTGCAAGGTGCCGGACCACGAGTAATAGCGCACGCCGTTGACCTCCTCGGCGCCCTGCCCGCCCCATGTCTGGGGCAGACCTTGTGGATAGTGCTGGTTGAACAGCGCCACGCCGGCGCTGGTCAGCGAATGGTGGGACGCCTGCAAGTCCGCCTTGAAGCGCGGCCCGCGGTAGCCGGTTTCCAGCACACCCATCACCCAGGCGACCAGGTGAAACAGCGCGCTCATGATCCTGCCTTTGACGCCGTCGATGGGATAATGAAGGTGGATATGGTCCGCCAGCTCCGAGCCATGGTTGGGGCCCGCCACGGACGTCACCGACGCCACCCACTCCGGGCGTTTGGCCGCCGCATACCGGGCAGTGAGCGAGCCCTGGCTATGGCCGATCAGGTTGACCTTGTCGGCCCCGGTGTCGCGGCGGATGCGCTCGATGTGCACCAGCAATTGCTCACCGCGCACCTCGCTGGAATCCAGCGGCGCCACCTGCACCGCAAACACCTGCGCACCGCCCGCCCGCAGCGCCGGGACGATGCCGTACCAGTACGGGAACCACACCAGGCGTACAAACCCGAGCATGCCGGGCACCAGTACAAGGGGATAACGCGTGGCGAGGGATTGAGGCATGGAGCGGGCGTCCAGGGCGGTCAGGCGATACTTCCATCCTAGACCAATCGAAGTGACCGCCCCATGACACCCGCGTCTGCTTAGAAATGCCCTGCAAGGTCGTGCAACTGACGTTCGGCCTCTGCATAGGCACGCTGGAAAACGCTCTTGTCCGACTCTTCGCCCTCGGCAGCGATCACCCGGACATCGTCAATCCCGATATACCCCAGCACGGTGCGCAGGTGCGGATCGGCGTGGTTCATCCATTCATATTCACCGCCCGGACCAAACCCGTTGCCGCCGCGGCTGGTGATGATGAGTGCGCGTTTGCCTTTCAACAACGGTTGGTACTGCGCCATGCCCTGGTCATCCAGGGAAATGTCGAAGGTCAGGCCCATGCGCACGATCTGATCGATCCAGGCCTTGAGGCCGCTGGGCACGCCGAAGTTGTACAGGGGCATGGAAATCACCAGCAGCTCATGGTCGATGAGTTCACCGACCAGTTGATCGCTCAGTTGCAGGTCGGCCTTCATTACCGTTGGCAGGGATTGCGGCTCGGGGTAGAAATTGGCCGCCACAAACGCTTCGCTGACATGGGGAATGGCGGCGCGGCCGACTTCGCGTCGGGTGATACGCGCGCCAGGGTTAGCGGCTTGCCACACGTCGAGAAAGGATTCGGCCAGGCGCCGCGAATGGGAACGTTCGCCACGGGGGCTGGCGTGGATGATAAGCATTTTTTTCATCTGTATGACCTACGCGAGTTAGACTCAGGCGACCCGGATGGTCGCCGTTCTTTCGCGCAAATCTAGAGCCGAGCAGGCCCTCCGACAAATGAGCAATAGTTGATCTGGATGAATCCATTTCATCCATGGAGCCGAAATGTTTGCTTCGCTGCCCCTCACCGCCCTGCGCACCTTCGAATCGGCATCGCGCCTGTTGAGCTTCAAAGCGGCGGCGCAGGAATTGTCGGTCACCCCCACGGCGGTGTCCCACCAGATACGCAGCCTGGAAACCTGGCTGGGTGTGCCCTTGTTCGAACGCCTGCCGCGCCAAGTGCGCCTGACCGAAGGCGGCGAGCGGCTGTTCCACAGCCTGCACGGCGCGCTGCTGGATGTTGCGCAAAGCCTCGACACCTTGCGTCCGCAACGCAGCGCCGGCCACCTCACCGTATCGACCACCCCGGCGTTTGCAGCCTTGTGGCTGGTGCCACGCCTGGGTCGCTTCTACGCCGCCAACCCGGACATAAACCTGCGCCTGGACACCCAGTGCGAGGTGGTCGACCTGCAACAGGACGCCAGCATCGATCTGGTGATCCGCTACAGCCTCGGCGATTACCCCAACCTGTATGGCCAGTGCCTGTTCGATGAATGCTTTGCCGTGTACGGCTCCCCCGAACAGGTGGCGCTGGCCGGCACTCGGGTGCCCACGCTGATCAGCGTACGCTGGCACAACTCCGAGCTTTACGCCCTGGGTTGGCAGGCTTGGTGCGAGAAAGCCGGCGAGCATTGGCTGCAGCACGCGCCGCCCCTGCGTGAATACGATGAGGAACATTACGCCCTGCAAGCGGCGATCGCCGGCCAGGGCCTGGTGCTGGCGAGCAATATCCTCGTGTCGGAAAGCGTCGCCAGCGGCTTGCTGGTGCCGTACCGCCCGCAGATCAGCGTGGACGGCGCGGGTTACAGCGCCCTTTGTGTGCCCGGTCGCGAACGCCATCCGCCCGTGAAAGCGTTTTTCCAATGGGTACAGGAGGAGGCGAAGCTGTCCGCTGAAATCCGATAAAACTTTTTGCGTTGCCTGGGACTCACAACTTGGAGCGATCACGCCGGCAGAGCGTGGCGCAAAACCGGATTAGCCCCAGGAGATTGAGATGACTGAAGCAAACTTGACTGACGTTGCGACCCTGCGCAGCCGCGCCCGCCAGAACGTCGAAAACGGTGCCGTGACCGAGGGCTACGACGCCGACCGCGAAGAGATCATTCGCCTGCTCAACGCCTCGCTGGCCACCGAACTGGTCTGCGTACTGCGCTACAAGCGCCACTACTTCATGGCCAGCGGCGTCAAGGCACAGATCGCCGCCGAGGAATTCCTCGAGCATGCCACCCAGGAAGCCGAACACGCCGACAAGCTTGCCGAGCGCATCGTGCAGTTGGGCGGTGAGCCGGAGTTCAACCCGGATCTGCTGTCGAAAAACTCCCACGCTCAATACGTGGCAGGCGACTCGTTGAAAGAGATGGTCTACGAAGACCTGGTGGCCGAGCGCATTGCCGTGGACAGCTACCGCGAAATCATCCAGTACATCGGCGATAAAGACCCGACCACTCGCCGCCTCTTCGAAGAAATCCTGGCCCAGGAAGAAGAGCACGCCGACGACATGGCCGACATCCTCGAAAGCCTGTAACCCCGCAATACCCAAGGAGCCGGCTTGCCGGCGATGGCGGCCTCACGATCTCGACAGAGTTCAAGGGCCTCATCGCCGGCAAGCCGGCTCCTGCGTTTTCGTGACCGATCAACCTTTTACGGTTTTCGGCGCCTTGCCTTCCTTCATCTGTTGCAGCAACGGTGCGCACTCATTGGGCTCGCCGCCGCTTGGCGCAACCAGTGCCAGCAACCCGGCAGCCGGGCCGGCGATCACACCCAGCGCCACCATGCCCGCGCCACGCAGCGCCAGGGGAATGGCTTTCACACCGGCATTCGGCTTGATGAACGGCCCATTGACGTACAGCGGTGAACGCAGCGAGAACAGGCGGAAGCCTTTCGACTCCGGGGTGATGGTCAGGTCCAACTGCTCCGTGGCCATATTCGCGGTGCCATCGATGTAGATGATGGCGTTCTCGGTATCGAACACAAACAACCGCGACGTCGCCAGGCCGGTCTTGATCCCGAAGTCCGCCGCCGCACAGTTGATCTTCACTTCCTTGTCGCCAAACAGGCGGCCTACCACGTAGTTGCCGACATTGAGCCCGGCGATTTCCATCAGGCCACGGCTGATGGCACCGTCGTTGATCAGCATCTTCAGGTCACCGTTGGACGTGCCCAGCAGCGCCGCCACGGAGTTGCCGCGACCGGAAATGTCAGCGTCGCCGTTGAGTTCTCCGAAACTGGTTTTCATCGGTTCGAAGGTCGGGAACAACTGCTTGAGCTTGAAGTTGCGCGCGGTGAGCTTGGCGCGGCCTTCCATCGGCACGGTGCGGCCGTTCAGGCGAATCTGCGCATCCAGCTTGCCACCGGCCACGCCGAACCGCAGGGGCTCCAGGCTCAGTTCACCGTCATTGAGCACCAGGTGGGTATAGAGGTCGGTGAAGGGCAACTCGGCACTGTGGACGATGCGCTTGCCGGTGAATTCCACATCGGCATCCATGACGCGCCAGCGCTCGGTGCGGAATTCTTCCACCGGCAAGACTTTGGTCGCCGGTTGCTTGCTGTCGCCGCCACGAGCTTTTTGCTTGGCATTGGAGTCGGCGCCGATCAGCGGCGCGAGGTCGGTCATCAGCAGTTGGTTGGACACCAGCGCACCACTGAGCTTGGGTCGAGGCTGGCTGGCGACGTAGGCGAGGTTGCCGTGGATATCGCTGTTGCCGATCTTGCCGTTGAAGTTCTCATAGCTGAACGAGGCGCCATTGGCTTCGTGCAGTTTGGCGATCAGGTGGCCGTCGGTGGAGTAGGCCGGCGAATCCGGCAGAGTCACGCCAGTCAGTGGGTAGAGGTTCCCCAGGCTGGTACCGGCGAGTTTCAGGCGCAGATCCAGGGCACCGAGGTTGAGGGGATCCGTGAGCGTGCCGGCCAGGGCGATGCTGGTGTCAGCGATCTTGACTTGAACCTGCAACGGGAACGGTTTGGCCGCATCCTGCAAGGCCAGCAGGCCGCCGATCTTGCCGCTGCCGTCGAGTTTCTGGCCATGGTACTGGCCTTTGACCTTGAGGCCGAACGCGTAGTCCTGGGGTGCCGAGCCTTTCTCCAGCGCCTTCCTGGCATCGGCGTCGCCGACGATTTCGCCGAACGGAACAGGCTTGCCCAGTGGATCGATGATCACATCCAGTTGGGTCTTGAGGGTTTGGTCGTCGAGGGTCACGTGCCCCTTGTCGAAGCCGATGGCACCGATGTCTACCGCCCAGCTGGAGGGCTCGGCATTCGGGTCCTTGGGGTCGAACGTGAACGTCCAGTTGGCGCGGCCGTCGGCCAGGCGCTGCAATTGTGCGCTCGGCTCGGTGAGGTCGATGCGCGGAATCACCACACGCTGCACCAGGAGCGCCAGGGGTGAAATACGCAGTTCGACCTTTTTGAGGGTGACCATCTGCGGGTTTTTCGACCAGTCGGGGTTGCCCAGCGTCAGGTCTTCGGCAATCACATGGGGCCATGGCACCCAGGCGCGCCATCCACCTTCATCGGGCTCACGCGCCCACACCACCGCCAGGTTGCCATTGATGGCAAACGGTCGATGCAGCTCTTCGGAAACCTTGGCATTGATCGGCGGCTTGATGCGGTTCCAGTCAAAGAACACCAGCACCACGACCACCACGGCGATTAACAGAACGAAGCTGGCGCAGCTCCAAGCGATGATTTTACGAGTGCGCGTCATTGCACAGGACTCCTGAATACGACTGGCTGTGACAGCCTTTAAGGACAGCTTATAGAACTACGACTGGCAAACCGCACGGGGGTTTAACCCGATCCCCGAATTGCCTGGAAAAACTTCAATTCCTGACCACTCCGACAGTTTCCATCCGTCACGGCGCACCAATGTTACCCACGTACGTGTCGAAAATACCCACCCCGGTGCAAAACCGCGTGCTTGAGAGGCCCGTTCTAGAGCCTTCGCCTAGAACAATCAATTCTGTTGATTATTACCATTGTGTTTATGAACTTTTATATCGACTTATCGAGAGTAGCATTAGCTCTGTACCCACTTTATCGCCCTCCCAAGGAGCAACCATCATGAAACGCCAAGTACTCGCTACCGTCCTGTTGTCCGTCCTGGCCTCCAGTGCCTTTGCACTGCCAGCCTCCGAACAGGCCACCCCACAAGTCAAAGCCGACGCCGTTCATTTCAACCAGACCCTGGCCCGCAGCGGTTCGCAAGAAGAAGAGAACCGTGACTATGCCAAAGGCGTTGCTGAAAACGGTTCGGAACAAGCCAACAAACGCGCTTACACCGAAGGCCTGACCGAAAACGGCCGCGACCGCCTGGAACAGAAAGGCCTGGTTGAAGGTGGTGCTGATCGCCTGCTGGAACGCAATGCTGTCGCCGAAGGCGGCCGTGATCGCCTGGAACAGAAAGGTCTGGTTGAAGGCGGTGCTGAACAAGCCAACAAACGCGCCTACACCGAAGGTGTTGCCGAAGGCGGTTCTGACCGTCTGCAAGAACTGCATCAAGCACAGAGCTAACCCCGTGGTGGCCCAGAAAAAAGCCCGATCCTTCGATCGGGCTTTTGACTTTTTGTAGCACCTGGCACGACTCCCCTTCCATCAGCCCCACACCTGGACCTGTACAGCCACCGTCAAGTTCGACGGCCACAGAGCTGTTTTGCTAGAGTGCATCGCTGTACTTGCCGACAAAGCCCGCCCGCCAATGCTGCCCCGCGCCGAACAGAAGCAACAGACCCGCCTCGCCCTGATGGACGCAGCCCGCCATCTGATGGAGTGTGGCCGTGGGTTTGGCAGCCTGAGCCTGCGCGAAGTGGCGAAGACGGCTGGCATCGTGCCCACCGGTTTCTATCGCCATTTTGCCGACATGGATCAGCTCGGGCTGGTGTTGGTGAGCGAGGTAGGCCAGACCTTCCGCGCCACGATCCGCCTGGTGCGCCATAACGAATTCGTGATGGGCGGCATTATCGATGCCTCCGTGCGGATCTTCCTGGATGTGGTCTCGGCCAACCGTTCGCAGTTCCTGTTCCTGGCCCGCGAGCAATACGGCGGCTGCCTGGCCGTGCGACAGGCCATCGGTGCGTTGCGCGAAGACATCACCCGAGACCTGGCGGCGGACCTGACCTTCATGCCCAAACTGCAGCACCTGGATGCCGAAGGCTTGCACGTGATGGCCGACCTGATCGTCAAAAGTGTGTTCGCCACCCTTCCCGACATCATTGACCCGCCAGCCCAGGCCCTGCCCGACCATCTCACGCCCCAGGCGAAAATCACCCAGCAATTGCGCTTCATTTTTATCGGCCTGAAGCACTGGCAAGGCCTGGGCAGCACCGAATAACGCCATCACCCCGACGTGTGAAAACGCTTGGCCGTGGTGTAATGCCTGTTCCAGTAACTGTTGCTCAACGAGTCGATGCGGATGTGCTTGCCCGTGCGCGGCGAATGGATGAATTGTCCCCCGCCTATATAAAGGCCCACATGGCTGACCTGGCCGCGCCCGTTACCTTTGAAAAACACCGCATCGCCAGGCTTGAGCGCACTGCGCTGGACGGTCGCCGCCGTCGATCGGTGCATCGCGGCCGTGGTGCGCGGTATCTGGATGTTGGCTTCGGTCTTGAACAGATAGACCAGGAAACTGCTGCAATCGAAGCCCTGATCCGCTGAGGTGCCGCCCCATTTGTAAGGCGTACCCAGCAGTTCGTGGGCGCGGTCGATTACATCATTGATAGACGCTTCTTTCAGTGAGGCGGTGAATGAGGCGTGAGACTGTAGATTGGCCGAGGCCGATGACAACGCAAAAG
The DNA here is from genome assembly GCF_000612585.1 of Pseudomonas sp. CHM02. Lineage (GTDB taxonomy): Bacteria > Pseudomonadota > Gammaproteobacteria > Pseudomonadales > Pseudomonadaceae > Aquipseudomonas. The sequence continues at coordinate 41,649 of NZ_JFCA01000030.1, forward strand.
ACAGGCTGGCAATAAACAGATAACAAAGTGACTTGAACATGATGAACGTCGCAGTGGATTAAACACGGCGCACAGACTAATGACCTCGCAGGTAACTTGATGAACGCCTTTTCCTTACGCCATGTAGGCGAAATCCGAAAACGCCCACCGCATGTGCAACAAGCAATACCTCGCACCATTTTGGCGCACTCAAGTCATTTCCCCTCGCCCTGTTTAGTGGCGCTTCCCCACATGCCTACAGGCAATTCCTACTCCCCATCGAGGTTGGCAAGCCCCTTGCTCTAGGTGTTTCATCGCTCATAGCTGGAAGCTTCCTGATGCTGGTGATCCACCGCCGAATCGCCCCCCAAGCCCACTGGGCCGCCGAGTTGCTGCTGAATTTCGAAGCACGCAGCAAAAGCCGCCTGCGCTGTTTCAGTGCCGACGGTGAAGACGTCGGCCTTTTCCTGGAGCGTGGCCAGCCACCGCTGCACGATGGCGAATTCCTGCAAGCTGAAGACGGACGCGTCGTACGTGTGTGCGCTCGGCCTGAACAACTGCTGCACGTGACCTGCAGCAGTGCATTTGAACTGACTCGCGCGGCGTATCACTTGGGCAACCGCCATGTGGCACTGCAAGTCGGAGACGGCTGGCTGCGCCTGCTCGATGACTATGTGCTCAAGGCCATGCTCGAACAGTTGGGTGCGCAGACGGAAACCATCGAGGCGCCGTTCCAGCCGGAGCATGGTGCCTACGGCGGCGGTCACCATCATTCTCGCCATGGCGATGAAGACTTCAACTACCCGCCCAAGCTGCACCAGTTCGGCGTGCGTCTATGAACCCAGCCTGGGCGCTGCTGCGTCTGGCCAGTCCGCAATTGCCGATTGGCGGCTACAGCTATTCCCAGGGCCTGGAAATGGCGGTGGAGAACGGCCGTGTCGCTGACGCCGCCAGTGCACGACGCTGGATCAGCGATCAGTTGCTGCTCAACCTTGCGCGTTTCGAGGCACCGCTGCTGCTCGCCCATTGCCAGGCCGCCGTGGACGCGGATTGGTCGCGCCTGGCGCAGCTGTGCGAAGAACACCGCGCCAGCCGCGAGACCCGTGAGCTGTATCAGGAGAGCCGGCAGATGGGCTATTCCCTGCAACAATTGCTCAACGGCCTGCCGGAATTGGACGACGCCGCGCGCGACTTCCTCGCACAAAACCCCGAGCCTCATCTGGCCCTGGGCTGGGCCCTCGCCGCCCGCGCCTGGGGCATCAGCCCCGCCGATGCCCTCGCCGCGTGGCTGTGGAGCTGGCTGGAAAACCAACTGGCCGTACTGATGAAAACCCTGCCGTTGGGCCAGCAAGCCGCCCAGCGCCTGACCAGCGAACTGCTGCCGCTGTTGCAACAAGCCCAGCAGGATGCCAGCCGCATCGACCCCACCCCTTTCGGCAGCGCCGCGTTTGGCCTGTCCCTGGCGAGCATGGCCCACGAGCGCCAGTACAGCCGCCTGTTCCGTTCCTAGGAGAAGCACAATGAACACACAACCCCTGCGTGTCGGCATCGGCGGCCCGGTCGGCTCCGGCAAGACCGCCCTGACCCTGGCCCTGTGCCTCGCGCTGCGCGATCGCTACAACCTGGCCGTGGTCACCAACGATATCTACACCCGCGAAGACGCCGACTTCCTGGTACGCAACCAGGCCCTGGCGCCGGAACGCATCATCGGCGTGGAAACCGGCGGCTGCCCGCACACGGCGATTCGTGAAGACGCCTCGATCAACCTGGAGGCGGTGGACCAACTCAACCGCCGCTTTCCCGGCCTGGACCTGATCCTGGTGGAGTCCGGCGGCGACAACCTGTCGGCGACCTTCAGCCCGGAACTGTCCGACCTGACCATCTACGTGATCGACGTGTCCGCCGGCGACAAGCTGCCGCGCAAGGGCGGGCCTGGCATTTGCAAATCCGACCTGCTGGTGATCAACAAGATCGACCTGGCACCGCTGGTCGGCGCTTCGCTGGAGCTGATGAACAGCGACACCCAGCGCATGCGCAACGGTAAACCCTTTGTGTTCAGCAACCAGAAAACCGGTGTCGGCCTGGATGACATCGTCGCCTTCATCGAACGCCAAGGCTTGCTGACCGCCGCCTGATCACCCCATAAGGAACCTGTCCATGAGCCTCAAGAAACTCTTCACCGCCGCGGCCCTGCTGCTGGCCCCTGCCCTGGCCTTCGCTCACCCGGGCCACGGCGACAACGGCCTGGTGGCCGGCATCAGCCATCCCCTGAGCGGCATCGACCACTTGCTGGCCATGGTGGCCGTCGGCTTGTGGGCCGCCCAACAAAAAGGCGCCGCGCGCTGGGCACTGCCGTGCACCTTCGTGGGCACCATGCTGGTGGGCGGCGTGCTGGGTTTTGAAGGCCTGGAATTGCCGGCGCTGGAAAGCGGGATTGCCGCGTCGGTGCTGGCGCTGGGCTTGGCGGTGGCACTGGCGGTGCGTCCACCGTTGTTCGTGGCCGTCGGGGCGACGGCCTTGTTTGCGCTGTTCCATGGTGTGGCCCACGGCCTTGAGCTGCCGGACATGTCCAGCCCTTGGGCGTATGCGGCGGGGTTTGTCGGTGCAACGGCGGTGCTGCACGCGGCCGGTTATGCCGTGGTGCGCTTCCTGCCAGCCGCAGCGGCGCCGTTGGTGCGGATTGCGGGCGCGGCTTCGGCGGCGACTGGGGTGTGGTTGCTCGCGGGCTGAGTGATGTTGCGCTTTTACGGGCCTCATCGCAGGCAAGCCAGCTCCCACATTTGATTGGGTTTGCAAATCAAAAATGTGGGAGCCGGGCTTGCCCGCGATGACGGTCTCAAAGACACCACACAACCCAAGCCTGATACCATGCGCGCCTACACCCCTGCCGTGACGACGCCAGCCAATGCCCAGCGCTTCCCAACCCTCCTTGAACACCGTGCTCACGCACTTCCACAGCCTGATCGTGCCGCTCTGGCAAGGCCCAGGCTGGAACGCCGAGCTGGCATTGCCCTATGAGGCGCTGGACGCCGATCACCAGCCGCTGCCCCCGCAGCGCTACCGCGCCATGGCCTGCGCCCGCCAGTTGTACCTGTTCGCCAGCCTGATCGGCGAGCCCGGCGCGGTCTTCGCCGAAGAACGCGCGGCGGCGCTGTTCCGTTCGCTGCAACGGCACTTCCATGACGCCGAGCACGGCGGCTGGTTCTACAGCATCGACCCGGCAGGCCAGCCGCTGGACACTCGCAAAGACCTCTACACCCACGCGTTCATCATCTTTGCCTGCGCCCATTACTGGGCCAAGGTGCGTGAACCGCTGGTGGAATCCGTCCTCAATGCGGCCCTGGAAGTGGTCGCCGAGCGGTTTGCCACTGGCGACGGTCTGTACGAGGCGGTACTGGAGCGCAACTGGTCGTCCCTCAAGTCCGGACCGCTGCAAAACCCATTGATGCACCTGGCCGAAGGTTTCCTCGCCACTCTTGCGGTGCGTGAAGACGCGCAGGTGCAAGCAGCCCTGCTGGCGTTGGCGACGGCCATGCAGCAGCGTTTCATTGATCGCCAGAGCGGCGTGATGATGGAAAAACCGCTGGGCGCTGTGGATAACTGGTTTGAGCCGGGGCACCAGTTCGAATGGTTCTTTTTGCTGGAGTCTTCGGATGTACTGCGCGGCACGCCGCTGCATGCTTCGCTGACGCGGGCGTTCACCTACGCCGAGCTCAAGGGTGTGGATAACGCCAGCGGTGCGGTCAGCGGCATGTTGGCGCTGGATGGCACTGTGCGCGACGGCACCCAGCGGATCTGGGCCCAGGCCGAATACCTGCGGGCACTGACTTTGCGGCCGGACAGCGAATCGGTGCTGCAGCGCCAATTGCTGGCGCTGCAACAGCACTTCTTGCATGCAAAAGGCTGGAATGAATGCCTGGATGCCCGGGGAGCGGTGAGCCGGCGGGATATGCCGTCGACTACGCCTTATCATTTGGCGACTTGCTATCAGGGGCTGGTCCGGCATCTGGGCTGACCTTCAGGGCCTCATCGCCGGCAAGCCGGCTCCTACAGGGTTGTGTAATCCCTCGTGGGAGCGGGCTTGCTCGCGAAGGCGTCACCCCGGTCTACCTGACCTCACGCAATCCACTTGCGATCCCCGGTAAAGCTGATCGTCAGCCAGCGCGCCGCATCCGGCGTGCCGAGTCCTGTGGATATCTCTTCGCGCAGCCCGTCGAGAGTGGCGACGTTAGCCACCGGGTAATCCGCCGGCAGTACCACATGAATTTCGATAAATCGCGCCCGCCCGTGCTTTTGCACGTAGGACACGTAGTCGTCGAAACCATGTCTGGCCTGCGCCGCGTCCATCACCTCGCGCACCTTGTCATCCAGATGGTCCGGCGCAATCCCCAGCACCTCGCGCAACGCCGGGCGCAGGATCTTGAACGCCGGCGCCAGCATGCTCAGGGCCAGCAGGATCAGGATCAACGGGTCGACGTACACCGCCCACTCGCCATAGCCCTGGGACTTGAGCAACAGTGCCGCCAGAAAGCTGATCAGCAAGCCCACCGACAGCATCGCGTCCACCAGCCAACTGATGTTGTCGAACTGGATCAGCGATGATTTCAGCGTGCGATTGCGGTAGCGCACGTAGAAGAAGTAGGCGAACTCGACGACGGTAAACACCGCCGCGTAGATGATCACCAGCCCCAACTCGATCTCGCGGCCACCATTGATAATGCCGAACACGCCGTTGAGGAACGCATAGAGGGCGATCAGCAACAGGAAACTGCCCTCGATCAGCAGCACCATGGGTTCCAGGTGCCAATAGCCGAACTGGAAGCGCTCGTTGCTTTTCTTGGCGATCAGCTTGGCCGTGATCAGCATCAACACCTTGATGGCGGTGGCGATCAGCGAGAAAAAGCCGTCGAACAGAATGGATTGGGCGCCGGATACCACACCCGTGACAACCCCGGCGATCGCCACGGCGAACATCAGGATGGTCGATTGTTTGAGCAGTGCCTGCTCACCTCGGTTACTCACATTTCCTCCCGTCAAAACCTTAAATCCGCACGGTGCGGAGAGGTTTTACCGGGTGGAGTGTACCTTATGTCGTGTTTTGGCCGATTTGCCGCATGATTACCGGTAAAAGCCTGATCCTGTGGTGAGCGGGCTTGCACCCGCGCGAGGCAAGCTCGCTCACCACAAAAACCAGCAGGACGAAGCGTCAGCCCTTGGCCCCACGCTCGATAGCAAATCCAGCCCAGGTCTGGCTCACCGGCATCAGTTCCAACCGGTTGATATTCACATGCGCCGGGGTGTTCAGCACCCAGAAGATCGTGTCGGCAATGTCCTGTGGCTGGATCGGCTCGGCACCCGCGTAGGTCGCGTCATACCGCGCCTGATCACCGCCGAACCGCACCAGCGAGAACTCGCTCTCGCACAGGCCTGGCTCGATGTTGGTGACGCGCACGCCGGTGCCCTGCAGGTCGCAGCGCAGGTTCAGCGAGAACTGCTTCACGAACGCCTTGGAGCCGCCATACACGTGGCTGCCGGGGTACGGGTAGCTACCGGCGATGGAACCCAGGTTGATGATGCCGGCGCCACGGCCATGGGCGATCAGGCGTGGTAGCAGCAGGCTGGTGGTGGTCAGCAGGCCCTTGATGTTGGTGTCGACCATGGTTTCCCAATCGTCGAGGCTGCACTTGGGCGCAGGGTCGGTGCCCACGGCCAGGCCGGCGTTGTTGATCAGCCCGCGCAGTGTGGCGAAGGCTGGCGGCAGGTTGGCGATGGCGTCTTCCATGCCCTTGCGGTCACGCACGTCCACGACCAAACCATGCACTTCGGTCTGCTTGGAAAGCTCTTCGACCAGCGCATTCAGGCGGTCACCGCGACGCCCCGTGAGCACCAGTTTCCAGCCGGCCTCGGCAAAACGACGGGCGCAGGCTTCGCCGAAACCTGAGGTTGCGCCAGTAATAAACAGCGTGTTGGACATGGTGTTCTCCTTGCGGGCATCGGGGAAAAAAATCAGCCAGCAGAATGCCCTTACGCCGCGATGGCGGCAACCGCTATGCGCACAACTTCATTTACAGCTGATCACTTTTTAACCATCACGAGCAACGCCTTATGCAGCGCGGCCTGTAGCTATATGCGCGCAGGTTATCCACAGCTGCGCCCACAGTCTTTGGGGGCAAGTGCAAAATGCCTCAGGCCTCTATACACAAGGGTTACAGAGGGTTTTAGAAAGTTTTTTGCTTGACCTCGGCCGGAGCGTATGTAGGCCCTTCGACTAACGGAAAACCACAACGATGGCTCCAGGCCAGTCATTCCGGCCTCTGCGGCCGTCTTTCCAGAGTTTAGTCACAGACTTATCCACAGGCTGGCGAGACATATTCCGGTCATATACCTGTGTCTTTAAACAGGTTGACAAAGTGCTCGTCGGGCGAGCAAAAACCGCCTGATCAAAAAACAACCATCGCGCTGCAGGCCACGTATTCATTGGCGTTCAGCCAGCTACTCCCACGTTACCCACAGCCGGTTCCACAGCGGATGGGGACAAGTCAAAACTGTGACAAAACAGGGATTTGCGGCGGCTATATGTCGCGCTTTGGAGAGGAGCCAGATTTGTTTTCCACAATTTCCAGAATGGTCTGTGGATAGCACAAAAAGGAATGTGGGAACCGCCTCATGTGGGAGCTGGCTTGCCTGCGATGGCATCGCCTCGGTGTAACTGACAGACCGAGGTGTCTGCATCGCAGGCAAGCCAGCTCCCACACAAAGCCGGCGCCTACAAAGGGTGGTTAGATCAATGCCCGCCGAGGTAGGCGTTGCGCACTTCCTCGTTTACCAGCAATTCCTTGCCGGTGCCGGTCAGGCGGATCTCGCCGTTGACCATCACATACGCACGGTCCGACAGGCGCAGCGCGTGGTTGGCGTTCTGCTCCACCAGGAAGATGGTCATCCCGGTGGACGCCAGCTCGCGCAGGGTCGAGAAGATCTGCTTCACCACAATCGGCGCCAGGCCCAGGCTCGGCTCGTCCAGCAGCAACAGCTTGGGCCGGCTCATCAGGGCGCGGGCGATGGCGAGCATTTGCTGTTCGCCACCCGACATGGTCATCGCACGCTGGTTGCGCCGCTCCTTGAGCCGTGGAAACAGCTCGAACATGCGCTGCATATCTTCCTGGGCAAACTTGTCGCCAATCGGGATGGTGCCCATCAGCAGGTTTTCCTCGACGGTCATGTCGGGGAACACCCGCCGCCCTTCCGGCGACTGCGCGATGCCGTTGGAGGCGATGTAGTGGGACGACTTGTGGGTAATGTCGACGCCGTTGTAGATGATCTGTCCCGACTCGGCCCGTGGCTGGCCGAAGATCGACATCAGCAGCGTGGACTTGCCCGCGCCGTTGGAGCCGATCAGGCTGACGGTTTCGCCTTCGTTGATGTGCAGCGAGACTTTCTTCAGGGCCTGGATCGGGCCATAGAACACGTCCAGGTCCTTCATTTCGAGGATAGGTGCACTCATACCAGCTCCTCTTCGTCTGCGCCCAGGTAGGCGGCAATCACTTTCGGGTCGTTGCGGATCGCGTCCGGCCCGCCCTCGGCGATCACGTTGCCGTGGTCGAGCACTACGATGTGGTCGGAAATACTCATCACCATGCCCATGTCGTGTTCGATCAGCACCACCGTGAGGTCGTGTTCGTCGCGCAACAGGCGAATCATCGCGCTGAGGGCTTCGGTTTCCTGGGGGTTGAGGCCCGCAGCGGGTTCGTCCAGGCAGATGATCTGCGGCCGGGTGCACATGGCGCGGGCAATTTCCAGGCGGCGCTGCTGGCCGTAGGAGAGTTCACCGGCCAGGCGGTTGGCACAGTCCACCAGGTCCACCACTTCCAGCCAGTAGAAGGCGTGGTCGAGGGCGTCGCTTTCGGCCTTGCGGTAACCCTTGGTGTTGAGGATGCCGGCGAGCATGTTGCGGTTGACCCACATGTGCTGCGCCACGAGCAGGTTTTCCAGCACCGACATTTCCTTGAACAGGCGAATGTTCTGGAAGGTCCGTGCCAGGCCGGCGCGGTTCACCAAATGAGTGCCGCCGAACATCTTGTAGTACACGCGACTGAAAAAACTTTTTGGCGACACGAAATCCGTGGCCTTGAAGCGCTCGCCCAACAGTTGGATCACGTTGGTCTGTTTACCACGGATGTTGAGTTCGATCTTGCCGCCACTGGCTTTGTAGAAACCAGTGAGGCAGTTGAACACCGTGGTCTTGCCGGCACCGTTAGGGCCGATCAGGGCGAAGATAGAGTTGCGTTCGACCTTGAGGCTCACATCGCTCAAGGCCTTGATGCCACCGAAGTGCATCATCAGGTGTTCGACGGAGAGCACGACTTCCTTGCTCATGGCGCTACCCCCTTACGTGGCGTCACACCGGTGCGGCTGATGCGGATCAGGCCGCGTGGTCGCCAGATCATCATCACCACCATCAACACGCCAAACAGCAATACGCGGTACTCGGAGAAGCTGCGCAGCAGTTCCGGGGCGACGGTCAATACGAAGGCTGCGATCACCACGCCCACCGTCGAGCCCATGCCGCCCAGCACCACGATGGCCAGGATCAGCGCCGACTCGAAGAAGGTGAACGACGACGGGTTGACGAAGCCCTGGTAGCTGGCGAAGAACACCCCGGCCAAACCGGCAGTCGATGCACCGATGGTGAACGCCGAGAGCTTGACCAGTACGTGGTTCAGGCCCATGGAACGGCAGGCGATTTCATCTTCGCGCAAGGCTTCCCAGGCGCGGCCGACCGGCATGCGGGTCAGGCGGTGCTTGATGTACAGCACGGCCAGCACCACCAGGAACAGCACGATGTAGATGAACAGGAATTTGATGTTGGGGTTGTAGTCGATGCCGAAGAATTCATGGAAGGGAATCCCGCCATCCTTCGCGCGCTTGCCGAACTCCAGGCCGAGGAAGGTCGGCGAGGGCACCGGCATGCCGTTGGGTCCGCCGGTAAACGACAGCCAGTTGTTGAGCACCAGACGGATGATTTCACCAAAGCCCAGGGTCACGATGGCCAAATAGTCACCGTGCATTCGTAGCACCGGGAACCCGAGTATGCACCCCGCCAACGCTGCGGCGATGGCCGCCAGGGGCAACACGGTCCAGAAGCCCAGGCCCAGGTATTGATAACCCAGTGCAAGGCCGTAGGCGCCGATGGCGTAGAACGCCACGTAACCCAGGTCGAGCAGGCCGGCCAGGCCCACCACGATGTTGAGGCCCAGGCCGAGCAACACGTAGATCAGCCCGAGGATCACCACGGTCAGCAGGTACTTGTTGGCGAAGATCGGAAACACGATGGCGATCACGATCAGTGCCGGGATGATCCAGCGCAGCCGCGACTTGTAGTCCGGCGCCAGCACATGCACGCCAGAGCCACTGCTCTCGAAGCCCTGCAAAATCTTCAGGCCCTTGGGGGTTTGCAGGAACAGGCTCATGGCAAAGCGGCCGACCATCACAATGGCCACCAGCAGGCCCACGCGGGCCGGTTCCAGGTTGAAGCTGTAGCCGTCGAGTACAACGCCGACGATCGGACCGAACACGATCAGCGAAATCAGCCCGGCGAGGACCGTATCGACCACACTTTTCTTGATATCGATGGGTTTGGCAGCAGACATGTTTACACCTTCGCCACAAGTGGGCGACCAAGCAGGCCCTGGGGACGGAAAATCAGAATCACCACCAGCAGGGAGAAACTGAACACGTCTTTGTAGTCAGAGTTGATCAACCCCGAGAACAACGACTCGGAGATACCGAGGATGATCCCGCCCAACATCGCCCCAGGCAGGGAGCCGATGCCGCCGAGTACCGCTGCGGTAAATGCCTTGATGCCGATAATGAAGCCGGCATAGAAGTCGAAGGTGCCGTAGTTGAGGGTGATGAGCACACCGGCCAATGCAGCCATGGCGGCCCCGATGACGAAGACATAGGAGATCACCCGGTCGGTGTTGATACCGAGGATCGACGCCATCTTGCGGTCTTGCTGGGTCGCGCGGCACATGCGGCCGAGCTTGGTGTATTTGATCACGTAAGTGAGCAACGCCATGCCGGCAAACGCCGCCACGAGGATGAACACCTTGGTGTACGTGAGCTGCACGAAACCACTGCCGATATCGACGCGCCAGGCCCCGGCCAGCAGGGTGGGAATACCTTGTTGCTTGGCGCCCTGGGCGATCTGCGCGTAGTTCTGCAGGATCAGGGAGATGCCGATGGCGCTGATCAGCGGTGCCAGTCGGGTGGAGTTGCGCAGCGGTTTGTAAGCGACACGCTCGATGACCCAGCCGTATACGCCGGTGACGACGACGGTAAAGATCAAGGTGCCGAGAATGAGCAGCGGGAAGGATTCGATGCCGAAGTAAGCCAGCAGTGCCAGACTGATCGCCGCGAGGTAAGCGGAAATCATATAAACCTCGCCATGGGCGAAGTTGATCATGCCAATGATGCCATAGACCATTGTGTAGCCGATGGCGATCAGGCCATAGACCGACCCGAGGGTCAGGCCATTGACCAGTTGCTGCAGGAAAATACCATCCATAACGCAATCTCACGCGGTGAGCACCTGCACACCGGAGGGTGTGCGGCGCTTCTGGAGGAAAAAACAGAGTCGTTGCTGGACACGATGCAGCTGGCGACCTCGACCCCCTGTGGGAGCTGGCTTGCCTGCGATAGCGGTTTTACATTCAACACAGGTGTCGACTGTCAGTCCGTCATCGCGGGCAAGCCCGGCTCCCACAGTGGATCTGTGGCGCCTGCGTGGTCGCGTTAATGCTTACTTCTGTTTTTCCAACTGGTGGTATTTGCCGTCTTTATCCCACTGGTAAACCACGTAGTCGGAGATTTTCAGGTCGCCCTTGGAATCCCAGGCTTTTTCGCCCATGACGGTTTTGACCGGGTGAGCCTTGAGCCACTTGGCGGCGTCTTCGCCCTTGTTGGACTTGGCACCGTTGAAGCCGGCGGCCAGGGCCTGGACCGAAGCGTAGGCGTACAGGGTGTAGCCTTCAGGCTCGGTGCCGTTCTTACGGAACTCTTCCACCACGGCCTTGCTGTCTGGCAGCAGGCGCGGGTCAGCGCCGAAGGTCATGTACACGCCATCCACGTACTGCGCACCGCCAGCGGTGGCAACCAGTTCGTCGGTCACCACGCCGTCATCGGACATGAATTTAACGTCTTTCAGACCGGCTTCACGAATCTGGCGAACCAAAGGACCGGCTTCCGGGTGCAGGCCGCCGAAGTACACGACGTCAGCGCCAGTAGAACGGATCTTGGTGACCAGGGCGCTGAAGTCTTTCTCGCCACGGGTCAGGCCTTCTTCCAGCACTGGCTTGACGCCGCGCTTGGTCAACTGGGCAGCGGTGGCATCAGCCAGGCCTTTGCCGTAGGTGTCCTTGTCGTTGATGACCGCGACTTTCTTGCCCTTGAGCACATCGACGATGTAGTCGCCGGCAACGATGCCTTGCTGGTCGTCACGACCGCACATGCGGAACATGGCGCCCAGGCCGCGTTCGGTCACTTGCGGGTTGGTGGAGCCTGGGGTGATCGCGATGATGCCGGCTTCGTCATACACCTCGGACGCCGGGATGGTGTTGGAAGAGCAGAAGTGCCCGACCACGCCGATCACTTTGTCCTGGTCAGCCAGACGGTTGGCCACGGCCACGGCCTGCTTGGGCTCACACGCATCGTCGCCGGCAACCAGCACGATTTTCTCGCCGTTGATACCGCCGGCCTTGTTGATCACATCGGCTGCCGCTTGGGCACCCTTCATGTACTGCTCACCGAAAGCGGCGTTGGCACCGGTCATCGGCCCCGCTACGCCAATCTTCACATCAGCTTGAACAAACGCAGAAACACCCAGCGCCGCTGCAACGGCGAGGGCCAGAAAACCTTTCTTGTAAAACGTCTGGGACATGAGTGGTGCTCCGATATTTTTGATTTTTGGCACGACAACTTGCGTTCAAACTTTTCACTGAAAGCCGAGAGCAAGGCGCGTGCCATTACGTTTTTATTCTTCAAAAAGACACGGTGTCATTGTGATTGCAGGCGTTTCGCCTCCATTCGTCAGGACGTGCAACCCTCTAGCATCAGAAGGTGCAACCAATGGATCCAAAAAGTACAACCTCGGCAGGTCGCACCTGCAACCAGCCCTATAAACGACAGCGCCTGCAGCTGTAACAGCCTGCGTAACTGAACTGCACATTTACAGTGCGTGACTGCTACGACTTGCACCAATACAGATTAGTAGCCTGCTAAGAAAATGCAGGCTTCTGAGCGGTATTTCGCTGATCAGATCACGATCCTCAGGCATTGCCCAGCGTGATACAGCGAGAATCCAGCTTCATAAAGACAGCTGCGCAGGCCCACCCCGGCCAGCGGCTGCATGGGCGCGAACGGAATCGGCAACGCCTGGGGATTCTGGTGACACAAGTAGTCGGCAAACGCCTTGCCGACCACACTGCCGGTGGTCACGCCACGGCCGTTATAGCCCGTTACTGCCACCAGGCCAGGGGCGGGTTCGAACAGACGCATCAAGTGGTCCGGGGTGAAGGCGATGCAGCCGGTCCAGGTGAATTCCCACTGCACCGATTTGAGGTATGGGAAGTAGTGCTGCTGCACCCGATCGGCCCACGCCTTGAGGAACCACGCCGGTTTCTGGTTGCCATTGCCCAGGCTGCCGAGCAACAGACGACCATCGGCATCACGGCGGATGCTGCTCAGCACCTGGCGCGTGTCCCAGGAGCCTTGGCCACCGGGCAGGATCTGTTTAGCGGCTTCGTCCGTCAGCGGAGCCGACGCGACCTGATAGTAGTAACCGGGGAAAAAATTGCGCCGCAGCTCGGTCCATTCGCCTTCGGTGTAGGCGTTGGAGGCGATCACCACCTGTGCAGCCTGCACTGAACCCTGTGCGGTTTGCACCGACCAGTGCGCGCCCTGGCGCTCAAGCTGGGTGACGGGAGAATGGTCGAACAACTGCCCGCCCAGGCCGACCGCCGCGTTGGCCAAACCACTGGTGTAAGCCATCGGGTTCAAGGTGCCGGCACGCCGGTCCAGCAAGGCGGCAGCGATCTTCCTGGTACCGGTGGCCTGCTCGCAGGCCTCGCCCGTGAGCAATTCCACCGGTGCGCCACGGCGCTTCCATTGTTCTTCGCGACTGCGCAAATCCGCCTCGCCACGGGCATTGTGCGCCATGTGCAAGGTGCCTTCGCGGCGCAGTTGGCAATTGATGTTGTATTTGTCGATCAGGCTGAACACCAGCGACGGGGCCGCGCCCAACATGCGGTTGAGCTGGCTGCCCACCGCCTCGCCAAAACCGGCTTCGATGTCGTCCGGCGGGATCCACATGCCGGCGTTGACCAGCCCGACATTGCGCCCCGAACCGCCATGACCGGTGCGATGAGCCTCCAGCACGGCGACGCGTTTACCCTGCTCCAGCAAATGAATGGCAGCCGACAGGCCGGTGATCCCGGCGCCGATCACGCACACATCCACCTTGACCTCGCCCTTGAGCGCAGCCCGATCCGGCCGGCCAGGGGTGAGGTGTTCCCACAAACATGTTTCGCGCAGTGCCATTGCCAGACTCCGGGATGAAACCTAACAAACAACTATTATTTTGAATTGCAAACCCAATCAAATGTGGGAGCTGGCTTGCCTGCGATGCAGGCACCTCGGTGTATCAGGTACCCCATGGTGATGCTATCGCAGGCAAGCCAGCTCCCACATTGACCGCGCTTCGACTTGAGGAATCAGTCGAAGGTAATGCCCTGGGCCAGCGGTAACTCCAGCGAGTAGTTCACGGTATTGGTCTGGCGACGCATGTACCCGCGCCACGCATCCGAACCCGACTCACGCCCGCCACCGGTTTCTTTCTCACCGCCAAACGCGCCGCCGATTTCCGCGCCGCTCGGGCCGATGTTGACGTTGGCGATGCCGCAGTCACTGCCCACGGCCGACATGAACTGCTCGGCTTCACGCACATCGGTGGTGAAGATGCACGACGACAGGCCTTGCGGCACGGCGTTGTTCAGGCGCAGGGCCTCGGCGAAATCGGTGTAGCCGACCACGTAGAGAATCGGCGCAAAGGTCTCGGTGCACACCACGTCGCTCTGCTCGGGCATTTCCACAATGGCCGGCGACACGTAGTAGGCGTTGGGGAATTTGTCTTCCAACTGACGCTTGCCACCGAACACCTTGCCGCCTTCGCTCAAGGCCTGCTCCAGGGCGTCCTGCATGTTGTCGAAGCCGTGCTTGTCGATCAGCGGGCCGATCAGGTTGCCTTCCAGCGGGTGGCCGATGCGCACCTTGGAATAGGCTGCCTTGAGGCGGGTGACAATTTCCTCTTTGACCGATTCATGCGCAATCAGGCGGCGCAGCGTAGTGCAACGCTGGCCGGCGGTGCCGACGGCGCTGAACAGGATGGCGCGTACGGCCATGTCCAGGTCGGCGCTTGGGCCGAGGATCATCGCGTTGTTGCCGCCCAGTTCGAGGATGCTGCGGGCAAAGCGTGCGGCGACTTTCGGTGCCACTTCGCGGCCCATACGCGTGCTGCCGGTGGCGCTGATCAGGGCGACGCGCGGGTCATCCACCAGCGCGGCACCGGCATCACGACCGCCGATGATCACTTGGCTCAGGTACTCGGGCGCGCCGTCGAATTTCTTCAGCACGCGCTCGAACAGCGCCTGGCAGGCCAGGGCGGTGAGCGGGGTCTTTTCCGACGGTTTCCAGATCACGGCGTTACCGCACACCAGGGCCAGGGCGGTGTTCCACGCCCACACGGCCACCGGGAAGTTAAAGGCGCTGATCACGCCGACAACGCCCAGCGGGTGCCAGGTTTCACGCATGTGGTGGCCAGGACGCTCGGAGGCGATGGTCAAACCGTACAACTGGCGCGACAGGCCGACGGCGAAGTCGCAGATGTCGATCATTTCCTGCACTTCGCCCAGGCCTTCCTGGGTGATCTTGCCGGCTTCCCACGACACCAATTCACCCAGATCGGCCTTGTATTCGCGCAATACATCGCCAAATTGGCGCACCAATTCGCCACGGCGCGGGGCCGGTATTTTGCGCCAGGCTTCGAATGCATGCTCGGCGCGACTGACCTGTTGCTCCACCTCGGCGGCACCTTCCCAGTGCACGCTGCCGATGCGGCTGCCATCGATCGGCGAATGCACGGGCTGTTTGCCCGCCTGGTACAGCGCCGGGTTTACCCCGAGACGATCAAGCAATGCGGCAACCATGGGTCACTCCTTCAATCTACAAACAGAAAAATTGCGCCGCGGCCCGCACGGCGATCCAGACCTTATTTGTAGCTGGACCAAGACTTGCCAACAAACGACGATTAGGCGAGATATCATTCCGTTTATTCATGCAAAGAATAAAAAGAGGCGTGCCGTGCTGAACAAAAGACATTTGCCGTCGATCACTGCCCTGCAGTGTTTCGAAGCCGCCACCCGCCACTTGAGCTTCACCCGCGCCGCCGAGGAACTGAACCTCACGCAAAGCGCGGTGAGCAAACAGGTGGCGCAACTGGAAGAACTGCTGCAACACCTGCTGTTTCGCCGGGTGCGCCGGCGCTTGCAGATGACCCCGGCGGGCGACCTGTACCTGGTGGAAGTGCGCAAGATCCTCACCCAAGTGGAGATGTCCACCCACTACCTGCGCTCCTACGGCGGCGAGACCGAAGTGCTGCGCGTGTCCACGCCCTACACCTTTGGCGCACGCTGGCTGGTGCCGCGCCTCAAGGGCTGGCGCCTGCGTCACCCGCAGATCCACCTGGACCTGTGCAACGAGCAGGAGCCGGACGAGTTGTTGCAAGGCAAGGCCGACATGGCCTTCTATTTCGGCCAGGGCTCACGCCCCGGCACCGAGAGCCTGAAATTGTTCAGCGAAGAGTTGGTGCCGGTGTGCGCGCCGGAAAGCCTGCCGGCGCAGCCGTTCACCGATCCCACGCAACTGAGCGACCTGGTGCTGCTGCAAAACGCCTCGCGCCCCCAGGGCTGGCACGACTGGTTTGCCAGCCAGGGTTTCCACACCGAGCACAGCTATCACGGACCGCGTTTCGACACCTTCTATATGTGCATTCGAGCGGCGCAGGTGGGTTGTGGCGTGGCGCTGCTGCCGCGTTTCCTGGTGGAAGAAGAACTGGCCGACGGCAAGCTGGTGATCCCCTGGCAGCATGCAATGCCAAGCCAGGATGCGTATTACCTGGCTTATCCGGAGCATTCGGCGGAGGTGCCAAAGGTGCGCGATTTTGTGAAGTGGATGATGGAACAGGTGCTTTAGCGCCTGGAGAATCGCCATCGCAGGCAAGCCAGCGCCCACCGCTTGGAATGCATTTCAAATGTGGGAGCTGGCTTGCCTGCGATGGCGCCAGTGGCCTTACCGAAAAAATCACTGGCAAAACCCCACAGGTCTATGCGCCACTAGCCCCCTTCCTTAATTGTGCGTAAAGGCCGGCGCCCATCGCCGACCCGTCTGGAGATTCCCGTTATGAGCGAGAGTGTGTTTGCCGATCGCATCGTGCAGAACTTGCTCGACACCGACTTCTACAAGCTGACCATGATGCAGGCGGTGCTGCACAACTACCCCAACGTGGAAGTTGAATGGGAGTTTCGTTGCCGTAACAGCGAAGACCTGCGCCCGTACCTGGCGGAGATCCGCTACCAGATCGAGCGCCTCGCCGAGCTGAGCCTGAGCCCGGACCAACTGGGCTTCCTGGAACGCATCAGCTTCATGAAGCCGGACTTTTTGCGCTTCCTCGGGCTGTTCCGCTTCAACCTGCGCTACGTGCAGACCGGCATCGAGAACGGCGAGTTGTTCATCCGCCTGCGCGGGCCGTGGCTGCATGTGATCCTGTTTGAAGTGCCGATGCTGGCCATCGTCAGCGAAGTGCGTAACCGCTACCGCTACCAGACCGTGATCCTCGAACAGGCCCGCGAGCAGTTGTACCGCAAGTTCGACTGGCTGACCGCCAACGCCAGCAGCGACGAGCTGTCCGAACTGCAAGTGGCCGACTTCGGCACGCGTCGGCGCTTCTCGTACCGCGTGCAGGAAGAAGTGGTCAGCGTGCTCAAGCATGACTTCCCCGGGCGCTTTGTCGGCACCAGCAACGTGCACCTGGCCCGCGAGTTCGACATGAAGCCGCTGGGCACCATGGCCCACGAATGGATCATGGCCCACCAGCAACTCGGCCCGCGCCTGATCGACAGCCAGATCGCCGCGCTGGACTGCTGGGTCCGCGAATACCGCGGCCTGCTGGGCATCGCCCTGACCGACTGCATCACCACCGACGCGTTCCTAGGCGATTTCGACTTGTACTTCGCCAAGCTCTTCGACGGCCTGCGCCATGACTCCGGAGACCCGGTGCAGTGGGCAGAAAAAGCCATCGCCCACTACCACAAGCTCGGCATTGAACCGATGAGCAAGACTCTGGTGTTCTCCGACAGCCTGTCGTTGCCCAAGGCCCTGGAAATATTCCGTGCGCTGCGCGGTCGGATCAATGTGAGCTTCGGCATCGGCACCAACCTGACCTGCGACATTCCAGGTGTCGAGCCGATGAGCATCGTGCTTAAAATGACGGCCTGCAATGGCCAGCCCGTCGCGAAGATCTCCGATGAAGCGGGCAAGACCCATTGCACCGACCCGAATTTCGTCGCCTATTTGCGTCATGTTTTCAAAGTACCTGCCATCTCTAGCAAGGAGTGAATCATGCAAGCCGTACAGCGTGAGATTGCTGAACAGCTCAAGGTCCAAGCGCCGTTCAAAGACCAGGCCGCCCTCGAGGCCGAGGTTGCCCGCCGCGTGATCTTTATCCAGGACTGCCTGCGCAATTCCGGGCTCAAGGCGTTGGTGCTGGGCATCAGCGGCGGCGTCGACTCCCTGACCGCAGGCCTGCTGGCCCAACGCGCGATGCAGGAACTGCGCGCCAGCACCGGCGATGAGGCCTACCGTTTCATCGCGGTGCGCCTGCCGTACGAAACCCAGTTCGATGAGATCGACGCCCAGGCCTCGGTGGACTTTATCGAGCCGGACGAGCGCCACACGGTGAACATCGGCCCGGCGGTGAAATCCCTGGCCAATGAAGTGGCGGCGTTCGAAGGCAAGGCCGCGGTGTCCCGCGATTTCGTATTGGGCAACACCAAGGCGCGCATGCGCATGGTGGCGCAGTACACCATCGCCGGCGCGGCCGGTGGCCTGGTGATCGGCACTGACCATGCGGCGGAAGCGGTAATGGGTTTTTTCACCAAGTTCGGTGATGGTGCGTGCGACCTGGCGCCGTTGAGCGGCCTGGTGAAAAACCAGGTGCGTGCGATTGCGCGGCACTTTGGTGCGCCGGAGTCGTTGGTGGAGAAGATTCCGACTGCCGACCTGGAAGACTTGTCGCCAGGCAAGCCGGACGAAGCGTCCCATGGCGTGACCTACGCCGAAATCGATGCGTTCCTGCACGGCGAGCCGGTGCGCGAGGAAGCGTTCAAGATTATCTGTGACACGTACCGCAAGACCGAGCACAAGCGGGTCATGCCGTTTGCGCCGTGAGGTGAGCCAGAGAGTGTTGTATTGATCGTTAGATTGCCATCGCAGGCAAGCCAGCTCCCACTGTTGACCGATGTCCAAAATGAGAACGCGGTCGAGTGTGGGAGCTGGCTTGCCTGCGATGAACGATGACGCGGTCTTACTTGACGGTCACAGTGCCTTTCATCATCGAGATGTGGCCCGGGAACGAGCAGAAGAACGCGTAGTCAGTCCCGGCAGCCAGCTTCGACACGTCGAAGGTCACCGAGTCTTTCTCACCGGCACCGATGATCTTGGTGTGGGCGATGATGCGAGTGTCGCCGTCTTTCAGGTAGTTCTTGTCGATGCCGGCAGCCATGCCGTCAGTGGCGACCGGTTGCATGTCAGCAGCAGTGGTCAGTACCCAGTTATGGCCCATGACATTTTTCGGCAGGTTGCCGGAATGAGTCAGCTCGACGGTGAATGTCTTGCAGCTCTTGTCGATTTCAATGGCTTTGGTGTTGAAGGACATTTGGTCAGTGGAGTCGACAGTGACCTTGCACTCTGCAGCAAGCAACTGGCCGCTCGCCAGAGTCAGCAGGGAAACAGCAACGAGTTTGGCAAACATGTGAATCTCCAAGGCAGGGTTTAGAAAACGCGTATTGCGACAAAGGGTGCCTGAAACAGGCAGAAATTCTTATGATCTGCATCAACAGATTGTATACAACTTTAGGCTATCAGACTGATCAACACAATCTACCAGCCAAAGTACAACCACCTGACTATGATCGGCACATCACCCATCGGAGTCCGAGCCATGCACCTCAACCAACTGTTCAACGGCCTGCTGGCCGCCTACGCCTGCGGTAAGTGAAGGCCAAGCGCACTCTGAAGCTGCTACCATGTCGTCCCAAGGCAGCTGCGCGCCGCCACCCTCACCTTCGACCCTAGAGGATCGCCCATGGCCAAACCTAATTACTCCTTCGCCAAACGTCAGAGAGACTTGGCCAAGGAGCAGAAGAAAGAGGAAAAACTGCAACGCAAGAAAGCCGCTGCAGAAGAAGAGGCCGGCGGGCTCAACCCGGATGCAGATGGTGAAGTAACGAACGACGAGACCGAAACGCCAAAAGATCCAGCTGAATAATTGATCGCTCCCACCTTGTGGTGAGCGAACTTACTGTGGCGAACGGGCTTGTTGCAGTGAGCGGGCTTGCTGTGGTGAGCGGGCTTGCCCCGCGCTGGGCTGCGAAGCAGCCCCGTTACGCTCCCACCAGAACACCCGAAAGACCGTGGTGTCAGGCTTGAGGGCTGCTTCGCAGCCCAGCGCGGGCAAGCCCGCTCACTACAGCAAGCCCGTTATTCCAGCGGCATCACCGTCACCCGTACTTCCGGGTCATGGCTCCCTCCCCCCAGAATCACCCCGCGCAACGGCGACACATCGGAAAAGTCCCGGCCCCAGGCCAGGGTGATGTGCTCCAGTGCCGGCTGCACATTGTTCGTCGGATCAAAATCCACCCAGCCTGAAACCGGGCAATACACCGACACCCACGCATGGGACGCATCGGCGCCGATCAGCCGTGGCTGGCCGGGCGGTGGCTGGGTGAGCAGGTAGCCGCTGATATAGCGCGCCGCCAGGCCACGCGAGCGCAGGCAGGCGAGCATCAGGTGGGCGAAGTCCTGGCACACGCCGCGTCGGCGCTCCAGTACTTCTACCAGCGGCGTGGCGACCTGGGTGGCCTCGGCATCGAAGGTGAACTCGCTGAAGATCTTTTCCATCAACGCCTGCACGCCCAGCAGCAACGGCTCGCCAGGGGGAAAACAGCTTTCGGAGAACTCGACGAAAGTTTTCTTCAAGTGCACGTAAGGCGATTCGAAGCGGTAGCGGCAGGCTTCGATCAGCTCTGGGGGCATGGACTGGCTGCGGTAAGTCAGGCTGTCGCGGGTCTGGTCCCAGGCGGGCGATTGCTGGAAATCCAGCGTCGGCCGCGCCAGCACTTCCACGGTCAGCCCGGCATTCACCAGCAGTTCATCATGGGGCCGCTCGAACGCCAGGCGGGTGATGGGATTGCCGAATACATCCAGCTCATCACGTCGCGACGTTGGCTCCGGGCTGATCTCCAGTTGTTGCGAGCTGCAACGCTGCCAGGCGCAAGGCCGTGGCCACAGGTGCGCCAACTGCTGGGCCAGGGACACCGGGCTGTCGTAGTGATAATGGGTATCGTGGAAAATCTGGTAGCGCGCACTCATCACACCGACACCGTTTGCTGGCTGACATCATCCACATGGGCAAAATGGCGCAAGGCCAGGCGATCCGACACTTGCCCACTCTCATCGGCGACCGCTTGCAGCAGGTCGGCCAGGCCATCCAACGCAGCACGCACGCTGGATTCGCCAAACAACGGGTTCTCCAGGCAGCCCAGGTCGAATCGCGCCAGGCGCTCGACCAGCGGGGCCAGACCGGTTTCCCGCGCCACGCCGAAATCGTCGTTGAGACGGCGCAGGGTGCGGCTCACCAGCTTGAGCTGGAACAGCACCGCATGGGGGTTCTGCTCGTCCAGCAGCAGCAGGTCGAGGACCGGGATCAACTGCGGCACCGCCAGGTAGCGCGAACGATAGGTGATGCTGCTGTTGCCCAGTTCCAGCAACCACTCCAGCCCCGCCTGGTCGAACACCGCCACGCCACGCAGGAACGCCGCGAGGCTGCTGCTCAGAAATTGCAGGCGCTCGATGCGCCGGCCCATCATCAAGAAGCGCCAGCCTTCGTCGCGGGTCATGTCGTCCAGGGCAAACCCGGACAGTGCCGCCAGGGACATCACCAGGCGGTTGAGGAAATCCAGTAACTCGCCAAAATCCGGGGCGTCGCTTTCCAGCTCCACGGCTTCGCGTTGCAGCTCCACCAAGGCTTGCCAGTTCTCCCGGGACAACTTGCCGCGCACTTGGGACGCGGCCCACTGCAAGCGTTGCAGGTTGGCGCGCAGGCTCGAAGGCCAGTCATCGCCGAGCAGCGCCGCCAGCAGGCGTTCGGGCAACTCGCCCTCCTCCGGCAACAGTCGCAGGTTTTCGCCCAGCTCGACTGCAGCCTGCAAGGCCAACGGGTCATCGCCGTCCACATAGCGCGCCAGCACGATACGCAGCCAGCGCGCGCTGTCATCGCAGCGCTCGCAGTAACGCCCGAACCAGAACAGGTTTTCCACCACGCGGGACGGCAGGTAAGGATCGCGGCGCACCAGGTCATGGGCACCAATCGCCCGCTGCGCGCGCCAGTGCTCACCGCCGGCGGCGCGTTCGCCGAGCACCCAGGTGTCCTTGCTGGCGCCGCCACGTTGCATCGACACCACTTCGGCATCAGCCTCGGCGGCCACCCGCGTCAGGCCGCCGGGCAGCACGCGGTAACCCTCGTCGCTGGCCACGGCGTACACGCGCATGCCGATGGCGCGGTGTTGCAGGTGGTCATCCACGGTATGCCAGACCGGTGCCTGGGACAGTTGCGCCAGTTCCTGGGCGACGTAAGCGTACGGACGCGCGCGCATGCGCTCGGCCAGGGCCTGGCGCTGTTCGTCGTTCAGGTCACGGCCAAATACCGGCGCGAAACTCTGCGACGGAAACGCCGGTTTGATCAGCAGCTCCGGCAGTTTCTCCAGCGCTTCAGCGAGTACCGGCGCTTCACCGCACCACCAGGTGGCGATGGACGGCAGGATCAGTTCTTCACCAAACAGGAATTCGTTGATCTTGGGCAGGAAACCCAGCAAGCCTGGGGACTCCAGCACGCCACTGCCCAGGGCATTGGCCACCAGCACATTGCCTTGGCGCACGGCATCGAGCAGGCCGGGCACGCCGAGGGCCGAGTCGGTACGCAGCTCCAGAGGGTCGCAGAAGTCGTCATCCAGGCGGCGCATGATCGCGTGCACCCGACGCAGGCCACTGAGGGTTTTCAGGAACACGGTGCTGTCGCGCACCGTAAGATCCCCCCCTTCGACCAGCGGGTAGCCAAGCTGGCGGGCGAGGTAGAGGTGCTCGAAATAGCTTTCGTTGAACCGGCCCGGCGTGAGCAGCACGATCAGCGGCGGCTGGTCATCACCGGGCGCCTGACGGGCCAGGGTTTCCTGCAAGGTGCGGAAGAAACCGGTGAGGTGCTGAACCTGCAGGTCCCGGTAAAGATCCGGGAATGCCCGGGACACGATGGTACGGTTTTCCAACGCGTAACCGGCGCCAGATGGTGCCTGGGTACGGTCGGCGGTCACCCACCAACGGCCATCCGGCGTGCGCGCCAGGTCCACGGCGTACAGGTGCAGGAACGCACCGTCCGGCGGCTGGATGCCCTGGCACGGCCACAGGAAGTTGTTATGCCCGAACACCAGTTCGGCCGGCAGCAAGCCTTCCTTGATCAGGCGTTGCGGGCCGTACAGGTCGGCGAGCACGGCATTGAGCAAGCGCGCACGCTGGGCGATACCGGCCGACAGGTGCCGCCATTCATCGGCGGCGAGCACATGGGGCAGCAGGTCCAGCTCCCACGGGCGGTCGGCGCCCTTGGGGTCGGCATAGACGTTGTAGGTCACGCCGTTTTCCTGGATCTGCCGGGTCAGCAGTGCCTGGCGCTGGGCCAGTTGCGCGGGCGTGCTGCGTTGCAGGTGGTCGAGCAGACGCCGCCAATGGGCACGTACCGCGCCGCTATCATCCAGCAGTTCGTGATAAGTGCCCGCGGTCAGCGGGTAACGGTCGAGCAAGTCGGACATGGAACGCTCGGCAGAGGCAAGGGGGCTCAGATTAACTCAACAAACACTGCAAATCCCCTGTAGCCCCCGGCTTTTGTGGTGAGCGGGCTTGCCCCGCGCGAGGCAAGCTCGCTCACCACAAAAGCTAGCGTCCACAGGGGATAGCGTTCAGTCATTTTTATTGGGGAAACGACGTAGATCCAGGGTCATCGGCAATTCGTCGTTAATGACAACCGTCGGCACGTCGAGCTTCCCCGGGCTATGCCCCAACCGGAAAAACCGCGCCATGCGCCGGCTCTCTGCCTCATTGGCATTTACCGGCAAGCTGTCGTAATTGCGCCCGCCCGGATGGGCGACATGGTACTGGCAACCGCCCAACGAGCGTTGCATCCAGGTATCCAGCAGATCGAACACCAACGGCGCATGCACCGGGATGGTCGGTTGCAGGCAGTTGGCAGGTTGCCAGGCGCGGTAACGCACGCCGGCGACGAACTCACCGACTCGGCCAGTGGGCTGCAACGGCACCGGAATACCGTTGCAGGTCAGCAGATAACGCTGAGGCGCCAAGCCGCTCAACTTCACCTGCAAGCGTTCCAGCGATGAGTCCACATAGCGCACCGTGCCACCCACCGCGCCCTCCTCGCCCAATACGTGCCAGGGCTCCAGGGCCTGGCGCAGCTCCAGTTCGATACCACTGACGGCATAGTCGCCCACCTTGGGAAAGCGGAACTCCAGGTGCGCGGCAAACCATTCGGCGCGCAGCGGGTAGCCCGCGGCGTTGAGCTCGACGATCACGTCGGCGAAGTCCTGCTCGATAAAGTGCGGTAACAGGAAACGGTCGTGTAGCTCTGTGCCCCAACGTGCCAGCTTCGACGGCGCGTAGGGCTCGCGCCAGAAACGCGCGACCAGCGCACGCAGCAGCAGTTGTTGGGTCAGGCTCATGCGTGCATGGGGCGGCATTTCAAACGCGCGCAGCTCCAGCAGGCCCAGGCGGCCAGTGGCGCCATCCGGCGAGTAGAGTTTGTCGATGCAGAACTCGGCGCGGTGGGTGTTGCCGGTCACATCGATCAGCAGGTTGCGCAGCAGGCGGTCCACCAACCATGGCGGGCATTCTTCGCCGGGGCCGGGCATTTGCTCGAAGGCGATTTCCAGCTCGTACAGGGCATCGTTGCGCGCCTCGTCCACCCGTGGCGCCTGGGAAGTCGGGCCGATGAACAGACCGGAGAACAGGTAGGACAACGAGGGATGGTTGTGCCAGTAGCTGATCAGGCTGCGCAGCAAGTCCGGCCGGCGCAAGAACGGCGAGTCCTTGGGTGTCGCGCCACCGAGCACAAAGTGGTTACCGCCGCCGGTGCCGGTATGGCGCCCGTCGATCATGAATTTTTCCGTGGTCAGGCGGGTTTGCCGGGCCTCCTCGTAGAGGAACTCGGTGCGTTCCACCAACTCGTCCCACGTGGCGGATGGCTGCACGTTGACCTCGATCACGCCAGGGTCCGGCGTGACGCGAAAGTTGCTCAGGCGCGTATCCGCTGGCGGCTCATAGCCTTCCAGCAGCACCGGACAGTGCAGTTCTTCGGCAGTCGCCTCAATGGCAGCCACCAGCTCAAGATAATCTTCGACGCGTTCCAAGGGCGGCATGAACAGGTAGAGGCGCCCTTCCCGTGCTTCGGCGCACAGGGCGGTGCGCGTCAGCCAGTCGGCGGACTCGTCCACCTTCGGCACGCGTTCATCACTCGGCGCGGGTTCGCCGTGGCTTTGCAGTTGAGAAGTGGTCGGCAGCTCGGGCTGATCCTGATTAGGGTCCGTCGGGTGCACAAACGGATACTCCGCCGCCGTCACCCAAGGCTGCGAGGCCAGTGGCAGGCGATAACCCAGCGGCGAATCCCCCGGCACCAGGCGACAATGGTTGTCACGCAGGTACCAGCGCCCGCTTTGCCAGCGGTCATTGGCCGCCGTGCGCGCCAGCGGCAGCACTTGGCCGATGATTTTATCCAGGCCCTGGCCGAACACTTTGCGCAGGCGCTCGCGCTCCAGGTCGTCGCTCAGGCGCGGGTCCTGGGCGGTAACGTTTTGCGGCAGCGCGCCTTCGCGCCACAGGTAATAGAAATTGTCCTCGAAGGCCGGGAACACAAAGCGTGCCGGCAGTTTCAGGCGTTCCGCGACGCTGGCCAGGAAACGCCCGGCCAGGGCGCCATCCGCGCCATAGTCCTGTTGTTCATCGGCGATCAACGCGCTGTTGTGCCAGATCGGCACGCCGTCGCGGCGCCAGTAGCAATTGAGCGACCAGCGCGGCAGTTGCTCGCCGGGGTACCACTTGCCCTGGCCGAAGTGCACCAGGCCCTTGGGCGCGTAGTGCTTGCGCATGCGCTGGAACAGCTCGGCGGATAGACGGCGCTTATCCGGCCCGAGCGCAGCGGTGTTCCACTCGGCGCCGTCGGGGTCGTCGATGGACACGAAGGTCGGCTCGCCGCCCATGGTCAGGCGTACATCGTCCTTGAGCAGGTCTCCATCGATCTGACGGCCCAAGGCCTGGATCGCCAGCCATTGTTCCTCGGTGTAGGGCTTGGTGACCCGTGGGGCTTCCCAAATCCGCTCGACCGACATTTCGTGGGTGAATTCGCACTCGCACGGTTCCACCAGCCCACTGATCGGGGCGGCAGACGATGGATCGGGACTACAGGCCAACGGAATATGCCCTTCACCGGCAAACAGCCCGGAAGTGGCATCCAGGCCGATCCAGCCGGCGCCGGGCAAATACACTTCGCACCAGGCGTGCAGGTCGGTGAAATCCACGTCCGTTCCGGAGGGGCCGTCGAGGGCTTTGACATCAGCGGTCAGCTGGATCAGATAGCCGGACACAAACCGCGCCGCCAGGCCCAGGTTGCGCAGCAGTTGCACCAGCAGCCAAGCCGAGTCGCGGCAGGAGCCGGAGGCGTTTTCCAGGGTGAATTCCGGGGTTTGCACGCCCGGTTCCATGCGGATCAAGTAGCCGATATCAGCCGCCAGGCGCTGGTTGAGAGCTACCAGAAAGTCCACCGCCGGCAATGGCGTACGGTCGATGCCCGCCAGGTACGCGGCGAACTTCGGCGTCAGCGGCAGGGTTTCCAGGTACGGCGCCAACTCGCGCTGTTCATCAGCGGCGTAGCTGAAAGGGATTTTCTCGGCGTAGGGCTCCAGGAAAAAGTCGAACGGGTTGAACACCGCCATCTCGGCGACCAGATCGACCTCGATGCGCAGTTCATCGGTCTTGTCCGGGAATACCAACCGCGCCAGGTAATTGCCTTGGGGGTCCTGCTGCCAGTTGATGAAATGCTGCTCAGGCAGCACTTTCAGCGCGTAGGACAGAATCCGCGTACGGCTATGGGCCGCCGGGCGCAACCGCACGATCTGTGGGCCGAGTTCGACAGCGCGGTCGTAGCGGTAATGCGTAACATGGTGCAACGCGACATGAATCGACACGGCGGCCTCCTGCGAGCCAGGGCATGGTCACAAAGCGCGCAAGACTTATGCCAGAGCGGCGGTCATTGCGCTTTATCGTAAGACCCGGTGCAGTACAGCACCAAAACGGCGCCAACGGGGGTGCCATGGTGCGAGTGACGCACATATTTGTGGCGCGCGCAGGCGGATGGGTGGTGAATCTACCCAATCAATGGCGTTTGCTGTTGAGCAGCAGCAACCCCAACAGCGGGAACAGCACGCTCAATCCATAGGACAGCAGATGCGGACCAAAGGCGATGGTGGGCAGTACCGCCAGAACACAGAGTGTGAGCAGCGCCACCAGCGGCCATACCCATTGCGGCCGTCCGCGCGCGATCATGAAATTGCACTGCACGATGCCCCACGTCAGCGCAAGGCCACCCAGGAAGGAATACTTGAGGTTGTCGTCCATCGGCAAGCGTGGGAAATAACTGTCGAAAATCAGCGGTACCGCAAACACAAGGCTGAACACCGCCGCGAAAATCGCGCCCATGAAAACCGGGAAGTACTGCGCCAGGAAACTGCGAATGCCAGGTAGTTCATTCATCGCTGATTTCCTCATACAGTCCTACTGACCAACCTGGCCCCATCGCGGGCAAGCCCGGCTCCCACAGTTGGCCGGAGTTCAAAGTAAGAACGCGGTCAACTGTGGGAGCTGGCTTGCCTGCGAAAGCGACTTAAGGAGCACAGCTTTAACCATCGGACTCGCCACTGAATACAACTAAAAAACCACCACAGGGTTGGTGCTGGCACGGACCAGTGGAGCTAACGCTTTTTATCCGCCGCTATAACGGCCTGGCGCAGATAGCGGATCTCCAGCAGTTTTTGGCGCATCTCTCGTTGAACCTTGCTGTTAAGTGTCAATAATCCGAGCAATGGGAATAACAGAGCCAACCCAAAGAGAACCTTTTGAGGCTGGTATTGAACCATTGGAAACACAAACAGCAGGCAGCCGACGTAGATTCCCACCATCACCCAAACCCAGGAGGGTCGGCCTCGCAAAATCATAAAGTTGCTGTGGACCGTCAACAGAACCAGCAGCGCCCCGACAGACATGATCTTGAGCCCCACTTGGGCAAGGGGCGCATCACGAAAGTAGGTAATGAACGCCAGCGCCACAGCCAACGCCAAAGAAAAACACGCAGCAAATACGCCGCCCATAAACGTCAGAAAGTATTGCCTGAAAAAGTCGCGTAGCGTGATCAATTCGCTCATTCGTTTACCTCCTCGTACAACCCGATCGCGATGGTATTGATGTTTCCGGAATAGGCGCTCCCACCAAACCCAATCGTTGCGCCCAAAACGTCTTTGATTTGGGTGGTCGTACTGTGCTTGAGCTGCGTAGGGGTGAAACGCTTGGTGAGTTCACCCGATGCCTGCCTGAGCTTGAGCAACTTCGAGGTCAAACTTGGATCATTGATGCTCAGCAGTTCTTTCGTCAGTTTGGCCCTTTCCTGGCGATTCAAACCGCGAAGCACTTCCCGCAGACTCTTGCCCGTCGAGGCCTTAGCGACCTTGACCAGCTTGACCGTCGTGAGGGCCGAAGCGCCAACGCCTGCCAGCGAAGCAGCGTCCAGCACAATGGAAGCATTCTGGTACCAGCCTTCGCTGTCGAGCCAATCGTTTACCTCTGGCTTGGCAACTTCCAGCGCTGTGCGGGCAATACCATTGAAACACTGGAGCGAACTGGCGCCGGCAGCTGCATACCCCACCACCACGATGACGGAACTGGCGCCAGCACTGAAAGGCACCAGGATTGTTCCACTGGCGATCGCCGCCCAACTGATGACAGCGCCCAGGCAGGAGATTCCTGTATTCACGGCTTCACCGATGAGGCGAGATTCGCGAGGGTTACTCACCACATGCTCAGCAAACTGCGCCGGCGCGATGTACTTCTGTGCCTCGCGCAAAATAATGCGCTTGGGCTTGATGCTGCAAATGGGCTTGAATTCACGCAGGGTAACGACGTTGAAATCGGCGTCGATATACACCACGCCTGCACCGACGATGCCTGGATCGGCGTCGATGGCCGCAAACAGGCGCGGCAGGTTGATCTGGCTTTCGATGCGCTGGCGCGCCATGAATTGGGAACGGTTGAAGTCCATGCCGATGCCGGCCAGGGGGTTGCCCATGAGTGCTCTTCCTTGATGATGATGTTGGCCGTACTGGCCTCATCGCCGGCAAGCCGGCTCCTACAGGGGAACGCATTTCAAACGGTAGGAGCTGGCTTGCCGGCGATGGCGATTCGATGGGCGCCACCTTAACAAACAGGCTCGCCACCGAATAGAAAGCAAAACGCCAGCACGAGGCTGGCGTTTTGTTTATTCAGGCTGCAATCAACGCGGCACGACCGGCTTGCGCGCAGGCTTGCCGCCCTTGCCCTTGGCCGCGTCGGCGCGCTCCTTGGCGGCCTGCTTGTTGCGCGCCTGGGCCGCGGCCTTGGCTTGTTCGCGCTTGTCCCACGGGTTGCTACCGTCGCTGCCACGGGGCGGCAGGCCGGTGTGCTGGGTGAGGATCCTGGTGGTGGTTTCCTTGGCGACCTTGTGGCTGCCGGCCGGCGTCGAGTTCTTGCGACGCGCGCTCTGGTAGCTGTCGGTGCTTGGCTGGTGCAGCGGGATCAGTTGGTCCTTGCCCGGCCCGATCAGGTCGGCACGGCCCATGCGGGTCAGCGCTTCACGCAGCATCGGCCAGCCCTTCGGGTCGTGATAGCGCAGGAACGCCTTGTGCAGACGGCGCTGTTCTTCGCTCTTGACGATGGTCACCGCGTCGCTCTTGTAGGTGACCTTGCGCAGCGGGTTCTTGCCCGAGTGGTACATCGCGGTGGCAGTGGCCATCGGCGACGGGTAGAACGCCTGCACCTGGTCGGCGCGGAAGCCGTTGCCCTTGAGCCACAGGGCGAGGTTCATCATGTCTTCATCGGTGGTGCCGGGGTGGGCGGCGATGAAGTAAGGAATCAGGTACTGCTCCTTGCCCGCTTCCTTGGTGTACTTCTCGAACATGCGCTTGAACTTGTCATAGCTGCCAATGCCCGGCTTCATCATCTGGTTGAGCGGACCTTCCTCGGTGTGTTCCGGGGCGATCTTGAGATAGCCACCGACGTGGTGGGTCACCAGCTCCTTCACGTACTCCGGCGACTCGACGGCCAGGTCGTAGCGCAGGCCGGAGGCGATCAGGATCTTCTTCACGCCCGGCAACGCACGGGCGCTGCGGTACAGCTGGATCAACGACGAGTGGTCGGTGTTCAGGTTCGGGCAGATGCCAGGGAACACGCACGACGGCTTGCGGCACGCGGATTCGATTTCCGGGCTCTTGCAGGCGATGCGGTACATGTTCGCGGTCGGGCCGCCAAGGTCGGAGATCACGCCGGTAAAGCCCGGGACCTTGTCGCGGATCTCTTCGATCTCGCGAATGATCGACTCTTCGGAACGGTTCTGGATGATGCGGCCTTCGTGCTCGGTGATCGAGCAGAAGGTGCAGCCGCCGAAGCAGCCACGCATGATGTTCACCGAGAAGCGGATCATGTCGTAGGCCGGAATTTTTTCCTTGCCGTACGCCGGGTGCGGGACGCGGGCGTAAGGCATGCCGAACACGTAGTCCATTTCTTCGGTGGTCATGGGAATGGGCGGCGGGTTGAACCACACGTCCACTTCGCCGTGCTTCTGCACCAGGGCGCGGGCGTTGCCTGGGTTGGTCTCCAGGTGCAACACGCGGTTGGCGTGGGCGTAGAGCACCGCGTCGCCACGGACTTTTTCCACCGAAGGCAGGCGGATCACAGTTTTGTCGCGAGTCATCTTCGGGCTGGCCAGGATCTGCACGACCTTGGCTTCTTCCGGATCATCCTGCGGCCCCTTTTCCTGCTCGATGGCGCAGGCCTGGGTGTCCTGGGTGTTTACGTACGGGTTGATGATCTTGTCGATCTTGCCCGGACGGTCGATACGCGTGGAGTCCACTTCGTACCAGCCCACCGGCGTATCACGGCGAATGAACGCGGTGCCGCGCACGTCGGTGATGTCTTCGATCTTGTGGCCCCACGAAAGGCGCTGGGCCACTTCGACGATGGCGCGCTCGGCATTGCCATACAGCAGGATATCGGCGGTGGCGTCGATCAGGATCGAGTTGCGCACGCGGTCCTGCCAGTAGTCGTAGTGGGCGATGCGACGCAGGGAAGCTTCGATGCCGCCGAGCACGATCGGCACGTTCTTGTAGGCCTCCTTGCAACGCTGGCTGTACACCAGGCTCGCGCGGTCCGGGCGTTTGCCGGCCATGCCGCCGGGTGTGTAGGCGTCGTCGGAACGGATTTTCTTGTCGGCGGTGTAGCGGTTGATCATCGAGTCCATGTTGCCGGCCGCGACGCCGAAGAACAGGTTCGGCTCGCCGAGCTTCATGAAGTCGTCTTTGGACTGCCAGTTCGGCTGGGCAATGATCCCGACGCGAAAGCCTTGGGACTCCAGCAGCCGGCCAATGATCGCCATGCCGAACGAAGGATGGTCAACGTAGGCATCACCGGTGACGATGATGATGTCGCAGGAATCCCAGCCAAGCTGATCCATCTCCTCCCTGCTCATCGGCAGGAATGGCGCAGGACCGAAACATTCGGCCCAGTACTTGGGATAGTCAAATAACGGCTTGGCTGTTTGCATGACGGTGACCGGTGTGGAGATGAAAAATCGCGGGCGCGGAATATAGCACAAATTTTGACCAATTCCGACGGCAGTAGTCGGAATTGTGGTGACGCCATCGCAGGCAAGCCAGCTCCCACAGGGGAACGCATTCCAAAGGTGGGAGCTGGCTTGCCTGCGATGACGCCCTTACAGGCGCTTGAAACTACTCGTCGTCGTCGAAGTTGTAGCTGCCCGGCGCGAGGTTTTCGAAGCGCGTGTACTTACCGATGAACGCCAGGCGAATAAAGCCGATGGGGCCGTTCCGCTGTTTGCCGATGATGATCTCGGCGATGCCCTTGTGCTCGGTCTCGGGGTGGTACACCTCGTCGCGGTACACGAACATGATGACGTCGGCGTCCTGCTCGATCGCGCCGGATTCCCGCAAGTCGGAGTTCACCGGGCGCTTGTTGGGGCGTTGCTCCAGGGAACGGTTGAGCTGGGACAGCGCCACCACCGGGCAGTTGAATTCCTTGGCCAGGGCCTTGAGGGACCGGGAGATCTCGGAAATCTCGTTGGTCCGGCTGTCACCGCTGGAACCCGGGATCTGCATCAACTGCAGGTAGTCGATCATGATCAGCGCAATGTCGCCGTGCTCACGCGCCAGGCGGCGGGTCCGCGCACGCATCTCTGAAGGGCTGATACCCGCAGTGTCATCGATGAACAGCTTGCGGTCGTTGAGCAGGTTAACCGCCGAGGTCAGGCGCGGCCAGTCGTCGTCTTCCAGCTGGCCGGAACGCACCTTGGTCTGGTCGATACGGCCCAGGGACGAGAGCATCCGCATGATCAGCGATTCGCCTGGCATCTCGAGGGAGTACACCAATACCGTCTTGTCGCTGCGCAACACGGCGTTTTCCACCAGGTTCATCGCGAAGGTGGTCTTACCCATGGACGGACGACCGGCAACGATGATCAAGTCGGAGGGCTGCAGGCCGCTGGTTTTCTCATCCAGGTCGGCATAACCGGTGGAAATACCGGTGATGGCGGCATCGGTGTTGAACAGGGTATCGATGCGATCGATGGCCTTGGTCAACAGCTCGTTGACGCCTACCGGGCCACCGGTTTTCGGGCGTGCCTCGGCGATCTGGAAGATCTGGCGCTCAGCCTCATCGAGGATCTCTTCGGCCGTACGCCCTTCAGGGTTGAAAGCGCTGTCGGCGATCTCGGTGCTGATGCCGATCAGTTGGCGCAGCGTGGCCCGCTGGCGAACGATCTGGGCATAGGCCTTGATGTTGGCGACGGACGGCGTGTTCTTCGCCAGCTCGCCCAGGTAGCCCAGGCCACCGACCTGGGAGGTCTGGCCTTCCTTGTCCAACTGCTCGGCCAGGGTCACCACGTCGATCGGCGAGTTCTGGTCGGCCAGCTTGGCAATGGCGCGGAAAATCAGGCGGTGGTCATGACGATAGAAATCACCGTCCGAGACTTGATCCAGCACGCGTTCCCAGGCGTTGTTGTCCAGCATCAAACCACCGAGCACGGCCTGTTCGGCCTCGATGGAATGCGGCGGCACCTTCAGGGCAGCGGTTTGCAGATCGTATTGCTCAGGAGCTGAAATATCGTTCATGGCCACTTGGAATTTGGGGTTTCTAGAAAAACAAAAGGCACGACCTGTAAACAGGATCGTGCCCGATGTTAACCGCCTGGCACGCGAGGTGCCAGTCAGTTAGGCAGTGCTTAAGCTGCTACCACGACAACGCGTACGGTGGCTTCAACTTCGGCGTGCAGGTGCACGGCTACGTCGAATTCGCCTACGTTGCGGATGGTGCCGTTCGGCAGACGAACTTCGCTCTTCTGCACTTCAACGCCGGAGGCGGTCAGTGCATCAGCGATGTCGTGGGTGCCGATCGAACCGAACAGCTTGCCTTCGTCACCGGCGGTGGCAGTGATAGTCACTTCCAGCTCAGCCAGTTGGGCAGCGCGAGTTTCGGCCGAAGCTTTTTTGTCTGCTGCTGCTTTTTCCAGCTCAGCACGACGCTCTTCAAACGCAGCCAGGTTGGCAGCGGTTGCAGCGGTGGCTTTGCCGTATGGCAGCAGGTAGTTACGACCGTAGCCGGCCTTAACGTTCACTTTGTCGCCCAGGTTGCCCAGGTTGGCGACTTTTTCCAGAAGGATCAGTTGCATGTGAAAATCCTCTAACTTTTAACCTTCACCGTTCGCGCTATCGGCGTCTTTCGGCGCCAGACGACCGCGAAAATCAATCAGGCCGTCGACAATGGCCAAGACCACGAGTAACGGATAGATCAGCTGCATGAACACCAACATCGTTACGTACAACCCCACCAGCCAGAACCTGGCCAGGCGCTTCTGCGCGACCAGCCCGTGAATCAGGGCCAGCCCGGCAAACACCAGCGGTACGCTGCAAAACAGCAACAGCAAGGTGGCATGTGAACCGAAGTACGGTCCGACCACCATGAGTGCCAGCAGCAACATCGCCGGGCCCACGGGGATTCTGATACGGCGAAACTCGCGACCAAATCCACCCGGGTTGTACAACAACGCCTGCCAATATCGCCCAAGCATCAGGCTCAGCAAACTGACGATCTGCATCATTACCGCCATCAGGCCGATCAGGGCCGGTGCAATCAGTGTTGCCAGTCGCGCTCGCTCTTCTACCGACAGCTGCTGGTAGAGTTCCCCGAGGGCCATCGGCAGGATCTTGACGATCTCTTGCGACAGCGCCTCGATCTGCGGGCGGAAAGCCGCGTCAATCAACACCGAAAACACCAACCCCAATGCCACGCTGACCAGCAGCGTGCGGACCCAGGACTCACTTGCGCGCAAAACCAACGCAAGGCTCGACGACCCCAGCAGCACCAGAAGCACTTTGGGTTCGCCCAGTTGCAGCCACCAGATCAAGGCAGCCACCACTCCCAGGGCCAGGACGCCAAAGGCATCCTGCAAACCGCGCCGCAGGAGCACAAGGCATCCAGCGGCAGCACCCAACCAATACAACAACGGCAATGCTGCACATCCAGCCACTACCAGAGTGGCCTGCACGCGACCGCGCATGATGAACTCAGCTAAGGCGCGCATGCATTCAATCCCTTACTACTTGTCGACTGCCCGGTCTCAGCGGCCGTGGCTGTCGGTGTAGGCCAGCAGGGCCAGGAAGCGGGCGCGCTTGATAGCGGTGGCCAGCTGACGCTGATAACGTGCTTTGGTACCGGTGATACGGCTTGGAACGATTTTGCCGGTCTCGGATACGTAGGCTTTCAGAGTGTTGAGATCTTTGTAATCGATCTCTTTCACGTCTTCAGCGGTGAAGCGGCAGAATTTACGACGACGGAAGAAACGTGCCATTTGATAGGCTCCTTAAAAGGTCCGTGGATTACTCGTCAGCGTTATCGCTGTTGTCGCTGTCATCACTATCAACGCTATCAGCGCCTTCGTGCTCAGGACGGTCGCGACGCTCACGGCGCTCACTGCGGTTTTCTTCAGCCTTGAGCATCTCGGATTGGCCGGTAACGGCTTCTTCGCGACGGATGACCAGGTTACGGATCACTGCATCGTTGTAGCGGAAGTTGTCTTCCAGCTCGGCCAGGGCCTTGCCAGTGCACTCAACGTTCAGCATCACGTAGTGAGCCTTGTGAACATTGTTGATTGCGTAGGCCAGTTGACGACGGCCCCAATCTTCCAGACGGTGGATTTTGCCGCCGTCTTCTTCGATCAGCTTGGTGTAACGCTCAACCATGCCGCCGACTTGCTCGCTTTGATCCGGGTGGACCAAAAAGATGATTTCGTAATGACGCATGAATGCTCCTTACGGGTTGTAGCCTGCCGCTCAAAAACGGTCAGACAAGGAGTGAATGACACTTATGGATCTTGCCGCAGGGAGGCACATCGGTGCCTGCCAGGAAGGCAAGGGGCGCAATTGTAGAGAAGGGGGAGGAAGCGCGCAAGGTGATTGGTGATTATTTGAACAACCACCTAAACACCCAAAAACCATTGTAGGAGCCGGCTTGCCGGCGATGGCGGTGGATCTGCCACATTGATTGCGACCGATCTAGCGCTATCGCCGGCAAGCCGGCTCCTACAAGGAGGGCGGTTACTTCTTGGTCTTGGCCTTGGCGCCGCGCTGGCGCTGGGCTTCGAACAGGCAGACGCCGGTGGCGACCGACACGTTGAGGCTGCTGACGCTACCGGCCATCGGCAAGTGCACCAGGTAATCGCAATGTTCACGGGTCAGGCGGCGCATGCCCTTGCCTTCGGCACCCATGATCAGGATGGTCGGGCCAGTGAGGTCCTGGTCATAAATGCTGACCTCGGCCTCCCCCGCCGTACCCACGACCCACAGGCCGCGCTGCTGGAGCTTCTCCAGGGTACGCGCCAGGTTGGTCACGGCCACCAGCGGAATTACTTCCGCCGCGCCGCAGGCGACTTTACGCACGACCGGCGTCAGGGTCGCCGACTTGTCCTTGGGCACGATCACCGCCAGCGCGCCGGCAGCATCCGCCGAACGCAGGCAAGCGCCAAGATTGTGCGGGTCGGTCACGCCGTCCAGCACCAGCAACAGCGGCGCGCCTTCGGTACGGTCGAGCAGCTCGTCGAGCATCGCTTCGCCCCAGACCTGGCTCGGACTGACGTCCGCAACCACGCCCTGGTGAACGCCCTCCACCCACACGTCCATTTCACGACGCTCGGCCTGGCCGATGGCAACCTTGTTTTGGGTGGCCAGCTCGACCAGCGCTTGCACGCGCGGCTCGCTGCGGCCTTCGGCCAGCCATACTTGCTTGACGCGCTTAGGGTGGTGACGCAGCAGTGCTTCTACGGCGTGGACGCCGTAGATTTTTTCCAGACTCATGACTTGGCCTTAGGTTTGCGCGACCCGCCGCTTTTCGCGGGAGCCGAACCCGCTTTTGGCGGGCCTTTACGGTGTTTACTTGGCTTGCTCGACGGCTTTTCCGCCCCGTGGGACTTTCCCCCAGACGCCGCTTTACCACCGCTTTTGGCTTCGTTGAGCAGCTGCTGCTTCAACTCGCGGCTCTTGCGCAGCTCGGCGTTTTTCGCCGCTGCATCGCTTGGGCGGTAGGCTTCGGGGGCCTTGTCCTTGGCAGAAGAACGACGACCGGCCTTGGCAGGTGCAGGCTCGACGGCCGCTGCTTTCGCGGGAGCACCTTTGCCTTTGGCTGCCGGCGCTGCGGTTTCGCTGCCGCGTTTTTTACGGCCAGTCGGTGCCTCGGCGGGCTTGTCGGACATACCGAAGTCGATCTTGCGCTCGTCGAGGTCGACGCGCATGACCTGCACTTCCACGGTGTCGCCCAGACGGAAGCTGCGACCCGTGCGCTCGCCCGCCAAGCGGTGATGCACAGGGTCGAAGTGGTAGTAGTCGCCCGGCAAGGCGGTGACATGCACCAGGCCTTCGACATAGATGTCGGTCAGCTCCACAAACAGGCCAAAGCCGGTAACGGCAGTGATCACGCCCGGGAAGGACTCGCCTACGCGGTCCTTCATGAACTCACACTTGAGCCAGTTCACTACGTCGCGGGTAGCTTCGTCGGCGCGGCGCTCGCTCATGGAGCACTGTTCGCCCAGTTGTTCCAGGGCCGCTTCGTCGTACGGATAGATCCGCGCCTTCGGAATGGTCATGGCACCGGCGCGCTTGACGTGCGGGGTGTTCTGCTTGGAGTGGATCACGCTGCGGATTGCGCGGTGCGTGAGCAGGTCCGGGTAACGGCGAATCGGCGAGGTGAAGTGGGTGTACGCCTCGTAATTCAGGCCGAAGTGCCCTTGATTGTCAGCGCTGTACACCGCCTGGCTCAGGGAGCGCAGCATGACGGTCTGGATCACGTGGTAATCCGGACGGTCCTTGATGCTGGCCAGCAGAGCCTGGTAGTCCTTCGGCGTCGGGCCGTCCTTGCCTTTGTGCAGGGACAGGCCGAGCTCGCCGAGGAAGGCGCGCAGTTTTTCCAGGCGCTCCGGCGGCGGCCCATCGTGCACACGGTACAACGCAGGAATCTCGTGCTTCTTCAGGAATTCCGCGGTGGCCACGTTGGCTGCCAGCATGCACTCCTCGATCAGCTTGTGCGCGTCGTTGCGGGTCGTCGGGGTGATCGCGGCGATCTTGCGCTCGGAGCCGAAGACAATCCGGGTTTCCTGGGTTTCAAAATCGATCGCGCCACGCACGTGACGAGCGCCCAGCAGCACTTTGTACAGCGCGTAAAGCTGCTTGAGGTGCGGTACGACATGA
Organism: Pseudomonas sp. CHM02; assembly: GCF_000612585.1. Taxonomy (GTDB): domain Bacteria; phylum Pseudomonadota; class Gammaproteobacteria; order Pseudomonadales; family Pseudomonadaceae; genus Aquipseudomonas. The sequence continues at coordinate 79,172 of NZ_JFCA01000030.1, forward strand.
CCGTACTCACCGCGCAAGGCTTTGGCTTCGCTGGTTTTCGGCTGCTCCAGGATGGTACTGACCTTGTTGTAGGTCAGGCGCGCCTGGGAGTGGATCACCGCTTCGTAGAACTGGTAATCGGTCATTTCGCCGGTTTTCGAGATGGTCATCTCGCAGACCATAGCCAAACGATCGACTTTCGGGTTCAACGAGCACAGGCCGTTGGACAACTCTTCCGGAAGCATCGGAATCACGCGCTCCGGGAAGTACACCGAGTTGCCACGCACCTGGGCTTCGTTGTCCAGGGCCGAACCGATCTTCACGTAGCTGGACACGTCGGCAATCGCCACGAACAATTTCCAGCCACCGGAGAACAGGCGCAGCTTGCCCGGCTTGGCTTCGCAGTAGACCGCATCGTCGAAGTCGCGGGCGTCTTCGCCGTCGATGGTGACGAACGGCAGATGGCGCAGGTCGATACGCTTCTCTTTGTCCTTCTCTTCGACTTCAGGCTTGAGCTTGCGCGCTTCTTTCACGACAGCTTCAGGCCACACGTGAGGAATGTCATAGGTGCGCAGCGCGACATCGATTTCCATGCCCGGCGCCATGTAGTTGCCGACCACTTCGATCACATCGCCCTGCGGCTGGAAGCGCGGAGTTGGCCAGTGGGTGATTTTCACCTCGACGAACTGACCGATCTTGGCGTTGGCGTTGCGGCCCGGGGTGATCAGCACTTCCTGCTGCACCTTGGGGTTGTCCGGCACGACAAAACCAATGCCGCCTTCTTCGAAGTAGCGACCCACGATGGTCTCGTGACCACGGGAAACCACTTCGACGATCACGCCTTCACGGCGACCGCGACGGTCCAGGCCGGAAACGCGAGCCAAGGCACGGTCACCGTCGAACACCAGGCGCATTTGCGCCGGGCTCATGAACAGGTCGTCGCTGCCGTCGTCCGGTATCAGGAAGCCGAAGCCGTCACGGTGGCCGGCAATGCGGCCGAGGATCAGGTCGAGCTTGTCCACCGGCGCGTAAGTGCCACGGCGGGTGTAGATCAGTTGTGCGTCGCGCTCCATGGCGCGCAGGCGGCGGCGCAGGGCTTCGAGCTGGTCTTCGGTGGTCAGACCGAATTCTTCGACCAACTGCTCGCGGCTAGCAGGCGAACCCCGATCGGCGAGATGCGCCAGGATCAGTTCGCGGCTAGGAATAGGGTTTTCATATTTTTCCGCTTCACGAGCGGCCTCGGGATCGAGGGACTGCCAATCGGCCATTAGAGAGTTTTCACCTTGTCTATATGCGGGTTAGTTTGGCATACGCGTATTGAAACGGGAAATTTCAGACGTCAACAAGCTTTTAAAAGCCCTTTGCAGCCCCCTCCGCGCACCTTGCACGACCATTGGCGAAATTTTCCAGGCTTTTTTCATAGCGGGGCTTTACAGCTCATAATCCCCTCCGTATAGTGCGCGCCATCGACGACGGCAACGTTGTTGGATAATGCCCAGGTGGTGAAATTGGTAGACACGCCAGCTTCAGGTGCTGGTGATCGCAAGGTCGTGGAAGTTCGAGTCTTCTCCTGGGCACCAAATTCAGATCAAACCCGCGAAAGCGGGTTTTTTCGTTTCAGGCCTCTGATTTTCAACGGAAAACTTGTTTTATTTTTTCGAATCAGGGGTTTACAGATCAAAAAGCCCTCCGTATAGTTCGCTCCATCAACGGCGCAAGCGTTGTTGATAATGCCCAGGTGGTGAAATTGGTAGACACGCCAGCTTCAGGTGCTGGTGACCTTACGGTCGTGGAAGTTCGAGTCTTCTCCTGGGCACCACATTCAGATCAAACCCGCGAAAGCGGGTTTTTTCGTTTCCGGGGTTTGAAAACTTCCCTGTCGATTTCCGCCTGCGTCCGCACCTGAGAAACTTTATCGTTTATCCTTGCAATGATTTGTTGCACACAAGCGAGGAAAACTTCGGATGACCATCCGCGATACCCGTCTCAAGACATCCCTTCTGCGTGGCCTGACCCTTACTCTGCTCGGCCTGACCTTGCTCTCCCCCACCGCCTATTCCGCCGACAAGGTCTCCCTGACCTTGTACAACGGCCAACACAAAGAAGTCGGCGATGAGCTCGCCAAGGCCTTCGAGGCCAAGACCGGCATTCACGTCAACGTGCGCAAAGGCAGCAGCAACCAACTGGCCAGCCAGGTCGTCGAAGAAGGCGACCGCTCCCCTGCCGATGTGATCTACACCGAGGAATCGCCGCCGCTGAACAAACTCGGCGAGCAAGGACTGCTGGCCAAGATCGACGCCGGCACTCTCGATGTATTGCCCAAGGATTATGTGGGCGCCAATGGCGACTGGATGGGCGTGACCGCACGCACCCGCGTCGTGGCGTTCAACCCGAAGCTGATTGCTGAAAAGGACCTGCCGAAATCGGTACTCGATTTCGCCGGCCCCGAGTGGCAAGGCAAGGTCGGCTTCGTGCCCACCAGCGGCGCATTCCAGGAACAGGCCGTGGCGATCATCAAGCTGCACGGTCGCGAAGCCGCTGAAGAATGGCTGACCGGCCTGCGCGCTTTCGGCAAGGTGTACAGCAACAACATGGTCGCCCTTAAAGCCGTGGAAAACGGCGAAGTGGCCACCGTACTGGTGAACAACTACTACTGGTTCGCCTTGAAGAAAGAAAAAACCAACCTGGATTCCCAACTGCACTACTTCACCAATGGCGACGCCGGCGGCTTGATCACGGTGTCTTCGGCTGCGGCGCTGAAATCCAGCAAGCACCCCAAGGAAGCCCAGCAATTGCTGGCGTTCATGGCCAGTGAAGAAGGCCAGCGCGTAATCACCAACACCTCGGCCGAGTACCCGCTGCGCAAAGGCATGGAATCCAGCCGCGGCCTCAAGCCTTTCAGCGAGCTGCAGCCGCCGAAAGTCACCCCCGCAGACCTTGGCAACGCCGAAGAAGCCCTGGACCTGGAACGTGACGTTGGCTTGAACTGATGAACCCATCGCTACCCACCCCTGCCTTGCGTAGGGGGTTCAGCCCAAGGCGCAAGCGCCCTTCGATCTGGCTGTTGCTGCCCGTGCTGTTCCTGGTGGGTTTGAGCCTGCTACCACTGGCGTATGTCGGGCTCAAGGCCTGGCAAGCCGGCTGGGCGGAGGCGGTGCACTTGCTATGGCGGCCCTATGTATTCGGGCTGCTGCGCAACACCTTCGCGTTGATGGTCGGGGTGACGGTCGCGTGTGGCGTGATCGGCCTGTCCCTGGCCTGGCTGCTGGAACGCAGCAACCTGCCGGGACGACGTATCTGGGGTGTGATCCTGTGCCTGCCGTTTGCGGTGCCGGCGTTTGTCAGCAGCTTTACCTGGGTGTCGCTGAGCGCCAATTTCGAAGGGCTGGGCGGGGCGATCCTGGTGATGAGCCTGTCCAAATACCCGCTGGTGTTTTTGCCGGTGGCGGCAACATTGCGCAATCTTGATCCCTCCCTGGAAGAATCGGCCCGCACCCTGGGACTGAACCGCTGGGGCGTATTCTTTCGCATCACCTTGCCGCTGCTGTGGCCATCACTGCTGGCCGGGGCACTCCTTATCGCACTGCACATGCTGGTGGAATTCGGCGCGCTGTCGATCATCGGATTGCAGACCTTCACTACCGCGATCTACCAGCAGTTCGAACTGGAATTCAGCAATGCCAACGCCGCAATGCTGTCGGCAGTGCTGCTGGTGATGTGCCTGACACTGCTGTGGCTGGAGCTGCGCGTACGCGGCAAGGGCCGACACGTGCGCATCGGCCAGGGCGCGGCGCGGCATGCGGAGCAGGTTCGACTGGGCAAGTGGGCGCCACTGGGCCAGGTGTATTGCCTGGCACTGGCGATCATCGGCAGCGGCATTCCGCTGGGCATGCTCGGGTATTGGTTGGCAGTCGGTTCGTCGGCTGCGTTTCCCGTGGCCGAGATCGGTGAGGCGCTGCTGTCTTCCCTGGCACTTTCGCTGGGCGGCGCCGCACTGTGCCTGGTGCTGGCGGTGCCGGTCGGGCTGCTGGTGGTGCGCTACAAAGGCCAACTGGCAATCTGGGCCGAACGCTTGCCGTATCTGCTGCATGCCCTGCCCGGCCTGGTGATTGCACTGACGCTGGTGTACTTCGCGCTGCATTACGTGCCGGCGCTGTACCAGACCTCGGCGTTGCTGTTGATTGCTTATGCGCTGCTGTTTCTGCCGCTGGCCCAGGCGCCGATTCGCACCGCCTTGAACAAGGCTGCACCACAATTGGAAGAGGCGGCACGCACGCTCGGCGCATCCTCGTTCAGCGCGTTTTGCCGGGTGACCCTGCCGATTATTTTCCCGGCATTGGGCGCGGCGTTTGCACTGGTGTTCCTGGATGCGATGAAGGAACTCACGGCGACGCTGCTGCTGAGCCCGACGGGGTTGAATACTTTGGCGACAGCGGTGTGGGCGCACACCTCGAATGTGGAATTCGCGGCGGCGGCGCCCTATGCGGCGCTGTTGATTCTGGTGTCGGGGCTGCCGGTGTACCTGCTGACGACGCGGATGTATTTGAGCCGCTGAGAGCGCTATCGCGGGCAAGCCCGACTCCCACATTTGGAATGCATTCCAAGGTGGGCGCCGGGCTTGCCCGCGATGACGCCGGAACAGGCGACGCTAGGCCCGGAACTGCCCCAGGCTTGCCTTCAATTGCGCCGCCAACCCATCCAGCACCTTGCCACTGGCCGTCGTCTCCACCACCGCCTGCGCCGCACGCTCGGCCTGGGCGTGGATCACCTCGACCCGCCCGCGCACCGCATGGGCGCCCTGCGCCTGGTGCTCGGCCGCACGCGTCGCCAAGCCGATCGCCGCATGCACTTGCTCCACCGAAGCCTGCACCGTCTGCTGCAAGCGCACGCTGTCGCGCAGCACCAGCAAACCTTCACTGGCTTGGCGCCCGGCCTTGCCGATGGTTTCCACCGCTTCGCGTGCGCCTTGCTGCAGCGCCACGATATGCGCCTGGATATCGCCGGTGGAGCTTTGGGTCTTGCTCGCCAGCGCCCGCACTTCGTCTGCCACCACGGCAAAGCCGCGCCCGGTTTCACCGGCACGCGCCGCTTCGATTGCCGCATTGAGCGCCAGCAGGTTGGTTTGCTCGGCAATACCATGAATCACGGTCAACACCACCTCGATCTGCTCGCTTTGCTGGGCCAGCCGCTCGATGACCTGGGAACCTGCCTGCACTTGGCCCGCCAGCGCTTCGATCAGGCTGCCGACTTCGGCTGAAGTGCGCGAGTTCTCATCCGTTGCCTGGCGAATATCCACCACCTGCTGCAACGCCGCCTGCATCGCATGGCTTTCGGCCTGCGCCTCGTCAGCCATTTGCGACAGCGCGCGCAAGCTCTCGGCCACTTCATCACGCTGCAGGCCGGCCGCCGCATCAGCACCGGCATTGCGCAAGGTCATGGCACCGATTTCTACTCCGGTACGCTGGGCCACATCGCCTGCCTCGCGCACGATCGGCTGCAACTTATCCACAAAGCGATTGACCGCCGAGGCCATGTCACCGATTTCGTCCTTGCTGCTGATCTGCACGCGCTTGGTGAGGTCGCCCTCGCCCGCCGCCAAGTCATCCATGGCCGCGATCAGCAGCTTCAGGCGGTTGACCACGCGCCGCCCCAGCACGATGGCAATCAACAGCAATACGCCAAAACCAACCAACGCGAGCCCCATGCCAATGCGCCAGCGCAAGGTGCCAGCAGCGTCCTGGACGGCGCTGGTGGTATTGGCGGTCATCTGAGTTGCAGTGGCCTGTGCGGATTGCAGACGAGCACCCATGGCGGCAGCGCTGTCGGCCGCCGCGCCTTTAAGGCTATCGCCAACCAACTGATCACCACTGGCGATCAGCGCCGCAAAACGCTTGTCGAGTGCTTGCAGGTCAGCTTCAACCGAGGCTGTCGAAACGCCCATGCGGACCTTGCCGATCTCTACCCCATTGGGGCTGATGGACGCTTCGACGTAGTACACCGCAGGGTCGCTCTTGGCCGCGTCCAACACTTTATCCAACGCACGCTCACCCGCGCCTTTTGCCAGCAACGCCTGGTTGATCGGGTTTTCCCGGTTCAGGTAGCGGGTCAGATGCTCACCCGCTGCGTCGTCATAGACCACGAACAACACATTGGGATTGCGCTGGGCGCGCCGGGCAAACTCCGACAGTGTCGGCACGTCGCTATCCCACATGGCACGAGGCGCTACCGAGGCCAGCAGCTGCGCCATATCATTGGCGGAGTCCTGCAGGTCTTTTTCCAGGGTCGCACGCAATTGCTTCTGCTCTTCCTGCAGGCGGGTCGAAAGCCCCGCTGTCAGACGCTGACGCGTGCTCGTAGACAAGCTGTCGAGACTGGACGTGACTTCCTTGCCAGCCTGCTCCAGCTCGCCAGACAGTTTCTGGCTGTCGATACCCAGGCGATTGCCCAAATCAGCTTCCAGCGCCGTGACCGTGCTGCGTGTGAGGGCAACCGCCACCAGCACTTGCACCAAAAGAGCGATACCTAGGGTAACGAACACCGGCCGCAACAGACGGCTTTGTAACAATGAGAGAACGGCAGACATCGGTAATCCCTCCACCACGGGTGCCATTAATTTGATAGCACCGCGAAAGAAAGAACCGAAGCAAGGGTCGTGCCGCTCAGGCGACAGAAACGACAAAGGGCTCCCGAAGGAGCCCTTTGCTTTTCACATCAATAGCTTATTAAGCGAACGGATGACGCAGAACGATGGTTTCGTTGCGGTCCGGACCTGTCGAAATAATGTCGATCGGTGCGCCGATCAGCTCTTCAACACGTTTGATGTAGGCACGAGCGTTGGCAGGCAGTTCTTCCAGGGTCTTGGCACCCACGGTCGATTCGGTCCAGCCCGGCACTTCTTCGTACACAGGCTGCAGGCCTACGTAGCTGTCAGCGTCAGTCGGGGCAACATCTTTACCTTCTGCGTCTTTGTAGCCGATGCAGATGTTGATGGTTTCCAGACCGTCGAGTACGTCCAGCTTGGTCAGGCAGATGCCCGAGATGCTGTTCACATCGATAGCGCGACGCAGGATAACCGCATCAAACCAGCCGCAACGACGAGCACGGCCGGTGGTCGCGCCGAATTCGTGACCTTGCTTGGCCAAGTGAGCGCCGACTTCGTCGAACAGCTCAGTCGGGAACGGGCCCGAACCTACGCGAGTGGTATAAGCCTTGGTAATGCCCAGGATGTAGTCCAGGAACATCGGGCCAACACCCGAACCGGTCGCAACGCCGCCAGCAGTGGTGTTGGAGCTGGTCACGTACGGGTAGGTGCCGTGGTCGATGTCCAGCAGCGAGCCTTGGGCGCCTTCGAACATGATGTCTTTGCCAGCGCGACGCAGGTCGTGCAGCTCGGCCGTCACGTCCAGCATCAGCGGCTTGAGCAGCTCAGCGTATTCCTTGCACTCGGCCAGGGTCTTTTCGAACTCGATGGCCGGCTCTTTGTAGTAACCCACCAGCATGAAGTTGTGGTAATCCACCAGTTCACGCAGCTTGTCTTCAAAGCGCGGCATGTTGAGCAGGTCGCCGACACGCAGGCCACGACGCGCAACCTTGTCTTCGTAGGCCGGGCCGATGCCGCGACCGGTGGTGCCGATCTTCAGCTCGCCACGCGCCTTTTCACGGGCCTGGTCCAGCGCAACGTGGAAGGACAGGATCAGCGGGCAGGACGGGCTGATACGCAGGCGCTCACGCACCGGTACGCCTTTCTCTTCCAGCTTGGTGATCTCGCGCAGCAACGCGTCAGGTGCAACCACTACGCCGTTGCCGATCAGGCACTGCACGCCTTCGCGCAGTACACCCGACGGGATCAGGTGCAAGACGGTTTTTTCGCCATCGATGACCAGGGTGTGGCCAGCGTTGTGGCCACCTTGGTAGCGCACTACGGCGGCAGCATGTTCGGTCAGCAGATCAACGATCTTGCCTTTGCCCTCATCACCCCATTGGGTGCCCAGGACTACGACATTCTTACCCATAACACTTGTCCTCATTCGCGCAAACTTGGTGCCGGCGATGGCCGGCAGGAAAACTCAAGAAGCCAGTGGCGATACTTGCCAAAGCCCGTTCTGCAGAATCAATTGCCGGTCGCAGTCCGCATCACGGGCGGCGGCCAATGGCTGCCCAGGCAAGGCCTGGACAACACGCTGACCCTCACTGCGCAACTGGCACACCTGCTGCCAGAGTGCTGCGTCCGTACTGTCGGGCATCCAGATGCCACCAGACGGCAGCTCGACCTCAGCACGCCCCAGGGTCACCAGGGTTTTCAAATCGGTGGAAAAGCCGGTGGCTGGACGCGCACGACCGAAGTCGGCACCGATATCGTCATAACGACCGCCTTGGGCGATGGCCTGGCCAACACCCGGTACAAACACCGCGAAGACCACACCGGTGTGGTAGTGGTAGCCGCGTAATTCACCCAGATCAAAGTACAGCGGCAGCTCCGGGAAGCGCGCCGACAACTGCTCGGCGATAGACAACACGTCATCCAGTGCAGCCAATACCGCCGCTGGCGCATTGGCCAGGCGCTCACGGGCAGCCACCAGGACTTCACGGCCGCCGCACAGGTTCACCAGTGCACGCAACATACCGGCGAGATCCGCTGGCACACCCTCGGTAAGGGCGATCACTTCATCGATAGCCTTGCGTTGCAGGGCATCGAACAACTGCTGCTCCACTTCACCGGACAAACCGGCCGCGCGGGCCAGGCCACGGTAGATACCCACGTGACCCAGGTCCATGTGGACATCCGGCACGTCAGCCAGTTGCAGCATCGCCAGCATCAAGCTGATCACTTCAACGTCGCTGCTCGGGCTCGCATCGCCGTACAACTCGGCGCCCAGCTGGATCGGGCTACGGGACGACGACAACGCACGCGGCTGTGCATGCAGCACGCTGCCGGCGTAGCACAGGCGGCTCGGACCTTCGCGGCGCAGGGTATGCGCATCGATGCGCGCCACTTGCGGCGTGATGTCGGCACGGAAACCCATTTGCCGGCCCGATTGCGGGTCGATGACCTTGAAGGTGCGCAGATCCAGGTCCTGGCCCGCGCCGGTCAGCAGGGATTCCAGGTACTCGATATGGGGGGTCACGACAAACTCGTAACCCCAGCTCTGGAACAGATCCAACACCTGGCGACGCGCTACTTCAATGCGCGCAGCTTCTGGTGGCAGTACTTCTTCGATGCCATCTGGCAGCAGCCAGCGGTCTACCGTTGCCATTACGCCATTCCCCTTTGATCCGGGCGGCCAGCCCTCGGCCGAGCCTTGAGTGAAGCAGAAAATACCCGCCCTCTGCATAAACCACGCGCAAGAGCGACGTGACGAACGGCCTGCAAACGGCCTCGTCGGGCACTTTCCTCGAAAAACCTGTCACGCCTGCCGAATCAAACATGCAGACGCAAAAAAGCCGGGAATTTCCCGGCTGCCGCATCATACACCCGTTTTCTGAAAGGATCACCCCGCCAGGCGTTTTAGCCGCCCGACGGAGTGCTTCCTACACAGTGACGAGCTGATTACTTGGCTTTTTCCAGATAGCGGAAGAAATCGCTACTTGGGTCCAGCACCATGACGTCGGTTTTGTTCGCGAAGCTTTCACGGTAGGCACGCAGGCTACGGTAGAACGCGTAGAACTCCTGGTCCTGGCCGTACGCCTTGGCGTAGATCGCCGCGGCTTGAGCGTCGCCATCACCACGGGCCTCTTCAGACTCGCGATAGGCTTCGGCCAGCAGTACACGGCGCTGACGGTCGGCATCCGCACGGATACCTTCAGCCAGCTCGTTACCCTTGGCGCGGTGCTCACGGGCTTCACGCTCACGCTCGGTGCTCATACGCTCGAACACGCTGCGGTTCACTTCCTTCGGCAGGTCGATGGCCTTGACCCGAACATCGACTACTTCGATGCCCAGTTCTTTTTCCGCCATCGTGTTCAGCGAACGCGTGATGTCAGCCATCAGCGCGTCACGCTCACCGGATACCACCTCGTGCAGGGTGCGCTTACCAAACTGGTCACGCAGGCCCGACTCCAGACGACGCGACAAACGCTCGTCAGCAATCTGCTTGAGGCCGGAGGTGGCGGTGTAGAAGCGCTCGGCATCCTTGACGCGCCACTTGGCGTAGGCGTCAACCATCACGGCTTTCTTTTCCAGGGTCAGGAAGCGCTGTGTCGGTGCATCCAGGGTCATCAGGCGGGCGTCGAACTTGCGCACCTGGTTGACGTAGGGGACTTTCACATGCAGGCCCGGCTGGACATCCGCCTGGACCACGCGACCGAATTGCAGCAGCACCGCACGCTCGGTCTGAGCCACGATGTAGAAGCAGTTCCAGGCAGCGATGACCACGACGACGCCCACAATCAGGGCGGTCAGCGATTTATTGCTCATCAACGACTCTCCCTGGTACGTGTTTGCTGTTGCAGCAAGTCAGCGGCCGCACGGGCGCTCGCTTCATTGGCAGCGGCATTGGAACCGGTGGACGGTGCGCCGGTGCTGCTACGACCACCTTCGATCATCTTGTCCAGCGGCAGGTACAGCAGGTTGTTCTGCCCACCTTTGCTGCCGGTCACGAGAACCTTGCTGGTGTTGCTGAAGACTTCCTGCATGGTGTCCAGGTACAGACGCTCACGCGTGACTTCCGGCGCCTTGCGGTACTCGGCGACCAGCTTGGTGAAACGATCCGCCTCACCCTTGGCGCGGGAGACCACTTCGTCGCGGTAACCGTTGGCATCCTCGAGGATACGCTGGGCCTGGCCACGGGCTTCCGGCACGACGCCGTTGGCGTAGGTTTCAGCCTGGTTGCGCGAACGCTGCTCGTCTTCACGGGCACGGATCACGTCATCGAAGGCTTCCTGTACTTCACGCGGTGCAGCTGCGCTCTGTACGTTCACCTGGGTCACCGTGATACCGGTGCGATAGGTATCGAGGAAGCGTTGCAGGCGCTCCTTGATCTCGCTGGCCATCAACTCACGACCTTCGGTCAGCACCTGGTCCATCGCGGTAGAACCGACGACGTGGCGCAGGGCACTTTCGGTGGCGTGTTGCAGGCTGATTTCCGGCTGGTCGACGTTCAGCACGAAGTCCTGCAGGTTGCTGATCTTGTACTGCACGGTCAGCGGCACTTCGACGATGTTCTCGTCTTCGGTCAGCATCTGGCCTTGCTTGGTGTAGGCACGCTCACGCGTGACGTTTTCCATGTACTTCTTGTCGATCGGCGGGAAGTAGATGTTCAGGCCCGGGCCGACGGTCTCGTAGTACTTGCCGAAGCGCAGCACCACGGCTTGCTCCTGCTCGTCCACCACGTAAACGGCGCTGTACAGCCATACGGCCGCCAGCACGACAAGACCCAGGCCCAGCAGGCCATAGCCACCGCCCTTGCTTGTGCGACCGCCGTCGTCACCACCACGTTTTTTTCCACCACCGAACAACCCATTCAGGCTTTCCTGCAGCTTTCGGAAGGCCTCGTCGAGATCTGGTGGCCCCTTGCGGTCGCCATTATTGCGGCGCTTACCACCCCAAGGATCCTGATTATTCGAGTTGCCACCCGGCTCATTCCAAGCCATAGCGCTCTCCATCTGATAAAGCAAAGACGCACCCACGGCGCGCCGACCAATGCTACAGAATGCCTGCCACTGCGGCACAACCGCTTTAGGAGGCTTTTATTGCAAAGTGTGTTGTTCGATGAACTCTGTCGGTACCACGCCTTCACGGCTGACCAGCCGATTCAGCTCCGAGCGCGGCAATCGAACGGCCAGCAAGCTGACACCTTCTTCGTCGTGTTCTTCTTTCTGTACCGCGCCCAACTCGAAAAACTGTGCACGCAGTCGAGCAAAACGCTGGGGCAAGCGCAAGGTGCCAACGAACAAATCGCTGCCGAGCAGCTCGGCAATGGCTTGTTCAAGCAACTCAAGACCACTGCCGTCACGCGCTGAAAGCCAGACCCGCTGGGGTTTTCCGTTTTCGTCGCGCTGGATCTGTGGCTCTACGCCTTCAAGCAAATCGAGTTTGTTATAGACCTCGAGGATCGGCAAGTCCTGGGCCCCAATCTCGCCCAGCACCAGCATCACCTGTTCAATCTGCAGCATGCGATCCGGTTCGGCCGCATCGATCACGTGCAACAGCAGGTCGGAGTTGCTCGACTCTTCGAGCGTAGACCGAAATGCCTCGACCAGCTTGTGCGGCAAGTGACGAATGAAACCCACGGTGTCGGCCAGGACGATCGGCCCCAGGTCGTCCAGATCCAGACGGCGCAAGGTCGGGTCGAGGGTGGCGAACAGTTGGTCGGCCGCGTACACGTCCGATTTCGTCACGTTGTTGAAGAGTGTGGATTTGCCGGCGTTGGTATAGCCCACCAGGGACACGGTAGGGATATCCGCACGGGAACGACCACGGCGCGATTGCTCGCGCTGGCTGCGGACTTTCTCGAGGCGGCCCTTGATCTGGCGCAGGCGAACCCGCAGCAGACGCCGGTCGGTTTCGAGCTGGGTTTCACCCGGGCCGCGCATACCGATACCGCCACCCTGGCGTTCAAGGTGAGTCCAGCCGCGGACCAGTCGCGTGCTCATGTGGTCAAGCTGGGCCAGTTCGACCTGGAGCTTGCCTTCATGGGTACGGGCGCGCTGGGCGAAAATATCGAGAATCAGACCGGTACGGTCAATCACGCGACACTCGAAGACACGTTCGAGGTTACGTTCCTGACTGGGCGTGAGGACATGATTGAAGATCACCAGATCGGCTTCTTCGGCATGGACCAGGTCGCGCAGTTCCTCGACCTTGCCGCTGCCAATCAGGAATTTGGCGGTTGGCCGATGACGCGGCACGTTAAAAAACGCAACGGTCTCGGCGCCGGCCGAATTTGCCAACTCCTGAAACTCCTGCGGATCTTCGCGCGCCTCAGGGTCCTGTCCATCCAAGTGAACGAGGATTACTCGCTCACCACCACCGTGGCGCTCAAAGAACAAAGGAGACTCCTATCAGGCGTTACCTGGCTCAGCGTCAGCTGCATCATCACCTGCTGCGCTAGGCAGACGGATTGGACGAACTGGAACGACTGTCGAGATAGCGTGCTTGTAGACCATCTGGCTGACGGTGTTTTTCAGCAGGATCACGAACTGGTCGAACGACTCGATCGTGCCTTGCAGCTTGATACCGTTGACCAGGTAGATGGAAACCCCCACTTTCTCTTTACGTAAAGTATTCAAGTAAGGGTCTTGTAGCGAATGCCCTTTTGACATGTGCCGCACTCCTTTAAGGATCAATAATAAAAAATCGGAAAATAGATAGCTCATGGCCGTCACACCCCCAAGGATAGACGGCAATTGCAAGGACTCAGCTCAATATGGAGACCGATCCCAAGTATTTCAAGGCGCGTGACAGATTGTCGCTGTCCAGGCTGTCCAGCCAGTGCAAATCGCTCCAGCTGCGCAACCAGGTGAACTGGCGTTTCGCCAATTGGCGCGTGGCAATGATGCCGCGCTCCTGCATTTCGGCTGACGTCAGCTTGCCATCCAGATGATCCCAGACTTGGCGGTAGCCTACAGCACGTATCGAAGGCAACCCTGGATGCAGGTCACCCCTGGAACGCAGTGCTACGACCTCGTCTATAAACCCCTGTTCCAACATAATTGTGAATCTTTGTGCAATTCGTTCATGCAGCACCTGGCGATTTGCCGGAGCGATGGCCAGATTCGCCACAGTATAGGGCAATTGTGACTGTCCAGATGCGCCTGCATCGGCACTTTGCGCACTTTGTTTCAGCCGATGTTCAGTCATGGTCTGCCCGCTCACACGCCAGACTTCCAAGGCGCGAGTGAGGCGCTGGGGGTCATTGGGGTGAATGCGCGCGGCGGATACCGGGTCTACCGCTGCCAACTGGTCGTGCAGGGCTTGCCAGCCAAGGCGTGCAGCCTCGTCCTCAAGCTCGGCGCGCACCTGGGCGTCGGCCGGCGGCATATCTGCCAGGCCTTCCTGCAACGCCTTGTAATAGAGCATCGTGCCGCCCACCAGCAGCGGAATATTGCCCCGCGCAGTGATATCGGCCATGGCGGCCAGGGCGTCGTTGCGGAAATCCGCCGCCGAGTAGCTCTGCGCCGGGTCGATGATGTCGATCAATCGGTGCGGGTACTGGGCCAGCAGTGCTTTTGACGGCTTGGCGGTGCCGATATCCATGTCCCGGTAAACCAGGGCAGAGTCGACACTGATCAGCTCGCACGGCAGCACCTTGGTCAGCTCGATGGCCAGGTCAGTCTTGCCGGCGGCCGTGGGGCCCATCAGGAAGATCGCGGGGGGCAAGGCACTCATCAACGGCCGCGCAGGAACAGTTTGTCCAGATCGTCCAGGCCCATCTGGGTCCAGGTCGGTCGGCCATGGTTGCATTGCCCGCTGCGCTCGGTGTTTTCCATATCGCGCAGCAAGCCGTTCATTTCCGGCAGGGCCAGGCGGCGATTGGCGCGGATGGCGCCGTGACAGGCCATGGTGCCGAGCAATTCGTTGATGTGCGCCTGGATACGGTCACTGGTGCCGTATTCCATCAAGTCCGCCAGCACGTCAGCCACCAGACGGTTGGCCTCGGCCTGCTTGAGCAGCGCGGGAATCTGGCGGATGGCCAGGGTTTCCGGACCCAGGCGTTGCAATTCAAAGCCCAGCTTCTGGAACACGCTGTGGTGTTCTTCGGCACAGTCGGCCTCACGCTGGCTGACCGCCAGGGACTCCGGCACCAGCAGCGGCTGGCCGCTGAGGCCCTCACTGGCCATGGCAATCTTGAGGCGCTCGTACATGATCCGCTCGTGGGCGGCGTGCATGTCCACCAGCACCAGGCCGTGGGCGTTTTCCGCAAGAATGTAGATGCCCTTGAGCTGTGCCAATGCATAACCCAGCGGCGGAATATCGCCGCCACCTTCCGGCAAGGCAACCGCTGCGCCCGGCTCGGCACCCGGCAGCGGCGCAAAAAACTCGCGATAGGCAGCCTGAGCCTCGGCCACCGGCACTGCCGATTGCGGGCGCGGGGTGTATTGGTACTGATAACCCGAGCCGGAGCCGGCGTTCGGCTCGGTATACGACGGTTGCGGCTGCGGCGATTGCAGCAGGTTGCCCGCCAGGCTCATTTCGCCCTGAGGGCCGAATTCACCGGCTTCCGGTCCGCTCGGTCGAACCACCGCTGTCACAATCGGCGCGGACAGTTGATCGTCCGGGCGCACATCGCCCAGGGTGCGGTGCAGCGTGCCATAGAGGAAGTCATGCACCATGCGCCCATCACGGAAGCGTACTTCGTGCTTGGTCGGGTGCACGTTGACGTCCACCACCGACGGGTCGACCTCGAAGAACAGCACAAACGTCGGATGACGCCCGTTGAACAGCACATCGCGATAGGCCTGGCGCACCGCATGGGCCACCAGCTTGTCGCGCACCGCACGGCCGTTCACGAAGAAATACTGCAAGTCTGCCTGGCTACGGGAAAAGGTCGGCAGCCCCACCCAACCCCACAGCCGCAGGCCATTGCGCTCGATTTCAATCGGCAACGCCTGCTCCAGGAAGCCCGCGCCGCAAATTGCCGAGACACGGCGAGCGCGCGCGGCGTCATCATTGGCTTCATGCAGGCTGAGGATGGTCTTGCCGTTGTGGCGCAGGTGGAACGCCACGTCGAAGCGGGCCAGGGCCAGACGCTTGATGACGTCCTGCAGGTGATCGAATTCGGTCTTTTCGGCCTTGAGGAATTTGCGCCGCGCCGGGGTGTTGAAGAACAGGTCGCGCACTTCCACCGACGTCCCGACAGGGTGCGCCGCCGGCTGGACCCGAGGCGCCATGTCGCGGCCTTCGGTTTCCACTTGCCAGGCCTGTTCGGCGTCGCGGGTGCGAGAGGTCAGGGTCAGGCGCGCCACAGAGCTGATGGACGCCAGGGCTTCACCGCGAAAGCCCAGGCTCATCACCCGTTCAAGGTCTTCCAGGTCGCGAATCTTGCTGGTGGCGTGTCGCGCCAGGGCCAGCGGCAGGTCATCGGAAGAGATGCCGCTGCCATCGTCGCGCACGCGCAGCAGCTTGACGCCGCCCTGCTCTACGTCGACATCGATACGCTTGGCACCGGAGTCGATGCTGTTTTCCAGCAGTTCCTTGATCACCGATGCCGGGCGCTCGACCACCTCGCCCGCCGCAATCTGGTTGGCAAGGCGCGGGCTCAGCAGCTCAATGCGGGATCCGCTGTTCAGGAGTGATTCACTCATTATTGCGCCGCCAATTCAGTGCCAGGGATCGTCAACACCTGGCCGACCTTCAATTCATCCGTCTTCAGGTTATTGGCGCTGCGCAACGTCGCGGCCGACACCTGGAAACGCACCGCTAGCATCGCCAGGGTATCGCCCGGCTGCACGCGATGGTCACGCGGGCCCTGGGCGATTTTCCCCGAATCACGCAGCCAGGCGATGTAGGTGCCCGGCGGAGGGTTCTGCTGGAAGAACTGGCGGATACCGGCGCTGATCGAACGCGCCAGCGCCTGCTGGTGACTGGCACTGGCCAGCTTGGAGGCTTCGTTGGAATTGGAGATAAACCCGGTTTCCACCAGGATCGATGGGATATCCGGCGATTTCAGCACCATGAACCCGGCCTGCTCTACACGCTGCTTGTGCAGCGAGGTGACCCGGCCGATGTTGCTCAGCACCTTCTGGCCCACGTTCAAGCTGGACGTCAGCGAAGCGGTCATCGACAGGTCGAGCAGCACGCCGGCGAGCATTTTGTCCTTGTCATCGAGGGACACGTTGCCGGCCCCGCCGATCAGGTCGGAACGGTTTTCACTGTCGGCCAGCCAACGCGCAGTTTCGGACGTCGCGCCGCGATCCGACAGGGCAAACACCGACGCGCCAAAGGCAGCGGCCGAAGGCGCGGCGTCGGCGTGGATCGACACGAACAGGTCCGCGCCCTTCTTGCGGGCGATTTCGGTCCGGCCGCGCAACGGAATGAAGTAGTCGCCGGTACGGGTCAGCTCGGCGCGGTAGCCTTTCATGCCATTGACCTGGCGCTGCAGCTCGCGGGCGATGGCGAGTACCACGTCTTTTTCGTGCTGGCCGCGCGAGCCGGAAGCGCCAGGGTCTTCACCACCATGGCCAGCGTCGATCACCACGATGATGTCGCGCTTGCCGGCCGGAGCCGGTGGCGGCGGTGGTAGCTTGACCTGCGGCTGCGACGGGTTGACCGGCACAGCCGGCACCGTTGCCACGCTCGGGGTCGGTGCAGGCGGCGGCGCGGCGTCGGCGGCGTTGTCGAACAGGTCGACCACCAGCCGGTTACCGTACTGGGCGTTAGGCGCCAGGGAGAAGCTTTTCGGGGTCACGACCTTTTTCAGGTCGATCACCACGCGCAGGTCGGTCGGCGTACGCTGGGCCGAGCGCATGGCGGTAATCGGGGTGTTGGCGGTGGACACTTTCAAGGGCGCGGCCAGGGTCGCACCGTTGATGTCGATCACCAGGCGATCAGGCGCCGTCAGGGTAAAGACGCTGTGCTGGACCGGGCCAGACAGGTCGAACACCAGTCGCGTGTTATCTGGCGCTCGCCACAGGCGAACACTCTTCACCTGTGAAGCAGCCAGAGCATTGACAGTCATTGCCGCAAGCAACACCCCCACGACAGCAACCAACGCGCGAAAGCGCATACCTAACCCCACCAATTATTTGAATTCCAATGCCAAAGCGGCGCACCACGACTGGCCGCGCGCGCTCTGGGGCAACAACTTCAACTGACGTCCGTGCTCATGCGGCGTAATGGTAATGGTCATGTCAGGCTTTGGCAAAAAGCCTGTGCCTTTATCTGGCCACTCGATCAGGCACAACACATCTTCATCGAAGTAATCCCGGATGCCCATGTACTCCAGCTCTTCGGGGTCCACCAGGCGATAAAGGTCAAAGTGGAAAGCGCGCACCGCACCGATCTCGTAGGGCTCTACCAGGGTAAACGTAGGGCTTTTTACTGCTCCTGTGTGGCCCAACCCTCGGATAATCCCTCGGGACAACGTGGTCTTGCCCGCCCCCAGATCGCCTTCCAGAAAAATCAGCCCGGCGCCAGTCGTCACCTGTGCAATGCGGTGCCCGAACGCAACCATGGCCTCTTCATCGGCCAGGAAAAGGATTACTTCAGACACGGCGACTGCTCCTCCAGCAATTGACGAATAGCGGGTATCAGATCGCTCGCTGCCAGCCCGCGACCAAAGGTGCCCTGGCGATCGCCAGCGGTAGCGTGCAACCACACTGCCAGGCAGCTCGCGTCATAGGCGGGCATGCCTTGGGCCATCAGCGCGCCGACCAGACCGGCAAGTACATCACCAAGTCCCGCCGTGGCCATGGCCGGATGGCCTTGGTCGCATCGCGAAATACGCCCGTCCGGGCTGGCAATCAAACTGCCAGCCCCTTTGAGGATAGCTACTGCGTTGAATTTCTGGCTCAGCGCGCGCGCGATGTTAAGGCGATCGGCCTGAACCTCGCCTGTCGAAATACCCAACAAGCGCGCCGCCTCGCCCGGATGCGGAGTGATCACGCAGTTGGCCGGCAGGCTGACGCTGCCGGTGGCGAGCTGATTCAACGCGTCGGCATCCCACACCTGCGGCAGGCGGGCGTTGGCGGCGACGGAAAGCAGGCTTTTGCCCCAGGACGCGTCACCGAGCCCAGGCCCGATCACGATGACCGAGATCTTTTCCAGCAGGCTCATCAGTTGATTGGCCGAGTTGACGCCGACGGTCATGACTTCCGGCAGGCGAGCCAGGGCCGCGGGCACGTGCTCCAGGCGCGTCGCCAGTGACACCATGCCGGCGCCGCTGCGCAAGGCGCTGTCGGCACTCAGCAGCGCTGCGCCGCCGAATCCGCGGTCACCACCGATGACCAGCAGGTGGCCGAACAGGCCCTTATGGGCGTCCGGGGAGCGTGCAGCCAGTTGCGGCAAATGGCCGTGCAACAGCGGCTGTACGTCGGTTATTGCGTGTTTTGTCTGCGGCATGCGTCTTCAAGCTCCGATGTCTGGCAGAATTATACCTATCTAACCTGCGGTTTCCCTTGTCTCATGCCTGCCATCACCACCGATCTGCCTGCCCTCGCCCAATCGATCAAAGACTGGGGCCGTGAGCTGGGCTTTCAACAAGTCGGCATCAGCGGCCTGGACCTGGCCGAGCATGAACAGCATCTGCAGCGCTGGCTCGACGCGGGCTACCATGGCGAGATGGAGTACATGGGCGCCCATGGCAGCAAGCGCTCCCACCCCGATGAGCTGGTACCAGGCACCTTGCGCGTGGTCTCGCTGCGCATGGATTACCTGCCCGGCGACACGCAGATGGCACAACTGCTGGCCAAGCCGGAAAAAGCCTATATCTCGCGTTACGCCCTGGGCCGCGACTACCACAAGCTGATCCGCAAGCGCGTGCAGCAATTGGCTGACCGCATTCAAGCGCAGATCGGCCCGTTCGGCTTCCGTGCGTTTGTGGACAGCGCGCCGGTGCTGGAAAAAGCCATCGCCGAAAAAGCCGGGCTGGGCTGGATCGGCAAAAACACCCTGGTCCTCAATCGCAAGGCCGGCAGTTATTTCTTCCTGAGTGAGCTGTTTGTCGACCTGCCGCTGCCGATCGACGCCCCCCACAGCACCGAGCATTGCGGGCGCTGCACGGCGTGCCTGGACATCTGCCCCACCAATGCCTTTGTCGGCCCCTATGTGCTGGATGCCCGACGCTGCATTTCCTACCTGACCATCGAGCTCAAAAGCGCGATCCCCGAAGACCTGCGCGCACTGATTGGCAACCGCGTGTTCGGCTGCGATGACTGTCAGATCGTTTGCCCATGGAATCGTTTCGCCCGCGCCACCGCCGAAAGCGATTTCAAGCCACGGCACAATCTGGATAACGCGGAACTGGCCGAGTTGTTTATGTGGGACGAGGATAAATTCCTCAGCAGCACCGAAGGCTCACCCCTGCGCCGCGCCGGTTATGAGCGCTGGCTGCGCAACCTGGCGGTAGGCCTGGGCAACGCGCCATCGAGCATTCCGGTACTGGAGGCCTTGAAAGCCCGCCGTGATTACCCGTCCGAACTGGTGCGCGAACACGTGGAATGGGCGCTGAACCAGCACGCGAGCCGTTAGTGCACGTCGTCGTTGTAGACGAACTTGGGCATTTCCCAGTGAAAACGGATCGCCAGCAGGCGCAGTAGAAAACCGCTGAACAGGGTCAGCAGGATGGCCTGTTCGCTGGGCAGTTCCAGATAAAGGCACAGCATGTAGAACCAGGCGGCGAGGAACGACACGCTGGCGTACAGCTCGCGGCGGAAGATCAGCGGAATGTCGTTGCAGAAAATATCCCGCAGGATGCCGCCAAACACCCCGGTGATCACGCCACTGACGGACGCGACCAGCATGCCATGGCCCATTTCCAGGGCGGTCATGCAGCCGATCAGAGTGAAAGCCACCAGTCCCACGGCGTCCAGCGCCAGGAACAGCGAGCGCAGGTGGCGCATCAAAGGCGCGATAAAGATCGTCACCAGTGCCGCGATGGACGTCAGCACCAGGTATTCCGGGTGCTTGACCCAGGTCAGCGGGTAATGCCCCAGCAGCACGTCGCGCACCGAACCACCGCCCAACGCCGTCACGCAGGCGATCAGCACGACGCCAAACCAGTCCATGCCACGCCGCCCGGCGGACAGCGCGCCAGTCATGGCTTCGGCGGTAATGGCGACGAGGTAGAGCATCAACAGCATGATGGCGATCCTTGCAAAGAGGCCGGCAGTCTAATCATTTGCTGATGGCACCAAAAGAGGGCAAGCCATTATCTGCCGCAAACTCGATCCTGTAGCCCGGCTTGCCGGCGA
>NZ_JFCA01000031.1 GCF_000612585.1 Pseudomonas sp. CHM02
CGGCTTGTGCAATCACAACTTGGCGATCGACACCTCGGTGGACTTCACGAAGGCAATCACTTCGCTGCCAATCACCAGTTCCAGCTCTTTGACCGAACGGGTGGTGATCACGGACGTGACGATACCGGATGCAGTCTGCACATCGATTTCCGACAGCACGTCGCCTTCGACGATTTCCTTGATGGTGCCTTTGAACTGGTTACGCACGTTGATGGCTTTAATAGTCATGTTGTTCTTCCTTCATGGGACAAGTGAGTTATTGAGCCCAACGCAATTGCGTAGGCAGCGGTGAAACAGGTTCGGGTTCCGGCGGTGTGCCGGGCAACGACAGCACACGGTTGAGCACTTCGGCTTCCAGCGCGGCCAGGCGATGTGAGCCCCGGGCGCGTGGGCGCGGCAGGTCGACGATCAGGTCGAGGCCGATTTCGCCGTCTTCGATCAGGATGACGCGGTCGGCAATCGCCACGGCTTCGCTGACATCGTGGGTTACCAGCAACACGGTGAAGCCGTGCTTCTGCCACAGGTTTTCGATCAGTTGCTGCATCTCGATGCGGGTCAGGGCATCCAGTGCGCCCAACGGCTCATCCAGCAGCAGCAAGCGCGGTTGGTGGATCAGCGCACGGGCCAGGGCCACGCGTTGCTTCTGCCCACCGGACAGCGCCGCCGGCCATTCATTGGCACGCTCAGCCAGGCCGACCGCTTCCAGGGCTTCCAACGCTTTGGGGCGCCAGTTGCCTTTAAGGCCCAGGCCGACGTTGTCGATGATCTTTTTCCACGGCAGCAAGCGCGCTTCCTGGAACATCAGCCGCGTGTCTTCAATCGCTTCGCTCAGCGGTGCAGAACCGGCCAGCAGCTCACCGCCGCTGGCTTTGTCCAGGCCGGCCAGCAGGCGTAGCAAGGTACTTTTACCGCAACCACTGCGACCGACCACCGCGACGAATTGGCCGGCGGGGATATGCAGGTCGATTTCCTTGAGCACTTCGCGTGCGCCAAAGGCCTTGCGCAACTTGCGTACTGCGAGGGGAATGCCCTTGAGCAGGCGCGGGGGTTGTTGAGCTGTCATGCCGCACCTCCCTTATGCACTTGATACGCCGGGTGCCAACGCAGCCACACACGCTCCAGGCCGCGAGCGGCCAGGTCAGCAAGCTTGCCGAGGATGGCGTACATGACGATGGCCAATACCACCACGTCGGTTTGCAGGAATTCACGGGCGTTCATCGCCAGGTAGCCAATGCCCGAGCTGGCGGAGATGGTTTCCGCCACGATCAGCGTCAGCCACATGAAGCCCAAGGCAAAGCGCACGCCCACCAGGATCGACGGCAGCGCGCCCGGCAGGATCACCTGGCGGAACAGGCTGAACCCGGACAAGCCATAGCTGCGGGACATTTCCACCAGCGCCGGGTCGACGTTGCGAATGCCGTGATAGGTGTTGAGGTAGATCGGGAACAGCGTGCCAAGGGCGACCAGGAAAATCTTCGCGGTTTCGTCAATGCCGAACCACAGGATCACCAGCGGGATCAGCGCCAAATGCGGCACGTTACGGATCATCTGCACCGAGCTGTCCAGCAGGCGCTCGCCCCACTTCGACAAGCCGGTGATAAAGCCCAGGGCCAGGCCGATGCTGCCGCCGATCAGGAAGCCCAGGCCGGCACGCCAGCCGCTGATGGCCAGGTGGGTCCAGATTTCGCCGCTGGCGACCAGGTTGACGCCGGCTTCAATCACGGCGCTGGGAGCCGGCAGGATACGGGTCGACAACCAGCCCGCCGACACCGACAACTGCCACACCGCCAGCAATAGAATCGGCAGTACCCAGGGCGCCACACGGTGGCTCAGTTTTTCATAGTTCATGGCGCTGCCTCAGCTCTGTGACGCAGCTTTGGGAAGGATGTCGTTGGCGACCATTTCGCCGAACGGGCTCACGTAGCCGGCGCTTTTCGGCAGCTCGGGACGTTCGATATCCAGGTGGGGGAACAGCAGCTCAGCGACACGATACGACTCTTCCAGGTGTGGATAACCGGAGAAGATAAACGTGTCGATGCCCAGCGCTGCGTATTCCTTCACGCGTTCCGCCACGGTGGGGCCATCGCCCACCAGCGCGGTGCCCGCACCGCCACGCACCAGGCCGACGCCGGCCCACAGGTTGGGGCTGACTTCGAGGTTGTCGCGGTTGCCACCATGCAAGGCCGCCATGCGTTGCTGGCCGACGGAATCGAAACGCGCCAGGGAGGCCTGGGCACGGGCGATGGTGTCGTCGTCCAGGTGAGAGATCAGTTTGTCGGCGGCTTTCCACGCCTCTTCGTTGGTTTCACGCACGATCACATGCAGGCGAATGCCGAAGCGCACGGTGCGACCCAGCTTCGCGGCCTTGGCCCGTACCTGTTCGATTTTTTCCGCGACAGCCGCTGGCGGCTCGCCCCAGGTCAGCACCATTTCTACCTGTTCGGCTGCCAGGTCCTGGGCCGCTTCGGAAGAGCCACCAAAGTACAGCGGCGGACGCGGTTGCTGGATCGGCGGGTAAAGCAGCTTGGCGCCTTTGACACTGATGTGTTCGCCGTCGTAATCCACGGTTTCGCCTTCCAGCACACGACGCCAGATGCGGGTGAATTCCACCGAGGCCTGGTAGCGCTCTTCGTGGCTGAGGAACAAGCCATCGCCGGCCAATTCTTCCGGGTCACCGCCAGTCACCAGGTTGAACAACGCACGGCCACCGGACAGTCGGTCCAGGGTCGCGGCCTGACGCGCAGCCACTGTCGGGGAAATGATCCCGGGGCGCAGCGCGACAAGGAATTTCAAGCGCTGGGTCACGGGGATCAGCGAAGCCGCCACCAGCCACGAATCTTCGCAGGAGCGTCCGGTAGGGATCAGCACCCCGCCGAAACCCAGGCGGTCAGCGGCCTGGGCCACTTGCTGCAGATAACCGTGATCAACGGCGCGAGCGCCTTCGGCGGTGCCAAGGTAATGGCCGTCGCCGTGGGTAGGCAGGAACCAGAAAATATTGAGGCTCATGGAGTTGTCTCCTGAAGAAGTCGGATTACGGCGCTTTGGCCACGGCGGCAGGTGGCGTCCAGATCACGTCCTTGATGTTCAAGGGTTTGGGGATCAATTTGAGTTGGTAGAAGCTGTCGGCAATCTTCTGCTGGGCGGCGACCACTTCAGGGGTCAGGAACAGTGCGCCGTAGCCCTGGCGTTTCACCGAGGTCAGGGTGATGTCTGTCGGCAGGCCCAACAGCGGAGCCACTTGTTCGGTCACTTCCTGTGGGTTGGCCTTGGACCATTCGCCCACGGCGCGCACTTCTTCGATCAGGGCCTTGACCACTTCAGGGTGTTTTTCGGCGTAAGGCTTGGTCGCCAGGTAGAACTGGTGGTTGTCGGCGATGCCGGTACCGTCACGCAGGGTGCGGGCTTGCAGTTGTTTCTCGGCAGCGGCCTGGTACGGGTCCCAGATTACCCAGGCGTCCACGCTGCCACGCTCGAAGGCGGCACGGGCGTCGGCAGGCGGCAGGAACACGGTCTGCACGTCGGTGTATTTCAGGCCGGCATCCTCCAGGGCACGCACCAGCAGGTAGTGCACGTTGGAACCTTTGTTGAGCACGACTTTCTTGCCCTTGAGTTCGGCCACGGACTTGATCGACGAATCTTTCGGCACCAGGATCGCTTCGCTGGTCGGCGCTGGCGGCTCGTAGGCTACGTAGACCAGATCGGCACCGGCTGCCTGGGCGAAGACCGGTGGAGTTTCGCCGGTCACGCCGAAGTCGATGGAACCGACGTTCAGGCCTTCAAGCAGTTGCGGGCCGCCAGGGAACTCGGTCCATTGGACGTTGACGCCCTGGGCCGCCAGGCGTTTTTCCAGGGTGCCCTTGGCCTTGAGCAGCACCAGCGTGCCGTACTTCTGATAACCGATACGCAGGGTCTCGGCGGCTTGAGCTTGAACTATGGCGCCGAAGGACACAGCCGCAGCAAACAGTGCGACCAGACCACGACGCAAGATGACAGTGCGCATGGCGCTCTCTCCAAATAATGCGATGAGGGGGTTGGCTGCACCTGCTTGGCCGTTGGCGGCTGAGTAAGGTGAGTACTACAAAATCCGGTAAGGCTCAGATGCTCCAGCGAGCACTCAACAAACGTTCATTCAACACATGAGGGTCCAGCGGTTTCGGGCGACGGGCCATGGCGCCGTAAAGCGTTTCCAGGGCCTCGTGCAGACGGTGTTCGAGCACCGGCACCAGTTGTGCCTGGGCGCTGCCTTCGCCGTAAGCGATCTGGCTGTCTTCGGCAAAGATGCCGTGCAGCAATTCCTGGGCTTTGAGCGCCGACAGCACCGGCTTCAAGGCGTAGTCCACCGCCAGCATGTGGGCGATGCTGCCGCCGGTCGCCATCGGCAACACGATCTTGTGGGCCAGGGCGCGCTCGGGCAGCAGGTCCAGCACTGTCTTCAGCGCGCCGGAGAACGACGCCTTGTACACCGGCGTGGCGATCACCAGGCCATCGGCGTTAGCCACTTGTTGCAGCAGGTCGATGACCTTGGGGCTGTCGAAGCGCGCGTGCAGCAAGTCCTCCGCCGGGAAGTCCCGTATCTGGTAACTCACCACTTCTACGCCTTTGTCTTGCAACCACTGACGGGTTTTATCCAGCAACACCCCGGAGCGGGAACGCTGGCTGGGACTGCCTCCAAGTGTTACGACCAACATGCAGGAATTCCTTGAGCAGGTGTCGGCGGTTCGCTGTGTGGCGATGGCGCCAAGATGGAACAGACCTTATCAGCAGATTTATATATCTTTAAATCTTATTTTTTCATGTGTTTATTCTTTAAATGCATATGAGAGCGATCAAATCCCAGGCGAAAAAAAAGGCCGTGAAAACGGCCTGAAAACCCCTGCTATGTGATTCGTCAGAACTATCGCCATCGCCGGCAAGCCGGCTCCTACAATTGGAATGTGATCACCTGTAGGAGCCGGCTTGCCGGCGATAGCGACATCAGCATCAACGGTTGGGCTGAGGGGTGAGCCGCAGGTACGGCTTCACCGCCCGGTAACCCTTCGGAAAGCGTTTCTTGATCTCGTCCTCATCCTTGAGCGACGGCACGATCACCACCTCGTCACCGTCCTGCCAGTTGGCGGGCGTGGCGACCTTGTAGTTATCGGTCAACTGCAGCGAGTCGATGACCCGCAGGATTTCGTGAAAGTTGCGCCCGGTGCTGGCCGGGTAGGTGATGGTCAGGCGGATCTTCTTGTTCGGGTCGATCACAAACAAGGAACGCACGGTGAGGGTGTCACTGGCGTTGGGGTGGATCAGGTCATACAGGTCAGACACCTTGCGATCGGCGTCGGCCAGGATCGGGAAGTTGACGAGGGTGTTCTGGGTTTCATTGATGTCTTCGATCCACTTGTGGTGCGAGTCCACCGGGTCTACCGACAGTGCGATGGCCTTGACGCCACGCTTGGCGAATTCGTCCTTGAGCTTGGCAGTGAAGCCCAGCTCGGTGGTGCACACCGGGGTGAAGTCCGCCGGGTGGGAAAACAACACACCCCAGCTATCGCCCAGCCATTCGTGGAAACGAATCTTGCCGGCGCTGGAATCCTGTTCGAAGTCGGGGGCGATATCGCCCAGTCTTAGGCTCATGGTGTGGCTCCTGGTGAGTGCTTATGGAGCCCACTGTGCATGCATTGTGGATTATTTAAAAAGAATAAATATCGATTTATCTAGACGATAAAGGAATATTAAAAATCTGTTCATTGGACGCGGACAAAGGCGAGGAGCAACATCGCTTCCAAGGTTCGAGAAGGCCTTGAGACGCTGTACACAGAGGGGTTCAGGAAGGGCTTGCGGGGGTTTGGCCCGACTTGAAAGCAAGACACCTTGCCCGGCGTCGCGCCGGGCAAGGCTTTACACACTTACAACCGCTTCACGCTACTAGAACAGTGGCAGCGAGTAGCTGACGATCAGACGGTTTTCGTCCTGGGAACGGGTGTTCGCCAGATCGGTACGCCACATAGCGTTTTTCCAGGCGAAGCCGAGGTTTTTCAGCGGGCCTTCTGGAATCACGTAGGCAACGGTGATGTCGCGTTCCCACTCGGACTGGCCGGTGGTTTCAGCACGACCAGCGTTGTTGGCGATGGTGTCGATGTCGGTACCCTTGAGGTAGACAACACCGGCCGTCAGGCCAGGTACGCCAACCTTGGCGAAGTCGTAGGCGTAACGTGCTTGCCAGGTGCGCTCGCCGGCACGGGCGAACTTCTGGATTTGCATGTCGGTCGTGATGTAAGCCGACGAGCCATCACCCTGGTTCAACCAAGGGAAGTCGCTGCTGCCATTGCTGACTTGGTAACCACCACCGAAGGTGTGACCGCCAACGGTGTACAGGAACAAGCCGCTGTACAGGTTGTTGTCGACCTTGCCTTTACCGGCGTTGAAATTGTTGTAGTTACCGCTGGAGAAGTAAGCAGCGGTGTCGCTGTTCTTACCGTCGTCAGAGCTGTTGAAATAACGCAGGTCAGACTTCAATACGCCCGGGCCGATTGCCCAGTTGTGGGTCAGACCCAGGAAGTGCTGCTTGTAGAAGTCTTCCAGATTGCCGTAGTAGTACTGGGCAGTCAGGTCTTTGGTCAGTTTGTAGTCACCACCAGCGTAGTAGAACTTGTTCGAGAACTTGCCAGCGTTGTAGTTCGAGCCACCGTTGGCACCGCCGATCGACAGGTTTTCGTTGTTGCTGGAGTTACGGCCCTTGGCTTTTTCGATCTGGCCGGCAACCAGCGTCAAATCCTTGATGTCGTTGGTAGTGATCTGGCCACCCTGGAAGGTTTGCGGCAGCATACGACCATCGTTGGTCACGATAACTGGCAGCTTAGGCTGCAGGGTGCCCAGCTTCAGTTCGGTTTGGGAGATTTTGACCTTACCGGTTACGCCCAGGCTCGCGAAATCGTTGACCGCGCGGTTGCCGTCGCTCGGGAACACAGTACCGCCGGACGAAGTGCCGGTGATGTTACCGCTGGTGCCACGGCCAGAATCGAGACGCACGCCGTACAGGCCGATTGCGTCAACGCCGAACTGAACGGTGCCTTGGGTATAGCCCGAAATGAAGCGCAGATCGAAGCCTTGGCCCCACTCTTCGTTCTTGGACGGCTTTGCAGCGCCATCACGGTTATCGGTGTTGATGTAAAAGTTACGCAGCCCCAGTGTTGCCTTGCTGTCTTCGATGAAACCGGCGGAGTTTGCCTGTTGGGCAATCGCAGCTACAGCCACGGCCAACGCCAATGTTGACTTCTTCATGTACCGCTCCTCTCATTTCTAATTTTTGTATTTCTTTGGTCTCGGGTCTGACGCCCTCGATCCACAGATGCGCGATTAGCGCCAGATAGTGACTACCAAGTCAATCGTAACCTTGTATGTCTACTACCTTCGTCTAATCGCAGTTGATTTGGTCCCTGCAGGGTAATGAGTTTTTCATACACCCAAAAAGAATTGTTTCATTCTTTTTCATACGATTCGGGAATAAGGCTTTCCATGACGCGGACAAGTCAGGGTAGACGAACCGCTCCATAAGCTAATTCCTAAAGGGTATTTGTTGGCGCTTTTTTAGATCGTTTAGTGTGGCCGTACTGTTGCATACGTCACCCACGATCAAAAAGGCGACGCCATCATGGCCAAACGCACATCCTCCCGTCAATTTGTTACAGTTTTTGTGTCACTAATACTTTCTTTTGGTGTCAAAGCGGCCGATTTAACCGTCGGTTACCAGACCGGCATCGATCCCAGCAAAGTCCCACAGGCCGACGGCCTCTATGAGAAAGCCATTGGCGAGAAAATCGCCTGGCGCCGGTTCAACAGTGGGCCGGAAGTCGTCACCGCCATCGCCTCCGGCGACGTGCAAATCGGCAACCTCGGCTCCAGCCCCCTCGCCGCAGCGGCTTCGCGCAATCTCCCCATCGTCGCGTTCATCGTATCGGCCCAGATCAATACTTCTGAAGCATTGGTGGTGCGTAACGGCAGCCACATTGACACCCCCCAGGATCTGATCGGCAAAACCATCGCCACACCGTTTGTCTCAACCTCTCATTACAGCCTGCTGGGCGCGCTGAAGCACTGGGGCCTGGACACCAAGCAAGTCAAAGTGGTGAACCTGCAACCGGCCGAAATTGCCGCCGCGTGGAAACGTGGCGATATCGACGGTGCATTCGTGTGGTCACCGGCCCTGGGCGAAATCCGCAAGACCGGCAAGACCCTGACAGACGCGGCCCAGGTGGGTCAGTGGGGCGCGCCGACGTTCGAAGTGTGGGTAGCGCGCAAGGACTTTGCGGAAAAACATCCTGACGTAGTGGCCAAGTTTTCCAAGGTCACGCTGGATTCGTTTGCCGACTATGCGGCCCATAAAGACCAGTGGACGGTGGACTCCGAGCCGGTACAGAAAATCGCCAAATTGACAGGTTCAAATGCTGCCGACATTCCTGAACTGTTGGCCGGCACCACGTTCCCCGATGCCCAGGCACAGCAAACCGACGCGCTGCTCAAAGGCGGCACGGCGAAGGCGATTGGGGAGACGGCGAAGTTCTTGAAGGAGCAAGGCAAGGTCGAGGCGGTGCTGCCGGACTATTCGGCCTATGTGACCGACAAATTCGTCAAGCCCTAGAACAACGCCCACTGTAGGAGCTGGCTTGCCGGCGATGGCGTCCCTGAAATCGCCATCGCCGGCAAGCCGGGTTCCTACAGGATTGGGGTTACAGCGCTTTTTCGAAAATCTTCGAATTACGCTGATAGTTGTACAGCGAAGCCCGCGCCGACGGCAGACGATCCACGCTGCTCGGCACAAACCCCCGCTCACGGAACCAGTGGGCGGTGCGGGTGGTGAGCACAAACAAAGTCTTCAACCCCTGCGCACGAGCGCGGGCCTGGATGCGCTCCAACAACACATCGCCCCGCGCGCCATGACGGTATTCCGGATTCACCGCCAGGCACGCCAGCTCACCTGCGTCCGAATCTGCGATCTGATACAGCGCCGCGCAGGCGATGATCATGCCTTCGCGCTCCACCACGCTGAACTGCTCGATCTCACGTTCCAGTACTTCCCGCGAACGGCGCACCAGGATGCCCTGCTCTTCCAGCGGGCTGATCAGGTCGAGCAAACCACCGACATCTTCAATCGCCGCTTCGCGTACCAGTTCGAATTGCTCCTGAGCCACCAGCGTACCGCCGCCGTCGCGGGTGAACAGTTCGGTGAGCAGGGCGCCGTCTTCGGCGTAGCTGACAATATGGCTGCGCCCTACTCCGCCACGGCACGCCTCGGCGGCCGCATCCAGCAATTCGGCCTGGTAGTTGCTGCTGCCCAGGCGTTGCAGATGAGCCGGCACTTGTTGGGGGCGCAGTTCGCGCACAAGGCGACCATTTTCATCGATCAGGCCCATCTCTGCGCCGAACAACAGCAGCTTGTCCGCGCCCAGGTCGATGGCGGCACGGGTGGCGACGTCTTCGCAGGCCAGGTTGAAGATCTCTCCGGTCGGTGAATACCCCAGCGGCGACAGCAACACGATAGAGCGCTCGTCCAGCAGGCGGTTGATGCCTTTGCGGTCGACGCGGCGCACTTCACCGGTGTGGTGATAGTCCACACCTTCCAATACGCCGATAGGGCGCGCAGTCACCAGGTTGCCACTGGCGACTCGCAGGCGCGAACCCTGCATCGGTGACGAAGCCATGTCCATGGACAGGCGCGCTTCAATGGCGATACGCAGGTGACCGACCGCGTCGATCACACACTCCAGCGTCGCGGCATCGGTGATGCGCAAGCCTTCGTGGTAGGCCGGGGTCAGGCCACGCGCTTCAAGGCGTGCCTCGATCTGTGGGCGCGAACCGTGGACCAGTACCAGCCGCACGCCCAGGCTGTGAAGCAGCACCAGGTCGTGGACGATATTGCCGAAGTTGGGATGTTCCACACCATCGCCGGGCAGCATCACAACAAACGTGCAGTCCCGGTGGGCGTTGATGTAGGGCGAAGCGTGACGAAGCCAATTAACGTAGTCGGGCATTGAACCTGGGCCTGTAATAAAAAGCAGCCGAAAAAGGATGAGTCGTGAAAACGCACAGCGGGCTGATGGTTATCGTCGGAACAGGCTTGGCGACACGCTCACTCTCCTTCTATGTACGAACAGGCAGGGGTTAATTTATGCGGGTTTCAGGCAGTAATGTTCGATCAGTTCCCGCAATAGACGCACTGTAGGCGTCAAGCGTGACATTTCGAGGTACTCGCCCGGCTGGTGGGCACAGGCAATGTCGCCGGGGCCGAGCACCAGGGTTTCACAACCAAGGCGCTGAAGATAAGGCGCTTCGGTGCCGAACGCTACTGCTTCGGCACGATGGCCAGTCAAACGTTCCGCGACCCGAACCAACTCGGCATCTTCCGGCTGCTCGAAGGGCGGCACTTCGGGGAACAGTGGCGCGTAGTCAATCTTGACCTGATGGCGCTCGGCCAAAGGCTGCAGCTTCTGGCGGATGGCATCGCGCAGCGCCTGCGGGTCCATGCCCGGCAGAGGACGCAGGTCGAACTCCAGGGAACACTGGCCGCAGATGCGGTTCGGGTTGTCACCGCCATGGATGCAGCCGAAGTTCATGGTTGGCTGCGGCACACTGAATTGCGGGTTGCGGTACTCGCGCTGCCAGGCCAGGCGCAGGCCGCGCAGCTCACCGATGGCGTCATGCATGGCTTCGAGGGCGCTGTGTCCCAGGCTTGGGTCCGACGAATGGCCACTTTGGCCCAGAATATCGATGCGCTCCATCATCACACCTTTATGCAGCCGGATCGGCTTGAGCCCGGTCGGCTCGCCGATCACCGCGGCACGGCCCAGCGGGCGCCCCGCCTCGGCCAATGCGCGGGCGCCGGACATGGAGCTTTCTTCGTCGCAGGTCGCGAGGATCAGCAGCGGCTGCTTGAACGGTTGATCCAGCAGCGGCAACACCGCTTCAATGGCCAGGGCGAAAAAGCCCTTCATGTCGCAGCTGCCCAATCCTACCCAGCGGCCGTCGACTTCCGTCAGCTTGAGCGGATCGGTCTTCCACAGCGCGGCGTCATAGGGGACGGTATCGCTATGGCCTGCCAACACCAGCCCACCGGGACCGCTGCCGAAGCTGGCCAGCAAGTTGAACTTGCCAGGGCTGACTGGCTGGATATCGATGGCGAAACCCAGGTCCCCCAGCCAACTGGCGAGCAAATCGATGACTGGGCGGTTGGTCTGGTCGAGAGACGCTTGGGTACAACTGACCGAAGGCGCGGCGATCAATGCGGCGAACTGCTCTTTCATGGACGGTAACGGCATGCGCGGTCTCTCAACTTCCCGGATGAACCTCACTATAGAGCCATCTGCACGACACAATAAACCGTTGCGGCACGTTGCCGGGCTCAGTCCTGTACACTGCACGACCTTGGCAGCCACTCTTTTCCCCGGCTGCGCTCCCGATCCTGGATTTTCCGGCCATGCAGAAAGAAACCGAAATCAAGCTCCGCGTCAGCCGCGAAACACTCGCCGCGCTGCGTGAGCACCCGCTACTGAAAAAACGCAACAAAAGTGGCTGGGAACGCCGTGAGTTGATGAACCAGTATTTCGACACCCCCGAACGCGACCTGGCCCAAGCCAAAGTCGCCCTGCGCTTGCGCAAGGACGGTGACGACATCATCCAGACCCTCAAGACCCGCGGCCAGAGTGTCGCCGGCTTGTCGGAACGTAACGAATACAACTGGGAACTGCCCAAAGCCAAGCTCGACGTGAAGAAGCTCGACGGCGAATGCTGGCCCGAGCAACTGGCCGAGCTGGACAAAAAGACCCTCAAGCCGATCTTCACCACCGACTTCGTGCGTGAACGCGCCGAAATCGCCTGGGGCCGTGGCAAGGCCAAGGTGGTGATCGAAGCAGCCCTGGACCTGGGCCACGTAGTCGTCGGCAAGCAGAAAGAAGAAATCTGCGAGCTGGAACTGGAACTGCGCGAAGGTGAACCGGCCGCGCTGCTGGAACTGGCCGCCGAACTGGCCGCCACCCTGGCGCTGATGCCGTGCGACATCAGCAAAGCCGAGCGTGGCTACCGCTTGTACGACGCCAGCAGCTATTCCCTGAGCTTGCCAGCGCCACAGCTGCACGCCGAAATGCCATTGGACGATGCCTTCGCCGCGATCATGTGGCACCTGCTGGGCAGCAGCCAGCGCCTGGCCGAGCAATACCGTTTCAATGGCCACTGGCGCCTGCTGCAAGACTGGGTCGACAACCTCGGCGAACTGCGTGCCCTGGTCGGCAGCCTCGGTCAGGCGGCACCGCGTCAATCCACCAGCGAACTGCGCAGCGCACTGGATGCACTGCTGGAAGACTGGCGCCCACTGGTGCAAGCCGGTGACGACGATGAAGACATTCGCAAAGCGGCGCCGGAGCAGTTCATCGAAGAACTGGACGACGTCCGCTGGGGCCTGTTCTCACTGAACGCTTCGCGCTGGCTCCTGGCCCGCACCTGGACTGCCGACCGCAACGTACGTGGCAACCGCCAGGGCGCTGCGCAAATCACCAACTGGCTGCCGCGCCTGCTGGCCGACGATGCCGTCGCCCTGCAACTGCCGCGCTACCAGCAACAGCCGGAAGACCTGGCTGAGCAACTGCCGCGTATCGAGCGAATCCAGGCCTGGCTGCACCATGCGCGTCAGGTGGTGGACATCCCGGAACTCGACCGTCTGTATGGCGAGCTGAACAAGCTGGCACAACTGGCCAACCAGCCGATCACCGATGAGTCGCTGGATGCGCGGATGCATCAGGCGATTGCGGTGTATCAGAACCGGGCGTGGAAGACCTTGCTGCGCCTGTAAGGACGCTTTCGCGGGCAAGCCCGCTCCCACACTGACTGGGTTCACACATAGAAATCTGTGAACCCAATCCAATGTGGGAGCCGGGCTTGCCCGCGATGACGCCATCCCTGTCAGCGCAATACTGGCAGGCTGGTCGTGGACTTGATCTCGGACAACGCCACAATCGAATTGACCTCCTGAATCCCCGGCACCATCGACAGCTTCTCAAAGAAAAACCGCTCATAAGCCTCGATGTCCGAGGTGACGATACGCAGCAGAAAATCCACCGATCCCATCAGCACATAACACTCCAACACTTCCGGGAAGCCGCGAATCGCGTCGGTGAATTCGGTGAAGTTGGAGCGGCCGTGGGCGTTGAGTTTCACCTCGGCGAAAATCTGCGTGTTGAGGCCGATCTTCTTGCGATCCAGCAAGGTGACCTGGCCGCGAATCACGCCCTCTTCCTTGAGCCGCTGGATTCGCCGCCAGCATGGCGACTGGGACAGGCCAACCTGTTCGGCGATCTGCGCGCTGGAAAGCGAGGCGTCCTCTTGCAACAGGGCCAGGATACGGCGATCGTAGACATCCAGCTCGCTGTGCATATAAATACCTTCTATGGTGCTTTTCTTGAATTACACGATTCGATTAGTCGAAAAACTGGCTCATCTTAGATAAGAAATCTCCCAGAGCGCATGCAAAAATTTCTTCAATCGAATCTGGAGAGTCAGCATGCACGCCGTCGAAACCACCCACCCAGCTACCCGCGTTGATGCGTGGGCCGTCAACAGCGCCCATTGCCAGGCGCATTACCAGATCGTCGCCGAAGCGGAACCGGATGTGGTGTGCCGGGTACTCAACTATTTCGCCCTGCAATTCCTCACGCCGCGCCAGGTCACGGTGAACCGGGAAGGTGGCCTGCTGAATATCGATATCGTGATGGATGGCTTGAGCTGGCACCGCGCCCAGGTGATCGGTGAAAAGATTCGAAACCTGATCAGCGTGTGCGCGCTGGACGTGTGGTCGGCTGATGCGGCGGGGCCTCAGGCGGTGGTGGCCGTCGCCCAGTAAAAACCTGCAATACACCCTGGGAGGAGAATATTCGGGGGCTGGCTAGCCTGGGACCTACACCCATTGCGACCCAGGAAAACCTTCATGCCTGTCGATCAACGATTGGAACTGCATCGGCTGTTGCCGGCTTTGGTCGAAGGGCGACTGATCACACCCGACATTGCGCAGCGCTTGTCGGCGCTGCCGGCCAGCAATACCCAACATCCACTGGAGAGCATCGCCGCCCAGGGCCCCGACCTGGAAACCCTGACGGCGTGGCTCGCCCAGCATGCCGGGCAACCTTATCTGCGTATCGATCCGTTGAAGATCGATGTGGCAGCGGTGGTCCCGCTGATGTCCCACGCGTTCGCCCAACGCCATGCCATCCTCGCGGTGGCGGTGGACGCGCAGACGGTGACCATTGCCAGCGCCCAGCCCTATGTCACCGGTTGGGAAGCCGGGCTGGCGCAGGTGCTCAAGCGCTCGATCAAGCGCGTGGTCGCCAACCCTCAGGACATTGCGCGCTGTGTCAGCGAGTTCTACCGGCTGACGAAGTCCGTCAGCGGCGCCGATCAAAAGGTCGCGGCGCCTGGCAATGTCGAATGGCTCCACCTCGGTGCCAGCGAGCAGGAGCCGGATGCCAATGACGCGCATATCGTCAACATCGTCGACTGGTTGCTGCAGTACGCCTTCGGCCAGCGTGCCAGTGATATCCACATTGAACCGTGCCGTGAACAGGGCCGCGTACGCTTTCGCATCGATGGGCTGCTGCATGACGTCTATCAGTTTCCGCCCCAGGTCACGATGGCGGTGGTCAGCCGCCTCAAGAGCCTGGGCCGCATGAATGTGGCGGAAAAGCGCAGGCCCCAGGACGGTCGAGTCAAGACCAAGAGCCCTGCGGGAGCGGAGGTGGAACTGCGCCTTTCCACCCTGCCCACGGCGTTTGGCGAAAAACTGGTGATGCGGATTTTCGACCCGCAGGTGCTGTTCAAGGGCTTTGACCAGTTGGGTTTGTCGGTGGATGACCAGCAGCGCTGGCACGCCATGACGAGCCAGACCGCCGGCATCATCCTGGTCACCGGCCCTACCGGTTCGGGCAAGACCAGCACCCTCTACACCACGCTCAGGCACCTGGCGACCCGCGAGGTCAACCTGTGCACGGTAGAAGACCCGGTCGAGATGGTCGAGCCGGCGTTCAACCAGATGCAAGTGCAGCACAATATCGACCTGACCTTTGCAGCGGGCATCCGCGCCCTGCTGCGCCAGGACCCGGACATCATCATGGTCGGCGAAATCCGCGACCAGGAGACCGCCGAAATGGCGATCCAGGCCGCGTTGACCGGACACCTGGTGCTGTCGACCCTGCATACCAACGATGCACCCAGCGCTATCAGCCGGCTGCAGGAGCTGGGCATAGCTCATTATTTGATCAAGGCCACGCTACTGGGCGTGATGGCGCAGCGATTGGTGCGGGTTCTGTGCCCTCACTGCAAGCAGGCGCAGGGTGATGTCCACGAGGCGGTCGGGTGCGTTGAATGTCGCAACAGCGGTTACCGGGGGCGAGCCGGCGTTCACGAAATCATGGTGTTGAACGAAGCACTCAAGGCGCTGATCACGCCCGGCGCCGACGTACAGGCCCTGCGCCAGGCGGCGGTGGCACAAGGCATGTGCAGCCTGCGCAGGGCCGGTCTGCAAAAAGTCGAGGCAGGGCTGACCACGATGGCGGAGGTAGTGCGGGTGACGCCTGGAGATTCGGTAACAAATCCTTTGTTTGTTACGCGGTGAAACCGTTCTTATCGGTGACAACACCGTTACAATCGGCTGAACGTCGTTTCACTGACACCATCAGATAGGGAATCGCTATGCAGATCGGAACCGTACTGCTTCTTTTCGTGGGCTTGGCCATCGCCATCCTGTTCATGGGCTTCAAGGTCGTCCCCCAGGGTTACCAATGGACGGTCGAACGTTTCGGCCGCTACACCAACACCCTCAAGCCTGGCCTGAACATCATCATCCCGGTCATGGACCGCATCGGTCGCAAGATCAACGTGATGGAAAGTGTGCTGGATATCCCGCCCCAGGAAGTCATCACCGCCGACAACGCCACCGTGCAGATCGACGCCGTGTGCTTCTTCCAGGTGGTCAACACTGCCCAGGCCGCCTATGAGGTCAACAACCTCGAACATGCCATCCGCAACCTGCTGCAAACCAACATCCGTACCGTGCTTGGCTCCATGGAGCTGGATGCGATGCTCAGCCAGCGCGACGGCATCAACGAAAAACTCCTGAAAACCGTGGACGAAGCCACCGCGCCGTGGGGCATCAAGATCACCCGTATCGAGATCAAGGACATCAGCCCACCCGCCGACCTGATGGCCGCCATGTCCGGCCAGATGAAAGCCGAACGGATCAAGCGCGCGCAAATCCTCGAAGCCGAAGGCCTGCGTGCCTCGGCGATCCTGACGGCCGAAGGCAAGAAACAGGCACAGATCCTTGAGGCCGAAGGTAGCCGGCAGGCGGCGTTCCTTGAGTCGGAAGCCCGTGAGCGTCAGGCCGAAGCAGAAGCCCGCGCTACACAGGTCGTGTCGGAAGCAATTGCGTCGGGCAACGTGCAGGCGGTCAACTATTTCGTCGCGCAGAAATACATCGACGCCCTGGGCAAGCTGGCCTCGGCCAACAACAGCAAGGTGATCCTGATGCCGCTGGAGGCCAGCCAGGTGATCGGCGCGGTCGGCGGTATCGGCGAGATCGTCAAGGCGACGTTCGACAACAAGAAAGGCTGAGGCCAGCGCCATGTGGGATTTCCTGCAGCATCTGTCGTTCTGGGATTGGCTGGCACTGGGCACCGTGCTGTTGATTCTTGAGGTATTTGGCGCCGGCGGTTACCTGCTGTGGATGGGTATCGCAGCGGCTGCCGTGGGCGTGATCAAGTTTCTGGTGCCGCCCCTGGGGTTGGAATGGCAACTCCTGCTGTTTGCCGTGCTGTCGATCCTGACGGCGGTGTACTGGTGGAAGCGCCAGCGCAGCAGCGCCAAGGCCAGTGACCAACCGAGGCTGAACGAGCGTGGCTCTGAGCTGATCGGCCGCACCTTCGTGGTGCACCAGGCGATTGTGGAGGGCCGCGGCAAGGTAAAGGTCGGCGATGGCGTGTGGATGGTGACCGGCCCGGATAGCCCTGTAGGCGCTCAAGTACGGGTGGTTGGCCAGGAAGGCGTGATTTTGAAGGTTGAAACTGTTTAGTCAGCGATGGAACTCGGCTGAGCTAACTACAATCATAAAGTACAGATAACCCACCCGGAGTCACCCATCATGCGTCTCAAATATGCTGTCGCAACCCTTGCTGTGCTTTCCTTACCTGTCGGTTCAGCCATGGCCGACAGCTTCTGGCGCAATGTCATCTCGTCGGGCGCCACTACCGGCTCGACGTACCTGACCTTCAAGGACCACAAGCTGGTGGTCGCCGCACAAGACGACGCCGGCAGCTTCGTTGCCAGCGACGGCGGCATCCGTGGCCCATACCTGGAAGCTGCGATGCAGAAAGTCCGCGCCGACAACCCTGGCCTGCAGGCCACGGACATGGAATTGGCCAACGCCATCCTGGCGAAAAACGCAGTTACCGAATAACTCGGGCCGGATAAAAAATGCCGCTTTAAACAGCGGCATTTTTTTGTCTTCAATTCCTACGGTCATCGCGGCTGAGCACTACGTAAGCATTCCTGCTTTCACAGCTGACTAAAGATAAGTCCTGTCGAGCCTCATCCTGCCAGGCAACAAGCTAAAGATTCCTTTTTAAATAAAGCGAATCACTGCCCATGCACAAGATTGCCTACGCACTGCTGCTCTCTGTCTTTGCTACCGCCTACGCCCAGGCAGAAAGCTGGTACGGATCAGCCAAATTCAACAACGCTCGCCAGAACCTCTCCAGCTCACTGCTCACCAGCCCTCGCGTGACTGAACGGGTGGACGCGCCGGATAGCAGCAAGTCATTCGTGGCCTCTTTCGCCGCTGGTTATGCCTTTGAGAATGGCTGGCGCATGGAGGGGGAATACACAATGCCGAACAACTCGACATTCAAATCCTACTGGGCCCCCTTCAATGCCAACGTCAACAGCCTGCATGTCCAGAGCCAACGCTTGATGCTCAATGGCTATAAAGACATCCCTATAAACCAGTGGTTGTCGTTTTACGGTATGGCCGGTGTGGGTGTCGCTCGCATTGAAGCCGAAGGCTATCAAACCAACGAGACCCGTCGCTTTGCCAATAATCGCCAACACAACTTTGCCTACAGTGTAGGCATGGGGCTGGAAGCCAAGGTCAGTGAGCAAATCACACTGGGGGCTGGTTATCGTTACATCGCCATGGGCGATATTGAAACCGGCTACAACACCTTCGCAAACCGGGTGAACGCGCGGGATGAGCAGCTCAAGGGCAAACTCAAGGAACAAAATGTGTTCCTGGAAGCGCGCTACACCTTCTAAAGCCCGGTAGAGAATGCCGCTGTTGAAGCGGCATTTTTTTGCCCGGTCGGTGACGATTCATTCACAGACGACAGGCTATATTCAGTCAAGCCGTGCAACCATGCCGGTACTGATACCTCGCCTACTCATCGCCAATCTGAAACGGATGCCTTCGTCGTCATGAGCCAACAGCCCTTCCTGCCGTTCTCCAAACCCACCATTGATGAAGCCACCATCTCGGCGGTCGGCGATGTACTGCGC
This sequence comes from Pseudomonas sp. CHM02, assembly GCF_000612585.1. GTDB lineage: Bacteria > Pseudomonadota > Gammaproteobacteria > Pseudomonadales > Pseudomonadaceae > Aquipseudomonas. The sequence goes on from NZ_JFCA01000031.1 coordinate 18,568, forward strand.
TCAGGCTGGATCACCAGCGGGCCGAAAGTGCAGGCATTCGAAGCTCAGTTGTCGGAATACTTTGGCGGCCGGCCGGTGCGCACCTTCAACTCGGGGACCTGCACCATGGAGATTGCCTTGCGCATTGCCGGCATCGGGCCGGGCGATGAGGTCATCACCACACCGATCTCCTGGGTGGCCACGGCCAACGTGATCCTGGAAGTCGGCGCCACGCCGGTGTTTGCCGATATCGACCCGATCACCCGCAACATCGACCTGGCTCAGGTGGAAGCCGCGATTACCCCGCGCACCAAGGCGATCATCCCGGTTTACCTGGCCGGCCTGCCACTGGATATGCCGATGCTGTATGCACTGGCGAACAAGTACAACCTGCGCATCGTCGAGGACGCTGCCCAGGCGCTGGGTTCCAGCTGGGATGGCGAGCGTATCGGCGCCACGGGGGATTTTGTCTCGTTCAGCTTCCAGGCCAACAAGAACATCACCTCTTCCGAGGGCGGTTGCCTGGTCTTGAACAACGCAGAAGAAGCGCGGCTGGCAGAAAAATATCGCCTGCAAGGCGTTACGCGTACCGGTTTCGACGGCTTGGACGTGGATGTGCTGGGCGGCAAATTCAACATGACCGACATCGCCGCCGCCATTGGCCTGGGGCAATTTGCCCATATCGAGAAGATCACCGCTCATCGCCAGAACCTGGCGCGGCACTACTTCAAATGTTTTGGCAGTGACTTTGAAGCGCAATACGGCGCGCAACTGCCGCCGGACGACTTCGAAAACAGCAACTGGCACCTGTTCCAGCTGGTGTTGCCGGAGCGCCAGGACGGCCTGCCCGCCCGCGCCACCTTCATGGAGCAGATGCAGGCCCACGGCGTCGGCATTGGCTATCACTACCCGCCGATCCACCTGCTGAGCCTTTATCGGGCACAGGGGTTCAAGGAAGGCATGTTCCCGGTGGCGGAGAGAGTTGGACGTTTGATCGTGTCGTTGCCGATGTTCACGGCGATGACAGAGGCGGATGTGGAGCGGTCGGTGGCCGCGGTCAAAGCGGTCCTGAAAGCCCGCTAACCACAATCGACTGTGGGAGCTGGCTTGCCTGCGATTGCATCACCTGGATATCACTGATACACCGAGGTGCCCGCATCGCAGGCAAGCCAGCTCCCACATTGTTTCCGTTCCAGCTTTGGCGTTTACTCGCCGATGGCGGCTTTGTAGCCGGCAGCATCCAGCAGGTTTTCCAGGTCAGCCGGGTTGCTTGGCTTGAGCTTGAAGATCCACGCGCCGTAAGGGTCGGAGTTCAGCAGCTCTGGTTCGCCGCTCAAGGCTTCGTTCACCGCGATGACTTCGCCAGCAATCGGCGAATAGATATCCGAAGCGGCTTTCACCGACTCAACCACACCCGCCTGGTCCGCCGCGGCAAATACGTTGCCCACTTCAGTCAGCTCAACAAACACCACATCACCCAACGCTTCCTGAGCATGGTCGGAAATACCGACGGTCACGGTGCCGTCAGCTTCCAGGCGCGCCCATTCGTGGCTTTCGGCAAAACGCAGGTCGGCAGGGATATCGCTCATAGTCTGTGTCCTCAAGAAGAAATGTCAGCGGCCTTCGGCCTGCCGGAAATAGGTTAGATCAAGGTTTTACCATGGCGCACGAAGGTCGGTTTGACCACTCGAACCGGGTACCACTTACCGCGGATTTCCACTTCGGCCCGATCGGCGGTTGCCATCGGTACACGCGCCAGGGCAATGGATTTGCTCAGCGTAGGAGAGAAACTACCACTGGTGATCTCCCCTTCGCCAATATTGGCGATACGAACCACCTGATGAGCGCGTAAAACCCCGCGTTCTTCGAGTACCAGCCCGACCAGCTTGAACTGCACGCCGGCGGCTTTTTCCGCTTCCAGCGCGGCGCGGCCAATAAAATTACGCTCGGCGGGCTCCCAGGCGATGCTCCAGGCCATGTTCGACGCCAAGGGCGAAACATCCTGGTGGATATCCTGGCCGTACAGGTTCATGCCAGCCTCCAGGCGCAGGGTATCGCGGGCGCCGAGGCCGATGGGTGAAATGCCAGCACCCACCAGGTCGTTGAAAAAGCCCGGGGCCTGATCGGCCGGCAAGACAATCTCCAGGCCATCTTCGCCGGTGTAACCCGTGCGCGCGATGAACCAATCGCCATCGGCCTGGCCTTCAAAGGGCTTGAGCTGGTGAATCAGGGTGCCGCGAGACTGGGTGACCAGCTCGGCAATCTTCTGCCGGGCGTGGGGACCTTGAATGGCGAGCATGGCCAACTTGGGCCGTTCATGCAGTTGCACCTGATAGTTGCCCAGTTGCGCCTGCATCCAGGCCATGTCTTGATCGCGGGTGGCGGCATTGACCACCAGCCGATAAGCCGCCTCAGTGCGGTAGACAATCATGTCGTCCACCACGCCGCCCTTTTCGTTGAGCATGGCGCTGTACAACGCACGGCCGCAGCCGTGCAGACGTTCGACATCATTGGCCAGCAGGTGCTGGAGCCATTCCTTGGCCTGGGGGCCGGTGACATCGATCACGGTCATATGAGATACATCGAACACCCCGCAGTCACGTCGCACCTGATGGTGCTCTTCAACTTGCGAGCCGTAGTGCAAAGGCATATCCCAACCGCCAAAATCGACCATTTTCGCGCCGAGGGCGAGATGCAGGTCATACAGAGGCGTACGCTGTCCCATGGGTTTCTCCTTCCGGGCTTGGCGAAGGTGCGCAGCGTCGCTGTTCGTGCCGGGCACCTTGAATTACAAGGCCTGCAGCCACGTCCAGCGACTCGATCCGAAAGACGGACCGCACCGAATGCCGCGCATTGTAGCCGCAAGCCGTAGGACTGGCACCTAACCGATTTGTCGGGCAGAGCGTCGAATCAGCCCGATCACGGGCAAGAGCCCCACCAGAACCAGGGTCAACGCCGGCAAAGAAGCCCGCGCCCACTCGCCTTCGCTGGTCATTTCAAAGATCCGCACCGCCAGGGTGTCCCAACCGAATGGGCGCATCAGCAGGGTAGCCGGCATTTCCTTGAGCACATCGACGAACACCAGCAGCGCTGCGCTCAAGGTCCCCGGCAGCAATAACGGCAGATACACTTTGCAAAACAGTCGTGGGCCACTCACACCCAGACTGCGTGCAGCTTCCGGCAAGGAGGGGCGGATGCGCGCCAGGCTGTTTTCCAGCGGCCCATGGGCCACCGCCAGGAAACGCACCAAGTACGCCAGCACCAGAGCCGACAGGCTGCCCAACAGCAACGGCTTGCCCGCACCACCGAGCCAGCCGGACAGCGGCACCACCAGTTCACGGTCCAGGTAGCTGAACGCCAACATGATCGACACTGCCAGCACTGAACCCGGCAGGGCATAGCCGACATTGGCCAGGCTGATGCCGGAGCGGATCGCCCGTGTCGGTGCCAACCGGTTGGCGAACGCCAGCACCAACGCCACGCTGACCGTGATCAAGGCGGCAATGCCGCCCAGGTACAAGGTGTGGATGATCAGGCCGGAATAACGCTCATCCAGGTCGAAGCGCCCGCGCTGCCAGAACCAGGCGACCAGTTGCAGCATCGGGATGACAAAGGCGCAGGCGAACACCAACACACACCAGCTACTGGCCGCTGCCGCCTTGAACCCGCGCAGGTGGTACAGCGCCTTGCCCCGCGGGCGCTCATTGCTCGGTCGGCTGGCGCCCCGGGCGCGACGCTCGCCATACAGCACCAGCATCACCACCAGCAGCAACAGGCTGGCCAACTGCGCGGCGCTGGAAAGGCTGAAAAAGCCGTACCAGGTCTTGTAGATGGCGGTGGTGAACGTGTCGAAGTTGAACACCGAAACCGCACCGAAATCCGCCAGGGTTTCCATCAACGCCAGCGCGACCCCGGCACCAATCGCCGGCCGGGCCATGGGCAAGGCCACGTGCCAGAACGCCCGCCATGGCGATTGCCCAAGCACCCGCGCCGCTTCCATCAGCCCTTTGCCCTGGGCCAGGAATGCAGTGCGCGCCAGCAAGTAGACGTAGGGGTAGAACACCAGCACCAGGACAATGATCACACCGCTGGTGGAGCGCACCCGTGGCAGACGCAGCCCGGTGCCGAACCATTCGCGCAGCAGGGTTTGCACCGGGCCGGAAAAGTCCAGCAGGCCCACAAACACGAACGCCAGCACATAGGCCGGGATGGCGAAGGGCAGCATCAGTGCCCAGTCGAGCCAGCGCCGGCCAGGGAATTCGCACAGGCTGGTCAGCCAGGCCAGGCTGACACCCAGCACGGTTACGCCAACACCGACACCCAATACCAGGGTGAGGGTGTTACCCAGCAGGCGCGGCATCTGGGTTTCCCAGAGGTGCGACCAGATCTGGTTGTCGATGCTTTGCCAGGACAGCAACAGCACGCTCAGCGGCAGCAGCACCAAGGCGGCGACGGTGAAGACCGGCAGGTACCAGCGGCGTTGGGCGGGGTGGGCCAAGGAGAAGCTCTCAGAATAATAAAGACTTTCAAGGCGTCGCTAACCAATATGGGAGCGGGCTTGCTGTGGTGAGGGGGCTTGCCCCCCGACGGGTTCACCGCAGAACCATTGGGGCTGCTGCGCAGCCCAGCGCGGGGCAAGCCCGCTCACCACAGCAAACCCACTCACCACAGCAAGTCCGCTCACCACAGCAAGCCCCCTCACACATTTTGACCAGTAGTGTGTCAGTTCCAGCCAGCCCGATCCATCAACCGAATCGCCTCGGCCTGGCGCTTGCCCGCCACTTCCACCGGCAAGGTGTCTGCCACGAACTTGCCCCAGGTCGCCACTTCGGCCGACGGCGGTACTGCCGGGTTGGCCGGGAATTCCTGGTTCACATCGGCGAAGATCTTCTGCGCCTCAGGCGTGGTCATCCACTCCACCAGTGCCTTGGCCGCTTCCGGGTGCGGCGCGTGCTTGGTCAGGCCGATGCCCGACAGGTTCACATGCACGCCACGGTCGCCCTGGTTCGGCCAGAACAGCTTCACCGCCAGGTCTGGCTTCTGCTTGTGCAGGCGACCGTAATAATAGGTATTGACGATCCCCACGTCGCACTGCCCGGCGTTGATGGCTTCGAGCACGGCGATGTCATCGGAGAACACATCGGTAGAGAGGTTGTTGACCCAACCCTTGACGATTTCCTCGGCCTTGGCCGCACCGTGGGTTTCGATCAGGGTAGCGGTCAGCGACTGGTTGTAGACCTTTTTCGCTGTACGCAGGCACAAGCGGCCTTCCCACTGTTTGTCGGCCAGGGCTTCGTAAGTGGTGAGGTCAGCCGGTTTTACCCGGTCGGTGGAATAGGCGATGGTCCGCGCGCGCAGGCTCAAACCGGTCCAGGCATGTGCCGATGAGCGATATTGCAGGGGAATGTTCTTGTCGATCACTGCGGAGGTGAACGGTTGCAGGATGCCCATTTGCTCGGCTTGCCAGAGGTTGCCGGCGTCAACGGTGAGCAGCAGGTCGGCGGTGGCGTTTTCGCCCTCGGCCTTGATGCGCTGCATCAGCGGGGCTTCCTTGTCGGTGATGAACTTCACCTGCACGCCGGTCTTCTTGGTGTAGGCGTCGAACACCGGCTTGATCAGTTCGTCGATGCGCGAGGAGTAGACCACCACTTCGTCGGCAGCCTGCACGGTGGTGCTGCCGATCAGGGTGAATGCCAGAGCAGTCAGTAGGCGCTTGGATGCCAACATGGGGGCGGTCTCTCATTTGCAAAAAGAGGGCAAATGATAAGGACTCACATTTGGTAGCGCTTGGTGGAGGCGTTACCAGATGTTGCATGACCGGGATTTGCAGTGCGGCTTATAGCCTCATCGCGGACAAGCCCAGCTCCCACAGGGATCGTATTTCAATGTCAGGGTTTCGCAAGGTCCGGGAGATCACCGGTCAGTCCTAGAGCCTGGCGTACGAACACGGCCTTGGCTTCCGGCATCTGGTCGACCAGCTTCAGCCCGGCATTGCGCAACCAGCGCAGCGGCAGTTGATCGGCCTGGAACAGGCGTTCGAAACCCTCCATCGCCGCCATCAACGCCAGGTTGTGCGGCATGCGCCGACGCTCATAACGGCTCAGCACTTTCACATCCGCCAGGCGCTCGCCACGCTCGGTGGCCGCCAACAGCACTTCGGCCAGCACCGCCGCATCGAGGAAACCCAGGTTCACACCCTGCCCCGCCAACGGGTGGATGACGTGGGCCGCGTCGCCGATCAACGCCAGGCCTTCAGCCACATAGCGCTTGGCGTGACGCTGACGCAATGGGACACACACGCGTGGGTCGGCGCTGATAACGTTGCCGAGCCGCCCTTCAAAGGCGCGCTCCAGTTCACCGCAGAAACGTTCATCATCCAGCGCCATCAGGCGCTCGGACTCGGCCGGCGTGGTCGACCAGACGATCGAACACCAATCCTCCTGCCCATCCCGCTCCAGCGGCAGGAACGCCAGCGGGCCGGTATCGGTAAAGCGTTGCCACGCCGTGCGCTGGTGCGGCTGGCTGCTGCGCACGCTGGTAACGATGGCGTTATGCAAGTAATCCCATTCGCGGGTCGCGGTGCCGGTCAGCCGGCGCACGGCGGAGTTGGCGCCATCGGCGGCCACCACCAGCGGCGCGCGCAGCTTGCGGCCATCGGCCAACGTCAGCAGCCAGTCATCACCAGAGCGGCGCATCTGTTCCAGGCGTGCATTGGCCAGCAGGCCCAGGTCGCAGTCGTGCAGACGGTCGAGCAAGGCATCCTGGACCACGCGGTTCTCGACGATATGCCCAAGCACCTCGGCATGCACGCTGGCCGCCGAGAAGTGGATCTGCCCGGTGCCGCTGCCGTCCCACACCTGCATCTCACCGTAAGGACTGGCGCGCCGCGAGACAATGCCGTCCCACACGCCCAGGCGCTCGAGAATGCGCTGGCTGGCAGCCGACAAGGCGCTCACCCGTGGCTCGAAGGCCGCGTCGCGGTCGAACGGCTTGACGCTCAGCGGGCTGCCGTCGAGCAGCAGCACCTGCAGACCACTGCCCTGCAACGCCAGCGCCAGGGCGCTTCCGACCATTCCGGCCCCGACAATCAGCACATCTGCGCGCATGTCCATGCTTTAAGCCTGTCTCACTGGCGGCTTGCGCCGCACGTAAAGGGTTTTGTCGACCCGCGCCACCAGGGTGCCGGAGCCGTCATGAATCTGCACCTTGAGGTGGGGCAGGTACTTCTCGCCACCTTCGGTGTGTCGACGGATCTCGTCCAGCAAGGCCTCGTCGATGGAAAATTCGGCATACACCGGGCCTTTGCCCGGCGAGATAAAGTCGATGCTCGCGGCCTTGTCCCACACGATGTAGTCGCGGCCCAGGTTCTCCATCAGCATCAGCATGTAGAACGGATCAACCATCGAATACAGGCTGCCGCCGAATTGCGTGCCGACATAGTTGCGGTTGTACCAGCCCAGGCCCATGCGCACTTTGACCTGACGAAAATCGGCGCTCATGTACCGCACGCTGACCCCCGCGCCCAGGTAGGGCGGATACAGAGTCATGAACCAACGCAACAACCGCGCCTTGCCCAGGCGCTCGATCAACCACTTACGCATCGGGACGCGTGCCCAGGCCCATGGCCTGACGGGCGAACCAGCGCTTGGCCGGTGGCAACAGGTCCAGGCCCAGCAGGCCCATGTTACGGCCCAGCGCGACCAGCGGCTGCGCGCTGCCAAACAGGCGCGTGACCTGGTCGGAGAAGCCCACGGTGAGTTTCTGGTCCAGGCGCTGACGCTCGCGATAGCCCTGCAAGGTTGCCAGGTCACCCGGCACGTGCGGCCCGGCCAGCAAGGCCTCGGCCAAGGCATTTGCATCGCGCAGGGATAGGTTGAAGCCTTGCCCGGCAATCGGATGCAGGCTGTGGGCGGCGTTGCCGAGGACCGCCAGGTGGGAGCGCACTTGTTCCTCGGCTTCCACCAGTGTCAACGGATACAGGTGACGCGCCCCAACCTGCTTGAGGGTGCCCAGGCGGTAGCCGAACACGCCCTGCAACTCACTCAAGAAGCTGCGTTCGTCGAGGTTGGCCAGGCGCTGCGCATCCATGCCGATGCGGGTCCAGACCAACGCGCAGCGGTTGTCCGGCAGTGGCAACAGGGCCATCGGGCCTTCATCGGTGAAGCGCTCGAACGCTTCGCCATTATGGGATTCGCTCGGGGTGATGTTGGCGATCAGCGCGCTCTGGTTGTACGGGCGGGTTTTCACGCCGATGCCCAGCTGTTCGCGCAGTCCGGAGCGACCACCATCGGCCAGTACGGCGAGGTCGCACTCCAGCACGGTTTCATCGTTGAGGGTCAGGCGATAGCCATCGGGCAGCGGCTCCATGCGCGTGACTTCCGCCGGGCAACGCCAGCTGACCACGTCTTTGTCCAGGCCTTGCCACAGGCATTGGCCCAGCCAGGCGTTTTCCACTACGTAACCGAGGGCCGGCACGCCCTCCTCCATGGCAGACAGGCGTGCGGTGGAAAAACGCCCGCGGTCCGACACGTGGATCTGCTTGATCGGCTCGGCGCGACGGGAAATATCCTGCCAGATGCCCAGGCGCTGATAGATCTGCCGGGCGCCGAAGGACAGCGCCGAAGAACGCGCATCGTAGCTCGGCTGGTAGCTGTCACCCGGTGCGAAGGGTTCGATCAATACGATCTTCCAGCCACGCGCCTTGGCCCCGGCCTGCAATGCCAGCGCCAGGCTGGCGCCCACCAGGCCGCCACCGATGATCGCCAGGTTGACCCGGCTCATCGGGCAGCCGCCATCAACGCTTCGATGTCGGCGACGGTCTTGGGCACGCCGCCGGTCAGGATTTCACAGCCTTGCTTGGTCACTACCACGTCGTCCTCGATGCGTACGCCAATGCCACGCCATTTCTTTGCCACGTTCTGGTTGTCCGGCGAGATGTAGATCCCCGGCTCCACGGTCAACGCCATGCCGACTTCCAGCACACGCCATTCACCGCCCACTTTGTACTCGCCCACATCATGCACATCCATGCCCAGCCAATGGCCGGCGCGGTGCATGTAGAAGGCTTTATACGCCTCGCTGGCGATCAACTCGTCGACGTCACCCTGCAACAAACCAAGCTTTACCAGCCCGGCGGTAATCACTTGCACCGTCGCCTCGTGGGCCTGGTTCCAGTGTTTGTTCGGCGCGATTTCGGCAAAAGCGGCTTCCTGGGAGGCCAGCACGATCTCGTAGATCGCCTTCTGTTCCGGCGAAAACCGGCCATTCACCGGCCAGGTGCGCGTGATGTCGCTGGCGTAGCAGTCGATCTCGCAGCCGGCGTCGATCAGCACCAGGTCGCCGTCCTTGAGCACTGCGTCATTCTGCTGGTAATGCAGGATGCAGCTGTTGCGCCCGGCGGCGACGATGGAACCATAGGCCGGCATCTTCGCGCCGCCCTTGCGGAACTCATAATCCAGCTCGGCTTCCAGGCTGAACTCGTGCAAGCCCGCACGGCTGGCCTGCATCGCCTTCACGTGGGCCGCGCAGGAGATGCGCGCGGCCTCGCGCATCACCTTCACTTCTGCCGCCGATTTATACAGGCGCATGTCGTGGAGCAGATGATCCAGGGCAACGAATTCGTTCGGCGGCTGGGCGCCCAGGTGCGCTTTGGAGCGGATCACGTTGATCCACTCCATCAGGTGCCGGTCGAATTCAGCGTTGCTGCCCATGGCCGAATACACCCGGTCGCGGCCTTCGATGAGGCCGGGCAAGATGTCGTCGATATCGGTGATGGGGAAAGCATCGTCGGCGCCAAAGTCACGGATCGCGCCTTCGGTGCCGGCGCGCAAGCCGTCCCACAGTTCGCGTTCGGCATTGCGCTCGCGGCAGAACAGCACGTACTCGCCATGCTGGCGGCCAGGCATCAGCACGATCACCGCTTCCGGTTCGGGGAAGCCGCTCAGGTACTGGAAGTCGCTGTCCTGGCGGTATACATGTTCGACATCACGGTTGCGGATCGCCACGGCGGCGGCCGGCAGGATCGCGATGCTGTTGGGTTCCATCTGCGCCATGAGCGCCTTGCGGCGTCGGGTGTATTCCGCTCTGGGGATATGGATCATGGGCAGATAGGCTTCCTTTCTTAGTGCAGCGACGGCTTGGGGGCTGCAGGCTCAGCGGACTTCTTGGTCTCGGTGAACAGCAGCAGCGGCGCGACGCGCAGGTATTCCATCACTTCCATATAGTCGCTTTCGCCATCTTCGGACTCTTCCAGGGCATCTTGCACCTGAGAGATGGCCGCCAGATCCTGCAACACTTCCTGGGCGTCTGTGCTCAGTTCCAGGCCGCCGGCGTTGACGCCGAAACCGTGGAGGAAACCTTGGCACCATTGGCCCAGGGCGGCGGCGCGCTCGGTGAGCGGCGCATCGTCGGTCGGCAGCAGCAGGACCACGGTGACGTCGTCACCGGTCAACTCGCCCTTGACCATTTCTTGCAGGCCGATCAGCGCGTTACGCACGTTCTCGGTCGGTTCGGTTTCCAGCAGCTCGGCCACATCGGCCAGCCAGTTGTCGGCATCAAAGCCAACGCCGGTGCAGCTGCGGCCCAATAGCACGCCGTGCAGTTCGGCAGGCGAGCAAGGATGGCCGCTGGCGCTCAGCAGTTTGGAAAAAGCATCGTACGGGGAGTTCTGAATGGGCATGGTGAGCTAGGCGCCAGACGGCGCAATGTCTAGAATGGAGCGCTGTATCCTAGCACCGGCAGACGTACCAAGACTATCAAGGGCGTCAGATCGTTTATCCTGCAGTTGCCATTCATCAGACAAATCCAGTGGAACCCAATGGAAGACACCGACCTGCAAGCGCTGATGGCCAGACTCGAACTGCTAATTACTCGGGTCGAGCAACTTAAGAGTCAAAACGGACTCCTATTAGCTCAGGAAAAGACCTGGCGCGAGGAACGCGCTCACCTCATTGAAAAAAACGAAATCGCCCGGCGTAAGGTCGAATCGATGATTTCGCGCCTGAAGGCCCTGGAGCAAGACTCATGAGTTCAAGCAATAGCGTCACCGTGCAGATCCTCGATAAAGAATATTCGATCATCTGTCCCCAGGAAGAGCGCAGCAACCTGGTGAGCGCCGCACGCTACCTGGATGGCAAGATGCGTGAGATCCGCAGCAGTGGCAAAGTGATCGGCGCCGATCGCATCGCCGTGATGGCCGCACTGAATATCACCCACGATTTGCTGCATAAGCAGGAACGCCCTGACGTGCAGGCCAGCGGCTCGACGCGTGAGCAGGTGCGTGACCTGCTGGAACGCGTTGATCTGGTGCTTTCCAGCGACTCAGACGCACCCAAGGGCTGATTGCCGCGACCGTTTAAGGTATACTCGCCCGACTCCCTGGCGTGTTTGCCAGTCGGCGATGTCCCTGAGCCGATTCGCACTACCCTGGAAGTTGCACGTTGGGCTGGTGTGCATGTCCGCTAGACGGAAAGCCTTAAAGCCTACTGCATCTTCCACCTTGAACTTTCGGGTTCAAGGGCTAAGTCGACAGCGGCTCTGTCGGGGAGCCTGAATTCCCAAACTCAATGCCAGTCCTCGGACTGGCATTGTTTTATGAGCCCAAACCATGACCGAACCTGCGCCGCTTTCCCGTCCGCAACTTCGACGCATGTTGCGCAAAGCACGCCGCGCCCTCACGCCGAGCGAACAGCGCAAGGCCGCCCAAGGCCTGTATCGGCAACTGGCACAGCACCCGCTGTTTCGCCGGGCCAAACATATCTCTTTGTATCTACCGACGGACGGTGAAATCGATCCGCGCCTGCTGCTGCGCGCGGCTCAGCGCCGGGGCAAGGCCACCTACCTGCCGGTGCTCAGCGCGTGGCCGCGGACCAAGATGGTGTTCCAGCGCGTAAGGCCTGGGGAAAAGCTGCTGCCCAATCGCTTTCGCATCCTGGAACCACGGGTGAATATCAGCCGACAACGCAAGGTCTGGGCGCTGGACCTGGTGCTGCTGCCATTGGTGGGGTTCGATGATGCCGGGGGCCGCCTGGGCATGGGCGGTGGGTTCTACGATCGCAGCCTGGCTTACCTGGCGCGTCGTCAGAGCTGGCGCAAGCCGACGCTGCTGGGCCTGGCCCATGAATGTCAGAAGGTAGAACGCTTGGCACAGGCAAGCTGGGATGTGCCGTTGGCGGGCACCGTCACCGATAAGCATTGGTATATTGCGAAGACGCCACTGGAGTCAGCGGCGCCTTGAAGAAGGGTCAGCGCTTGAACGGTTGTGGCTGCTGCTGAGCGAGTTCAACGGGAGCATCGGTCTTGTTCGACCACAAGCTTTGCGCATACCCGGTGGTCACGACGCCCAGACCAAACAAAATCACCAAAATCCATAGTAAATCCGGTTTACGTTGCATCGATTGCCCCCCTTCAGGCACCTCGTACACGATGACAACAACGTTCCAAAGTAGTCCGTTGCAGCTGCGTCAAGCTTTAAAAGCCGGCATTCTGCGGTAACGTGAACCAACACGCAAACCTTGGCGTCAACCGACTGTCGGTTTGTCATCAAATTGCCAGACAACTTGCCCACGCCCTTTTTCAGGAGCCCAAAAATGGCCTATTGGCTGATGAAATCCGAGCCCGACGAACTCTCCATCAAAGGCCTGGAAAAGCTCGGCGAAGCCCGCTGGGATGGGGTGCGCAACTACCAGGCGCGCAACTTCCTGCGCGCCATGGCGGTAGGTGACACGTTTTTCTTCTATCACTCCAGTTGCCCGGAGCCGGGTATTGCCGGCATCGGAAAAATCGTCGAGGCGGCCTACCCGGACCCTACCGCGCTCGAACCAGAAAGCCATTACTTCGACGCCAAGGCCACCCCGGAGAAAAACCCGTGGAGTGCGATCAATGTGGCGCACGTGCAGACCTTCCCCAAGGTGCTCGGCCTTGGCTACCTGAAGCAGCAGACTGCCCTTGCCGAGCTGCCCCTGGTGCAAAAAGGCAGCCGGCTATCGGTGATGGCCGTCACGCCAGAGCAATGGGCTGCCGTGCTCAATTTGCTTTAACTGACCGGTATCAAGGCCCCGCCGGGGCAAACCGTTCAAACTAGGACGCTAATGCCGCAGGAAGCAGCCATGTCTACGAACCACCACACCTCCCGCCTTTTCGCCGTCGCACTCATCGTCCTGTTACTGGGCGCCGGCGCTTTCGGTTACTGGCGTTCCACCCAGGACCGCCTGCCCGAAGGCCTGAGCATGGGCAACGGCCGCCTGGAATCCACCGAAGTGCAGATTGCCGCGAAGATCCCCGGCCGCCTGGCCGAAGTGCGCGTGGACGAAGGCGACAAGGTGCTCAAGGGCCAACTGCTCGCACGCATGGACACCCGCACCCTCGAAGCCCAGCGCGCCCAGGCCGAAGCCGAGGTGCTGCGTGCCAAGGAAAACTTCGCCGCCGCCGAAGCCAACGTGCAACTGCGCCAGAGCGAACAACTGTTGGCCAACCAGGAACTCAAGCGCACCCAGGAGCTGTACAAGCGTGGCTTCGCCAGCAGCCAACTGATTGACCAGCAGCAGGCACGGCAAAATACCGGCAATGCCGCTGTGATTGCCGCGCAAGCCCAGGTCAACTCCGTGAAGGCCGCCATCGGCGCCGCCGAGGCCCAGGTGGCCCAGCTCACCAGCGAGATCGACGACAGCAGCCTGCGCGCGCCTATCGACGGCATTATCCAATTGCGCCTGGCCGAGCCGGGTGAAGTGCTGGGCGCGGGTGGCCGTGTACTACTGTTGATTGACCCCAATGATCAATACATGAACCTCTACCTGCCCGCCTCCGTCACCGGTCGCCTGACCGTCGGCAGCGACGCGCGCATCCTGCTCGACGCCCTGCCCGACCAGCCACTGCCGGCCAAGATCAGTTTTGTCGCCGCCAAATCCCAGTTCACGCCCAAGGAAGTGGAAACCCGCGACGAACGCCAGAAACTGGTGTTCCGCGTCAAACTGCGCCTGACCCAACCCAGCGCCGTGCCTCAAGCCAAACCGGGCATGCCCGGCGCAGGCTATGTGCGCACGGCTGACATTGACTGGCCGGCCAACCTGCAATGACCGCCCTGGCGCTGCAGGCGACGGGGATCAACCACCACTACGGCAAGCAGCAGGCACTGGTCGACATCGTCTTCAGCCTGCCGGCCGGTACACGCTGCGGGTTGATTGGCCCGGATGGCGCGGGCAAGTCGAGCCTGCTGGGTTTGATCGCCGGGGTCAAAAAGCTCCAGGATGGCCAGTTGCAGGTGCTCGGCGGCGCCATCGACGACCGCCGCCACCGCAACAGCCTGTACCCGCGCATTGCCTTTATGCCCCAGGGTCTGGGCGGCAACCTGTACCCCGAGCTGTCCATCAGCGAAAACATCCGTTTCTTTGCCACGTTGTTCGGCCTGTCGAAAGCCGATTGCGATCAGCGCATGCACAACCTGCTGCTGGCCACCGACCTCGCGCGCTTCGCCGATCGGCCGGCCGGCAAGCTGTCCGGTGGGATGAAACAGAAGCTTGGACTGTGCTGCGCGTTGATCCACGACCCGGACCTGTTGATCCTCGACGAACCCACCACCGGCGTCGACCCGCTGTCACGCCGGCGCTTCTGGGAACTGGTCGAAAGCGTACGCAGCGAACGCCCGCAACTGACGCTGCTGGTGGCCACGGCCTACATGGAAGAAGCCGAGCAGTTCGAACACTGCCTGATGCTCGATCGCGGCAAGCTGATCGCGGACGGCCTGAGCAGTGAACTGGCCGGCGCAACATCCAGCGGCAAATTAGACGAGGCGTTCACTCACTTCCAGGGCGACAGCGCCCACGACAACCAGCCGCTGGTGATCCCGCCGAGGGAAAGCGCCCACGCCGATATCGCCATCGAAGCTCATGACCTGACCCTGCGTTTCGGCGATTTCACTGCCGTGAACAAGGTCAGCTTCGCCATTGGCCGCGGCGAGATTTTCGGTTTCCTCGGCTCCAATGGTTGCGGCAAGACCACCACCATGAAGGTCCTCACGGGACTGATGCCGGCCACTGAGGGCAGCGCCACGCTGCTGGGCAACCCGGTGAACGCCAAGGACCTCGCCACCCGCAAGCGTGTGGGCTTCATGTCGCAAAGCTTTTCGCTGTATGGCGAGCTCAGCGTGCGTCAGAACCTGGTGCTGCATGCGCAATTGTTCGACTTGCCCAAGGCCGAGAGTGGCCCGCGCATCGATGAGCTGATCCAGCGCTTCGACCTTGGAGGCGTCGCCGAGCAGCCGTCCGGCGAACTGCCCCTCGGCCTGCGCCAGCGCTTGTCACTGGCCGTGGCGGTGCTGCATCGCCCGGAAGTGCTGATCCTCGATGAGCCCACCTCGGGTGTCGACCCGGCCGCACGAGATGACTTCTGGCGGTTGCTGATCGAGCTGTCCCGCGAACAAGGCGTGACCATCTTTCTGTCCACCCATTTCATGAACGAAGCACAGCGCTGCGACCGCATCTCCCTGATGCACGCGGGCAAGGTGCTGGCCTGCGATACGCCAGACGCACTGCAACGGCAATTCCATGGCGATACCCTGGAGGCCGCGTTCGTCAGTTGCCTGGAACAGGCCCAGGGCGAAGCCGAGCCCGCTGCACCCACCGCAACCGTCAGCGAAACCAGCGCGCCGCCTGTGAGCAAACGCGGTTTCAGCCTGGCTCGCCTGCTGGCCGTGGCCAGCCGCGAAGGCAAGGAACTGCTGCGCGACAAAGTGCGCATGGCCTTCGCGCTGCTGGGCGCGATGTTCATGATGGTGATCTTCGGCTACGGCATTTCCCTGGATGTGGAAAACCTCGCCTTCGCGGTCTACGACCAGGACCAGACACCCCAAAGCCGCGCCTACCTGGAGGCCTTCCGCAGTTCACGCTATTTCGCCGAGCAGTCGCCCATTCAGGACCCGAATGAACTGCACCGGCGACTGCAACGTTCGGAAATAAAACTGGCCCTGGAGATCCCGCCCGGTTTTGGCCGCGACCTCTATGCCGGTCGCCAACCCACCGTGGCCGCGTGGCTCGATGGCGGCATGCCGTTTCGCGCGGAAACCAGCCGCAACTACGTCGAGGCCGTGCACCAGGGCAACCTCGCGCAACTGGCCGAACTGAGCAGCCTGCCACACGGCAAGCCGGCGGCCGCCAAGCTGGAAACACGCTTTCGCTACAACCAGGACGTGGTCAGCGTAAACGCCATCGGCCCCGGCGTGATGGCGCTGATCCTGGCGTTCATCCCGGCGATGCTCACCGCCCTCGGCATTGTGCGCGAGAAGGAGCTGGGCTCGATCACCAACTTCTACGCCACGCCGCTGACCCGCCTGGAGTTCCTGCTCGGCAAACAGGCGCCGTACCTGGCCGTGAGCCTGGTCAACCTGGCGGTATTGGTGGCGATGAACCGCTGGCTGTTCGGCGTGCCGTTCAAGGGCAGCGCCCTCACACTGGCGTTCGGTGGCCTGTTGTATGTGCTGGCGACCACCAGCATGGGCCTGCTGATTTCTGCGTTCACCCGTACGCAGATCGCAGCGATCCTCGGCACCATGATCATCACCAGCCTGCCGACGATCCAGTTCTCCGGGCTGATCGTGCCACGCTCGTCGCTGGAAGGTGCGGCGGCCTTGATGGGCATGCTGTTTCCGGCCGGGCATTTCCTGGATATTGCCGTGGGCACCTTTACCAAGGCCCTGGACCTGCGCCAATTGTGGCCACAATGCCTGGCGCTGTTCGGGTTCTTCGTCGGGTTTACCGGGCTGAGCCTGATCATGCTCAAGAAGCAGGAGGCCTGATGCATAAGTTCGCGCACATCCTGCGCCTGGGGATCAAGGAACTGACCAGCCTGCGACACGACAGCGTATTGCTGCTGTTTCTGTTCTACGCCTTCACCGTCGCCATCTATATGCCCGCCGCCGGTTCGGTGATCGGCGTGCACAACGCCAGCGTCGCGTTTGTCGATGAAGATCACAGCTCGCTCTCGCGCCAGATGGCCGAGGCGCTGCAACCGCCCGAATTCCAGGCACCGGCGCCGCTGGCCTACGACCAATTGGACAAGGTGATGGACAGCGGTGAATACACCTTCGTGATCAATGTGCCGGCGAATTTCCAGGCCGACCTGTTGGCGGGGCGCCAGCCGGGCGTGCAGGTGAATGTGGATGCCACGGCAATGAGCCAGGCGTTCATGGGCGCGGGCTATATCGGGCGAATTTTCCAGCGCGAACTGCTGACCTACAGCGGACAAGCCGATGTCGCCAGCCAGGCGCCCGCGCTGCTTACCACTCGAGCGCTGTTCAACACCAACCTGGAAGGCGGCTGGTTCCTGGCGGTGATCCAGATCGTCAACAACATCACCATTCTCGCCATTATCCTGACCGGCACCGCCCTGCTGCGCGAACGCGAGCACGGCACCCTCGACCACCTGCTGGTGCTGCCGCTGACTGCACTGGAGATCATGCTGGCGAAAATCTGGAGCAACATGCTGGTGGTGGTGCTGTGCACCTGGCTGTCGCTGGAAGTGGTGGTCAAAGGTTTGCTCGACGTGCCGTTGGCCGGGTCGCTGAGTTTGTTTCTGTTGGTGACGGCGCTCTACCTGTTTGCCAGCACCGCGCTGGGCATCTTCCTCGCCACCCTCGCCCGCTCGACGCCGCAGTTCGGCCTGCTGGCAATCCCGGTGATCATCCCAATGCTGCTGCTCTCGGGCGGCAGCACGCCGCTGGACAGCATGCCTGAGTGGTTGCAGTGGGTGATGCAGGGCTCACCGTCGACGCATTTTGTGAGCTTGAGCGCGGCGATCCTGTTCCGCGATGCGGGCATGAGCGTGGTGTGGCCGGACTTGCTGGCGCTGGTGGGGATTGGGTTGCTGTTTTTTGCGGTGGCGTTGGCGAGGTTCCGTAAAAGCCTTGCCTCATAAGCCAGGAGCCGGCTTGTTGTGGTGAGCCGGCTTGCCCCGCGCAGGGCTGCGCAGCAGCCCCATCAGACTCACCACACTTCTTCAGGCACACCGGGGTGTATGGTTTTGGGGCGGCTTCGCCGCCCAGCGCGGGGCAAGCCCGCTCACCACAGAAGCCAGGCCCATAATACTTAGGTGGCTTACTGGATGATCAGGTTGTTGAACAACAGGTCTTCCACCACCGGCTTGCCCGTCTCGTCATTCATCACTTGCTGGGTCTGCTTCAGGGCTTCCTGGCGCAGTTTTTCCTTGCCTTCAACGGTGCTCATGGCCTCGTTGGTCTGCTGGGTGAACAGCGCCACCAGCTGGTTGCGGATCAATGGATCGTTGGCTTTGACCAATGCGGCGGCTTCGGGCCCGGTCACGCGCAAGGCGATGTCGGCCTTGAACACCTTGAGTTTCGCCGTACCATCCAGGCCATAGTTACCCACGAACGGCGGGCTCAGGCTGATATAGCTGACCTTCGGCGCCTCGCCTTCTTTGGCTTCTTCGGCCTGGGCTGCCATTGGCAACGTCAGGGCCAGCATCAACAGGATCCACGCTTTCACAGTTCATTCCTCACATTCGGTTGCCAGGTAGCATAACGCTAGCAAGGCAGAGCACAAGCTTATGGCGGCTTATCAGGCCCGGGCATACTCGTTGACCCACGGGCGTAGCCTCCTACACTTATCGGCCACGACGCCAAAAGGAATAGTCCGATGAAAGCTGTGCTGTGCAAAGCCTTCGGCCCCGCCGAAACCCTGGTGCTGGAAGAGATCGCCAGCCCGGCGATCAAGAAGAACGAAATCCTGCTGGACGTGCATGCCGCCGGGGTCAATTTCCCGGACACGCTGATCATCGAGGGCAAGTACCAGTTCAAGCCGCCCTTCCCGTTCTCGCCGGGTGGCGAAGCGGCAGGCGTGGTGAGTGAAGTGGGGGAAAAGGTCAGCCACCTGAAGGCCGGTGACCGGGTCATGGCGCTGACCGGCTGGGGCAGCTTTGCCGAACAGGTTGCGGTGCCGAGCTACAACGTGCTGCCGATCCCGCCGAGCATGGACTTCAACACCGCCGCCGCGTTCAGCATGACTTACGGCACTTCGATGCACGCGCTGAAACAACGCGCCAACCTGCAACCCGGCGAAACCCTGCTGGTGCTCGGCGCCTCCGGTGGCGTTGGCCTGGCCGCCGTGGAAATCGGCAAGGCCATGGGCGCCCGGGTGATCGCCGCCGCCAGCAGTGCGGACAAACTCGCGGTGGCCAAGGCCGCCGGCGCCGATGAATTGATCAACTACAGCGAAACCAGCCTCAAAGACGAGATCAAGCGCCTCACCGATGGCAACGGTGCCGATGTGATCTACGACCCGGTGGGCGGCGACCTGTTTGACCAGGCCATCCGGGCTATCGCCTGGAACGGTCGCTTGCTGGTGGTAGGGTTTGCCAGCGGGCGCATTCCGGAACTGCCGGTGAACCTGGCACTGCTCAAGGGGGCGGCGGTGGTCGGGGTGTTCTGGGGCTCGTTCGCCCAGCGCCAGCCACAGGACAATGCGGCGAACTTCCAGCAATTGTTCACGTGGTACGGTGAAGGCAAGCTCAAGCCGCTGGTGTCGCAGGTGTATCCACTGGAACAAGCCGCCCAGGCGATCAATGACCTGGGGCAGCGTAAGGCGGTTGGTAAAGTGGTTGTCCAAACCCGATAACACACCTGAAATGCAATCCATGTGGGAGCTGGCTTGCCTGCGATAGCGGTGGGTCAGCTGCTACAGATGAACCTGAAGGACCGCCATCGCCGGCAAGCCGGCTCCAGGTTTATTTACGACTATCACTTATCTATTCGCGACATGTTCATAAGAGAACATGCAATTGCTCTCATTTCCTGTGTTTGCAGATAAGAGGCGATGCTATTTTCGGTAACGAAACTGTAACATTCGCATCCGCAGTCAAAACAAGAAATTTGGAGCTCTTGAATGTTTGCTTTCTTTCGTCCTGCCGCACACCAGGCGCCCCTGCCTGAAGAAAAAATAGACAGCACCTACCGACGGCTGCGCTGGCAGATCTTCGCCGGTATTTTCTTCGGTTACGCCGGGTACTACCTGCTGCGCAAAAACTTCTCCCTGGCCATGCCCTACTTGATCGACGAGGGTTACACCCGCGGCGAACTGGGCCTGGCGATGTCGGCCATCGCGATTGCCTACGGCTTGTCCAAGTTCCTCATGGGCCTGGTGTCCGACCGCTCCAACCCCCGCTACTTCCTGCCCTTCGGCCTGCTGGTTTCAGCCGGTGTGATGTTCATTTTCGGTTTCGCACCTTGGGCCACGTCCAGCGTGACCATGATGTTCATTTTGCTCTTCATCAACGGCTGGGCCCAGGGCATGGGCTGGCCCCCGAGTGGGCGCACCATGGTGCACTGGTGGTCGCAGAAGGAACGCGGCGGCGTGGTGTCGGTGTGGAACGTGGCACACAACGTCGGCGGCGGCCTGATCGGCCCGCTGTTCCTGCTCGGCATGGCCTGGTTCAACGACTGGCATGCCGCGTTCTACGTACCGGCCACCGTGGCCTTGCTGGTGGCGGCGTTTGCCTTCATCACCATGCGCGACACCCCGCAATCGGTGGGCCTGCCCCCGATCGAGCAGTACAAGAACGACTACCCGGAAGGCTACGACGCCAGCCACGAAGACGAATTCAGCGCCAAGGAAATCTTCGTCAAGTACGTGCTGCGCAACAAAATGCTGTGGTACATAGCATTCGCCAACGTCTTCGTCTACCTGCTGCGCTACGGCGTACTCGACTGGGCGCCGACCTACCTGAAAGAAGCCAAGCACTTCACGGTGGATAAATCGTCGTGGGCGTACTTCTTCTACGAGTGGGCCGGTATTCCGGGCACGCTGCTGTGCGGCTGGATGTCGGACAAAATCTTCCGCGGCAACCGTGGCCTGACCGGCATCGTGTTCATGGCCCTGGTGACCGTGGCGACCCTGGTGTACTGGCTCAACCCGCCGGGCAACCCGATGATCGACATGATTGCGCTGTTCTCCATCGGCTTCCTGATCTACGGCCCGGTGATGCTGATCGGCCTGCAGGCGCTGGAGCTGGCACCGAAGAAAGCCGCGGGCACCGCTGCAGGTTTCACCGGTCTGTTCGGTTATCTGGGGGGGTCGGTGGCGGCCAGTGCGGCCATGGGCTACACCGTGGACCATTTCGGCTGGGACGGCGGTTTCGTACTGCTGATCGGCGCGTGCCTGCTGGCGATCGCCTTCCTGATCCCGACACTGTGGCACACCAACAGCGTCAGCTCGGCGCGTTAACCGCCTGGGCAATCCTTTGCACAACGCTTGAGCCGCGCCTCCAGATTCTTATCTGGCATGGCGTGGCTACGCAGGGCGTTGACGGTCTGCTCGACATAATCGCGAGTGGTGCCGTAACGCCCACAAGCGCTTTGCAACACATGGTTCAGCACGATGTCCGGCAAGTTGCCGGCGTAACTGGGCAAGTGCCGCTCCAAGACAAACCCCAATGCCTGCACGGTACTGCCATCTTCCAGACGGCAGCTGAGCCAGTGCGGCCGGTAGGACGGGTAAGGCATCTCGCGCTGCCACAGGGCATACAGCGAGGCCTCCAGCTGATCTTCCGGCAAGCGGTAGGCAAACCCGCTGCAAGAGCCGCCACGATCCAGGCCAAACACCAGCCCCGGCAGCTCCGGCGTACCCCGGTGCTCGTGCGACCACAGGTACAGGCCCCGGTGATAACCGTGGACCCGTGCCCGCACCCGCTCGGTCGAAGAGCATTCAGGGCGCCAGATCAGCGAACCATAAGCGAATAACCAGACCGGCCCACCCTTATGCCGCGCCATCGTGGCCTGCATCGAGCTCATCAACTGTTCGTGAGTGAGTTGCGGCCCAAGATCGAGCCGCGGAGGGTAAGCCAATTGCAAAAGATCAGATTCAATGACGGTCATGGCAAATCGCTTAGGTCTCCTGTGCTTTACCAGTTGTAGGCAACTTTACCGTAATAGAACGCGCCGCTGTAACCGTACGGCGAAAAAGTGCTATAGGCCAAATTGCCACCACTGCTGGCGAACGCATTGACCTTTTCCGGGTATTTATCGGTGACGTTGTCGCCGCCCAAGGTGAAGGTCCAGTTCTTCAGCTTGTAGTCTGCCGACAGATCCAGCACCCACGCAGCCTTGAAGGTCTGGTCATTGACCTTGTCGGCCTGGTAGCTGGTGAACTCACCATAGCGCACCAGATTGCTGTGCAGCGCCCAGTTGCCAAACGTGAAGTCGTTACCCAGGCTCAGCTTGTGCTCGGGCGTGGTATCGCCCAGCAAACCGCTTTTCTCGCGACGGTCCACCCGCAACAGGTTCACACCCAGGCTGTCGAGGATCGCCGGGTTGGCCTTCACGTCGGTGACTTTGGTGTGGTTGTAGTTGTAGCCCACGGTGCTGTTCCAACGAATACCGTTATCGAACTGATAGCGATAGTTGGCCACCAGGTCGACACCGTCGGTACTGGTGTCGGTGGCGTTGGTGAAGTAACGGGCGCTGGTGTAGTTGATATTGCCCACGCCATTGGCTTGCAGGTAGGCAATCGCCGCCGGGTTGAGGTTCAGGTTTGACGACAGGCTGATGCGGTCGCGGATGTCGATACGGTACACATCGAGTGTCACGGTCAGGTCATCGGCGGGCTCCAGCACTAGGCCGAGGCTGTAGTTGCGCGATTTTTCAGCCTTGAGGTCTTCGGCCCCGAGCAAGCGCGCCACCTGGCTGTTGGCCGGGAAGGTGCCCGCTTCCTGGATGGTACTGCCGATCAGCTGCGACGAGGTGTAGGCGAAGTTCTGCTGGGCCAGGGACGGCGCGCGGAAACCATTGGAAATACTGCCGCGCAACGCCACTTGCGGGGTGAAGTCGTAGCGGGCCGACAGCGAGCCACTGACGTTGGAACCGAAGTCACTGTAGTCCTCATGGCGCACGGCGGCCGAAGCGCTGAGTTTTTCGGTGAAGTTGGTTTCCAGGTCCAGGTACTGCGCCCAGTTATGCCGTGTGCTGGTGCCGGCGTCGGCATCGCGGAAGCCGCCCAGGCCGGAGCTGCCGGTCTGGTAGTAAGACGCCGGCTCACCTGCCTCGATCTCATACCCCTGGTGCAGGTATTCGCCACCAAAGGCCACGGACACCGGATAGGGCAGGAAGCCCACGTCGAATTCACGGGACAGGTCCAGGCTGACTTGCTTCTGGTCGTTGCTCAGAGTGCCGTTGTTGAACTTGCGCGGCGTGGCCAGGCCCAGTGAGGTGTTGATGGTTTCAGTGCCCAGCTCGTACTGGTTCTTGCCGTAGTTGGCCGACAGGTCGTAATGCCAGTCATAAGCCAGTAAGCCGCGCAGGCCCACTACCAGCGAGGTGTCTTCCAGGTTGCCCTTGATCAGCGGCAGGTAGCCATTGGGGTTGAGCGCCGGGATGTTGTTGGAGGCGTTGCTCGCCCGGTAGAACGCCGCCGTCTCGCCGCGGCGCTTGCTATAGCCACCGAAGGTGTAGAACTCGGCCGCATCGTTGAAGGAATACTCCGAGTTGAACTGGAATTTTCCTTCATTGGTGGCCGGTTCGCCCTGGCGGAACACACGCTGGCCGTAGGTGGTGGAGCCAATACTGGCCGGGCGGTAATCATTGCCGGCACGGTTGGTGTAATCGTTATCGGCGCCTTCGGCCGACAGGTTGATGAAGCCGTTATCGCCCAACGCCAGGCCGGTATTGCCGCTGACATTACGCTGGATTCCGTCGCCCTTCTTGTATTCGCCGAACTTGGTGGAGATCGAGCCGCCATGGTCGGCGTGCTTGAGGATGACGTTGATCACCCCGGCAATCGCATCAGAGCCATAGCGGGCGGACGCGCCGTCACGCAGTACTTCGATATGGTCCACCGCCGACAGCGGGATCGCGTTCAAATCCGCCGGGGCCGACCCACGGCCCACCGCGCCGCCAAGGTTGACGAAAGCACTGGTGTGGCGACGCTTGCCATTGACGAGCACCAGCACCTGATCCGGCGACAGACCGCGCAACTGCGCAGGGCGCACCAGTTCAGCGCCGTCCACCAGGCTTGGACGCGGGAAGTTGATCGACGGAATCAGCCGCGCCAACACCGCGCCCAGTTCATCGGAGCCGGAACTGCGCAAGGAGTCGCCGGAAATCACATCGATCGGAGACAGCGACGCACTGGCGGTACGCTCTTGGGCGCGGGTGCCGGTGACGATCACGGTGTCGAGTTTAGGTGCATCGGTGGCGGACGTTTCGGCCGCGAAGACTGGATTGAATCCCACGGAGGTCAGCAAATTGGCCGACAAAATCGCCGTGTACAGCGCGTGTTTCTTGTAGCTCCCCATACCGCTCCCCTTGGATTCCAAACCCAGAACCTCGTGCTCTGGGCTCATACGATCGATCCGGCTGGCGGGCGGTGGCGGTCAGTTGTTGGTTGTTGTGAATGAGTCGGTAGTCCGTTGAGATATAGCTTAATGATATTTATGTAACAAATTAAATACCTTTAAAGAATAAGCAAAAGCATAAGCAACCCGCCCACTCGTCAGGATTGGGCGCGCCAATCCCGCTACTTTCAGCCCCGGTTCAGCCTGGGAGCGCGCCAAGCCGTCAAAATGACGCCTACCTCACGACCCACCTAGCCGCCCACCAAACCGACTATCGAGGTCGCACCCATGAAGAAATTCCGACTGCCTGGCCTGCTGTTCCTGGCCCAGGCCACCACCGCCCTGGCGGGCGAAGCGCCAGCGACTGAAGACGACAAAGGCTTCTGGTACGCGCAGACCAGCGTCTACACCCGGCACTTCGCGCCGGACCCGGAGCACAACAACAACCAGGACCTGATCGGCCTGGAGCGCAATGAAGCCTCAGGTTTTGTGTATGGCGGGGCAACGTTTCGCAACTCGTTCCGCCAGCGTTCGTACTACGCCTACGCGGGCAAACGCTATGACATGGCGGACTATCCGGTGTATTTGAAGCTGACAGGCGGAGCGATCCAGGGCTATCGCGGCAAGTACCGCGACAAAATCCCGTTGAACCGTTATGGCGTGGCGCCGGTGATCATTCCGTCGGTGGGCACGCATTACGGGCCGGTGGCGGCGGAGTTGGTGTTGCTGGGGTTCAATGCGGCAATGGTGACGACCGGCGTACGGTTCTAGAACTGTCCCTGTAGGAGCCGGCTTGCCGGCAATGAGGCCAGTGGGAATTGCGCAACTCGTCAGGACGCAATCGCCGGCAAGCCGGCGCCTACAGAGGGGCTCGGCGTCAGGGACGCGGAGCGTAGGCAAACACGTCGGCGCGCATCTGATGTGCATCCATGCCGGCGTCGACCAGTGCGTCCAGAGTGCCATAGATCATCGCCGGTGAGCCGCTGGCGTAGACGTGCACCGACTTGAGGTCGCTGATGTCTTCGCACACTGCTTCATGCAGCAACCCGCAGCGCCCTTCCCAGCCGCACAGGTCGCTGACGACCTTGTGCAGGAACAGGTTGGGCAGTTGCAGCCACTGGTCCCAGTGTTCGATCTCGTAGAAGTCTTCCGGGCGACGCACGCCCCAGTACAGGTGCACCGGGTGCTTGAAGCCGGAGGCGCGGCAATGTTCGATCAGGCTGTGCATCTGCGCCATGCCGGTGCCGGCGGCGATCAGCACCAGCGGCCCATTCGGCAGCTCGGCCAGGTGGGTGTCGCCGAACGGGAGTTCGACACGCGCCATCTGGTTGCGCTGCAGTTGCTCCAGCAGGCTGCGCGCACTGTCTTCACGGACCAGCACATGCAGCTCCAGCTCGCGTCCGGCGTGGGGCGCCGACGCCAGGGAGAATGCCGACTTTTCGCCGCTCTCCCGCTCGATCATCAGGTATTGCCCGGCGTGGTAACGCACCGCCTTGCCGGCTGGCGCACGCAGGCGGACCCGCCACACATCGCCCCCGACCTCTACGCATTCACTCAATTGGCACGACAACTTGCGCAACGGCAACTCTCCCGGCGCCAGCACGCCATCCCACAACACAACGCAATCTTCCAGCGGCTCGGCGATGCAGGTGTAGAACTCACCATGGTCACGCACCTCGCCGGCTTGCTGCACCCGGCCCTCCACCAGCAGCGCCGCACACACATGGCATACGCCATTACGACAGGCCTGGGGGCATTCGTAGCCCAGGCGGCGTGCGCCTTCGAGGATTCGCTCGCCGGGGACCAGCTCCAGCACGGCGCCGGAAGGTTGCAGGGTTACACGCATCAATCTATTCCCAATTCTTTCCAGATCGCATCGACACGCGCCGTGACGGCTTCATCCTTGACGATCACCCGGCCCCACTCGCGGGTGGTTTCACCCGGCCATTTGTGGGTGGCGTCCAGGCCCATCTTCGAACCCAGGCCCGATACGGGAGAGGCGAAATCGAGGTAGTCGATCGGCGTGTTGTCGATCATCACCGTGTCGCGCTTGGGGTCCATGCGCGTGGTGATGGCCCAGATCACGTCGTTCCAGTCGCGGGCATTGATGTCGTCGTCGGTGACGATAACGAACTTGGTGTACATGAACTGTCGCAAAAACGACCACACACCGAGCATTACCCGCTTGGCATGGCCCGGGTACGACTTCTTCATGGTCACGATGGCCATGCGATACGAGCAGCCTTCCGGCGGCAGGTAGAAGTCGGTGATCTCCGGGAATTGCTTCTGCAGGATCGGCACGAACACTTCGTTGAGCGCCACGCCCAGGATAGCCGGCTCATCCGGCGGACGACCGGTGTAGGTGCTGTGGTAGATCGGCTTGATCCGATGGGTGATGCGCTCGACGGTGAACACCGGGAAGCTGTCGACTTCGTTGTAGTAGCCGGTGTGGTCGCCGTAAGGGCCTTCATCGGCCATTTCGCCCGGATGAATCACCCCTTCGAGGATGATTTCAGCGGTGGCCGGCACTTGCAGCTCGTTGCCACGGCATTTCACCAGCTCGGTGCGGTTACCGCGCAACAGGCCGGCGAAGGCGTATTCGGACAGGCTGTCAGGCACCGGGGTCACAGCACCGAGGATGGTGGCCGGGTCGGCGCCCAGGGCCACGGAGACCGGGAACGGCTTGCCAGGGTGTTTCTCGCACCACTCGCGGAAATCCAGCGCGCCGCCACGGTGGCTCAGCCAGCGCATGATCACCTTGTTGCGGCCGATCACTTGCTGTCGGTAGATACCGAGGTTCTGGCGGTCTTTGTTCGGGCCCTTGGTGACGGTCAGGCCCCAGGTGATCAGCGGGCCGACATCGCCGGGCCAGCAGGTCTGCACGGGCAGCATGGCGAGGTCGACGTCATCGCCTTCGATGACCACTTCCTGGCACACCGCGTCCTTGACCACTTTGGGGGCCATGGCAATGATCTTGCGGAAGATCGGCAGCTTCGACCAGGCATCCTTGAGCCCCTTGGGCGGCTCGGGCTCCTTGAGGAAGGCCAGCAGCTTGCCGATCTCGCGCAACTCGCTGACCGACTCGGCGCCCATGCCAAAGGCCACGCGCTCGGGGGTGCCGAACAGGTTGCCAAGCACCGGGATATCAAAGCCGGTCGGATTCTCGAACAGCAGCGCCGGGCCCTTGTTGCGCAAGGTACGGTCGCAAATCTCAGTCATCTCCAGCACCGGGGAAATCGGCATCTGGATACGTTTCAACTCTCCGCGCTGCTCAAGTTGCTGCACGAAATCCCGAAGATCCTTGAATTTCATTAACCATGCCACCCGTAAAATAGGCGTACATCCTACCTGCTCTGACGGCGGCTGGCAGCTTAATTGGCCGTCAGCCCCCGTGATTGCAGAGAACGGAACAGCGGTTCCAGAAAGGCCTCGATGTGCCGCGCGCCCACATCAGAGAGATGGTTGTCGTCGGTGTAGAGCGCGCGGCCATTGAGTTCGACCCGACACAGGCCATCGGCGCCACACAGCAGGGGGGCGGGGTCCAGTACGCCGACGCCGCTGTCGGCGGCCGCCAATTCGTCGAAAAGTCGAGTGATAAAGGCCTGGCGCTCCACGTGTTCCTCCAAGGGCAGCCCTTCCCTGTCCACCGGGCGGTGCATCATCGTCAGGCGACTGAGGCGGTACGGCACAATGATTTCCTGCAACGGCACTTCCTTGACCAGCCATACCCGATGCCCGGCGGCGCGCAACCCGCTGATGCGCTCGC
The DNA here is from genome assembly GCF_000612585.1 of Pseudomonas sp. CHM02. GTDB lineage: Bacteria > Pseudomonadota > Gammaproteobacteria > Pseudomonadales > Pseudomonadaceae > Aquipseudomonas. The sequence goes on from NZ_JFCA01000031.1 coordinate 46,640, forward strand.
GCAGGCCCTGGGCGAACCGCTGTTCAGCCACGGCACGCACGTACTTGCCAGTGCCAGGCTCTTTTAGCGCGTGCTCTTTGTCCCCTGACATTTGCCCATAGAGGTACAGGCTCCAACGTGCCGCCAAAACCACATCGCTGAACGACTGTTCGGCCAAGGCTTTCTCGACGCGCTGGTTGAAATGCGCACAACGGGCGATATTTTCCAGACCATCCAGCGGCATACAGCCGGCGAAACTGGCCTGGACCAGGCTGATATCGTGTCGATTGGCAGCGTCCTCCAGGGCCGGAATCAACGCGGTGGCATGGCTGTCACCCCAAACCAGCGCGGACACCGAGCGGCCTTTGGGGCCGAAGTGGCAGAACAGGCGGTCATCCGGCGTGTCCTTGTCGGCCATGCAGGCCATCAACGCCGGGCTCCATGTCTTTGCCTGGGCATAACGCAGCGCCTGCTCGGACAAGCGCCAAGGCACACCGTCGGCTTCGCGCAACGCCAAGCCGGTAAAACCGAGGCCCAGGATGCCGGCGAGGCCGGCTGCCAGGATTGCCTTGCGCCCGGCCAGCAAGCGCTTTTCGCGAAACGGTGCTTCCACGAATCGCCAGGACAGATAACCCAGCACCAGGCTCAGCAGCAGAAGGCCGGCCAGCTCAAGCGTGCTCAAGCCATCCACCGCGGCATAGTTGGCGTACACGAACACCGGCCAGTGCCACAGGTACCAGGAATATGAAATAAGCCCAATACCCACCATCACCCGCGAGCTCATCAGGCGCCCGACCCAAGTGTGTTGCTGTCCGTTGGCCCAGATCAACCCGACCACGCCCAGCACCGGCAGCAGCGCGGCCGCACCAGGGAACGGTGTGTGTCGATCAAAACCGAACACGGCAATCAGGATCAGGCCCATGGACACCAGGCTGACCCCTTGGGCCACGGCCGGCGAGGCGCGCCAGTTACGCATGGGCAGTACCGCCAGCATGGCCCCGGCGAGTAATTCCCAGGCACGCAGGTGCAACAGATAGAAGGCTTTTTGCGGCTGATGCGTGACCGCCCAGACACTCATGCCGAAAGACACCAGCAGCACGCCGAACAGCGCCAGGCGCCAATACTTCAAACGGCTTGAAAGCAGTGTCAGCAAAAGCGGGAAGACGATGTAGAACTGTTCCTCCACCGCCAGCGACCAGGTATGCAATAACGGCTTGATATCAGAGGCGGCGTCAAAATAACCGTGCTGGCGTGCAAACAACAGATTGGAACTGAATGTCGCCTGGTAGTGCACCGAGCGCCCCAACGCTGCGTAGTCCTTGGGCGCCAGCAGGAACCAGCCCGCCACCAGCGTCGTCGCCATCATCACGAACAGTGGCGGCAGGATACGCCGGGCGCGGCGCGCCCAGAAATCAACAAAACTGAAACGCCCGGCCTGGCGTTCTCGCCAGATGATCGAGGTGATCAGGAAACCGGAAATCACAAAAAACACATCTACGCCGACGAAGCCGCCCGAGACGCCCGGTACACCAAAATGGAACAGCACAACAGCCAGGACAGCAATGGCACGCAGGCCGTCGATGTCTCTCCGATAAGCAAGAGTGGTCATAAATCAATGGTCAGCCAGATACGAATGGGGATGAGCGTAGCTGCACCCATCTTTTTGTTTCTTAACTGACACTCAAGGTGAGTAAACCTCCCCTTTTCGACACAAAAAAAATGGCGCCCCTGAGGGCGCCATTTTTTCGGACCTGAAACGTCGTATTACTTGCGCTTCATCGACAGGAAGAACTCGTCGTTGGTCTTGGTGGTTTTCAGCTTGTCGACCAGGAACTCGATGGCAGCGACTTCGTCCATCGGGTGCAGCAGCTTGCGCAGGATCCACATGCGCTGCAGTTCGTCGTCGGCGGTCAGCAACTCTTCGCGGCGGGTGCCGGAGCGGTTGATGTTGATGGCTGGGAATACGCGTTTTTCCGCGATGCGACGGTCCAGGGGCAGTTCCATGTTGCCGGTACCCTTGAACTCTTCGTAGATCACTTCGTCCATCTTCGAACCGGTTTCAACCAGTGCGGTGGCGATAATGGTCAGCGAGCCGCCTTCTTCGATGTTCCGCGCGGCGCCGAAGAAACGCTTCGGTTTCTCCAGGGCATGGGCATCGACACCACCGGTCAATACCTTGCCGGAGCTCGGGATCACGGTGTTGTAGGCACGGGCCAGACGGGTGATGGAGTCGAGCAGGATCACCACGTCCTTCTTGTGTTCGACCAGGCGCTTGGCCTTCTCGATCACCATTTCGGCAACCTGTACGTGGCGGGTTGGCGGCTCATCGAACGTAGAGGCAACCACTTCGCCGCGCACGGTACGCTGCATTTCGGTCACTTCTTCCGGACGCTCATCGATCAACAGCACGATCAGGTGAACTTCGGGGTTGTTACGCGCGATGTTCGCTGCAATGTTCTGCAGCATGATGGTCTTACCGGCTTTCGGCGGTGCGACGATCAGGCCACGCTGGCCTTTGCCGATCGGGGCGCACAGGTCGATCACACGACCGGTCAAGTCCTCGGTGGAACCGTTACCGGCTTCCATCTTCATGCGCACGGTCGGGAACAGCGGGGTCAGGTTCTCGAAGAGAATCTTGTTTTTCGCGTTCTCCGGACGATCAAAGTTGATCGTGTCGACCTTGAGCAGGGCGAAATAACGCTCGCCTTCCTTCGGAGGGCGGATCTTGCCAACGATGGTGTCACCGGTGCGCAAGTTGAAGCGACGGATCTGGCTCGGCGAGACGTAGATGTCGTCTGGGCCGGCAAGATAGGAGGCGTCTGCAGAGCGGAGGAAGCCGAAGCCGTCCTGGAGAATCTCCAGCACGCCATCACCGGAGATTTCCTCGCCGCTTTTCGCGTGCTTTTTGAGCAGGGAGAAAATCACGTCCTGCTTGCGCGAACGGGCCATATTTTCTATGCCCATTTCTTCGGCCAATTGGAGCAGGTCGGTAATCGGCTTTTGCTTGAGTTCAGTCAGATTCATATAGGAATGACGTAATCATTTATGGAGGGGGGAAATTAAGCTTTTGGCTTAATGAGGCCGCGCCGCAGAGAAGGCGACAGGATCGCGTACTAATCGAAAAGGAATGCGTCGGCGACGGCTTGCAGGGGGCAGTGGAGAAACCAGTGCGGGGCCGAATGTACCACCTGAGTTTCAGAGCGTCTAGCCCTGTTTCACGAAAAAGCCCCGCTATTTGCGGGGCTTTTTTGATGACGCTTAGATGTTCGCGTCGAGGAAAGCTTGCAGCTGAGACTTCGACAGCGCGCCGACCTTGGTCGCCTCGACGTTGCCGTTCTTGAACAACATCAGCGTAGGAATACCACGCACGCCATGCTTGGCCGGGGTTTCCTGGTTCTCGTCGATGTTCAGCTTGGCAATGATCAGCTTGCCTTCGTAGGTAGTCGCAATGTCGTCCAGGACTGGAGCGATCATTTTGCAAGGGCCACACCATTCAGCCCAGTAGTCAACCAGCACCGGGCCTTCAGCCTTGAGTACTTCGGCCTCAAAGGTCGCGTCGGTGACGTGCTTGATAAGATCGTTGCTCATGGATGTCTCCGGATTGTAAGCAAAAAAAACGTGGCCCATCATAGCCGCCCTTCCCCCGTTCAGGAAGCCGCCTCTGATTGAGTCTTCCTATGATGGCGCATGAGTTTGGGTATAGCCCGACTCACGGCGTTACGGGCGTCACGAAGGCAATGCCCGTACGCAGCGCCGCGTTGCGCACGTGTTCCTGCATGGTTTTCTGCGCTGCCGCACTGGCACGCCGGGCCAGGGCGCGCAGGATCCTGCGGTGCTCCTGCCAGGTTTCCATGGCCCGCTCCGGCCGGATGAACGGTAGTTTCTGGCTCTCCAGGAATACCTCGGCACTCGCGCTGAGGATGCTCACCATCGCCTGGTTACCACTGGCCAGCAGAAGGCGCTGGTGGAATTCGAAATCGAGCCGGGCAGCCGCTTCGAAGTCGCCAGCCTTGAGCACCTTGCGCATGGCCTCGACATTATCTTCCAGACTGTCCAGCTCATCGATGCTCAGCGTCACTGCCGCCAGCCCCGCCGCGAACCCTTCCAGGGCGTAGCGCAACTGGAAGATATCCAGCGGCGTGGCCTGGGCCGCAAAGGGCCAGGCAAACCCCGGCGACTCCTCGGCCGCCTGCACGAACACGCCCTTGCCGGGCTGCACACTGACCACGCCCAAGGCACACAGGGGACGACAGCGCCTCGCGCAATGACGCCCGGCTGACCCCCAGTTGTACCGCCAGGTCGCGCTGGGACGGCAAGGCATCGCCTGGCCCGAAGCCTTGCTCCTTGATCAGTTTGCGGATGGCCTGCAGGGCCGCTTCCGGTACGGCTTGGGCGATGGAATTCATAAAAAACTCAAGGTTCCAGTCAATGGATCGGCTAGTTGTAAAGCTATTCGAAGCCGCCGGCAAGCCACGCCCCAAAGGGGCTCGCGCAGTTTTGTCGACGCTCGAAAAGGGTGCGAAAACGCCGAGCACTGTTCAGACCAGTCCGACCACACCAGCTCAACAAATCCCGGCCTTGCAGACGATTCGCAAGGTAATGGCATGGGCTGTGCAATCACGGCATGCACCCAATGCAGAAAATTCCTTCGCCCTTCTCGGAGAGTTGCCATGACCAAACGCTACAGCGCCCTGCTTACTGCCCTGTTTGCCAGCCTGATGCTGAGCCAGGCACCCGCCCAGGCCAATGGTCTGGACGACATCGTTGCTCGTGGCACCCTCAAGGTCGCCGTGCCCCAGGACTTCCCGCCGTTCGGCTCGGTAGGCCCCGACATGAAGCCCCGCGGCCTCGACATCGACACCGCCAAGCTGCTGGCCGACCAGCTCAAGGTCAAGCTGGAACTGACCCCGGTCAACAGCACCAACCGTATTCCGTTCCTCACCACCGGCAAGGTCGACCTGGTGATTTCCAGCCTGGGCAAGAACGCCGAGCGCGAGAAAGTCATCGACTTCTCCAAGGCTTATGCACCGTTCTACCTGGCGGTGTTCGGCCCGCCTGAAGCCGCCATCAGCAGCACCGACGACCTCAAGGGCAAGACCATCAGCGTGACCCGTGGCGCCATCGAAGACATCGAACTGACCGCCGTCGCGCCCAAGGAAGCCACGATCAAACGCTTCGAAGACAACAACTCGACCATCGCCGCCTACCTGGCCGGCCAGGTCGACCTGATCGCCAGTGGCAACGTGGTGATGGTGGCGATCAGCGAACGCAACCCTAAACGTGTGCCGGCGCTGAAAGTGAAGCTCAAGGACTCGCCGGTGTACGTGGGCGTGAACAAGAACGAGCCGGCGCTGCTGGACAAGGTCAACCAGATCCTGGTTGCGGCCAAGGCCGATGGCAGCCTGGAAAAGAACGCTATGCAATGGCTGAAAGAGCCGCTGCCCGCCGATCTGTGAAGCGACGGAGCTGACTTATGGCGTATCAATTTGACTTTGTACCGGTGCTGGCCAACACCGACCTGTTGTTGCGCGGCGCGCTGTTCACCCTTGAGCTGACCGCTATCGGCGCCATCCTGGGCGTAGCGCTGGGCACCGTCGGCGCCGTGGTGCGGGCGTGGAAGATCCAGCCGTTCGCCTGGTTCTTTGGCGTTTATGTCGAGTTGATCCGCAACACGCCGTTCCTGGTGCAGCTGTTCTTCATCTTCTTCGGCCTGCCGTCCCTGGGGCTGAAGATCACCGAATGGCAAGCCGCCGTGCTGGCGATGGTGATCAACCTGGGCGCTTACTCCACGGAAATCATCCGCGCCGGTATCCAGGCCATTCCGCGTGGGCAACTGGAAGCCGCGGCGGCGCTGGCCATGACACGCTTCGAAGCTTTCCGCCACGTGGTGCTGCTACCGGCGCTGGGCAAGGTGTGGCCGGCCCTGAGCAGCCAGATCATCATCGTGATGCTCGGTTCGGCGGTGTGCTCGCAGATCGCCACCGAAGAGCTGAGCTTTGCCGCCAACTTTATCCAGTCGCGCAATTTCCGCGCATTCGAAACCTATGCCCTGACCACTTTGGTGTACCTGTGCATGGCACTGATGATTCGCCAGTTGCTCAATTGGATCGGCCGCCGCTTCGTGATGAGGAACAGCCGATGAGTGATTTCTCCTTCTGGGACATCGTGCGCAACCTGGCCACCGGCCTGCAATGGACCTTGCTGCTTTCACTGGTGGCGTTTGTCGGTGGCGGCGTGATCGGTTTGCTGGTGATGACGATGCGCATCAGCCGCAAAGCCTTCCCGCGCAACCTTGCACGTGCCTACATCGAACTGTTCCAGGGCACGCCGCTGCTGATGCAGCTGTTCCTGGTGTTTTTCGGCATTGCCCTGCTGGGTGTGGATATCTCGCCCTGGCTGGCAGCGGCGATTGCCCTGACCCTGTTTACCAGCGCCTACCTCGCCGAAATCTGGCGCGGCTGCGTCGACTCCATTGCCCATGGGCAATGGGAAGCGTCGGCCAGCCTGGCGCTTAACCCGCTTGAGCAATTGCGCTACGTGATCCTGCCCCAGGCGCTGCGCATTGCCGTGGCGCCGACGGTGGGTTTCTCGGTGCAAGTGGTCAAAGGCACCGCCGTGACCTCGATCATCGGCTTCACCGAACTGACCAAGACCGGCGGCATGCTCGCCAACGCCACCTTCGAACCCTTCATGGTCTACGGCCTGGTGGCCCTTGGTTACTTTTTGCTCTGCTACCCCTTGTCCCTCAGCGCGCGCTACCTGGAAAGGAGACTGCATGCCTCTGCTTAGAATTTCCGCCCTGCATAAGTATTACGGCGATCACCATGTACTCAAGGGCATCGACCTGACCGTTGAAGAAGGTCAGGTAGTGGCGATCATCGGTCGCAGCGGCTCGGGCAAATCCACCCTGCTGCGGACTCTCAACGGCCTGGAATCCATCAATGATGGCGTGATCGAGGTCGATGGCGAATACCTCGACGCCGCACGCGCTGACCTGCGCAGCCTGCGGCAGAAAGTCGGCATGGTGTTCCAGCAGTTCAACCTGTTCCCGCACCTGACCGTCGGCGAAAACGTGATGCTCGCGCCGCAAGTGGTGCAAAAAGTGCCCAAGGCCAAGGCCGCTCAGTTGGCCAGGCAAATGCTCGAGCGGGTTGGGTTGGGTGAGAAGTTCGACGCCTTCCCCGATCGCCTGTCCGGCGGCCAGCAACAACGTGTGGCGATTGCCCGCGCCCTGGCCATGTCGCCCAAGGTGTTGCTGTGCGACGAAATCACCTCGGCCCTCGACCCGGAGCTGGTCAACGAAGTGCTCAGCGTGGTGCGCCAATTAGCCAAGGACGGCATGACCCTGATCATGGTGACTCACGAGATGCGTTTCGCCCGGGAAGTCGGCGACAAGCTGGTGTTCATGCACCAGGGCAAGGTACATGAAGTGGGTGACCCTAAAGTGTTGTTCGCTAGCCCGCAAACCGCCGAGCTGGCCAACTTCATTGGCTCTACGGAACACTCGGACTGACCAGTTCGAACTGGCCATGCCCTTCCAGCAATACCTCTCGACGTACCGAGAGAGCATCAGCCGGCAATTGAACCGCTATTTCCACCTGGGCCGTCAGCCGATGGCCCGTCACCGGCACGCCGCCAGTGCTTGCATACAACGCATGACCCGGTAACAGCTGCCCGCTGGAGGCTTCATCGGGCTGCCATGATACCGGCCTGCCGTCGACCTGAACCTGCCTCAGGTTCAAGGTAAAACGCCCTTGCCGCCCGAACTTAAAGCCTTGGGCATCGGCGGCGACACCACTGAAACGCAGCGCCATCGTCGAGGCATTCGTGCAAAGCACGCTCAGGTGCAGCGTACGTGGCGTGTCCAGCGTCACTATCGCCCTGCCGGAGGACGCTTGCGAAGGACGAATCACCCCATAGTCGACCCGAGGATCGCTCAAGGTCATCCGGCAGTTGTCGGCCTGTGCCTGGCTCGCCACAAGGGCCACCCACAACAGCCACAGGCTCCTGCGCTTAGCGAACATGGCAGACCACCGGTGCGGTTTCGTAGAGTTTATGATCGTCAGGCTCTTGCTCAGGGTTGATTTGCAGCCGGCAGGATTTGGAATCCGGCAGTGAAACCGTCAGGGTTTGCGGCCCATCGATATTGCTCAGGAACACCATGCCCTCACCCACTACGCTGGTCACAAAGCTGTTGCCTTCACCGAACACCGCGGCACCTTGAGGCAGTGGTCGGCCCTGTTCGTCCTGGGCTTCAAGCAACAGACGACGGACTTTCACCACATCAAAGTTGAGAATATTGACTGAACCCCGACCGGCAGCGAGCACCTTGGTCCCATTCTTCAAGTCGACGCGCTTGGGCAGCGATTGGGTCTGCACCTGCAGATGGTTGTGACTGTAGGCCTGCAGCCCGGGAATCACTGCCTGGCCGCTGAAATCGGTCCATACCGGCCCTTGGGGCGTCGAGACCTTGGCCGCTCCGATATCGCCCACGGAGACAATGCCAAACGTGTCCTGCACCGCATACGGCGAGAAGGTCACGCCGTGCTCATGGGCCACGATGCCGCCTTGCAGTTGGCCGGAATAGTGGGTGTTCGACGGATCACGGTCGACGCCCAAGCTCACGCGGGTATACAGCGGCAGGACGTCCACACGACCGCGCACGCTTTGCTCTCGCTCTTTCACGTCCCGATCAACACCGACCTCGTAGTTCACATAGTCGTTGACCCGCTCGCTGAGGGCGGCGCCGGCATCCAGCCGGTCACCTCGACGACTGACGTAAGTGCTCATACTCCGATCAGTCCCGAGGGGCACCGAGACCTGCAGCCTGACCGACGTGCCCTCGTCCAGCCGTTCGTCTCGGCGGTCGCCCCGAACCGGCTCCAAGCGCCGAGGCTCGGTCGCACCTACCTGAGCGTCGGCGATCAGTGCGACCCCCACGCCGTTGAACGTGTTGTTCCACGAGGCAATGAGGTGATCGTTGGATTGCCCGTCAAATTGCGAGTTACGGGTGAAACCGAGGGAGAAGCCACCCAGGGACGGGTCCGCCCAGCTCAAACCTGCCGTGTATTGGCGCTTGAAACGCGCATCGAGGTCGTACCCACGCGACGCCTGGCCGGCGTCCAGTACCTCCCGGTAGCCGCGACTCTGTGCCGAGGCACTCAGGTTCATATTGAGGTTGGCGAACAACGGGCTTTCCAGCGACAACGTGCTGCGCGCGCCCCCTACCCCGTCCCGGCCATCACGGGACAGGTTATGGCGCACGCCCACGGTCATCTGATGAAAAAACACACTGCCCAGGGCGCCGCCCGCCGACTGATATTCATCGGTACTCAGCAAACCGAAGCCCAGCGACGAGCGCTGGCCAAGCCCCCAGGTGCCGCTGCCCATGGCAACTACAGGGGACTCCTGGTTGTCGACGGCCGTCTCACGCACCTTACCGAGGGAAAAATAGTACCCCGGCGCCACCGGTGCCCCACCACGAAAGGAAGCAGCGGGCACCACGAAACTGCGCTTTGCCCCACGCACGTCAATCACGCTCACGTCGAGGTCGCTGGTGCTGTTCAGCAACGGTAGACCGGTCAGCCTGAACGGACCTTCCGGCACCAGGGTGGAGTGGATCAATGCGCCCGACTGACGGACTTCAACCCGTGACTGGCTGTGAGCCAGTCCTTCAACAACGACATCGCTGTGGCCCGCACCGGTGCGCTGCTGGCCATCCGGGAAGAACTGCAAACCCGTTAGTTGTACACCGCCAAAGATAGGGTTGTTGCTGGAAATCTGTCCCACCTGGAAGGTCGACTGCAACGCCGCGATATCACGCTGGGCATAGGCATTCACCTGTTCGGTACGCGTCCTGCCATTGTCGGACACATAAAACTGGCGGCTGCGTACAATCCAATTACCCAGGTTGAATCCCGCCTCGGTATAGGCCGACACGAAACGACTTGACCCACTGCGCGAGTGGGTATCGAAACCCAATAGGTCGTAATTGAAGATGGCGGCCGCGCCACCCTCGGAAAAATTCCCGCCCTCCCACTCCGGCGCACGCAGGGACTGGGTCGGCACCACCAGGGTGACCTCGTCGCTGCTGGGGCGCAGCCGCACCATGGTCGCCGGATATTCCCCAACGAAATCATGGCAGGCCTGGTCAGGGGTGATGCCCTCGCGCAGCAGCCTGGACGGGGTAACCAGACCGGCTTTTGCCAGCAACGCAGGAGTGAAGCATAACTGCCCCTGATAATCGAAACGGGCATCGACCAACCCCAGCGGCGTGCCATTGACTCGCAGCCCGACCACATGGACACCTTCGCGAAAGCGCGCTGCGCTACGAAAGTATTCGGACACCTGCGGATCAATTCCAAGGGAGGTCAACGCAGCCAGATCAAAACCCTCCCCCAGCCCAACCGCTGCGCTGGTACCTGGCAGACTCCACAGTGTCGCAAGCCCCAGCAGAATTCTGGAGCGAGCCAGGGAAACATGGCTCGGCACGCTATTGGCAGAGCGACGGGTATGCCTGTTCTTTTTCATAGGCCCGTCAATCCGCATCAACCGTAACGGGCGCACGGTAACTGTCCACCGTAAACCCGTAGACCGTGGCCGGTTGAATTCCCACGGCCACCACTCCCGCCACCGAGCCTGCCGACGCAAGCGTCAGCACTTCGCCCGGCAGGATGTAGGTTCGCGGCAACGTTGCAACGCTTGCCTGCGGATGCAGTTGTACTTCCATCCCCAGGCGCACGACGTAAGCGCTGTTGTTGTGGACCCTCAACTGTTCCCCTTCACGCGTCCATGTCAGCAGCTGCCAGGGCGCGTCATGCCTGGGCAAGCCTTTGGGATGCAGGATCAATGGCAGGCTCTGGCGCAGGGTGATACCAATGGTCGCACCGCCAGGTGCACGTGCCTCGGGGATACCTTCAAAGGAAACCCGTTTCAGGCGCTGGGTCTTGAGCGGTGTCCTTGTGGTACTGATGAAGCGAACCAATTGGGTGTCGCCCGCTTCGACCCGAGTAATCGGAGGCGTCACGATCAACAAGGGTTCCAGGTCTTCCGGTATGTTTTGTATGACCGAATGAAGCAACGCAGGGCCAGGGTCCGTATTTTTAACATTAAGTGTCGCCTCACCCTCTTCCTCATTCAGAATGACAACGGTTGTCTCGGGCTGCATTCCGTCCGCCACTGCCATACCGCACAAAAAAAGGCACAGGCTTATATAGAACAGCAACGACTTCACGATTATTGATAAAGCATTCACCGATTTTCCCCACCGCCATAAAATCGAACACCAACAAATGCACACGCTAAAACAGCCGACACTTGACAGAGACAAGTAAGTGTCTTTGCGTTTATGCCGGCTATTAATGACGTACTTAGATATAATCCACAGACAGACTGGTGCGACCATCCAGCGTTACATCACGGGTCAGGTCCAAATCCTGCGTGCGGTTGATAACGGCTTTCACTTCAAGCGTGCCTGTAAGACTGGTGACGGATGCAGGTACCGCAGTGGTGCCGCTACGCCAGGAATACTGGGCAGGCGATTGGGCGACTTTACCGTCACTGTTCTGCCAGGCCGCCCCCTGACTGCTGCGCATGATGGGGCTCAGGGTCCCGCTGGACGATTGCAGGTTTTTGAGAGTAACGGAGTACCCACCGGTACGCTTGCTATTGGCGATGCCCAGGCCGTAGTTCTGCGCCTCGGTGAAACCGGCACCGAGGATGCCTGTCACCTTGCTGGCGGATTGCAGGTCGCTCAGCGCCACTCGAAACTGCGCCGGCGCTTGGCCGCAACTGATATTCAAGCTCACCGTTTTTGCTGCAAGAGGAGTGAACTGCGTCGGCGACAAGCTTGTGGCGAGAATTGTCTGATAATCGACGATACCGCCACCGGCGAGGCTAAGGCTGCAAGCCACCGGTTTGATAGTCCCTCGTACAATCAGCTCAGCAACATTCGTTGCATGGGCCCCGATACTTGCGGCCAAGCAAAGAGCACCCACTGTCACACCAAGCATTTTTTTCATATTCAACCTGTCATCTGTAATGAGCAGGTGCATTTACGACGGCCGAACATTCCGACCATAAATAAATAACACCACGGCGTAATTGCCGGATGACAGTCTGTCGCTTTGGTACCTGATTAAAGAATCAGACCAGGCGGCAGTTATTGTGGGAACCGTTAAAATAAACAGCGAGCCAAGCCGAAACACTCAGTAGGTGCAAATACAAAATCAATAAGCTATTAGTCGCTCCCTTGTAGGCAAATTCATAAACGGCATAAAAACAACAAAAGGTTAATAAAGCCTACAAGGATAACCTTGCATTCTCTTTGAACTTAGACAACTACCCTACATTTCCCACAAGAATGCCTCACAGACAGCCACAGAGAAATTACCGAAGCCGTACGCGTTGGCACCAAAGGTCGATCGTGGCACGATGGCTGGGTTATCGACCGAGACCCCCTAACCATGCCGCAATCCCAAGCCAAGAATCTGTCCCTGATCGCCGCCATCGACCTGGGCTCCAACAGCTTTCACATGGTCGTGGCCAAGGCCCAGAACGGCGAAATCCGCATCCTTGAGCGGCTGGGCGAAAAAGTGCAGCTGGCTGCCGGCATCGACGACGAGCGCCAGCTCAATGAAGAGTCCATGCAGCGCGGGCTCGATTGCCTCAAGCGGTTCGCCCAATTGATCAACGGCATGCCGCTGGGCGCCGTGCGCATCGTCGGCACCAACGCCCTGCGTGAAGCCCGCAACCGTGGCGAATTCATCCGCCGCGCCGAAGAGATCCTCGGGCACCCGGTAGAAGTCATCTCCGGCCGTGAAGAAGCACGTCTTATCTATCTGGGCGTGTCCCACACCTTGGCCGATACCCCCGGCAAACGCCTGGTCGCCGACATCGGCGGCGGCAGTACCGAATTCATCATTGGCCAGCGCTTCGAACCGCTGTTGCGCGAAAGCCTGCAGATGGGCTGCGTCAGCTACACGCAACGCTATTTCAAGGATGGCAAGATCACCCCGGCGCGCTACGCCCAGGCCTATACGGCGGCGCGACTGGAGATCATGAGCATTGAGCACGCCCTGCACCGCCTGACGTGGGATGAGGCCATCGGTTCGTCCGGCACCATCCGCGCCATCGGCCTGGCCCTCAAGGCCGGCGGCCACGGTACCGGCGAGGTCAACGCCGAAGGCCTGGCATGGCTCAAGCGCAAGCTGTTCAAGCTGGGGGACGCCGAGAAAATCGACTTCGACGGTATCAAGCCTGATCGTCGCACGATCTTCCCGGCAGGCCTGGCGATTCTCGAAGCGATCTTCGACGCCCTCGAACTGCAACGCATGGACCACTGCGACGGCGCCCTGCGCGAAGGCGTGCTCTACGACCTGCTGGGTCGTCACCACCACGAAGACGTGCGTGAGCGCACGCTCACCTCGTTGATGGAGCGTTATCACGTCGACCTGGAACAAGCCGCCCGCGTGGAGCGCAAGGCCTTGCACGCCTTCGATCAGGTGGCCGAGGACTGGGACCTGGAAGACGGCGTATGGCGCGAGCTGCTGGGCTGGGCCGCCAAGGTGCACGAAGTGGGCCTGGATATCGCCCACTACCATTACCACAAGCACGGCGCCTACCTGATCGAACACTCGGACCTGGCCGGCTTCTCCCGGGAAGACCAGCAAATGCTCGCCCTGTTGGTGCGCGGCCATCGCCGGAACATCCCCAAGGACAAGTTCGCCGAATTCGGTGACGAAGGCATCAAGCTGATTCGCCTGTGCGTGCTGCTGCGCTTTGCGATCCTGTTCCACCACATTCGCGGCACCCAGCAAATGCCCCAGGTGACCCTGCGCGCCAACGGCGACAGCCTGGATGTGGTGTTCCCGAAAGGCTGGCTGGATGAGAACCAACTGACCCAGGCGGACTTCGCCCAGGAAGCCGAGTGGCTGACGCGGGTGGGGTTCAGCCTGAACCTGCGCTAACGCGATCTAACGAGCGGCGGGCTTGCTGTGGTGAAAGGGCTCTAATGTATGAGCAGGCTTGTTGTGGTGAGCGGGCTTGCCCCGCGCTGGGCTGCGAAGCGGCCCTAACGCCAAACGCCGCGTTCTGCCTGGCAGAATGCGGTCGTTTTTAGTTGGGGCGGCTGCGCCACCCAGCGCGGGGCAAGCCCGCTCACTACACAGGCTTGCTCACACTTTAGAACCCGCTTAGTTCACCGTCAGAATCGGGCTACCCAGCTTCTCCAGCAACGTCGCCTGCGCACTGCGCGGGTTCTGGTTGCCGGTCGGCGTGTTGCGCACGTAGCGGCCGTCCGACTGCAGGCTCCAGCTATGGGTGTTGTCGGTGAGGTAGCTTTCCAGCTCCTTCTTGACCCGCATGATCAGCTTCTTGCCTTCAACCGGGAAGCACGTCTCTACGCGCTTATCGAGGTTGCGCTCCATCCAGTCGGCGCTGGAGAGGAACATCTGCTCTTCTCCACCGTTGAGGAAGTAGAACACCCGTGTGTGCTCCAGGAAGCGGCCGATGATCGAACGCACATGAATATTGTGCGACACGCCGACAATGCCAGGGCGCAGGCAGCACATGCCGCGCACCACCAGGTCGATACGCACGCCGGACTGGCTGGCCTTGTACAACGCGCGGATGATCTTCGGATCGGTCAGCGAGTTGAACTTGGCGATGATGTGCGCCGGTTTGCCGTCCAGGGCGAACTGGGTCTCGCGGGCAATCATGTCGAGCATGCCCTTCTTGAGGGTGAACGGCGCGTGCAGCAGCTTCTTCATGCGCAAGGTCTTGCCCATGCCGATCAACTGGCTGAACAACTTGCCGACGTCTTCACACAAGGCGTCGTCGGAGGTCAGCAGGCTATAGTCGGTGTAGAGCTTGGCGTTGCCGGCGTGGTAGTTGCCGGTACCCAAGTGGGCGTAACGCACGATCTCTCCGGCTTCGCGGCGCAGGATCAGCATCATCTTGGCGTGGGTCTTGAAGCCGACCACGCCGTAGATCACCACTGCACCCGCCGCTTGCAGTCGGCTGGCCAGTTGCAGGTTGGACTCTTCGTCGAACCGCGCCCGCAACTCGATCACCGCGGTGACTTCCTTGCCGTTGCGCGCGGCGTCGACCAGGGCATCGACGATTTCCGAGTTGGCGCCGGAACGGTACAGGGTCTGGCGTACAGCGAGTACGTGCGGGTCCTTGGCGGCCTGGCGCAGCAGGTCCACCACCGGCGTGAAGGACTCGAACGGGTGCAGCAGCAGGATGTCCTGCTTGCTCACCACGCTGAAAATATTCTCGCTGTTCTGCAGCAGTTTCGGGATCTGCGGGGTGAACGGGGTGTATTGCAGCTCCGGGTGGCTGTCCAGGCCGGTGATGCTGAACAGGCGCGTCAGGTTCACCGGGCCATTGACCTGATACAGCTCCGACTCGCCCAGGTTGAACTGCTTGAGCAGGTAGTCCGACAGGTGTTTGGGGCAGGTGTCGGCGACTTCCAGGCGCACGGCATCACCGTAGCGCCGCGAAAACAGCTCGCCACGCAGGGCACGGGCCAAGTCTTCGACGTCTTCGGAGTCCAGCGCCAGGTCGGCGTTACGGGTCAGGCGGAACTGATAGCAGCCTTTCACTTTCATGCCCTGGAACAGGTCATCGGCGTGTGCATGGATCATCGACGACAGGAATACATAGTTATCGCCAGGCCCCCCCACCTCTTCCGGTACCTTGATGATCCGTGGCAACAGACGCGGCGCCGGGATGATCGCCAAGCCGGAATCGCGACCGAAGGCATCGATACCTTCCAGCTCGACGATGAAGTTGAGGCTTTTGTTCACCAGCAGCGGGAACGGGTGCGTCGGGTCGAGGCCGATCGGGGTGATAATCGGCGCGATCTCGTCGCGGAAGTAGCGGCGCACCCAAGTCTTGATCTTGGTGGTCCAGTGACGACGACGGATGAAGCGAACCTGATGTTTTTCCAGTTCCGGCAGCAGGATATCGTTGAGGATCGCGTACTGGCGGTCCACATGGCCGTGTACCAGCTCGCTGATGCGCGCCAGGGCCTGGTGCGGCTGCAGGCCATCGGCGCCGGCCTGCTCGCGGGCGAAGGTGATCTGCTTCTTGAGGCCCGCCACGCGGATTTCGAAGAACTCGTCCAGGTTGCTGGAGAAGATCAGCAGGAATTTGAGCCGCTCCAGCAGCGGATAGGACTCATCCAGCGCCTGCTCGAGCACGCGGATGTTGAATTGCAGTTGTGACAGCTCGCGATGGATGTACAGGCTGCTGTCATCCAGGTTGGTCACGGCGACCACCGGGGCCGGCACGGGCGGCTCGGCCACCACTGCCGGTGCGGCGGGCTCGTGCTCCGGCGGGGTCTCGCTGACTTGTTCAACCACCGGGTGAGCGTCTTTTACGGCAACTTCTGTGAGTCCTTCGGTATTCATCGAGTGTTCCTGTGAGGGCTATTGTTGCTCTCTAAGCAATTGGGCGGCGCGGGCGGCGAAGTAGGTCAGAATGCCATCAGCCCCGGCGCGTTTAAAGGCTGTCAGGGATTCAAGGATCACCCCTTCACTCAGCCATCCATTCTGTATTGCAGCCATGTGCATCGCGTATTCGCCGCTGACCTGATAGACAAACGTCGGCACCTTGAATTCTTCTTTGACCCGATAAAGGATGTCCAGGTAAGGCATCCCCGGCTTGACCATCACCATGTCAGCGCCTTCGGCCAGGTCGGCCGCCACTTCGTGCAGGGCTTCATGGCTGTTGGCCGGGTCCATCTGGTACGAAGCCTTGTTGGCCTTGCCCAGGTTGAGCGCCGAGCCCACCGCATCGCGGAACGGGCCGTAATAGGCGCTGGCGTACTTGGCCGAATAGGCCATGATCCGCACATTGACGTGGCCCGCCAGCTCCAGGGCTTCGCGGATCGCCTGGATGCGGCCGTCCATCATGTCCGACGGCGCAACCACCTGGGCGCCGGCAGCGGCGTGGGAAAGGGCTTGCTTGACCAGTGCATCGACAGTGATGTCGTTTTGAACATAGCCGTCTTCGTCAAGAATGCCATCCTGCCCGTGGGTGGTGAACGGGTCCAACGCCACGTCGGTAATCACCCCAAGCTCCGGAAAACGCTCGCGCAGGGCACGGGTGGCACGCTGGGCAATTCCTCCAGGGTTCCAGGCTTCGGCAGCATCCAGGGACTTGAGTTCAGACGGCGTGACCGGGAACAGCGCCACGGCCGGAATCCCCAGTTCGACCCAAACGGCGGCTTCTTCAAGCAGCAGATCAATGGTCAAGCGCTCCACACCTGGCATCGACGTCACCGCTTCCCGGCGATTTTCTCCGTCCAGCACAAACACCGGCAGGATCAGATCGTTCGTCGTCAGCACGTTTTCACGCACCAGGCGGCGAGAAAAATCATCACGACGGTTGCGACGCAGACGGGTGGCAGGGAACAGGCGATTGGCAGGGGTAAAGCTCACGACAGACTCCTGAGCCCGGGTTTACGGGCGAGCGTTGCAGTTATAAGCGGCCATTATGACGAAGGTATGACAGTTGTGCTTAACGTTGCGACCTGTAGTCGCATTCGTCATTTTGGTAGGAATTGTTCACTTCGTGACACATCTCGATACTTTCATGAATCTTCGTGAAGGCGTAGGCTGCGCGTTCATTTCGCCAGCACCCAGACCATGCTTCAACAATTTCTGCATGACTTCGGCTACTTTGCCCTCTTCCTAGGCACCTTCTTCGAAGGCGAGACCATCTTGGTACTCGCAGGCTTCCTGGCGTTCCGTGGGTACATGGATATCAACCTGGTGGTGGTGGTTGCGTTTTTCGGCAGCTACGCCGGCGATCAGCTTTGGTACTACATGGGCCGCAAACACGGCCGCAAGCTGTTGGCGCGCAAGCCACGCTGGCAGTTGATGGGCGACAAGGCCCTGGAGCATATCCGCAAGCACCCCGATATCTGGGTTCTGAGCTTCCGCTTCGTGTATGGGTTGCGCACCGTCATGCCGGTGGCGATCGGGCTTTCCGGTTACCCACCGATGCGCTACCTGATCCTCAACGGTATTGGTGCAGCGATCTGGGCCGCCGCCTTGGGCGCGGCCGCTTATCACTTCGGCGCCGTGCTGGAAGGCATGCTCGGCAGCGTCAAGAAATACGAGCTGTGGGTATTGGGTGCCTTGCTGGTACTGGGCTTCGGCCTGTGGTTGCGCCGCCGCATCAAGAATGCGCGCATCGCCCGTGAAGCCTGCGCCGAGGCCAAGGCCCGGCTTGCCGCCGCGCCTGCCCCGGTCGAAGCCCCTAAGACACCAGTCGAGTAACCTGGCTTCTGCAGCAGTAGAGGCCAATCACGCTGAGCAGGCTGTAGCTCAGCAGGCCCAGCCAGCCCAGGTTGCTGGCCGGCCATAGCCCGACCAACGGCGCCAGCCATACCAGCGGCACATTCAGCACCAGCCGCGAAACCTCGGCCTTCAACGCCCACGGCCGGTTTTCCAAGGCCACGCCCAGCGTAAACAGCCCCAGCGCCATCGCACTCCAACCCAGGATCAGCGCAGCCGTGGGCAACCCTTCGCCAAAATTCATCAAATAGCTGCCGAAACCGACATACGCCGCAAATTGCAGCGCGATGTAGACCTGCTGGCGCACGTCCAGCGCCACTTCGAATTTACGGAACTGGCTCAAGTCAGGTTTGGCCATCGGGTACTTGGCTTTCACGTCCGCCGGGCGCCAGCCGGTGCGCATGAACCAGATGCGCAGCTTGTCCCACCCGCTCTCGGTACGCCGCGCGTCACTCCACAACTGTGCATAGAACTGCAGGTTGGCCCACAGCGGGTTCCAACTGGCCAACGGCGTAGTCACGCCGAAAATCACCGGTTCGTTGTCGTCCTCCTCCTGGAAGGTGCCGAACAACCGGTCCCAAAGAATGAACACCCCGCCGTAGTTGCGATCCATGTAGAGAGCATTCTGTGCATGGTGGGCCCGATGATTGGACGGCGTGACGAAAAACCACTCATACCAGCCGAGCTTCGGCACGTGCCGGGTGTGCACCCAGAATTGATACAGCAAATTGAGGGACGCCACGCTGATAAACACCACCAATGGCACGCCCAGTACGGCCAGGGGCAGGTAGAAGATCCAGCTCAGCAGGAAGCCGGTGCTGGTCTGGCGCAGGGCGGTGCTGAGGTTGTAGTCCTCGCTCTGGTGATGCACCGAGTGCGCGGCCCACAGGATATTGCGCTCGTGGCCCATGCGGTGCAGCCAGTAGTAGCAGAAGTCGTAGAACACAAACGCGAACACCCACGTCCAGACGCTCTGCGCAGACAGTTCGATGATGGCCAGGTGTTTGAGGGCGAACGCGTAGGTCAAAAGCCCCACGCCCTTGGTCAGCAACCCCGTGGTCGTCGACAGCACACCGGTGCTGAGGCTGTTGATGGCGTCCGCCACCCGGTAGTTGCGCTCGCCGCGCCAGCGATCGGCAAGCAGCTCCACGACGATCAAGGCGATGAAAAACGGTACCGCGTAAGGCACGAAGTCCATGGTCTGGTCCGGTCTATTTTTGTTACATCAAGATTAGGTGCAGCGGCGCGAGATCCCATTGGCAACAGATGACAAATTAGTAGACATTTAACGCCAAGAACCTAGGAGAAATGCCCATGAGCAAAAAGATTGCAGTGATCCTTTCCGGCTGCGGCGTGTACGACGGCGCAGAGATCCACGAAAGCGTGATCACCTTGCTGCGCCTGGACCAGCGTGGCGCTCAGGTCCAATGTTTTGCCCCGGACATCGCGCAATTGCATGTGATCAACCACCTCACCGGCGAAGAAATGCCCGAGTCGCGCAATGTGTTGGTGGAATCGGCCCGGATCGCCCGGGGTGACGTGAAAGACATTCGCAAAGCCAACGCCGAAGACTTCGATGCGCTGATCGTGCCCGGCGGGTTTGGTGCGGCAAAAAACCTCTCGAACTTCGCCGTGGAAGGCGCCGGCTGCAGCGTCAACCCGCAGGTTCTGGAACTGGCCGAGGCCTTTGCAGAAGCGGGCAAACCCGTGGGGCTGATCTGCATATCGCCGGCCCTGGCGGCCAAGATCTACGGCCCAGGCGTGACCTGCACCATCGGCAACTGTGCCGACACCGCCGCCGCGCTGGACAAGATGGGCGCCACCCACCAGGAATGTGCGGTGGAAGACATCGTCGAAGACAAGGCACGCAAACTGGTGAGCACGCCGGCCTATATGCTCGGCAAGAACATCAGCGAGGTTGCTTCGGGGATCAACAAGCTGGTGGATCGGGTGCTGGAATTGACCCACGAGAACGACTGATAGCCCATTCACTGCGGCAAGTCGCCAGTTGTGGTGAGCGGGCTTGCTCAACACAACTCCCACACCACAGGCTCAGGCCTGGCGCATCAACCGCGTGAGGATCCGGTCCAGCGCGTTGGCAAACGCCTGCTTTTCCTTCTCGCCATGGGGCGGCGGTCCGCCGCCCATCTGGCCTTGCTCACGCAGATCGGTGAACAGGTTACGCACTGCCAGGCGCTCGCTCATGTTCGCCGGGCTGAACTCCTTTCCGCGTGGGTCGAGGGCCGTGACGCCGTTTTTCACCAAGCGGTCGGCCAGCGGAACATCGCTGCAGATCACCAACTCGCCGGGCACCGCGTGCTCCACCAGGTAGTCATCCGCGGCATCCGGCCCGCTGGGCACCACAATCAGCTTCACACAGGCAAAGCTCGGTTTGATCTGGCTCTGCCCGGCCACCAGCACTACTTCGAACTGGCGCTTGAGGGCAAACTTCACCACCTGGTCCTTGGCTGCCCGAGGGCAGGCGTCGGCATCGATCCAGACCCGCATACTCAAGCCACCGCCCGGCGCTTTTCCGCCAAGCGGCTGCGGCCGTACAACACCACAATCGCCAGGATCGCCACCGCTTGCGCGCTCAACGAGTACGCGTCGGCGTGGATGCCCAGCCAGTCGAAGTCAAAGAACGCCACCGGCCGGGTGCCGAAGATGCCGGCCTCCTGCAACGCCTTCACGCCATGCCCGGCAAACACCACCGACAGCGCACACAGCAATGCCGCATTGATCCCGAAGAACAACGCCAGCGGCAGCTTCGCCGAACCGCGCAGGATCACCCACGCCAGGCCCACCAACAGCACCAGCGCCGTGGCGCCACCCGCCAGCACTGCGTTGTGCCCGGCCGGGCCGGCTTGCAGCCACAGGGTTTCGTAAAACAGGATCACTTCGAACAGCTCGCGGTACACCGAGAAGAACGCCAGCATCGCAAAGCCGAAACGCCCGCCGCCGCCTACCAGGCTGCTCTTGATGTAGTCCTGCCAGGCGGCTGCGTGGCGTCGGTCGTGCATCCACACTCCGAGCCACAGCACCATCACGCTGGCGAACAGGGCCGTGCAGCCTTCCAGCAATTCGCGCTGGGCGCCGCTCACGTCAATCACATACGCCGCCAGCGCCCAGGTTGCCAGACCCGCCAGCAGCGCCAAGCCCCAACCCACGTTAACGCTGCGCACCGCCGATTGCTGGCCGGTGTTGCGCAGGAACGCGAGGATTGCGGCCAGTACCAGGATCGCTTCCAGGCCTTCACGCAGCAGGATCAGCAAGCCGGAGATGTAGCTCAATGACCAGCTCAGGCCGTCGCTGCCCAGCAAGCCGGCAGACTCGGTGAGCTTGCCCTTGGCCACGTCCAGGCGTTGCTGCACCTGCTCGACCGGCAAACCGTCCTGCAATGACTGCCGGTAGGCCATCAGCGCCTTCTCGGTGTCCTTGCGCACGTTGGCGTCGACGTTATCCAGCGAGCTTTCCACCAACTCGAAACCTTCCAGGTAGGCGGCCACTGACAGGTCGTAGGCCTGTTCGTGGTCACCCTTTTGGAACGCGGCCAGGCTCTTGTCCAGCGTGCTCGCGGTGTAGTCGAGCAACTGCGCCGGGCCACGCTTGACCTGCGGCGGTTGCGCACGCTGCGCGCGGAACGTCGCGGCAGCGGCAGGGCCGCTGGCAGCGAGTACTTCATTGGGGGTCTGGCGGGCCAGGTCGGCGAGGTTGAACGGTTGCTCGCTTTTCGCGGCAGCCGGGTCGGCGGTGAAGCTGGCGATGTAGGTGGCCAGGTCCCAGCGCTGACGGTCGTCCAGTTGATCGGCGAAGGACGGCATATCGGTGCCTTCGACGCCCAGGCCAAGGGTGTTATAGATCGCGTAGAGGCTCAGGCGATCCAGGCGCACGGCATCCCGCAGGTTGGCGGGCGGCGGCGTCATACCCACACTGGCCGGACCATCACCGGCCCCGGCAGTGCCATGGCACACCGAGCAGTGCTGGGCGTAGAGCGGCGCACCGCGCGTGGGATCAGGCGTGATCGCCGGGGCCTGGCTGACTTCATAGGCCACGGCCAACTGGGCACCCAATTGGCGGGCTTGGCGGGCGACTGTCGCACCGTCCTGATGGGCAGTTACAGCCGCTAACAGTTCGTCGACGCCTTTGACCAACGCCGCGCGCTCCGGGCGTTGCGGCAGTTCTGCCACCAGGCCCTGCAACACCCCGAGAAACTCCAGTTGTTCGCGGTATTCGGATTCATCGATAACCTTGCCCGCCTCCACCGTCGGAGGATAGTCAGCGCCAATGTAGTCCAGCAAATGCAGGGCTTGTGGGGCGCCCTCGGCAGTCGCGGCCAACAGGTTGAAGCTGCACGACATCAACGCCGGCAACATCAGCCAGGCGAGAAAACGGAAGGGGGCAGTCATGAACGAATCTCAAAGGGAAATACGAAGTAACACATTGTTGAGGTTTAAGGGGTTTGACTCAAGGTGTAAGTGATTTGGCGTTTATGGGGGCGAGGCATTTTAGAAGCGGACTAGTGGCGCTTTTGTCGAGCTTTTCGGGCAAAAAGCCATTGTTTTGCCATTAATGGTGCTTATAATGCCGCGCCCTGTTAGTGCGAAAGGGAATTTCGTTCCTCGTTTTCATGAGGAATGACCACATCGGTTGATACTCTCAGGGAAGAAGTCTGCATGGCATTTCGCGCCTTACCTTCGCTCGCTCTCGCGGCGGTTATCTTGTTGTCCGGCTGTTCGATGTTCCGCAGCTACGATACCGAGCTGCAAGCCACCAATCAGCAATTGGCCACCGGCAACGTCGACGCCGCCCTGACCCTGCTGGAAAAAAACAACACGGGTGACGACAAGGACCTGCTTTATTTTTTCGAAAAGGGCGAGTTGCTGCGTGCCAAGGGTGATTTGACCGGTAGCCAGACCGCCTGGCGCAGCGCCGACCTGCAAGTCTACACGTGGGAAGAGTCGGTCAAGTTCGACAGCGCCAAGTACCTCGCCCAGTTCGGCAGTTTCCTCGCCAACGACAAGGTGCGCCGCTACGAAGGCTATGACTACGAAAAGGTCATGCTGACCACGCAGATGGCCCTGAACCTGCTGGCCCTGAACGACTTCGACGGTGCACGCACCGAAATCAAGAAGACCCACGAACGCGAAGCAGTGATCGCCGACCTGCGCGACAAGGAGTACCTCAAGCGCGAGGATGAAGCCCAGCGCGAAGGCGTGACCACCCAGATGAAAGACCTGCGCGGTTACCCGGTGGAATCCCTGGACGCGCCAGAAGTGGTCGGCCTGAAAAACAGCTACCAGAGTGCGTTCAGCCATTACCTGGCCGGTTTCGTCTACGAAGCCCTGGGCGAAAAAGACCTGGCCGCGCCAGGTTATCGCAAGGCCGCCGAGCTGCGCCCCAATACCCCGCTGCTGGAGCAGGCCCTGCTCGACCTGGACAAATCCAAGGTCGGCGCCGATGAAACCGATGTGCTGATCGTGGTGCAGAGCGGCCTGGCACCGGCCCGTGACTCTATTCGCCTGCCGCTGCCGATCCCGATCAATGGCAACCTGGTGATCACCCCTCTTTCATTCCCGGTGATCAAGGCTGATACGTCCACCGCGCCTTTCGCGCAGATTGGCGTCGACGGCCAGCAACGGAACCTCACCGCACTCAACAGCACCACGGCCATGTCCCGTCGCGCCCTGCGCGATGACATGCCAGGCATCATCCTGCGCACCACCGTACGTGCAGTCACCCGTGGCGTGGCGCAAAACAACCTGAACAAGACCAACCCCATGGCAGGCCTGGTGCTGGGGATCGCCTCGGCGGTCACCGAAGGGGCTGACACCCGCACCTGGCGCACCCTGCCGGACATGACCCAGGTCACTCGCCTGCGCCTCAAGCACGGCGACCACCAGGTCAGCCTGCCCAACGCCCTGGGCGGCACGCTGGTGACGGTCAAGGCCGACCAGCGCTATCAGGTCGTCACCCTGCGCGTGGTCGGCAACCAGGTGTTCGCCGGCGGCCTGGCCGCCCATGTGGTGCCGAACACCGCCAACCAGGCCATCGCCCTCAAACAACCTTAAGGAGCACGCTATGCGTCATTTCATCCTCGGCGCCCTGGCGCTGGTCCTGCTTGCCGGCTGCGCCACCCCGCCGCCACCGGAACCTGGCAGCGCCGCGAGCAAAATCGTGGTGATGGGCAAGTTCAAGGGCATCTCGGTCGGTGCCATCCGCGTTGCACGCGAGAACGGCTTCCTCACCGCCAAGGTGCAGTTGAGCAATATCACCAGCAGCAACCAGATGATGTATTACCGCTTTGCCTGGCTAGGGGCCGACGGTTTCCCGGTGGGCGACGAAGAAACCTGGAAGGTACTGAACCTGTACGCCAACCAGGCGACCTTCCTGCCAGCGATCGCCAATTTGCCGCAGGCGGCGGACTTCCGTGTTGAAGTGAAAACCCCTTGAGCCGTCCATCCCTTTTGCTGCAGAGAGATTTCCCAATGTTTGCACGCTTCTCGATCCTTGCCGTCGCCGCCGTCCTGGCCAGCGGCTGCGCCAACACCTCCCCGGTACTGGGCGGCAAAAACATCAGCTATGGCGACACCAAAGCCGTGGAATTGGTGACCAACGAGTTCGGCTCCACCGACCTGCAGATGATCGCCGAAAGCATGACCCGCTCCCTGGCCCAGTCCGGCATTCTGCAGGGCCGCCCGGTCGTGCAGGTGTACGACGTGAAGAACAAGACCAGCGAGTACATCGATACCCGCGAAATCACCACGTCGATCAAGACCCAGCTGATGAAGACCGGCACCGCACGCTTTGCCAGCGACAACACTGACATGCAGAGCCAGGTCGACCAGCTCAAGCTGCAGAACCAGAGCGGCCTGTACAAGAAGTCCACCGTCAGCAAGACCGGCAACATGGTCGCCGCCAAATACCGCCTGGAAGGTTCCATCAGCTCCATCGTCAAGCGCAGCTCGGACTACAAGGACGTGTTCTACAAATTCAGCCTGCAGTTGATCGACGTCGAGAGCGGTCTGGCCGAATGGATGGACGAAAAAGAAATCCGCAAAACCACGGAGCGCTGAACAATGCGTGCATGGATCGGCATGATCGGCCTGCTGTGCGCCTTCGGCGCCTCGGCCGCCCCGAAGATCGCGGTGACGGACCTGGCCTACGAGGCGCGGGTCGAGGAATACATCCACCAGGTTTCGGCGAGCAACAACTTCCAGGCCAGCGCTTACCACGCCAGCGGTGCGTCGAACTACAGCGAGTACGAAAGCCGTACCAGCTACATCGAACAGACCGAGCTGCGTAAATTCAGCGGTGATATCAAGGGCGAGATTCTCAAATCCCGCCAGTTCCAGCTGGTGCAGGGCACGCCTTACACCGCCGATGCCAAGGGTGATGTCTACGATGTGATCAAGCGCATCAAGGCCGGCAACTTCAAGGGTGCCGACTACGTGCTGTTCGGCACGCTGTCAGACATCGACTTCACCCAGGACATCAACGCACTGGACCACACCAACAGCTATTCGGCCGTACTGGGCCTGACGCTGGTGGCGGATTTCAGCCTGATCAATACACGCACCTACGAGATCACCTCGGCGTTCACCGCCATGGGTGAAGGCCAGGACACCAAGTTGGTGAACAGCCGTGACGTGCGCGTGAGCCTCAACCGGCCGCGGGTGGTGAAGGAAGTGTCGAAAGCCTTGGGTGAAGATGTGGCGCGGCAGTTGGCAGAGCAGTTGGGTGGCGGGTATCAAGACCCGGGCAAGCCTGCGTTGCGCAACAACCTGCCAAGGGACGAAGCGCCGAAGATTTTGCGCTGACGCCCTATTCACAAACACCGCAAAACTAATGTGGGAGGGGGCTTGCCCCCGATAGCAGTGGGTCAGCTACACGTTAGCTGACTGACACACCGCCATCGGGAGCAAGCCCCCTCCCACATTTTTTAATCCGGGTTTGTCAGTTATGCCGTTGCACGATGCAGGCTGGCGAGGAAGCCCGCAGCGCCTACAAACAACCCAGCAAACGTACGGTTCATGCGCTTCTGCTGCTTAGGCGTACGCAACAGGCGCAACACCTTCGACGCCAGCCCCGTATAACCTGCCATCACGACCATGTCGACGCAGATCATCGTCGCGCCCAGGATCAGGTACTGGATCAGCAGCGGCGCCTGCGGGTTCACGAACTGCGGCAGCACCGCCAGCATGAAAACCAAGGCCTTGGGGTTGCTGGCATTGACCAGAAAGCCACGGAACATCATCGCCATCGGCTTGCCGATCGGGCGCACCGCCGCATCATCGGTCATGTCCATGGGCAAGGCACGCCATTGCTTGATGGCCAGGTACACCAGGTATGCCACGCCAAACCATTTGATCGCATAGAAGGCGGTAGAGGATGTCGCCAGAATGGCACCCAGGCCGCATGCGACGACCGCAATCTGCATCGCCAGGCCCAGTTGAAGACCAATGGCATTCCAGTAACCGCGCAGGAAACCGTATCGCAGGCCACTGGACATCGAGGCGATGGCGCCAGCGCCAGGCGAAAGGGAGATGATCCAACTGGCCAGGAAAAAGGCCAGCCACGTATCGAGTGCCATTACACACCTCAGGGGGAGTTTGCTGTTGTGCCTTAAGCTAACTCCGCCGACCAAAGGATGGCTATAGATTTTTACAAGATGTGAATGCTAGCGGTCGCCCGGAAATACGTGGGTACCTGGCCAACGCCGCACCGAGCGCTGGAAGAACAAACTGTTGGGCACTTGCACCATCGCGCTGTCGGTTCCGGCCTCTGCCACTTCGACCAGCGTGGTGTAGAGCAGGTTGATCGCCACGACCCTGCCCTTCACGCCCGGTTTGTCGACGGTATCCACCAGCTCGACGATATCCCCCAGGCGAAATGGCCCAACCGTGAAGATCAGAATGGCGCACAGCAGGTTGGACAGCACCGACCACATGGCGAAGAACGCCACCGCGGCGACCGCGACAAAGCCTGACAACGCCGTCCACAACACCGTGGCAGACACGCCCAGGCGACCCAGCACAAAGATCAGCGCACTGCCCATGATCAGCCAGCGCAGGCCACCGCGCAGCGGCATCAGCAGTTGCGGCGGGAACGGGTAGCGCTCACCCAGGCGAGTCAGGCCCTTGGCGACAAAACGTTGGGCGAGGTAACCGGCCAGCAGGATCAGCAGGATTTGCACGCCGATCCATACGGGCTCGACCCATTGCGTCGGTATTGGCAGTTGCAACGCTTCCATCAGGACAGCGCCTCCAGCTCCGCTTGCAGGGTTTCCAGCAGTTCGAGGGCTTCCATCCAGGTTTCCTCCAATTGCCCTTCGCGTACCTTGAGCTTGGCCTGTTCAGCCAGCAGGTCACGCAACTCGTCCTTGCGGGCAGCTTCGTAGACGGCGCTATCGCCCAGGCTGGTCTCGATCTTCGCCAGGCGCTCGTGCACCTTGCCCAGCTCGGCCTCCAGCTTGTCAGCCTCACGCTTGTGCGGCGCCAGTTGTTGGCGCAACGCAGCGGCAGCCTGACGCTGGGCTTTCTTGTCGGTCTTGTCGGGGTTGACCGGAGTGTTGCTGACTGGCGCGTTGCGCAGGCGGTAATCCGTCAGCCAGCGCGCATAGTCATCCAGGTCGCCGTCGAACTCTTCGACTTTACCGTCAGCCACCAGCAGGAAGTTATCCGTGGTGCTCTTGAGCAAGTGGCGATCGTGAGACACCACCAGGACCGCACCGCTGAACTCCTGCAAGGCCATGGTCAGCGCCAGGCGCATTTCCAGGTCCAGGTGGTTGGTCGGTTCATCGAGCAGCAGCAGGTTCGGACGGTCCCAGGCGATCAATGCCAGGGCCAGGCGGGCTTTCTCGCCGCCGGAAAAGTTCAGCACCGGCTCATCGATGCGCGCGCCACGGAAGTCGAAGCCACCCAGGAAGTCGCGCAGGGTCTGCTCGCGCTCGGTCGGCGCCAGGCGCTGCAAGTGCAGCAATGGGCTGGCCTTGGCGTCGAGGGAATCCAACTGGTGCTGGGCAAAGTAGCCCACCACCGTATTCTCGCCACGGGTCAAACGGCCGGCCAGGGGCGAAAGCTCGCCGGACAGGTTCTTGATCAGCGTCGACTTGCCCGCACCGTTAGGGCCGAGCAAACCGATGCGTGCGCCCGGCGTGAGTTGCAGCTTCACTTTTTCCAGGATGGTTTTGTCGCCATACCCCAGGCGCGCATCGGAAAGGTCCAGCAAGGGGCTGGAGATCTTCACCGACTCGCGGAACACGAAGTCGAACGGCGAATCAACGTGGGCCGCCGACAATTCCTCCATGCGCTCCAGGGCCTTGATCCGGCTCTGGGCCTGACGGGCCTTGGTGGCCTGGGCCTTGAAGCGGGCGATGTAGCTTTCCATGTGCGCGCGCTGCGCCTGCTGCTTCTCGTAGGCCTGTTGCTGCTGGGCCAGGCGTTCGGCGCGGGCGCGCTCGAATGCGGTGTAGCCGCCACGGTAGAGCGTGATTTTCTTCTGTTCGACGTGGGCAATGTTGTCGACCACGGCGTCGAGGAAGTCCCGGTCGTGGGAGATCAGCAGCAAGGTGCCCTGATAGTTCTTGAGGAAGTCTTCCAGCCACAGGATCGCATCGAGGTCCAAGTGGTTGGTCGGTTCGTCGAGCAGCAGCAAGTCCGAGGGGCACATCAGCGCCTGCGCCAGGTTCAGGCGCATGCGCCAGCCACCGGAGAAGTCGGCGACCGGGCGGTCCATCTGTTCGTTGGTAAAGCCAAGGCCGGCGAGCATCTTGCGGGCGCGGGCGTCAGCGGTGTACCCGTCGGCGCTGTCCAACTCGGAATGCAGGCGGGCCTGGGCGGCGCCGTCCTGGGCTTTCTCGGCCTCGGCCAGGTCATGCTGCACCTGGCGCAGGCGCAGGTCGCCATCGAGCACGTAGTCGATCGCGATGCGGTCCAGGGTGTCGATCTCCTGGCGCATATGGGCGATACGCCAGTCGGCCGGCAGCAGGCAGTCCCCGGAATCCGGGGTCAGCTCACCCAGCAACAAGGCGAACAACGTGGATTTGCCGGCGCCGTTGGCACCGATCAGGCCGGCTTTGTGACCGGCGTGCAAGGTCAGCTCGGCGTCTTCGAGAAGACGTTGCGGGCCACGCTGTAATGTTAGGCTTTGAAGTCGGATCATAATGGCGGCGGAGTCTACCAGCTTCGTTGGCCGCTGGCTTGGGTGTGAATATGTACGCTGACCTGTGGAGCTTTGCCCTCTCGACTTACGCCCGCTCAGGCGTCGAAGCCGCTTGCCTGCGTTTGCAGGAGCAAGGAGCGGATGTGTGCCTGTTGCTGTGTGGCGCGTGGCTGGAGCAGCGCGCAGTGACCGCGACGGCCGAGCGTATACAAGCACTGAAACAGATTGCCAGGCCTTGGCAGACACAGGTGATCGAACCGTTACGACAAGTACGCACGCAATGGCGCGCCATGGCTCAGCAGGATGAGGCTCTGGCGAGTTTACGCGAACGGGTCAAGGCCCTGGAGCTGGACGCCGAACGGCAACTGCTCACGCGACTGGAAGCGCTGGCACAAACGTGGCCGACAGACAATGCGATGGACTCACGATTGTGGTTGGAAGGTCTGGCGACTGAGGATGCCGCCAACCTTGACCACGACGCGCTGCAGCAGCTGCGCGCCGGGGTCACCAACACTTAGGAAGCGCTGGTTGGGGCGGTGCTTGGCGCTACCGGAGCAGGCGTGCTGCTGGCCGGCGCAGTTGGAGCGGTGGACGCTGCCGGGGCGGCAGCAGGTGTTGCTGGCTTGGCCTGTGCTGGTTTTGCGGCAGCTGGCTTGGCAACGGCTGGCTTTGCAGCAGCAGGTTTAGCAGCTGGCTTGGCGGCTGGTTTTGCAGCAACAGGTTTGGCGGCCGGCTTGGCGGCTGGTTTTGCAGCAGCAGGTTTGGCGGCCGGCTTGGCAGCTGGTTTTGCAGCAGCAGGTTTGGCAACTGGCTTGGCGGCTGGTTTTGCAGCAGCAGGTTTGGCAACTGGCTTGGCGGCTGGTTTTGCAGCAGTAGGTTTGGCCGCTGGCTTGGCGGCTGGTTTTGCAGCAGCAGGTTTGGCCGCTGGCTTGGCGGCTGGTTTTGCAGCAGCGGTTTTAGCCGCTGGCTTAGCAGCCGGTTTCGCAGCAGCCGTTTTGGCAACTGGCTTGGCGGCTGGTTTTGCAGCAGCGGTTTTAGCCGCTGGCTTAGCAGCCGGTTTCGCAGCAGCCGTTTTGGCAACTGGCTTGGCGGCTGGTTTTGCAGCAGCGGTTTTAGCCGCTGGCTTGACGGCCGGTTTTGCAGCAGCAGTTTTAGCCGCTGGCTTGGCGGCTGGTTTCGCAGCAGCGGTTTTAGCCGCTGGCTTAGCAGCCGGTTTTGCAGCAGCAGTTTTGGCAGCAGGTTTTGCTGCGGCTTTAGCCGGTGCCTTGGCAGCAACCGCTTTGCTCGCGGGCTTCTTCGCCGAGCTCGCTGCAACAGCTTTTGCAGGGGTACGAGCGCCCAGCACTTTAGCCACGGCTTCTTTCACACGACCAACGCCCTGGGCCAGTTTCAGGCTTTCCTGAGCATCTTTTTTGAGTTGGGAAATGTAGGCGCGGGTTTCAGCTTGGCGATCCTTGAGGGCGTCCAGCAGGTCCTCAAGCTCTTTGACAGCATCTTTGGCTTTGGCTTGAGCCTTGGCCTTGCCGGCAGTGGCGGCGTCTTGCAGTTTGGTGCGGGATTTGTGCAGCTTCTCTTGCGCTTTACCGCGTTGTTTTTCCAGCTTGGCGAGCAGTTTTTCTGCATCGGCCAACGCTTGGGAACAGGCGCTTTCCAGATGTTCGAGCAAGCTGCCCGAAAGTTGTTGGAGTAAATGCAACGGGGTATTAACAGGCTTCTGTTTGGCCGACATGGTTTACCTCCTGGCTGACGTGGGTGCGGCTCATACTAGCCCTCTGCTCTTACCGCCGCTAGGGCATGTTGACAGTATCGTTTGCCTTGCGTTGCACCGTGCGAAAATTCTTATCGTTATAACGAAAATACGCGGCACTTTTTACCCACTCACACTGGCATAATCCGTCGCACTTTCGGCGGGAGAATGCCCATGTCGCGTTACCTTTTTCTTGTGCTTGGCCTGGCGATTTCGGTGGCCAATGCGAGCGAGCAATCGCCGCCCAAAACCATCGAGCAAAACCAGCACGACCTTGCCTACAGCCTGGGCGCGAGCCTCGGTGAACGCTTGCGCCAGGAGGTTCCCGACCTGCAGATCCAGGCGTTGATCGACGGCCTCAAGCAGGCGTATCAGGGCAAGCCGCTGGCGCTGGACAACGCCCGCATCGAACAGATTCTTGCCCAGCACGAAGCACAGAGCGAAGCCGATGCGCAGGCACCTCAAAGCGAAAAAGCACTCGCGGCCGAACAACAATTCCTGAGCAAGGAAAAAGCCGAAAAAGGCGTGCGCGAATTGGCGGATGGCATCTTGCTCACCGAACTCAGCCCAGGCACTGGCGACAAGCCGACCACCAGCGATCAGGTGCAAGTGAAGTACGTGGGACGGTTGCCAGACGGCACGGTGTTCGACCAGAGCACGCAGCCCCAATGGTTTCGTCTGGATAGCGTGATCAGCGGCTGGAGCAGCGCACTGCAGCAGATGCCCGTGGGAGCGAAATGGCGCCTGGTGATTCCATCAGCCCAGGCTTATGGCGCCGACGGTGCCGGCGAGTTGATTCCGCCCTACGCACCCCTGGTGTTCGAGATCGAATTGCTCGGCATTCGACACTGAGGCAATAAAAAACGGTGCGTCATGCGCACCGTTTTTGTCTCATCGCCAAGGTTCAGGCCTGGATAGCAGCGTCTTCCTTATGAGCGGTGTGCAGCACTTCGATCAAGCAATCTTCCAGCTCGAAACGCTCATGGAGCAGACCTCCGAGCTCCTTGAATTTTTCAGCAACACACTTACCTTCATCACACAAATCGTTGAAGGCCAGCAGCTTCTCGGTGATCACGTCAATACGCGGGTAAATGGTATCGGCCAACTCCAAGCCGCGCTGGTCATTGAAGGCCTTCGCTTCGCCGGTCAGTTGCTCGTAGATTTCAAAATGACCGGCAGAAACGTAATCCACCAAAGCCCCGCAGAACTCTTGCAATGGCTTGTGGTTCTTAGCCAGCGCCTCGGGCTTGGCGCCGAGAGCATCAAAGGCCCGAACCAGTTCGTGACGTGCCTTCAGCCAGCTGTCGATCAGCTTGTGCACCCCACCCCAGCGTTCCTGAGCATTCTGACAACTTTCCAGCATGATGATCTCTCTTCCCTATAGGGGCGCTGCCGCCTGGTGCCCGCGCAACACTTCAAGGATAAAGCAGCAGCCGGACAAGGCCACCTCTGACAAACGGTTTCATTAACACGTGCGGGCCAGATTATGCCCGCATGACTATGGCTTCAAGGTACGCAGGAGAGAAAGTTCATACAAGTGTTTAATCCCGTCCTACAAACTGCGACTGACCTTCAGTGCCTCGCCGGGCGCAAACGTTGGCTCAAGAACAACCGTGAAAACTGCATGGCACCCAGGATCAACATCCCGACGAAAAACAGCAGGCTCCACTCCGGCAAGCTCAAGTCAAACAGCGTCCAGTTGATCTCCACGCAGTCGACGGTACCTTTGACGGTCAATTGCAGGGCCTGCCAGAACGACAGGTTTTCGATCATGTAGTGCAGGCTGGGCCAGCAATCGGTCGCCTGGTCCGGTGCGGCGTTTTGTAGCAATACCTGGCGCACGGCGGTGAAGGCACCAAGCAACGCGAAGCCCATGCTTGCCACGCCGTACAGGCAGACAGCCGAACGCTTGGAGTTATGCAGGGCAGCGACCAGGTTGATCACTGTGAAAGCGGCCAGGAACACCCGTTGCATCTGGCACAGGAAGCAAGGACGCAGCGAGACGCCGAACTCAAGGTAAAAGGACGCACCCAATGTCAGCGCACCTGCCAGGAACGCAAGAAAAAACAATGAGCGTGAGGGGGCCAAAGACATGCTTTATCCGCGTCGCGAAAGATAGGTCGCTACGGTAGATGAAAGGCCTGACCGCTTTCAATACGTGCTGGAGCAGACGATTCCGCGAGAGAGCAAGGACTTCCCGCCTGAAGATGGAAGACCTTGGGCAATCCAGCGTCGGACTTTGCCCACAAGCGCCCTGAACCCGTCTTTTTGAAGACACAAGGGTCGGCTACCAGACAGGTCTGGGCCAACCCTCGCCCGTGTCCCAATTCAAACGCGAGCCGGGACAGGCAGCGGTGATGCCAACAGACGGTTATCCAGCAGCCCCAGCCCTTCCTGGAACAGTTGGTTGCTGCGCTCGGTGTCACCCAACTGGGCCAACAAGCGCGCCAATTCGGCACAGGCCTCGGGATTGCGCTGCACTTGCAGACTGCTTTCCAGGTAATCCCGCGCCTTGCCCCACAGACTGTTTTGCAGGCACAGGCGTCCCAGCGTCAGCAGCAGGCTGGCATCGCCCGGATGATCCTTGAGCCACCCCTCGGCAAACTTCAATTGCCGGGCCGGATCACTGCCGCGCAACAGGCCGTAGAGCCGGATCAGGTGGCTGTCGTAGCCACGCTTGATCGCTCCACGCAGCGCTTCCTCAGCCTTGGCATCGGCCCCCAACTGGCGCAGTTGCTCGGCGTAGGCCAGGACCAACTGAGGCTCCTGGCGCTGGGCGGAAGTCAGTTGCTGCCAGGCCCGCTCAAGGGACTGCAAGCCTGCTTCGCCCTGCTCTTCGCGTTGGGCGGCGAGGCTGAGGTTCTCACCCCAGGCACGGCGCTCAAGCTCGGCGAGTTCGCTGGCGGGCAGTACTTTGTCCTTGCGCAATTCGGGCAGCAGGCGGATCACCGCCGACCAATCACCGCGCTGCTGGTGCAGGCGCTGCAGTTGACGCAAGACCTGCGCGTTATGGGGATGGCGCTCGTGCATCGCCTGCAAGGTGGTCAGTGCGCCGTCAGTGTCGCCGCGGTCCAGTTGCAATTGCGCATGGCTCAAGGCAACCGCGAGCTCGGCCTGGGGCTGACGCTCCAGGGCGCGCTCCAGCAAGCCGTCGGACTCTTCGTAACGTCCTTGCTCATTCGCGGCACGGGCGGCGCCGAGGTAGTACAGCAGTGGCTGACGCTCGGCTTCGGCGGCACGGTGCAGATGGCGCTCGGCGCTGGCCCAACGGCCTTCGGCAAGGTCCATCTGGCCTTGCTCGATGGCGATCTGCACACGGCGGCTGCGGTTACGCCGCGACCACGGGTTGACCACGCCACCGGACGTGGTGACCAGGCTCAACAGCACACGGATCAGGTAGATCGCCAAACCGAGCGCAAATACCGCTACCACCGTCGCCCACAGGCTTGACTCATAATGCAGTACATGAGGGTAGGTAATCAGCACGTAGCCGGTGTGTTTCGAAATGCCTACAGCCAGTGCCAGCGCGACTGCAATCGCCAGCACCAGGATCACATAGAAACGTTTCATCGGCTCTACTCCTGCTTCGCCGGCGTTGCCGCCGCCTTGGCTTCGTCGGCAGACAGATGACGACGCTCAAGGTACGCCTGCACGGCAGCCAGGCTCGCGGCCAAGTCCGGCGTTACCACCGACACCGCCTTGGGCTCGAGCTCGGCGATGCGCGCCAGCATCGCTTTGCTCTGTGGGTTGTCCGGGTTGAAGTTGTCCTGCAACACACTGCGCGCCTCGCCCAGGGAGCGGCTGTAGACGGCCGACTCGCCATTGAGCGCCGCCCACTGTGCTTGCTCCAGTGCCAGGCTCAGGGCCAGGCGCACCTGGTTCAGGCCTTGGCCGGCCAGCAGCGGACGGATGTTGTCGTCGGGGTTGAAGTCGATGCGGAAGTAACGGGAAATCTGCTCCCACCACTGGCTCCAGCGGCTCTCCGTATCGGTAGTCGGGCGCCCACCGGAAGCAGGCTCGGTCAGCTGATACTCTGGGGCAATGGCCGACAGTTGCACGACCTGGTCACGCAAAGCTGCCAATTGCAGGTAGAGCCCGGTGCGGTCCGGCTGCTCGGTGCTGCGCAGCGCGGCAAGGCTCTTGGCCAATTGCTCGCGGGCGGCGTAGGAGCCTGGATCACTTTGCTCGCGAAGAATCTCGTCGGCGCCCTGGACCAGCGCCTGTGCGCTGTTGATATCTTGCAGCGCGGACAGGCGCAGGCTCGCCAGACGAATCAAGTGCTCGGCCTCGGCCAGGCGCCAATCCTTGCGGCTGGACCCCAGTACGGTTTCCAGGCGCTGGCTCAGTTGCTGCTGATCACCCTGCAACTGGGCCACCAGACGACGACGCTCCTCCAGCTCATCCGCACCCGGCAGCTGCGCCAGGCGTGCAGCCAGTTGTTGCTGGCTTTGCTTGAGGGACTGGGACTGGTCATCGAGGGTCTGCACTTGGCCCAACTGTTGTTGGCTGCTGGCTTGCAGGGCACGGACCTGCCAGATCCCCCAACCGCCGGCGGCAACACCGGCGGCGCCGAGCAGCAAGGCGACGATTGCCAGGCCATTGCCACGGCGCGGCGCGGTGACCGGTGACTCAACCGGCGCATCAAGTGCGGGTTGGGCTTCATCTTTAGGCAAGGCTGTTTCGCTCACGTATCCGTCCTTTGCGTATCAGAGAGTGGGAACGGTATAGCTCCGTATCGCCACTAACAAAGCCGCGGCACTCGCACCGCGACAATCCACAACTTTTTCTGCGCCAGCGGCCCGCGCCATTTCCTGGATTCGCGGGCTCGGCACGAACAACGGTAGCTGTGCCACCTGTGGCCAATCGGCTCCGGCCAGGGCCTGCAGGTGCAAAAAACCCTGCCCACTGCTGACCACCAGGCCGTTCAAGCGTTCCAACTGGATGCGTTGCACCAGCACACCGGCGTCGTAGGCCGGAAGAAAACGGCGATACAACTCCAGATAATCGACACTAGCACCTTGCTCACGCAAACGCTCCGCCAGCAGCTCACGACCGCCCTCGCCGCGCAGGATCAATACCCGGGCACCGGGGCGTGCGATAGCCTCGCGCAACGCAGGCAATTGAAGCAAGGCCTCGCTGTCATCGCCAGTCGGTGGGTAGTGAACGTTGAGGCCGTGATCAGCCAGGACCTGCGCGGTGGCGGCGCCGACACTGAACCACGGCAGTTGCTTCCCCGCCCGCCCCAGCTGCTGCACGGCCAGGCGCGCGGCAGGTTTGCTGACGACGATCACCGCACAGTAGCGGTCCAGACCACAGAAGACGGCCTGCTGTTCAGGGGTGACAGGCAGCGGCTCAATGTCCAGCAGCGGCAAACTGCTGCTGAAAATACCCGCTTCGGACAACGTGGCCGCCAGGGCCATCGATTCCTCGGCTGGCCTCGTCAGCAGCACGCGCCATTCGGTCACTGCGGACCGGCCTCGCCGTAGACTTTTTGCAGAATGGCGCCGGCGCCCTTCTCCAGCAGCGCTTCAGCCACCTGGATACCCAGGGCCGTAGCGTCGCGCTGCGGACCACGAACCTCGGCGGTCAGCAGCGTGCCGCCTTCCGGGTCCCCAACCAAGCCACGCAACCACAGGTTGTCACCTTCGAGCACGGCGTAGCAGGCGATCGGCACCTGGCAGCCACCATTGAGGTGCTTGTTCAGGGCACGCTCGGCCGTGACGCGCACCTCGGTGTCGTGGTGATCCAAGGGTTTGAGCAGGGCGTGGATTTCAGGGTCGGCGGTACGGCATTCAATGCCAACGGCGCCCTGCCCACCCGCGGGCAGGCTGTCCTCGACGCTGATGGCCGAGGTGATACGGTCTTCGAAACCCAGACGGATCAGGCCGGCCGCCGCGAGAATGATCGCGTCATATTCGCCCGCGTCGAGCTTCGCCAAACGGGTGTTGACGTTGCCGCGCAGGAAGCGGATCTGCAAGTCCGGGCGGCGGGTCAACAGCTGTGCCTGGCGGCGCAGGCTCGACGTACCGACGATGCTGCCCAGGGGCAGCTCATCCAAAGAGGCATACGTGTTGGAAACGAAGGCATCACGCGGGTCTTCGCGCTCACAGATGCAAAACAGGCCCAGGCCTTCAGGGAAGTCCATGGGCACGTCTTTCATCGAATGCACGGCGATGTCAGCTTCGTTTTCGAGCAGTGCGGTTTCCAGTTCCTTGACGAACAACCCCTTGCCGCCGATCTTCGACAGTGGCGAGTCGAGCAGCTTGTCGCCGCGACTGACCATGGGCACCAGGGTCACCGTGAGACCAGGATGGGCCTGCTCCAGACGTGCTTTGACGTATTCGGCCTGCCACAAGGCCAAGGCGCTTTTACGGGTGGCGATGCGGATTTCGCGAGAGGACATGGATCAATCCGTACTGAATAGATACGGCAGATAATAACAGCTCAGGCAAATACGCTTTGATTTGAATCAGCAAGTGCGGGGCCTCCCTGGCCACGTCGCACCGGGATAAGGAATGCAGGCCGCGCCACAGCCCCTGGGCTAAAGCTGCTGCATCATCTTGCGCACGCCCGCGACATGCCGTCGGCTGACGATCAATGCGTCGCCGTTAAGGCCTTTCAGGAAGAGCTGAAAGTGCCCCAGGGGCGTGCGCTGAAGGCGTTCGATACGCTCGCGGGCCACCAGCGCGTTGCGGTGGATACGCACGAAGCGGTCGCCGAATTCATCTTCAAGGGCCTTGAGCGGTTCGTCGAGCAGCACTTCGCCGCCCTGGTGACGCAGGGTCACGTACTTGTGATCGGCAATAAAATAGACCACCTCGCCCAGCGGGATAAGTTCGATGCCTTTGCGTGTGCGGGCACTGATATGGCTGCGCGGCCCGTTACCACTTTGGGCAGCCGGCTGAGTCAGCGCGGCGAGCTGGACACGGGTCGGGCGCTCGGCCTTTTTTAGGGCCTTGAGCACTGCCTCGCCGGCCACCGGTTTGATGAGGAAGCTGACACCGCTGGCTTCCAGCGTCTCCGCGGAAAACTCTTCACCGGTTGCGCAAAACACCACGGCGGGTGGCGACTCGCGCTCGCTCAGTCGGGCGGCAACTTGCAGGCCGTCGAGGCCCGGCATACGGATATCGAGCAGCACCACATCCGGCTTGAGGCTGTCGATCAACGTCAACGCCTCTTCGCCCGTGGTGGCGCTCGGTTCTAATACTGCGTAACCCTCGAGTTCACTGACCAAACGGCTCAGTCGCTCGCGGGCTTGGGGTTCGTCATCAACGATCAGGACATTCATATTGCGCTGGATTCCTGCGTGAGTCTCGCACAAGGATAGCGTAGACAGGTGCGGTGACTTGCGTCACAGCGATCCACGCTAAGACTAGCGCGAGCGGCAAAAAGTGCCCTGAGAATGGCACCCATATTTACCCGGACCTGTTCAATAGCGCCCAAGACCTGCTGCCTTCGGGCATCGTCGTAGGGTTTGCTGATACACAATCCGAATACCCCCCTTTTTTAATGGATAGTCTGGGCTCTGACCGCATCACCCGACTTTGGTGCATTCACACACTATCAGTCCAACTGTAGACGCTCACTGAGCCGACATTGCTCAATCGTCAAATATCGTTTCAATAAGCCCCTGTACCCAGTCTCGTCCCGGACGCGATCGGCGGCAAGGCACTTAGCCATCCTTTGCACAAATAAAAATGCCGACGACCCGCAGCACCGCCTCCACGGGCAACCCTGTTATTATCGCCGGCACACTTCCATGCCTCTTTATTAAGCAGATCACGAGCGAATCCATGAGCACCGACAAGACCAACCAGTCCTGGGGCGGCCGCTTCAGTGAACCCGTCGACGCCTTCGTCGCCCGCTTCACCGCCTCCGTCACCTTCGACCAGCGCCTGTACCGCCACGACATCATGGGTTCCATTGCCCACGCGACGATGCTGGCCAAGGTCGGCGTGCTGACCGACGCCGAGCGCGACAGCATCATCGACGGCCTGACCACTATCCGTGGCGAGATCGAAGCCGGCACGTTCGACTGGCGCGTCGACCTGGAAGACGTGCACATGAACATCGAAGCGCGCCTCACCGACCGCATCGGCGTGACTGGCAAAAAGCTGCACACTGGCCGCAGCCGTAACGACCAGGTGGCCACCGACATTCGCCTGTGGCTGCGTGACGAGATCGACCTGATCCTCGCCGAAATCACCCGCCTGCAAAAAGGTTTGCTGGAGCAGGCCGAGCGTGAATCGGACACCATCATGCCCGGCTTCACTCACCTGCAGACCGCGCAACCGGTGACCTTCGGCCACCACCTGCTGGCCTGGTTCGAAATGCTCAGCCGCGACTACGAGCGCCTGGTGGACTGCCGCAAGCGCGCCAACCGCATGCCATTGGGCAGCGCCGCACTGGCCGGCACCACGTACCCGATCGACCGCGAGTACACCGCACAATTGCTGGGCTTCGATGCCGTGGGCGGCAACTCGCTGGATGGTGTGTCGGACCGTGACTTCGCCATCGAATTCTGCGCTGCCGCCAGCATCGCCATGATGCACCTGTCGCGTTTCTCCGAAGAGTTGGTGCTGTGGACCAGCGCGCAATTCCAGTTCATCGACCTGCCGGACCGCTTCTGCACCGGCAGCTCGATCATGCCGCAAAAGAAAAACCCCGACGTGCCCGAACTGGTTCGCGGCAAGAGCGGCCGCGTGTTCGGTGCCCTGATGGGCCTGCTGACCCTGATGAAAGGCCAACCCCTGGCCTACAACAAGGACAACCAGGAAGACAAGGAACCGCTGTTCGACGCCGCCGACACCCTGCGCGACTCGTTGCGCGCGTTTGCCGACATGATCCCGGCGATCAAGCCCAAGCACGCGATCATGCGTGAAGCGGCCCTGCGTGGGTTCTCCACCGCGACCGACCTGGCGGACTACCTGGTACGCCGTGGCCTGCCGTTCCGCGACTGCCACGAAATCGTCGGCCACGCCGTGAAGTACGGCGTGGACACCGGCAAGGACCTGGCGGAAATGAGCCTGGAAGAACTGCGTCAGTTCAGCGACCAGATCGAGCAGGACGTGTTTGCCGTGCTGACCCTGGAAGGTTCGGTGAATGCCCGTAACCACGTGGGCGGTACTGCGCCGGCACAGGTGAAGGCTGCGGTGGTACGTGGCCAGGCCCTGCTCGCCAGCCGCTGATCCCCTTGTAGGAGCCGGCTTGCCGGCGATGAAGCCCCTGAGATCCCACCTGATCTTGAGGACGCCATCGCCGGCAAGCCGGCTCCTACAGGTTTGATTGTCGCTATTTTTTTGCTGCAATCATCGCCATAAAGGCCGGCATCGCTGCCTCTCTGTCCGCCGCCACTTTCTGAGCGTTGGGCATGGCATGTAACCTTTCCAGCAACGCCTTGGCCGCTGGCATTTCAGCCAGCAGATCCAGGCCGAACAGCTTCTCGCCCACCGCACAGGCGAGGTTCACGCTGTACATGAAATACAGATCGGCAATGGTGAAGCTCTCGCCCGCCACATAGGGCGCGAACTTGCCGTGCCTGCCCAACGAACCGAACCCCAGCAGCAACTCGGCCTTGGACTTTTCCTTGATTGCCTCCGCTACCGGCATGCCAAAGAACGCCTCGGCAAAACACGCACGGGCAGGCAACTCGATGTACAGCTCGATTTCCCGGCACAGCGCCAACACCTGCGCACGCTGGAACGGCTCGGCCGGGAGCAGCGCCGGCCCTTCCTGGGTGTGCTCGATGTATTCGAGGATCACGCTGGTCTCGTTGATAAAGCCCTGCTTCACCCTCAACACCGGCACCTTGCCTCGCGGACTCACAGCCAGGGCTTCAGGGGTTTGCCCGGCATAAAAGGGCACCTCTTCGAACGGCAGCCCTTTCTCCAGCAGCGCCAGCTTGACCATGTTGTAGTAGTTGCTGACCGAGAATCCGTAGAGCTTGAGCATGACTGTGCCTCCAGGCCGGGAATGGGGTTGGCTGCGACTGTTATAGATCCCGACGCCCGCCCTGACCAGCAGCATCACCCGCCTGAATGGGGGTAGACTGGCGTCCTTTCCTTGAGGAGCCTGCCATGAGCGAGCCGACCGATATCGACAATGACGAAGAAGAATTCGCCGAAACCACGCTGATCGAAGCGATCGAAAACCAGATCGAAAGCGAAAACCCGCCAGCGGCCAAGGCCACGTTCAACAAGCTGACCCTGGTGGGTTACGAGCGCGAAGAGATCCTGCAACTGATGGCTCACGTGCTGGCTGTCGAGATCGACGCACTGTTGGAAGAGGACCGCGCCTTCAATACCGAATGGTATGAAACTGCACTGCGCGCCCTGCCGGAACTGCCGCCCGAAAAACAATAATTCCGGGGCGCAGTAACACGCTGGACAGTTCGGCAAAGTGCGTTCACCTTATGGCCTGCTAGCCTCTAATAAATTCTTAGAAAGTCTGGAGTCCTTATGTCGTATACCCCTGAGTTGGTTGCCGAACTGGAAATCCTTGCACTCTTCAACCTGGGCAGCTCCCAGGAAGGTCTGAAAGTCCACCAGACCGCTGCTCCCACTGCCATCGCCGCCGCCAAGCGCCTGCATGCAAAAGGGCTTATCGACCAACCCGACGGAGGCTACCTGACCAGCCTTGGCCGGGACGCTGCCGAGCAAGCACAAACCCTGCTGACCATCCTGACCACCGCCAGCACCAAAGAAGCGGCCTGATACCTGTTACCGCCCATGGAGTCCGCTACGTGCGGATTCCTGGGGCGTCGCTGTGCAACAGCGAAAATTCTGACGTCAAAAACCATTTCCCTCTAAACCTCCTAAGCTACTGGCTGTAAACTCCCACACGGCCGCCCACGTCGGGCCCTGCGAGCCACCGACTTCGACATGACCCGCACCCATGAAATCCGCCCCGACCTGGACGAAGGCATCGACCGCAAGGTGCTGGCCCAGTTGCGCGCGCGCTTCATGGCCCTCAACGAAGGGCGTATGGCACGGGCCGTCGAGGGGCTGACGCCGCGCCAGCAAAGCGTGTTGAACCTGGTGCCGCTGTTCTTCCACGTCAACCACCCGTTGCTGCCCGGCTATGTGTCGGGCAGCACGCCGGCCGGCCTGTCGAATTTCGAACCCGACACCCAGGCCCTGACCGAAGCCCAGCGCCTGACTCGCTCGTTTTCCTACAAACCGCGCCACGGCAACCCGCCGCGACCGATCCACGGTCTGTTCCTGATGGGCAGCCTTGGCACCCTGGCCCAGGCCGACCAGAGCGACATGGACGTGTGGGTCTGTCATGCCGCGGACCTGAGTGAGAATGAGCTGGCCGAACTGCGCAAGAAATGCCAGTTGCTGGAAGCCTGGGCCCTGAGCATGGGCGCAGAGGCGCATTTCTTCCTGATCGAGCCGACACGCTTTGTGCTCGGTGAGCGCGACACGCAACTGAGCTCCGACGACTGCGGCACCACCCAGCATTACCTGCTGCTGGATGAGTTCTACCGCACCGCTATCTGGCTGGCCGGGCGTACACCGATCTGGTGGCTGGTGCCGGTGTATGAAGAGACCCGCTATGCAGAGTTCACCCACACGCTGATTTCCAAGCGCTTTATCCGCGCCGATGAAACCCTGGACCTTGGCCATCTGGCGCGCATCCCCCCAGGCGAATTCATCGGCGCCGGGCTGTGGCAACTGTTCAAGGGCATCGAGTCGCCCTACAAATCCGTGCTCAAGCTGCTGCTGACCGAGGTCTACGCCAGCGAACACCCCAACGTGCACTGCCTGAGCCTGCGCTTCAAGCGCGCGGTATTCGCCAACCAGGTGGACCTGGATGAGCTGGACCCTTACATCGTGGTGTACCGCCGCATCGAGGAGTACCTCAAGGCCCGCAACGAGTTCGAGCGCCTGGAGTTGGTACGGCGCGCGCTGTACCTGAAGGTCAATCGCAAGCTCAGCGGCGGCCAACGCACTACCAGCTGGCAACGACTGCTGCTGGAGCGCCTGGCCCACGAATGGGGCTGGGACCAGCGCCAATTGGCGCTGCTGGACAGCCGTAGCCAATGGAAGGTGCGCCAGGTGGCCTCCGAGCGCCGGGCGCTGGTCAGCGAGCTCAATTACAGTTATCGCTTCCTGACCCAGTTCGCCCGCACCGAACAGACCGTCAGCCTGATCAACAAGCGCGACCTCAATGTCCTGGGCCGGCGCCTGTACGCCGCCTTCGAGCGCAAGGCTGGCAAAGTCGAGTTCATCAACCCCGGCATCGCCCCGGACCTGGCCGAAGACACCCTGACCCTGGTGCAATCGCCCAACCGCAAGGAACCGGGCCAGCATCACTGGGGCCTGTACAACGGTAGCCTGACGGCCCTGGAATGGGAGCACTTTGCGCCGATCAAGCGCAGCCGAGACCTGCTGGAGATGCTGACCTGGTGCCATCGCAACGGCGTGATCGACAGCAGCACGCGCCTGGCCTTGCACCCCGGCACCAGCGACATGACCGAATTCGAGCTGTTCAACCTGCTCGGCAGCCTGCAACAGACCATCGCCCTACCGTTGGCCAGCGTGGACGAAGACCGCCTGCTGCGCTCGGCAGTGCCCGAGGAAGTGCTACTGCTGATCAATGTCGGCATCGACCCGCTCAAGCACCACCGCGACCTGAATATCCTGATGACCACCGAACGCACCGACTCCCTGAGTTATGCCGGTGTACGCGACAACCTGGTGCTGACGCTGGACCAGGTCACGCTCAATAGCTGGAACGAGGTGATGGTCAGCCGCTACGACGGCCCTCACGCCCTGCTCGACTGCCTGCGCGACTACCTCAACCAG
Source organism: Pseudomonas sp. CHM02 (assembly GCF_000612585.1). Taxonomy (GTDB): domain Bacteria; phylum Pseudomonadota; class Gammaproteobacteria; order Pseudomonadales; family Pseudomonadaceae; genus Aquipseudomonas. Next base: position 90,643 of record NZ_JFCA01000031.1, read on the forward strand.
TTGCCGTCGGACCACCTGCCCCGGCTACGAGTGCGCTGTTTCTGTCACAACCGTGCGCAGTTCATTGCCCAGCGCGTGGAAGAAATCTTCGACACCGCGCAAAACCTGCTGCTGGGCCAGGGTAATCACCGCTATCTGCTCCAGGTGCAGCAGCACTATCACGTAATGGAACTGATGCCGGGCCAGACCACCCATGTGCCACTACCGACCCAGGATGAGCTGATCGCCTACCTCAGCGAAGAACTGGCCAGCTACAGCCCGCTGCATCTGGACGCCATGGCCCTGGAAGACCACGACCTGGCCCTGCTGCTGCCGATGGGCATGGCCGATTGCGTGCAGGTGTTCTACCGGGTCAGTGAAGGCTTCGCCGAGCTGTATGTGCTGGATGAATTCAACGCGCTCTGGCAGCAACGCGTACCGTTTCATGATGAACAGAGCCTGCTGGCGCCCTTGCAGCGCTTTCTGCAATCGATCCTCTATCGCCGGGATGCGCTGTCGCCGCTGGATCCCCAGGAGCCGCTGAGCGCAGTGCAAATCCTGTATTACCAGCTATTGCCGTCGGGCAGCGGTCGCGCGCGCGGCGTCGAATCTCGGCCAGCCCCCTTGAATCCGGCGAACAAACCGTTTTATGACGTACAGGCGATTATCGGCAAGGCAGCGCCGGGCCAAGTGGGGATTACCCTGTATTGCAATCAGCGGGAGTTTTCCGAACTGGAATTTGGCGACCAGCTGTTTGCAGTGGTCGCCCAGGAAATCGTCGGGCAACGCCGGGAAGCCGAGCGTTACCGCTGCTACATCACCGACCTCGACCTCTCCGGCCTGCTCGGCGATGTGCAAAGCCCGAGCAACCTGTACCTGCGCTACAAGGCCGAACTGGAGCTGTCGCTCAACGAGGCGCTGAGCCAGATTTAAAGCGGCTCTTGTTACATGGAGAATGCGCCGCCGTCCTTGGGCTGACCTTCAACGCTGAGCAACTCCAGCTTGAGGGTCTTGCCGCCAGGTGCCGGCCAGTCGATGTGCTGGCCAACCTGCAGGCCCAGCAAGGCGCTGCCCACCGGCGCCAGGATCGAGATCTTGCCTTCGTCGGCATTGGCATCTTTCGGGTAGACCAGGGTCAAGTGGTAGTCCTTGCCACTGCCTTGCTCACGGCAATGCACGCTGGAGTTCATGGTCACGACACCCGCAGGCACTTCATCGTGACCAACCACGTCTTCGGCGCGGTCGAGTTCGGCTTGCAATGCTTCGACGCCGGGAGATTCGTCGCCCAGGCGGTCGATCAGTTGCTCCAGACGCTGCACGTCAAGACGGGTGAGAATGATGGACGGTGCGGTGGTCATGATTCAGGCAGACTCCTTTTTTCTGCACAAAAAAGCAAAACCCCGCCAGAAAAAGGCGGGGTTCTCACGGGCCTCGATGAGTTGAGGCGTACCCGGACACTACCACAGCGTCACAAATAAACAAGACGGCCTCAGGCGTGCGCCCGGCGCTGATCGGCCTCGGCACAGATCACTCGGCGCCGGGCATCGTCGGCAGAGCGCCATTCACGGATATCTTCCACGTGGCGGAAGCAGCCGAGGCAGACTTTCTGTTCGTCCAGACGACACAAACTGATACAAGGTGACGGCACCGCCGGGCTGACATTACTGAACAGCGGCTTCGGCGGACGGACAGGTGCAGGCTGGGTCACGGTCAAATCTCGTCGAAATCCAGCTCGGCGCCGGCTTGTTCCAGGACCAGCCGCGCGAGCATTTCACTGAGCAGCTCATCGCTGGTATCGCACTGCCAATTGTTGTCTTCTTCGTTGTAATCGAAGTGAAAACCACCGGAACGTGCAGCCAGCCACAGCTGACGCAACGGCTCCTGGCGACTGAAGATCAGTTGAGTGCCGTTCTCGAACTTGACGGTCAGCACGCCGGCCGAGTTTTCCAGGTCCACGTCCAGGCCGCTGTCGTCGAAAATATCTTCCAGCGCCTGCTGGGTCGAATCCACCAGGTCGTGAAAACGGGCTTCGGTCAAACTCATTGTGGCAACCTCAAAAGTGTCTGGTTTTGCTCAAGCGCCGCACGATACGGGCGAGCCCCGCCGATTGCAAAGGATACCGATTTCAACACGATTGACGGCGTGAAATATCCTCAACCAGCGTAGTCCGCTTCCCGCCTATCTCGGCAAACCCCCGCCGGACGGGTATTCCAGCGCATAGGCAAGCTGGCGGGTGGTCGGTATACTCGGGCGCAATTAATGCATATTCAAGGATTTCGCCATGAAGCGCCTGATCTCTTCCCTTGCTGCGCTCGTCGCGGTCGCTTGCCTCGTTAGTGCCTGTGGTCAAAAAGGCCCGCTGTACCTGCCCGATGACAGCAAAGACCCGAATGAACAGGCGCAATCGTCGCAGAAGCCAGCCAAAGCGCATAAGCACGACACCTACGAATAAGGGAACTCCATGGACGCTTTTAACTACCGGGACGGCGAGCTGTTCGCGGAAGGCGTGGCGTTGTCCGCGATTGCCGAGCGCTTCGGCACCCCGACCTATGTGTATTCCCGTGCGCATATCGAAGCCCAGTACCGCTCATTCACCGACGCACTCGACGGTGTGCCGCACCTGGTGTGCTACGCGGTCAAGGCCAACTCCAACCTGGGTGTACTGAATGTCCTGGCGCGCCTCGGCGCTGGTTTCGACATCGTCTCCCGTGGCGAGCTGGAACGTGTACTGGCTGCTGGCGGCAAGGCTGACAAGATCGTGTTCTCCGGCGTCGGCAAGACCCGCGAAGACATGCGCCGTGCCCTGGAAGTCGGCGTGCATTGCTTCAACATCGAATCCACCGACGAACTCGAACGCCTGCAAGTCGTGGCCGCCGAGATGGGCGTTCGCGCGCCGATCTCCCTGCGCGTCAACCCGGACGTCGACGCCGGCACCCACCCGTACATTTCCACCGGTCTCAAAGAGAACAAGTTCGGCATCGCCATTGCCGACGCCGAAGACGTGTACATCCGCGCCGCGCAACTGCCGAACCTGGAAGTGCTGGGCGTCGACTGCCATATCGGCTCGCAACTGACCAGCCTGCTACCGTTCCTGGATGCACTCGATCGCCTGCTGGCACTGATCGATCGCCTCGGCGAATGCGGCATCTACCTGCACCACATCGACCTCGGTGGCGGCGTGGGCGTGCGCTACCGCGATGAAGAGCCGCCGCTGATTGCCGACTATATCCAGGCTGTGCGCGAGCGCATCGAAGGCCGCGACCTGACGCTGATGTTCGAGCCAGGCCGCTATATCGTCGCCAACGCGGGCGTGCTGCTGACCCAGGTCGAGTACCTCAAGCACACCGAGCACAAGGATTTCGCCATCGTCGACGCGGCGATGAACGACCTGATCCGCCCGGCGCTGTACCAGGCCTGGATGAATGTCACCGCCGTGACGCCTCGCGCCAGCGAAGCGCGCGCCTACGACATCGTCGGCCCGATCTGCGAGACCGGCGACTTCCTGGCCAAGGATCGTCAGCTGGCCCTGGAAGAAGGCGATCTGCTGGCCGTGCATTCGGCCGGTGCCTACGGGTTTGTCATGAGTTCCAACTACAACACCCGCGGGCGTACCGCCGAGGTGCTGGTGGACGGTGATCAAGCGTTTGAAGTGCGTCGCCGCGAGACGGTAGCCGAGTTGTATGCTGGCGAAAGCCTGCTGCCGGAGTAAGCCATGCTGCTGCGTTTTACCAAGATGCACGGACTGGGCAATGATTTCATGGTCCTCGACCTGGTCAGCCAGCACGCGCATATCCTGCCCAAACACGCTAAACAGTGGGGCGATCGTCACACCGGCATTGGTTTCGACCAATTGCTGATCGTCGAGGCACCGAGCAACCCGGAGGTGGATTTCCGTTACCGGATCTTCAACTCCGATGGTTCCGAAGTGGAACAGTGCGGCAACGGTGCGCGCTGCTTTGCGCGCTTTGTGCTGGACAAGCGCCTGACCGCCAAGCGGCAGATCCGCGTCGAGACCAAGAGCGGCGTGATCGAACTGGATATCCGCAACGACGGCCAGATCAGCGTGAACATGGGCGAGCCACGTCTGGTGCCGGCGGATATTCCGTTCCAGGCCACCGAGCAGGCTGCCAGCTATGCGCTGGACGTCGACGGCAAGACCGTCGACATCGCGGCCGTGTCCATGGGCAACCCCCACGCGGTGCTGCGGGTCAACGACATCAACAACGCGCCCGTGCATGAATTGGGGCCGAAGATCGAACACCACCCGCGCTTTCCGGCACGGGTCAACGTGGGCTTCCTGCAGGTGATCGACCGTTCCCGCGCGCAATTGCGTGTGTGGGAACGCGGCGCCGGCGAAACCCAGGCCTGCGGCACCGGCGCTTGCGCCGCTGCCGTGGCCGCGATCAGCCAGGGGTGGATGGATTCGCCACTGCTGATCGACCTGCCCGGCGGACGTTTGTCCATCGAGTGGGCAGGCCCTGGCCACCCGGTGATGATGACCGGGCCGGCCTCGCGCGTATACGAAGGACAGGTCCGTCTATGAGTGAGTCAAGCCAATGACCGATAAGCCTCAAGTACCCGCACAAGCTACCCCGAGCGACAGTCTGGAGGCCGCTGCTGTCGCGGCGTACCTTGAGGCTAATCCGGACTTTTTCGTCGAGCACGAAGAGCTGCTGCCGGCCCTGCGCATCCCGCACCAGCGTGGCGACACCGTATCGCTGGTGGAGCGGCAGATGAAGATCCTGCGCGAGCGCAATATCGAAATGCGTCACAAGCTCTCGCACCTGATGGACGTCGCACGCGACAACGACCGCCTGTTCGAGAAAACCCGTCGCCTGATTCTGACCCTGATGGACGCCACCAGCCTGGAAGAAACGGTGATCGCCGTGGAAGACAGCCTGCGCCAGGACTTCCAGGTGCCGTTCGTGAGCCTGATCCTGTTCAGCGACAACCCGATGCCGGTGGGTCGCTGGGTCAGTGGCAGCGACGCACAAACCGCCATCGGCGGGCTGCTGTCCGAAGGCAAGACCATCAGCGGCACCTTGCGTGAACACGAGCTGGATTTCCTGTTTGGCGCCGAACAGCGCAAGCAGATCGGCTCCACCGCCGTGGTTGCCCTCAGCCATCAAGGCCTGCACGGCGTGCTGGCTATCGCCAGCCGCGACCCTCAGCACTACAAGAGCTCGGTAGGCACCCTGTTCCTGACCTACATCGCCGAAGTGCTGGGCCGCGTCTTGCCGCGCTTCACCACCGCCCTGCGCGCGGTGCGCTAGCCATGGAACGGCAACTGGACGCTTACTGCGCTCACCTGCGCAACGAGCGCCAGGTGTCGCCCCACACCCTGGAAGCCTACCGCCGGGACCTGAACAAGGTCCTGGCGTACTGCGAAAAACAACAGATCAGCAGCTGGAAGGCCCTGGATATCCAGAGCCTGCGCAGCCTGATCGCGCGCCTGCACCAGGCCGGCCAATCCTCGCGCAGCCTGTCACGCCTGCTCTCGGCGGTGCGCGGGCTTTATCACTACCTGAACCGTGAAGGCCTCTGCGACCACGACCCGGCCAATGGCCTGTCGCCGCCCAAGGGCGAGCGGCGCCTGCCCAAGACACTGGACACTGACCGCGCCCTGCAACTGCTGGATGGCGCCGTCGAGGACGATTTCCTGGCTCATCGCGACCAGGCGATCCTTGAACTGTTCTATTCCTCGGGTCTGCGCTTGTCCGAGCTGACCGGCCTGAATCTCGATCAACTGGACCTGGCGGATGGCCTGGTGCAAGTGCTCGGCAAGGGCAGCAAGACCCGCGTCCTACCGGTGGGCCGTAAAGCGCGGGAAGCCCTGCAGTTGTGGCTGCCGCTGCGCCTGCTGAGCAACCCGGCGGATGACGCGGTGTTTGTCAGCCAGCAAGGCCGGCGCCTGGGGCCACGGGCGATTCAGGTACGGGTCAAGGCCGCCGGTGAGCGCGAGCTGGGGCAGAACCTGCACCCACACATGCTGCGACACTCCTTTGCCAGCCATATGCTGGAATCATCCCAGGACCTGCGTGCGGTTCAGGAGCTGCTCGGCCACTCCGACATCAAGACCACACAGATCTACACCCATCTGGACTTCCAGCACCTGGCAACGGTGTACGACAGCGCCCATCCACGGGCCAAACGCATCAAGGGCGGCGACTCATGAGTATCAAGCTGATCACCTTCGACCTGGACGACACGCTCTGGGACAACGTACCCGTCATCATCAGCGCCGAAGCGTCGATGCGCGAATGGCTGACGCTTAACGCTGCCAAGGTTGGCGATTTGCCGCTGGAGCATTTCGCCAGCCTTCGCCAACAGGTATTGGAGCGCCATCCCGAGCTGAAACACCGCATCAGCATCCTGCGCCACCGGGTGTTGATGCATGCGTTTGAAGAGGCCGGCTATCCACAGCCTGAAGCCACGGAAATGGCGGATGTGTGCTTCGAAGCATTCATCCACGCGCGCCACCAGCTCACCCCGTTTCCCGAAGCCGAACCTATGCTCCAGGCGCTGCGTCAGCACTTCCTGCTGGGTGTCATCACCAACGG
>NZ_JFCA01000032.1 GCF_000612585.1 Pseudomonas sp. CHM02
AGACGCCCGGCTTCGTCGTACTGGTAGGCCGTGATCGCCCCGAGAGGGTCCTGCTCAACCGTCAGCCGGCCTTGGTTATCGTAGGACTTGAAGTGCTCGGCCCCGTCAGGATCCACCCGCTGCACCAGCCGCGCCCGCTGGTCATGCACATAGACTTCCTGGCTGCCATCGGCGTTAAACACCGTGACCTGCCCGTTGTCATCCCAGGCATACCGCGTGTCCATCTGCGAAAAACTGGCCCAATGCCGAACACATCGCGCCGCCTTGCCAGACCGTTCCCACTCCCAGAAGAAACTCGCCCCACCGGCCAAGCCGCGTTCAAGAATCACGTGCTGTTGGTCGTACCGATAAACCTCGCTTTCGCCGACTGCGTTGGTCGCTGAAATCAGCCGTCCCAAGTCGTCATAGGCGTAGGAAACAACCGTCTGCTCCGTCACCCAAACAAACGGCCCTTCATCCACGATGCGCTGAATCTGGTAGTCCACCGCCACGATCCGGCCCGACGCATAGCGCAACAACAGCGAACGCCCCACGCCGTTATCCACCCGCTCGATACGGCCCAAAACATCCCGACAAATACGCAGCCGGTTGTCATACGCATCGCTGATCGCCGTCAGCACACCGTCGCGAAAGTGGTAGAAACGTGACGCCTGAGCCAGCACCAGTTCATCGGGCAACGACCCTAAATAGATCGCCGCTTCAGCCAGGCTATTGGTGATTGCGGGCCGAGAAGCAGACGGCAAGGGCAGGGTGGTCGAGCGGTTTTCATGATCGGTCCACACCACCGAATCAGCGGAAATACTCAGCCGATGCGCCAGCGAGTGACTCCAGCCAAAGCCCAACCCACAATCCACTGCCACCGCACTGGTGCGATACAACCGCGTCCACTCAAACGGCAGAATCCCGTCCAGCGCCCCATCGGTGAGGGTCAGCAATTCCTCGCCCGTAACCATCGATACCGGGCAGCCGTTGGTAGCGGTCTTGTCCGAGGACACAGCCGCATCCCCATTGGGATTGCGAGCGGACGACGGCACGTCATCCACAAGCTCCTGCCGCACCAACACCGTCCGTTGCGTGGCCTTGTCCCGAACCACCGGTACTGCGTTGGAAACCACCTGATCCCCCGCCTTCAACGGCACATCCGGAATCACCCTGATCGGCGTCGGCGCGCCGCCCAGCAACAACGGTTTGGCCGCTTCGACATGCGCTTCCAACCGAGGCCCTACCAGCTGATCGGCCAGCCTCTCCAGCCACTGGCGTACTCGCCCGGATTTGATATGCCCCAACACCTGGGTGCCCAGGCGCAGGGTCACACCCATGACGCCTGCAACCCTCACGAGCAGCAGACCGATCAACACCTCGCCGGTGATTTCCCCCATCACCTCGTTCATTTCTTGCGGCGGCAACATCCGTATCCAACTGGATATCGCCGACACATAAATAAACATCAGCGGCTCATCGCTGAGTACCAGCAGGCCGCGGGCAATCGAGTCTTTGCTGAGTTTCAGCAGTTCATCCAATTCGGTCTGGGAGATGTACCGCAGCAACGTCTCACTGTGGGTCTGGATATCTGCCAGCAGGTCGTACAATTGCGTGAAATTGTCCCAAAGGCTGTAAAGCGCCTTACCCATTCCGTGAAGAAACGCCTTCTCCAGCATCCTGCGCTGATCAAGCGGGTTGGCGTCTGTGTAGTCCTTCCACTGCGCCTTGAAGGTGCTCTCCCACTCTTCGCGCAGGCGCACTTCCAATGCATCAATCACCGATTGATAAGAGGCATACAGCGCCTTGATGTGGTCCTTGGAAACATTGGGATAGAAGTTGACCCGGTACTGCTGGTCGCGCTCACACGCGTTGATCTCGAGAATGCCGCTCGGGCCGATGGTCTTGTGGATCGGCTCGCCCAGTGGGCCGCCGTTGGGATCGACGCGCTGCAATACCACCGGCGTGTTGCCGATGGGTACAAATCGCGTGCTTTGGAACAGGTGCACCAGAGTCAACGTGCCGTTGGCCTGGCAAGTCGCGACGGTGCTGCTCGGGAAAAGGGAGCGGTTGATCGGCGCTACCAGCGCCACCTCATCCCCCACCTTGAAGACCTGTTCGATATCCAGCGCCGAAAAGCTCCAGAAGCTTTCCGCCCAGTCATCAAAGGTGTTCAGGCATTCCCGGAAATCGCGAAAGACGCTCTCGACATCGACCGTCTTCACATCCATTGGGGTCAGGGCCAGCCTGCCAATGGCCGGGTTCAAGAAACAGTTCCAATCAGAAAATCCATCCGCAATCCCTCGCACTGTGTAATCAGGCGAGGGACTTTGCGGACCTTTTCAGGGGAGGGGAGTAGAGCTTATCCGGCCGTTACGTGGGAAGTTTCGACAACTCTCGTCTTCTCCCTGCCCAACACCAGACTGCACAGCGCCGGCAGGAACAACAGCGTCAACACCGTGCCCACCAGCACCCCGCCGATCAGCACATAGGCCAGGGACGACCAGAACACCGACAGCGTCAGCGGAATGAACGCCAGCGCCGCCGCCAACGCGGTCAGGATCACCGGCCGTGCGCGTCGTACGGTGGCCTCGATGATCGCCTCGCGAATTGGCATGCCGTGGTCCTGGTTCTGGCGGATCTGATCGGTAAAGATCAGCGTGTTGCGCATCAGGATCCCGCCAATCCCGATCAGGCCCAGGATCGCGTTGAAGCCGAATGGCTGGTTGAACAGCAGCAACGTCGGCACCGCCCCGATCAAACCCAGTGGCGCAGTGGCGAAGACCATGAACATCACGCCAAACGAGCGCACCTGGAACATGATCACCGTGAGGGTCAACAGGATCATGATCGGGAACAGCGCGGCCAGGGCGACGTTGGCCTTGGCGCTTTCTTCCACCGGGCCGCCGATGTCGATCTGGTAACCGGCGGGCAGCTTGGCGATCAGTGGCTGCAGGTCTTTGTACACGGCCATTTCCACGTCGGGCGGTTGCACACCGTCGATGATGTCGGCGCGCACTTCCACGGTGGTCGCGCGGTTGCGGCGCTTGAGGATCGGTTCTTCCATCACCGCCTGGAAATGCCCGACCTGGGCCAACGGCACGGAGGTACCGGCGCTGTTGGTAAGGGTCATGTTGTTGAGGTTGCCGAGGTCTTCGCGCTGGCTGCCCTGGGCGCGTGCGACCACGGAGACGGTGCGGTTGCCTTCGCGCACTTCGGTGATCGGGTTACCGCTGAGCAGGGCATTGAGTTGTGACTTCACGTCGTTGGGGGTGAAGCCCAGCAAACGCAGGCGGTCTTGATCCAACACCAGGCGATAGCCGCTGGTGCGCTCGCCCCAATCGAGGAAGGCGTCCTTGGTCAGCGTGTTGGCGGCGACGACTGTGCGCACGTCTTCGGACACGCTGCGCAGCACATCCACATTCGGGCCGGACACCCGGAACACCACCGGGAACGGCACGGGCGGGCCGAACAGCAGTTGCGTCACGCGAACCCGCGCCGAAGGAAACTCGCCGGCGGCAATCCGTTCACGCATGCGCAGTTTCAACGCGTCGCGGGCATGGGAGTCCGGAGTCTGCACGATCAGCTTGGCAAACGCCGGGTCCGGCAGTTCCGGGTTCAGCGACAGGAAGAAGCGCGGTGCGCCGCCGCCCACATAGGTGTCGACCATGCTGGTCTGCGGCTCCTGCAGCAGCGCTTTTTCCAGTTGCGCCGCCACCGCCTCGGTGCTTTTGAAGGCACTGCCAGGCGGCATGTACACCTCCAGAATCAGCTCGGAACGGTCGGAATTGGGGAAGAACTGCTTCTTCACTACGCCCATGCCCGCCACGCACAGCACAAACGCACCCACGACCAACCCGGTCACCAGCCAGCGCCGCCGCACGCAGGCGTGCACCAGGCCGCGCAGGTGCTGGTAGTAACGCCCGGCATAGATCGCATCATGGCCGCCGGGCACCGGTTTGATCTGGGGCAGCAGTTTTACACCCAGGTACGGCGTGAACACCACGGCCACCAGCCACGACGAAATCAGCGCAAAGCCGACGATCCAGAAGATATTACCGGCGTATTCCCCCGCCCCGGACCGCGCAAAGCCCACCGGCAGAAAGCCGATGATAGTCACCAGCGTACCGGTGAGCATCGGTGCCGCCGTGGAGCTCCAGGCAAAGGTGGCGGCGTGGATCCGGTCGAAGCCTTCCTCAAGCTTCACCACCATCATCTCGATGGCGATGATCGCGTCATCCACCAGCAAACCCAGGGAAATGATCAGCGCGCCGAGGGTAATGCGATCGAACTCACGCCCGGTGAGCAGCATGATCACAAACACCACCGACAAGGTCAGCGGCACCGCAGCCGCCACCACCAGCCCGACGCGAAAGCCCAGGGCCAACAGGCTGATCACCATCACCACCGCCAGGGCGACGAAGAACTTCAGCATGAACTCGTTCACCGCCAGGCTGATGTTTTTCGCCTGGTCGGAGACCTTGGCGAAGTTCACGCCCAGGGGCAGGTCGGCCTGGATCCTGGCTTCCTGGGCCTTGAGGCTTTTGTCCAGTTCCAGGCCGTTCCAGTGTTTCTCCATGATCACGCCGAGCATCAATGCCGGGTCGCCCTGGTGGCGGATGCGGTAGCTCGGCGGGTCTTCATAACCCCGACTGACGGTGGCCACATCGGCGATGCGCAGCACGCGGCCGTTGACTTCCAGCGGCACGTTCTCGATCAGCGACAAGCTGTCGAAGGCGCCGTCGATACGGATATACGCGCGGGCGCCGGCGGTTTCGACGAAGCCCGACGGTGCCACGGCGTTTTGCGCGGCGAGGGCGGCGAAGATCTGGTCGGGCTTGATGCCCAGGGTCGCCAGGCGCTCATAGGAAAACTCGACAAACACGCGTTGGGCCTGCTCGCCGAGGATATTGACCTTCTTCACCCCTGGCAGGTTGAGGAAGCCCTGGCGCAGCTCTTCGGCCATCTGCACCTGTTGCCGATGAGGCAGGTGTTCGGCCTCCAGGGCGTACAGCGCGAAATACACATCGGAATATTCATCGTTGAAGAAGGGCCCGATCACGCCCTTGGGCAACTTCGCGGCTTCGTCGCTGAGCTTTTTGCGGGTCTGGTAGAACAGGTCCTGGATTTCGCTGGGGCGTGTGGACTCCTTGTAGGTCATGCGCATCGACACGAAACCCGGCTGGGCGATGGTCTCGACGCGGTCGTAATAGTCCAGTTCCTGCAGGCGTTTTTCCAGGCGGTCGGCCACCTGTTCCTGCATTTCCTGGGCAGTGGCGCCGGGCCAGGCAGCGGTGATGGTCATCACCTTGACGGTGAACGATGGGTCTTCGGCGCGTCCCAGTTTGCCGAACGAAAAGATTCCTGCGGCGAGGATCGCAATGATCAGGAACAACGTGACCGCACGATGCTTGACCGCCAGTTCCGAGAGGTTGATACCGCGCATGCTCAGTTGTCCTGTTTGCGGTTGAGGGCCAGTACTTGCGCGGGCAGCAGGCGCACGGCGTCACCGCTGTGCAGCAGGTGCGCGCCGAGGGCCACGATGATCTGGCCGGGGCTTACGCCGCTGTCGAGCAAGGCGTCTTCCTGGCCGAGGCTGGCGACTTTCACCGGGGCGAAACTGACCTTGTCGTCCGCGCCGATCAGCCAGACGCCGGTGCCTTGTCCAGAGTCCTGCAGGGCGCCGATGGGCACGCGGGTTTGCTGGGCCTGGCCATTGCCTTGCAGGCGCACGGTGATGGTCGAGCCGAGGGCGAAGCGGTCGACGGCGCCGTGCAAGACGTAGCGGGCGCGGTAGGTGCGGGTGGTCGGATCGGCGCTGGCAGACAGCTCGCGCAGGGTAGCGCTCACCGCTTGCTCCGGGGCGCCGAAAGGGAAGGCCAGGGCTTTCTGCGCGGCTTGGTCGCGCTGGTTTTCCGGCAGGTTGACGATGGCTTCGCGGGCACCGTCATGGGCCAGGCGCGCGACGATCTGCCCTTCGGCGACCACTTGCCCACGGTCCACTCGCACGTCGGTGATGATGCCGTCGCCATCGGCCTTGAGCACCGAGTAGGTGCGGCGGTTTTCGATCTGGCTGGCGTCGGATTGTGCCGAGGCCAGTTCAGCTTCGGCGACGCGCAGGTTGGTGGCCGACTGATCGAAGATCTGCCGCGACACCGCGCCAGTGTTGGCCAGGCGCTGGTAGCGGTTTTCGTCGTCGCGGCGCTGGCGCAGTTGTGCCTGGGCGGCGTTGACGCGGTTCTTGGCCGAGCGCAGGGCCAGTTCGAAGTCGCCAATGTCCAGCACCAGCAGGGTGTCGCCACGGGACACGTGCTGGCCGGGATCGACTTTACGCTCGATGACCTTGCCGCTGACCCGGAAGCCCAGATCGCTTTCGGTACGTGCCGCAACCACACCGGTATAGGCGCTTTGCTGGGTGCCGGCGGCTTCGACTTTGGCCGCCAGGACCGGGCGCGGCTGGGGCACTTCGGCGGCGGTGTCGGCCTTGCTGTTGCAGCCATTGAGAATGATCAACAGGGCCAGGGGCGTGAGAAGACGCAAGGGAAGAGGGTGCATGGCGGGCTCCGGGGTTACCTTTGGGCAAAAAATTATGGACATAATTTTTTACGCATATTATGGTCGAAATATAAATTAATCCAGCCCCCGGATGTTCCTCATGACAAACGCCCCGGTCCCATCGCGCAGCTTGCTGTTTTTACTGGTGGCCCTGACCGCACTGGGTGAAGTTTCGACCCAATTGATCATTCCCGGCCTCGGCGCCATCGAGCAGGCGCTGGCCGCGCCAGCGGGCTCGGCGTTGATGGCACTGTCGGCATTTGTCGCCGCATTCGGCCTCGGGCAATTGCTGTTCGGTCCGCTGTCGGACCGCATTGGCCGTCGCCCGGTGCTGATCGGCGGGCTGGTGCTGTACGTACTGGCGACCTTGTCGATGCTGCTGGTGCAGGACATCCATCAATTCATTGCCGCCCGCGTGCTTCAAGGCCTGGGCGCCTGCGCCGCGCTGGTGCTGGCGCGCACGGTGGTGCGTGATGTGTGGAAGGCCGAGGCGGGGCCTGCCCTGGCGTTGACCATGATCGGCATGCTCTATGCCATTGTGGTGGCGCCAATGGTCGGTGGGCTGTTGATCAAACTGCTCGGCTGGCATGCCCCGATCATCCTGGCGCTGGCGATTGGCAGCGTGGTGCTGCTGTTGGCGTTGCTGTTCTTTCGCGAGAGCAACCACTACCTCGACCCCAAGGCCGGGCACTGGCGCACGCTGGGCGGGCAATACCTGGATTTGCTCAAGGGCCGCCAGTACCGGGCGTTTGCCGTGGCGCTGGCGTGTACCTATGGCGCCATGTTTGCGGTGATCGCCGGCTCGTCGGCGGTATTCATCAACCTGCTGGGCTTCAGCAGCCTTGAGTACGGCATCAATTTCGGCCTGATCGTGTCGATGCTGATCGTTGGTTCCACCTACACCCGGCGCAACATCATGCGCCTGGGGCCACAGCGGATTGTGACGATGGGTGTGGCGATGGTGGCCGTTGGCGGGATCTCGGCCGTGGTCATTTATGAGCTGTTCGGCCTGTCGGTGCTGGGGCTGGATATTCCGATTGCCCTGGTGACCCTCGGCGGCGGCCTGGTCTTGCCCGGATCGGTGACCGGCGGGGTGATGCCCAACGCCCACCGCGCCGGTCTGGCAGCCGGGCTGATGGGGTTTGCGCAGATGTTCGGCGCCACCTGCAGCGGTGTGCTGCTGAGCCAGCTGCGCGACGGCAGCGCCACGCCGATGATCATTATCCAGGCGTGCTTTGCGGTCACCGCGTTCGTGGCGTTTCACCTGTTGCGCCAACGTCAGGCCAAAGGATTGTCCTATACATAGGACAGTTACCGCTGTATTTGCCGGCTAGTACTCAACGGCCTGGCGCCTTATGGTGGACTCACTTTGGAGGATCACCATGAAAAAACTCATCGGCATCTACACCAGCCCCCGCGCCCATTGGGTCGGCGACGGCTTCCCGGTGCGCACACTGTTTTCCTACGACACCATGGGCAAGCACATCAGCCCATTCTTGCTCCTGGACCACGCGGGCCCGGCCGACTTCACCCCGACCGAACAACGGCGCGGCGTCGGCCAGCACCCTCATCGCGGCTTTGAAACCGTGACCATCGTCTACGACGGCGAGGTTGAACACCGCGACTCTACCGGTGCCGGCGGTAAAATCGGCCCCGGCGACGTGCAATGGATGACCGCCGCCAAAGGCATCCTCCACGAGGAGTTCCACTCCGAAGCCTTCGCCCGCAGCGGCGGGGCGCTGGAGATGGTGCAACTGTGGGTCAACCTGCCGGCCAAGGATAAAATGGCCGACGCTGGTTATCAGACCCTCGTCGATGGCGACATCCCGGTATTGCCCTTGGCTAACGACGCGGGGCAACTACGCCTGATTGCCGGCGAGTTTGCCGGTACCCAGGGACCGGCCCGCACGTTTACACCGATTGACGTATGGGACCTGCGCCTCAACGCTGGCAAGGCGGTCACGCTGGACCTGCATGCCGGGCGCAACACCGCCCTGGTGATCCTGCGCGGCACGGTGCTGGTCAATGGCGAGGAGGTTGCGCGCCAGGGTCAATTAGCATTGTTCGAGCGCGATGGCCGTCAGCTCACACTGGAGTCCAATGATGACGCCAAGGTATTGCTGCTCAGCGGCGAGCCGATCGACGAGCCCATCGTCGGGCATGGGCCGTTTGTGATGAATACCGAGCAGGAGATTCATCAGGCGTTCGCTGATTTTCAATCGGGCAAGTTTGGGCAGATGCATCGCTGATAGGCCGCGTATCGATAGCGGGTGGGCGTCCTCAGCCAAACCCTGAAGCTTTTAGGCAATCAGTCGAAGCGATTGGCTGAAAATTCCGATAGGGACGAGCTGGCGGGTTGGCCGGTAGACAAATCAGCTAGGGCATCACCAATAGCAGGGGCAAATTTAAAACCATGTCCAGAACAAGCTGACGCGAAATAAGTGGATTCCAATATTTTGGATTTTCCGATCAAGAAGGATTCATCCGGACTCATCGTATAGAAACAGTTCGCTGCTTTTGTAGGCGAGCGCTCAAGTGCTGGGAACAGAGATTCAACTATCGACGTTATCTCCGTTACATACCTTTGTTGTACTGGGATAGCCTTACAGTCAGGAGAGGCAGGGGTGTGTTGTCGGTTATGGAAGCCGATCTTCACGCCGGTTTCATTGCCGGTAATTGAAGGAACGCCGTAAAGTAGAGCACCATCCTCTCGCTCGTAGAGAAAAACGGGGAAGTGTTCAGCGGCGAATAATTTTTCAAAGCCTACTTTAGGTGTGAACCAATATATAGGCACTCTGCGTGGTTCAAGTAACTGTTTGAGTTCAGGTAGGAGGTTGTCAGCGATCCAAGGCCCCGCAGTTACAATCACGGACCTCGCTAAATACGAGCGTCCGCCATTGGTTGTCACGCGCACATCCGACCCATCATTTTCGAGGTGTACGACGCGATGACCAAAATCGGTGCTAGCTCCATGTTTCACTGCTTCGTTCAGCATTTCCAATCTGGCATCGCAAGCAGCAATAGCATATGCGCCAGGTTCATAGACAGCCTGCGCTCCGCGCTTGATGTTGAAAGCCGGTGACCTATTAGTGATTTTCGACCAATCCCACAGCTCATGCTCAATTGCTCCCTGAACCGCGGTCCGGATGCTCCCTGCCACTACACGACTTGATTGAGGGCCGATAAAGATACCCCCTGTACGAAACAGCAGTTGCTGCTGGCTGGTTTGTTCAAGCTCGTTCCAAAGCAGGTCCGCGTGATTGAGCAGTTGTAGATAGTTATCTCCCTCCCAGTAAGCACGGCGAAATATTCTTGAGCTTCCTTGTGATGATCCATAGCTGTGAGTGGGGCCGTACGCGTCAACGCCTAATACTCGAGAACATTTCGATGCTGCTCTCCATAAGGTGGCTGCCCCCATTACTCCAAGCCCGACAACGATAATGTCATAAGTGTTTTTCATCTGTTTTTTCTCTTTTTAGACGGAGGTGGAAATATGATGTCATAAGCGGTCAGTGTGATTAGCATTCCTATTGTTGTCAGGGGAAGGCTAAGTGACGCGTGAGGAGAGCCATCTTGTTGGCGAAGGAGAGCGATAGTTGTAAGTGTGAGAGGCAGAATGAATTGCAAGACACCGGACTGAGAAAGTGAAAGCTTTTTTGTCGCGTAAGAAAACATGAGTAAGGGGGCTATAGATACTCCACCGGCTAACCAAATAAGAGGGGTCGAGTGAGGGGAGGTTTCTTGAGTTGGGATGATAGGTGTGTCATACAGGAAAGACATCAATGCAAAAAGCGTTGCCAAGAACAGCATTTCTATAAATAATCCGCTGACAGCGTCCAAGGGCGTGATTTTCTTAATCAGTGTGTAAAGACCCCAGCTTGCGGAGATCAGTAAATAAGTCCAATGATTGAGGTGTTGTGTAGTTAGTATTAAAAGCGCCACGAGTCCAAATGCAATGCTGATTGAAATGACTTTTCTTGTGTTTAAGGTTTCGCGGTAAATAAATGCTCCAAGCACGATGGCGATAAAAGGTGCCAATAGGTAGCCGATTCCGCTTTCTAGAATAGAACCATTAATAGATGACCAGATGAAGGCTCCCCAGTTCAGCGCAATTAGTAATGATGCGGCGCAGTGCAAGCAGATAATGTTGAACGTCACCCTGCTCAGTCGGTGATGGAGTTTTAAAATGGGGATTAGTACGGTAAGGATCGCAGTGGATAATAAAATCCTATAAGCGACTATGATGAATGTTTGAATGCCGTCAAGCTCTCTCCAGTACAGGGATGATAGCCCCAGAAGAACGTTGGCTGCTCCCGCCAATAAGATGGACGGAGCATGACGTGAGTGAAGGTCGTCTTGTGGTTTCATGGCCGGTCAAGAGCGGCGATGAAAAAATTCAACGATTTCATATGACCAATAAATATTACCGTCTTCATCAATTGAGTATGCAGCCAGATCACGCTTGGCCCAGTCAGAAAATTCGTATTGGAGATGCTCGCTGAGTGATTGCCACTGAGACGAATAGTGAATAAGCGGAAACGTGTGGCGTTCAGCAAGCTTGTACTGTAGCGGTGGATGACCGCCGTGTTGTTGACTGTATCTTTCCAGTACGTCCCGTATTCCAACTAACGAGTTGAGTCCCACGATGGCCCTGCCCATAGGTTCCAAGTAGGCAGGAAGATCCTCCAAGAAGCGGCTAATGACGTCGTCACCGTAAAACATGCTGCGAACTGGCAATCGCTTCACCTGATCGGCCTTCTCCAAAAGTTGAATAAGTGACGGGGAGGGTGTCCGCCAGCCTGGGGGGTTGAAGATGACTGTTTGAAACTTCTGTTTGGGCAGGCCGCTAAATAAATCGCTGATGTAAAATGATATTTCGTTTTGCTTGAAGTTTAAGGCTTCATTGATTTTAGCTTGCGCTATCGATTTTTCGCAGACGTCGATAGCTGTGATGTTTCGGTTGCCAAGCTTGCGCATTAATAAGGCATGAACGCCACTTCCAGTTCCGATGTCCAAGATACTTCTGTCTGGGGCGTTGGGCGCCAAAGATTGCACAAGGTAATGGCCGAGCCTGATGCCTGCCAGACTAACTTTGAATACTTCGGGATCGTGAGCTAAATTCAGGCTTTGTCCTAGTCCGAAGTAGAGTTGATAAATCTCATTTGGGCGTGTTGTCGGATTGCTAGTTTGGTGTTGCTGGCAAGCTATGCCGTGGTCGATTAATCCTTGCATGGTAGGCCCCTTCCCAATTCCATCGATCTCATGCTTGAGCGTTTCAAAGCGTCAATAATTATATTTTTAACCTGCTTATTATCGAGGAAGTGTATAGCTCGCTCTGTCGTTCCGTTCGGCGTCATGACTTTTTCGCAGAGGATTTCTGGTGTGTCTTTACTTGCTTTCAGAAGCGCAGAGGTTCCATGTATTATCTGGGTTACCATGCTTGATGCCGTTGCTTTATCAAAGCCTGCTGACACTGCATATGCAATCAGCGCTTCTGCAAAATAAGAAATGTACGCGGGTCCCCCTCCAGCCAGAGCAGTCGCATCGTCAATAGCTCTCTCTTCTTGCGTCATGATCAACGTGCCAAGCTGTGAAAGGATTTTGATAGCCAGTAGTTTGTTTTTTTGCGTGATGTTTGGATGGGACGTTAATACGGTCACGCCTTCGTTGATGGCGCAAGGAAGATTTGGAATTGCTCTGCATACTTGTGAGGTCTTTAAGTGCTTTTCTAATTCGGATGTTTTTATCCCTGCCATGACTGATATTATTAAGGTAGGGTGGCTTTTGAATTGTGGGTTGTTTTTCGAGAAGTTTTTGAAAGCCTGAGGAGGGATTGCGAGTATCAAGGCCTGAAAGGTACGAGCGTCGGGCAAACTGGCCAGTAAGCTAATGTTGGCTCGGCGTGTTCCTGTGTGTTTTTCGGGGTCCGAATCGATAATGGCTAGAGAGATATTGGGGGTTGAACGCCTTAAACCCATGGCGATTGCGCTCCCCATATGGCCTGCGCCAACAATTGCAATACTTTTTAACTCTGCCATGGCGGATAACTCCTGATTGATCGGAGGCCGTTCAGGGATTGATGGCTCTGTAGGTACTTTAGCTTCGTACCGAATCTGAACATTTTCAAACTAATAACGTCTCAAAAACATGTAGTCCGTTTCTGGTGATATTTTTGTGCATAGGGATAGTGAGTTGTGAGAAAACGCTGAGCTTCCGGTATTTGAAAATTTATTAAGCGCTACCTGAAGGAGAGTTCTTACAGTTCTAAAGTCCAGCCCACGTTCTTGCGAGCGAAAGGATATGAGGGCGGTTTAGGCAGACGTAAGCACACCCGCTATACCCCGAAGCAGGATTTCATGCGATCTTTCTCCGCATTCGCCCTGGAGTCGTCTGGATGCCCTCATTTATCGCCGATCACCCGATGCTGTGCGCCCTGGCGCTGATTCTTATCGACATCGCCGTGTGGCGCCTCATTTCCGTCAACCTCGCCAACTGGAAACTGGCGGCGCGGTTGGTGATCTTTGCCGTATTCAGTGCCGTGCTGTTCAACGACGGCATGAATCCCATGCAGCTTGCGCCCTATGCGGACAACACCGCCTTGCACCTGGCGGCTACCGCGTTGCAGATCGGCTGGTGGCTGTTCGCGGCGCGCACGCTCACGGTTTTGCTCGGTGCGCTGATGATGCAGCGGGTCGGGCACACCGGGCGGTTGCTGCAGGACTTGATGGGGGCGGTGATCTTCCTGATTGCGATCATTGCCGCCCTGGCCTATGTGCTCGATCTGCCGGTCAAAGGCGTGCTCGCCACCTCGGGCGCAGTGGCGATCATTGTCGGCCTGGCATTGCAGAGCACCTTGAGCGACGTGTTTTCCGGGATTGTCCTCAATACCACCAAGCCGTATCAGCTGGACGACTGGATCTCCATCGATGGCACCGAAGGCCGGGTGACGGACATCGACTGGCGTGCCACGCGCTTGCAGACCTCTCAAGGCAGCATGGCGGTGATCCCCAATTCCCTGGCGGCCAAGGCCAAGATCATCAACTTCTCGCGCCCGGCGGACATGTTCGGCCTGGCAGTCAGCGTGCAGGTCAGCCCCCATGCGCGTCCGCAAACGGTGATCGAAGCACTGGAGCGGGCGATGCAAGGCTGCCGGCCGTTGCTGGCCAAGCCGGCACCGAGTGTGGCGTTCAAGACCTCGGCCAGTGGCGGCGTCGAATATGAAATCAGTGGGTTTGTGCCGGCAATGACCCTCAAGCGCGAGGTGCGCAACCAGCTTTACGACCTGGCCTTCAGGCACCTGCAAGCGGCCGGTGTGGGGTTGTTGTCGGCCACCGAAAGCAGCACGCCGCCGGCCATGTCCGCGGCGCGCGCGTTGCTTGAACGCTCGTCGATCTTCTCCACCCTGCGCCAGGAAGAGAAAGACACCTTCAGCCAGAACATGACCCTGCAGACCTACCGCACCGGCGAGGTGATCCTGCCGGCCGGGGAGGTCAGCGACCATTTATTTATCGTCGAGTCCGGTGTGGTCTCGGTGATGCTGATCAAGGCCGGGCACAAGTTCGAGGCCGGGCGCATGGGGCCGGGCGAGGTGATTGGCGAGGCGGGGATCCTGTCGGACCAGGCCGCGCTGGCGGATTTCTCCGCCAAGACGTTCTGCACCTTGTACCGCATCGAGAAGGAATACTTGAAACCCTGCCTGGATGCGCGGCACGACATCAGCGAGGCGATGAGGGCATTGCTGGATTTCCGCCTGCACGCCGCGCAGGCCTTGACCCAGGAGGCGCCGGTGGTGCCCGTCAAGAAGGGCTTCCTGCACTGGTTGCGCAATCGCGGGTTGTAGCCGGTTCATGCGTCATCAGCCGCGCCCGCCGAGGCGGGCGCGCCTTTCTCGTTGATCAGCGGTTGAGGTACACCGGGCTGTCGGTGGACAGCGAAGCCTTGACCGCCAGGGTCATGTCGGTGATCAACACTTCTTCGCGGTCTTCGCTCAGGGCCTGGAGGGTGAGGGCGACCACGTCCCGGGGCGTGCTCTTCGGTGCTTGCACATCGGCCACCATGTCGGTGTCGATGTAGGCCGGGTGCACGCCGATCACCAGGGTGTTCTGCTCACGCAATTCGCCGCGCAGGCCGTTGGTGAGGCCCCACTGGGCGGACTTGGACGTGCTGTAGCCACCGGCACCCGGAGGGCTCAGCCAGCTCAGCACCGACAGTACATTGATCAGTGCACCGCCGCCCTGTTTGGCCAGGATCGGCGCAAAGGCGCGGCTGACACGCAGGGTGCCGAGGTGTTCACGTCAAAGTGCTGCTGCAGGTTCTCGACGCTGTCTTCAGCCAGCAGCGAGCCGTACTTCAGGAACCCCGCGTTGTTGATCACCACGTCCACGTCGGTGCACTGCTCGGCAGCGCGCTGCACGCTGGCCTGGTCGGTGATGTCCAGGGCAACCGGCGTGCTGCCGGGGATGTTCACGCTGCTCGGGTCCCGTGCACCCGCATAAACCTTGGCCGCACCGCCTTCCAGCAAGGCGGTGACGAACGCTTTGCCGAGGCCACGATTGGCACCGGTCACCAATACCACTTTTCCACGAATATCCATGATCAGCTCCAGGCGATCTATTGGGTTTAATAATGAAACCGTTTTTATCCTGTGCCTGTTGGTCCTATAATGCAACCTGATTTTACGCATACCTGGAGGGCCGACGATGAAACGCAAATGCCTGGAGGGCGATGGCTGCCCGGTGGCCCGTGCCCTGGACGTGGTGGGTGACTGGTGGACGCTGTTGATCATCCGCGATGCGTTCGCCGGCGTGACGCGCTTTGGTGACTTCCAGAAGCACCTGGGCGTGGCGAAAAACATCCTCGCCACGCGCTTGAAGGACATGGTCGAGCAAGGCCTGTTGCAAACCCGTGAAGTGGGCGCGCGCAGCGAATACCAGCTCACGGACAAGGGCCGCGCATTGATGCCGGTGCTGGTGACCCTGGCGCAATGGGGCCAGGCCTATACCGAGCCTGAAGAGGTGGGGGCTCAAGTGCTGGATGCGCGCTCGCTCAAGCCGCTGCGCAAGGTCGAGATCGTCGCTGAGGACGGGCGGGTGTTGGGCATCGGCGATATCGTCACCCAAATGCCCGGGGCTTGACGCGGTTCAGCCGTCCACCAAGCGCTGGAACAGCGGCGTCAGCAGGTCGATCAGCACCTCTGGATCGGCCTTGGCCAGCGCCGACAACTCCAGCATCTGGCGCATCACTTGGAAACCCGACACCAAGGCCATCACCAGCGCGGCGCGCTCTTCATGGTGGGCACCCTTGAGTGCGGCGGCCATGGTTGCCTGGTGACCTTTTTCCACTTGCTCCCGACCGATGATGGCCGCGCGTTTGCTGGAGGCCGCGTGCAACATGATCAGGAAACCTTCCAGCGGGGTATTGCCGGCTTCTGTGATACTGACCAGCGCGGTGGCGATGGTACGGCCGAGGTTTTCCGCGCTGAGGTTGCTTTCGGTGAGGATGATCGGGCTGGCCATGGTGTCGGCGATCACTTCGGCGAACAGCTGCTCCTTGGAAGCGAAGTAGCGGTTGACCAGCATCGCGGTCACCCCCGCGCCGGCGGCGATTTCACGCACCCCGGCACCGTCATAGCCCGATTGGGCAAACGCCTTGCGCGCAGACAACAGGATGGCTTCGCGGGTGACGGCGGCATTGCGCCGTCGTGGAATCGGGTTGGGCATTGGCGTCCTGACATGGCTGGGATCTATGGGCGCGCACGTGGTGCGCGCCCACAGGGTACAGGGTCTATTTGCCGTCGAGGAAGCCCAGTACTGCCGCATTGAACAACGCCGGGTCTTGCAGGAACGCAAAGTGGCTGGTGTTTGGCAGGATCAGCAGGCCGGCACCGGGGATGGTCGCGGCCATGTACTCGGTGTGCTCGCGCTTGATCGCTTCGTCATGGTCGCCGTCGGCGATCAGGATCGGCGTCTTGATGGCCTGCAGTTGCGCGTCGGTCCAGTTCGGCTGGCTGGCCCACATGTGGCTGATCTGCTCGACAAACGCGTCGTACTCTTTAGGCGTCGGCGACAGCTTGGCGTACTCCTTGCCCGCACGCTCGATAAAGGCGGCGAAGGTCGGGTTCTTTTCCACCGCGTCCTTTACACCCGAGGTCTGGGTGTTGGCGGCGAAGGCGAATACTTTGCCGATACGGTCCGGGTGACGCAGGGCCAGGTCGATGCCGATGATGGCGCCGTCGCTCCAGCCGACGATATCGGCGCGGGGGATCTTCAGGTTGTCGAGCACGGCCACCACATCGTCGGCCATCAGGTCATAACCGTAGGGTTTGTCATCCCGCGAACTGCGCCCGTGGCCACGGCTGTCGATACTGATCACCGTGTGCTTGGCCGCCAGCGCCTTGACCTGGTTGCCCCAATAATCGGAGTTGGACAAGCCACCATGCAGCAGCACCACTGGCGAGCCATGGCCGGTGCGGGTGTAGTAGACCTTGATGCCGTTGACGGCGGCGTAGCCGGTCTTCGCGCCCGCCACGGGGGCGGGCGTCGGCGGCAAGGTTTCCCAGCGTTCAGCGGCTTGAGCCGCAGAAAAAGACAGCATCAGGCAGGCAGCTGCCAACAGGCGACGTGACATGGCGGTTCCTTGTTTGCGATGAGTAGGGGGCTGAACTCTAGCACCGGCTCCAGCACGGGAAATACGCATTTTTGCCTATCAAAACCGAGCGCCTGAAAGAAAAAAATGCAGTTATATCAATGGAATAAAAGCGTCTAAACGACCTTGTGGGCGATCAGGCTATTGGCACAATCGATCAGCGTCTCGCTGGCCGGGCGTGGTTGCCAGCAGCAGGCGGGCCTTTTCGGTCGAGTGGCTAACCCGACGAGGGTCATTTTGTTCAATACCGCGATCTGAGTCGCCGTTTACCGTGGCCTCACCATCACGGGTTCGAATAAAAAGGAACTGCAATGAGCTTGATCATTTCCATGGCTGCCTTCGCCCTGGCCACCTCCATCACGCCGGGTCCGGTCAATGTGGTTGCGCTGAGTTCGGGGGCACGCTTCGGCTTTATCGCCAGCCAGAAGCATGTGTTCGGTGCTGCCGTGGGCTTCACGTTGCTGCTGGTGTTGATTGGCCTGGGTTTGCATGAGGTACTGGTGCGCTGGCCGATCTTGACCCAGTTGATCCAGTGGGGCGGGGTGGCGTTCCTGCTGTATATGGCCTGGAAACTGGCGGCGGACGATGGCCGTCTGGACGCCGAGGGCACCGCCACCGCGCCGTCGATGCTGTACGGGGCGATCATGCAGTGGCTCAACCCCAAGGCCTGGCTGGCCTGCGTGGCGGGGATGGGCTTGTTTGTGGCGGAGGGTGATGCTGCACAGGTCTGGTTGTTTGCGGTGCTTTATCTGGTGATCTGCTACCTGTCGGTGGCGTGCTGGGCCTACGCCGGGACATTCCTGCGCCGCTACCTCGGCAACCCCCAGGGCGTTCGCGTGTTCAACCGCTCAATGGCTGCGTTGCTGGTGGCCAGTGTGGGTTATTTATTGATGGCTTGAGCCGGTCGCGGTATTGCCCCGGCGTGGCGGCGAAGTGCTGTTTGAACGCACGCTGGAAATGCGCCTGGTCGGCAAACCCCGCGGCCAGCGCAACGTCGGCGATCAGCTCACCCTGGCGCAATTGTGCGCGGGCAAACTGGATACGCTGGTTGACCAGGAACGCATGGGGCGTCAGCCCGTAATACTGCTTGAATGCACGGATCAGGTAGGAAGGCGACAGCTCGGCCGCCACGCAGATATCTTCCAGTTTGAGTGCGTCGGTGCAGTATTCGCGGATGTAGTCGGCGGCGCGTTCCAGCTTGTGGTTCACCTCGCGCACCGGCGCGTCGGAGGGGTTGAGGCGCTGTTGCACATCAGTGAAGTAACTCACCAGCGTGCTCTGTTTTTGCAGGTGTTCGGCCTGTTCATCCACCAGTATCCGATACAACTCCAGCAGGCCGTCATAGAGCACCGTGTCGCGGGTGTAGGGCGTGTTGAAGGGCCGGTAACCCTGGTCCGTGCTGAACCCCAGTTGGTGCTGCAAGTCCGTCAGCCAGGGCGTGTCGATGTACACCATCTGGTAGGACCACGGCTCATTGGCGATGGGATTGCAGGCGTGTACGTCGCCAGGGTTCATCAACACCACCGTGCCGGCGCTGATCTCAAAGGTGTCGGCGCCGTAGTGGTAATAGCTGCGTCCCGTGGTGACTGCACCGATGGAGAAATGCTCATGCGCGTGACGGCTGTAGGTCACCTTGCGCCCATCGGCGATGGTGCGCGCTTCGATGAAGGGCAGGCGCTCGTCGCGCCAGAAGCGCGGCGAGCGTGAGGGGTGAGCGAGGCTGTTCGGCGACATGGCGGCGGGTCCCTCCCTTGAGCGAGTGAAGGGATCATTGCACAGACCGCCACCGTCGTCAGCTCAGAAGTCCCACTTGGTCGCCAGTTGCAGGCTGCGGGGTTCGCCGTAGAAACCGGTGCCGAAGTTGCCCAGGCCGGTGTAGTACTTTTTATCGAACAGGTTCTTGACGTTCAGCGTCGTGCTCAGGTGCTCGTTGAAGCGGTAGCGCGCCATCAGGTCCACCAGGTAGTAGCTGTCCTGGGTGATGCGCGCGTATTGGCCGAAATTGACCGTGTCATTCGGGTTGGGCTGGAACACATTGCCGAAGAACTCACTCTGCCAGTTCACGCCGCCGCCCACGGTGACGTTTTCCAGCGCGCCGGGCAGGCGGTAGGTGCTGAACAGGCGCACCACTTGCTGTGGCGTGGTGGTTTGCAGCACCGAGCTGTACACATAGCCGTTGTTGGCATCGCGGGTGTGCTGGTAGGTGTAGCCGGCGGAGACGTTCCAACCGTCCAGCACCTCACCCGACAGCTCCGCCTCGAAGCCTTTGGTGGTCGCACCGGCAATCGGGCGATACACCGAGTCGGTCTCGAAGCCCGAGACGTACTCGGCCACATTGTCCTGCTCGATGCGGAACGCCGCAAAGCTGGCGTTCAGGCGGCCCTCGTAGAACGCGGCCTTGATCCCGGCCTCGTAGGTGTCGCCTTCGATGGGGTCAAGCAGCTTGCGGTCGGCGTCCTTGCTGTTCTGCGGGCGGTAGATCTGGGTGTAGCTGGTGTACACCGACCAGGTGTCGTCGAGGTCGTAGACGATCCCGGCATACGGCGTGACCACGCCGCTCTGATGGTAGCTGGTGCGGTTGTCGGGTGTGGTCGGGTCGTAGAAATCGGTGTTGTCGGTGCCGCTGAAATTGCTCACGCGGGTGCCGAGGATTACCGAGAGGTCATCGGTGGGTTTCAGGCGTGTGGCCAGGTAGGCGCCGGTCTGGCGCTGCACGATATCGTTCTGGCCGCTGCGCGGGATGTCCGGTTTGGCGTATTCGCCGTGCCAGTCGAAGATGCTGCCGCCCACGGGCGGGTAGACCGAACCGTACACCGGCACATCCTGTTTCGAGCGGGTGGCCATGAAGCCCATGATCAACTCGTGCTCACGGCCGAGCAGGCTGAACGGCCCGCTGAGATTCACGTCCAGGGTGTTTTGCACCTGGTCACCCTTGTACTTGCCCATGAACATGTACATGTTCTCGCCGCTGACCGGGTCCGGGTTGCCGCCGCTGGCGGAGGCGAGCAGGGTGTCGTGCTGGCTGCGCTTGCGGTCGAGGCTGACCTTGAGCGACCAGTCATTCGCCAGCTTCTGCTGCACCGAGGCGAAGATCGTCTGGTTGTTGAAGTCGCGACGGCTCCAGTCGGCGGCCGGGTTGAACGAGCGCGAAAAGTTCGTGCGCGAGCCGTCGCTGAAGTACATCGGGAAACCGGTCCAGCTGGCGCCGCGAGAGCGGGTGTCCTGCTGGTCGATGCCGAAGGTCAGCAGCGTATCCGGGGTGAGGTCGGCTTCAAGGATGCCGTAGCCGATGTCCTTGGTGTTCTGGTAGTGGTCCAGGTACGACTGGCGGTCCTGGTACACGCCGACAAAACGCCCACGCACATTGCCGGACTCGGTCAGCGGGCCGGAAATGTCGCCTTCGGTGCGGTAGTTGTCCCAGGAGCCGAAGGTCTGGGTCACGGAAGCTTTGAACGCGGCCGTGGGTTTTTTACGGATCAGGTTGACCGTGGCCGAGGGGTCGCCGGAGCCGCTCAGCAGGCCGGCCGACCCCTTGATGATTTCCAGGTGGTCGTACACCGCCATGTCGGTGCTGGTGGTCCCGTAGTCATACACGCCGTCGTAGGTGGAGTTGACGCCGTCGTACTGGAAGTTGGTGATCGGCAGGCCACGGCTGGAGAACTCCCAGCGCTCGCTGTCGTAGTTCTGCACGCTCACACCGGGGGCGCGGCGCAGGGTGTCGGCGATGCTGTTGGTGCCCTGGTCGTCCATCTGCTGGCGGGTGATTACCGTCACCGATTGCGGTGTTTCGCGCATCGACAGCGGCAGGCCGGTGGCCGAGGCCATGGAGCCGGTGGTGTAGGCGTGGGTGTCTTCGGTGGTGGCGCCCAGGTCCTGGCCGGAAATCGTGGTGGCGCCCAGCTCCAGCGCACCGGTGTTGGCCGGGATCAGCTCCAGCACGTAGCCGTTATTGCCTTGGGGCAGGGCCTGCAGACCGCTGCCCTGCAACAGGCGCTGCAAGCCGGCCGTCGGGGTGTAGCTGCCGTTCAGGCCGGGGCTGGTCTTGCCCGCGGCGAGGCTGTTGTGACCGGCGATGAAAATGCCCGACTGTTCAGCGAAGCTGTTCAACACGCTGACCAGTGAGCCAGCGGCGATGCGGTAAGGGCGGGTGGCTTCCTGGGTCGAGGGCGAGTCGGCGGCGTGTACCATCGGCGCGCCCAGGCAGAACAGCGAAGTGGCCAGCGCCAATGGGCGCAGCGCGAAACGAGCAGGTTGCGACATGGATGTTTCCCTTTGGATCAAATCGATCGGCGAATTGAAAGCGTCTGCAGGGTTAACCGAACGAGTGTTGAAAAAGGGAACTGGCGTGTGAGTTTTTTTACCGAGGGCCGACCGATACCCACCATGGCAACGGACGGTCGACCCGAATCGGCAGCGCTGCCTGCAAAAGGTACAGTGCATGATCACTGTCTTTGAGCGGGAACGAACCCATCACTGGTAACTGCGCCACCGCCGGGTCACACCCCAGGTGGCCCGGCCGATAACGGTCGAGTTCGGCGATCAACTGCCCAAGTGGCAAGTTGTCCGCCAACAGCACGCCACGGCTCCAGGCCTCCCGCGCCGGCGAGGCCGCTGCAGTGGGCTTGAAGCCGTCGCGG
Organism: Pseudomonas sp. CHM02; assembly: GCF_000612585.1. Classification (GTDB taxonomy): domain Bacteria; phylum Pseudomonadota; class Gammaproteobacteria; order Pseudomonadales; family Pseudomonadaceae; genus Aquipseudomonas. Next base: position 21,816 of record NZ_JFCA01000032.1, read on the forward strand.
GTGAAGGACGCTTGCTGGCCTGCGTCGATGATGCGCACATGCCGGTCCTGGGTGGTGACCTGCACCCGGCCTTCGAAGACATTGAGTTGGGTGTGATCGTCGCCGTGCAGGACGCTGAAGCGGGTGCCCAGCGCCTGCATGCGCCCGTGTTCGGTATCGACCAGGAACGGCCGGCTGGCATCCTTGGCCGTGTCGATCAACACCTCGCCAAAGCGCAGATGCAGCAAGCGTTGCGTCGCATCAAAACGCACATCCAGCGCGCTCAACGCGTTCAGCCACACATGGCTGCCATCGGCCAGCAACGCATCGCGGGTCTCGCCGCTGGTGGTCGCGTAGTCTGCGTTCCAGCCGCCCACCAGCCGGGGCAGGGCGGTGTTGCGCCAGCTGCCCCAGGCCAACGCCGAGCCGCCGCACAGCACCAGCAGCGTCTTGAGCGTCTGGCGCCGCGAACTGCGCAAGGCGCGGCTGGCGCCATGGGCTTGTTCCTGCAGCGGGGCAAAGCGCTGGCTCACCCGCTGCACGTACTGCCAGGCGGCCAAGTGTTCAGGGTTTTGCGCGACCCAGGCTTGCCAGCGCAGTTGTTCGAGGGCGCTGCCCTGGTCCTGCAGGCGCACATACCATTGCGCGGCCTGCTCAAGGCTGGCGTGGCTGAGCTTGCCGGGGGTATTCATTGCACGAGCATCCCGTCGAGTTCCGCTTCGAGGATCGCGCAGTGCAGCAGGGCCTGGGCCATGTACTTCTTGACCATGCGTTCGCCCACGCCAAGCTGCTCGGCGATCTGCTTGTAGGGCAGTCCATGCAGCTGGGCGAGCAGGAACGCTTCGCTGACCTTCTTCGGCAGGCGCGCGAGCATGGCGTCCACCTCGACCAGCGTCTCGACGATGATCGCCCGTTGCTCCGGCGACGGTTGCAGCGCTTCCGGCCGTTCGGCCAGGGTTTGCAGCCACGCGCGTTCGAGCTGGCGCCGGCGCCAATGGTCGATGCACAGCCCACGGGCGATGGTGGCCAGGTAGGAGCGTTGGCGTACGGGGTCGGTCTCGGCTGGCGGGCGGTTGAGAATCCGGATAAACGTGTCATGGGCCAGGTCGGCGGCATCCCAACGGTCGTTCAGACGCCGGCGCAGCAGGCCGAGCAGCCAGCTGTGATGGGTGCCGTAGAGGTGGGTAAAAGAGGTCGACACACTGCCCGTCCAGCTCAAAAAAGCGTGTAAATAAGAATTGGTCGCGATTAAAGCAAAGCGTCGGGCTGCGTGCAAATGATATTGGTTTGCTATCGGGGCTGTGAGGGTCGTAGAAATCATCGACCCTCGTCGAGAACCGATTGTTTGGCAAAGTGCTGACGATCACAGCTGTTTAGACAGAAACACCCGGCTGCTGCCCTCAGGTTGGCAGGGCACTTCACCGAACTTCACCCACCCGTGCTTCGCATAGAACCCTGGCGCCTGGAAGCTCAGGGTATAAAGCACCGCATTGCGACAACCGCGACGTCGGGCCTCGTTTTCGAAGGCTTGCAGCAGTTGGCTGCCCAGGCCCGAACCGCGCAGGTGTTCGGGCAGGTGGAAGAGATCGAGGAAGGCCATGCCCAGCGTGGTTTTTCCGGTGATGCCGCCGACGATCCGATCCGTTCCGGGGTCTTTGATCAGCACCATCAGCGGCCGGCGATCGTTGTAGCCGGTGATGCCTTCGTTGAACGCCGCCAGCCCGCTGCCGAGGATGCGCTCGGCTTCGGCGTTGGGTTGGTCGCTGATTTCAATTGGCGGCAGGATCATCTTCAGAGCGCCATGACCATCTCATGCCACGCCATGCCACCGTGATCCGATGGCGAAGGTCGCACATAGTCATAGCCCATGCGCTCGTACAGCGGCACATGCCGCTCCTTGCACATCAAATGAATCGTCTGCTTGCCCATCCCGCGCATGCGCTGCACGAACTCGGTCATCAGCAGCCTGGAATAGCCCTTGCCCTGATGGGCCGGGTCGACCACAACCGACATGATCACCACATTCGGCGCTTCGGCCGAGTGGCCCACCAACTCCTTGAACGCCTCGTCCGACATCACCACCTCATGGGCGCAGCCGCAGTTGACAAAGCCCACCACCTCGCCATCCGCCTCCAGGAGCAAAAAGCCTTGCGGGTACTGCGCAATACGCGTGGCGATCTTCTCCAGGGTTGCGGCTTCGTCGCCTTCGTAGGCGCTGATTTCGATGTCAAAGCACCGGGCTGCATCGGCGGGGAGGGCGTTGCGGAAGGTGAGGGCGGGCATGGTCTTTCCTGAGGCATTAAGCGAAAGGCCCCATCATAAAGAAACATCACGTGTCTGGCACTGAAACGCTATCCCCTGTAGGCGTGAGCAAGCTCGCTCCAGGGGCCAGGGTGCAAGCACAGAAACCGGAAAACCCGCCAAAGCGGGTTTCCTTCACCGCTCAACTCAGATCAAGCCACAGCCGGCGGATCAAACCTCACCCACCAACTTCCCTCCCTCCATCCGGCGCTTATACGCACTGTCTCGACTCGCCAACCAGAAATACAACGGCGACGTCACCACCAACCCCACCACCCAGGACAAATCCGCCCCGTTGATGTGTTCTGAAATCGGACCGACGTACAGCGGCGTGTTCATGAACGGAATCTGCACCACAATCCCCACGGCATACGCCAGCAGCGCCTGTGGGTTGTAGCGCCCGTAGATCCCGCCATCCACGCGGAAGATCGAGGCGATGTCGTACTGCCCTTTGTGGATCGCGTAGAAGTCGATCAGGTTGATCGCCGTCCACGGCACCAGGACCACCAGCAACACCAGCACCATGTCGACGAAGTGGCCGATGAAGTCTTTCGAGGCAAACACCGCCGCAATGGCGCAGGCCGCCAGCACCAGGATCGAGATCACTGCGCGGCTTTTGGCCGTGGGGATCCAGCGGTACGCAAAGGTCTGTACCAGGGGGATGATCGACAGCACCGCACCGTACAGGTTGAGAGCGTTGTGGCTGATCACGCTGAGCAGGAACAGCACCAGCATCAATGGGCCGATCGCGCCGGTGGCGAGTTTGACTGCGTCCATGGTGTCCATGCCGACGGGCGTGGCGAGGACGGCGACGGCGCCGAAGATGAACGACAGGCTGGAGCCCAGGGCCGAGCCGAGGTAGGTGGTCCAGAACGTGGATGCGACCGGCACGTCTGCCGGCAGGTAGCGGGAGTAGTCGGACACGTAAGGGGCGAATGCGATTTGCCACAGCGCAGCCAGGGACACGGTTGCCAGCCAACCGGAGATGTTGAATTCACCGCGGGTCAGGAAGTCGGTGGTCTGCACGTGAGTAAAAATATAGCCAAACCCCAGCACGATCCCGGCGCCGAGCACCCAGGTGCCGATGCGGTTTAGCACGTGGATGAAGCGGTAGCCGATGATGCCGATGATCCCGGAGCCGATGGCGCCGATCACGATGCCCACTGGCACGGGCACGGCGTCGACCACGCCATGCAGGGATTTACCCGCCAGCACGATGTTGGACGCAAAGAACCCCACGTACATGACGCCGGCAATCACCACCACCAGCAGGGCGCCGAGGGAGCCGAACTGGGCGCGGCTCTGGATCATTTGCGGGATGCCCATCTGTGGGCCCTGGGCCGAGTGCAGCGCCATCAACACGCCGCCGACCAGATGGCCGACAAGGATGGCGACGATGCCCCACACCAGGTTGAGGTGGAACAGTTGCACACCCAGCGCACCGGTGACGATCGGCAGCGGCGCAATGTTGCCGCCGAACCACAGGGTGAACAGGTCTCTTACCTTTCCATGGCGATCTTCCGGGGGCACGTATCCAATCGTGTGTTTTTCGATAAGCGGGGCGGAGGATGTTGCAGTGGTAACCATGACGAGCTCCAAGGCAAGGTGAGTACGTTGACGTACTTCGCTGTGCGCCACCTGCGCGGCGCTTTGTTGTTGGAGTGATCATCTGCAATGGGCGCGGGGAGGTAAATTAGTAAGTTTGTTGCTATAGACCTTAAAAAATATAGCTCGCGCTTCGACGCGCTCCGGTATGTTGCCTACACCTGTCTTGCGGGCGAAGTCCCACGTTTCTGGAGGCCTCGATGGCTGCCTACAACCTGCGCCAACTCAGATATTTCGTCACCACGGCCGAATGCGGCAGCGTCGCCGAGGCCTCGCGCAAGCTGTATATCGCGCAGCCGTCGGTGTCCACGGCCATCAAGCAACTGGAAGACAGCTTCGGTGTGCAGCTGTTTATCCGTCATCACGCCCAGGGTGTGTCGCTCACTCCCAGCGGCGCACGCTTCTATCGCAAGGCGCTGGAGCTGCTGCGGGTGGCCCATGAGTTCGAGCAGAACGCTCTGGCGGACAATGATGTGGTGGCGGGGCAGATCGATATCGGCTGCTTTGAAACCGTGGCGCCGCTGTACCTGCCGCGCTTGATCGCCGGCTTCAAGGCGCGCTGGCCGGGGGTGGAAATCCGGATTCGCGATGGCGAGCAGCAAGAGCTGGTGCAGGCGCTGACGGCCGGCAGTATCGATGTGGCCATGCTCTTTGAGCACGACCTGGGCGGCACCATCGAGACCACGCCATTGATGCCGCCACAGCAGCCGTATGCGCTGTTGCCGGCGGACCACCGCTTTGCGCAGCAGGCCAAGGTGTCGCTGGCGGATCTGGTGCTGGAACCGATGATTTTGCTCGACGTGCTGCCGAGCCGCACCTACTTCGTGAGCATCTTCGAAGAACGCGGGTTGACGCCGAATATCGTGTTCAGCTCGCCGTCCATCGAGATGGTGCGGGGGATGGTTGGGCGAGGATTCGGGTTTTCGATTCTGGTGACCAAGCCGTTTACCGAGTACACCTATGACGGCCAGAAAGTGGTGTGTGTACCGTTGGCAGAAACGGTGACGGGTTCAGGCTTGTCGGCGGTGTGGTTGCGGCGGGCGCCGTTGACCAAGCCCGTGCAGCTCTTCGTCGACTACTGCCGCGAAGAGCTCGCCCGCTTGCTCGGCTGACACCAATCCCCTGTAGGCGCCGGCTTGCCGGCGATAGCGGCGCATCAGGCACTGCATCAATAAGCTGACATATTGCCATCGCCGGCAAGCCGGCTCCTCCAAGGGTACGGTGGACTACATGCGAATCGAGTCCAGCATCCGCCCCAGCATGGCATCGCACCCCGCCAGTTGCTCCAGGCTGACAAACTCATCTGGCTTATGCCCCTGGTCCATGCTCCCCGGTCCGCACACCACTGTGGGAATGCCCGCGGCATCGAACAAGCCGCCTTCGGTACCAAACGCCACCGTGCCGAAATCCCGCGAACCGGAAAACGCGGCAATCAACGCTGCTGCCTGGCTGCGCTCATCCGTGACCAGGCCGGGATACGCCGACAATTCGGTAAAGCGGATCGTACTCTGCGCACTGACGGCCTGCATGCGCGGCAACACCTGCTGCTCGGCGTAGGCCTTCAGTTCGTCAGCCACCTCGGCTGGATCCTGTGAGGGCAGCGCACGCACTTCGAAATCAAACCGGCAATCCGCCGGCACGATATTCAATGCCTTGCCGCCGCTGATCACTCCGGTCTGGACCGTGCTGAAGGGTGGATCAAACCGCGGGTCCTGGGTGTCCCGCAACCGCTGCCCGATGCGTCCCAGCTCGCCGATCAACTCCGCGGCGTGTTCAATCGCGTTCACCCCGTATGGCGCATACGCCGAGTGACACGCCTCGCCATGCACGTCGCAACGCATCGCCAACTTGCCCTTGTGGCCGAGCACCGGCTTGAGTTCGGTGGGTTCGCCAATGATGCACAGCATCGGTTTGACCGGGCGTTGCTCCAGTACCGCAAGCAGCGAACGCACACCCAGGCAACCGACTTCTTCGTCATACGACAGGGCGATATGCACCGGCATCCGCAGCGGTGCCTCGACCAACGCCGGCACCAGCGCCAACACACAGGCGATATAGCCCTTCATGTCGGCAGTGCCGCGGCCAAACAGCTTGCCGTCGCGTTCGCTCAACTCGAACGGCGGCACGGTCCAGGGTTGGCCGTCCACCGGCACCACATCGGTATGGCCGGACAGCACAATGCCCGGTAATTCCACCGGGCCAATGCTGGCAAACAAGTTGGCCTTGCTGCGCTCCGCGTTGTAGACCCGCTCGCAGGCCACGCCAAATCCCGCCAGGTAATCACGCACAAACTCGATCAGTTGCAGGTTGGACTCGCGGCTGGTGGTGTCGAACCCCACCAGCGTTTGCAGCAGTTCGCGGCTGGTGCTCATCGGTCGTCTCCGGCCACGCCGTAGCCGGGTGAGCGATCCGGGGCGAGGGCGCGATCAATGTAGTCCTGAACTTGCGGGCGATAGGCGTCCCAGAGTTTTTGCAGCGCAAGGATCGGTTGTTCATCGGCCCAATCCACGCGCAGGTTGATGATCGGCCAGGTCAGCTCGCCCACCACCACCAGTGCGGCGGAATGCACCGGGCCGGCTTCGCCTCCGGCGGCAATCGCGGCGTGCATCGCCGCCAGCAACTGATCCGCCAACTGGCCTTCAGCTTGCTCGAAGGCGCTGACCATGGCCTCGATCACTGCGCGGTCGGCGAGCATGTTGCCCGCCGCCACGCACTGTTCGCCCGACACCGCATTGTGGGTGCCGAGGGTTTCACTGCCGCTGAAATGCACGCTGCGCCCCAGGTGATCAATCGCCGTCAGTTGCCGGTACTGGCTGTAGCCGTTGCGGGTCAAGGCCTTGTCGATCGCATCGGCGGGGGCAAGGCCTTGTTCCAGCAGGTCGAGCACGTCCGGGCCCAGGGCCGGCAACGTGATGTTCTGGGTCGACACCGCACCCACACCCGGCCGCAGCCACGGGCAGCGGGCGCCCACGGCAATGCTCGATGAGCTGATGGCGATGCCCAATTGGCCGGTGTCGGCGCAACGGCCGACGATTGAAAAGGTCATGTGCGGCTCCTTACTCGGGAATAACAGCGATCACATCGATTTCCATCAACCACTGCGGCTGGCCGAGGGCCGACACCACCAGCCCGGTGGAGATCGGGAACACGCCCTTGAGCCACTTGCCGACTTCCTGGTACACCGGCTCGCGGTAGCGCGGGTCGATCAGGTAAGTGGTGGTCTTGACGATATGGCTCAGGTCGCTGCCGGCTTCTTCCAGCAGTTGCTTGACGTTTTTCATCGCTTGTTCAGCCTGGGCGCGCGGGTCGCCAAGGCCGATCAGGTTACCCTCGAAATCGGTGCCGACCTGGCCGCGCACATACACGGTGTTGCCGGCGCGTACGGCCTGGCACAGGTCGTTGTCCAGGCTCTGGTTGGGGTAGGTTTCCTTGGTGTTGAACATGCGGATGCGAGTGTGAGTAGGCATCAAAAAAACTCCGGCAATAAGGTGATCAGGCGCTGACAGGGGATGGGCGAGTCACCGGGGCGGCTTCGCGGTATTCAAGGTATTGACGCTGGATGGCGATGTGGTCGGCGACGTACTTGGCGTCGTGCCAGACACCCCAGATAAACGACGATCCTCGGCGGGACTGCCACGGCAAGCCCAGGAAGTAGATCCCGGCTTCGCTGGACACGCCGCGCTGATGCTGGGGCTTGCCAGTGGCGTCGAAGGCCGCGACTTTCAGCCAGCTGTAGTCGACCGCAAAGCCCGTGGCCCAGATGATCGTGGTGACGCCGGCTTTGGCCAGGTCCAGCTCCAGGACCGGGTTCTTGATGCAATCCGCATCGGGGAACACGCGACGGGCTTCGGGCTCCAGCGGCAGGTCAAGGCCGTTACGCTCGATGTAGGCATCGGCTGCGTCCAGCAAGGCCAGGTAGTTCTCATCGCCGCGTGCGAGGTTTTCCACCAGGTTCGGCTGGAACGTGGCGACGTTGCCATTGAACGCTTGGGTCAGGCCGACCAGGGTCATGCCTTGCTGGGCCAGTTCACGGAAATCGATGGTCTTGCCGCCGTGTGCGCCACTGACCGCAATGGTCACGTGCTCGCGGCCGGGCTTCATCGCCGCTTGGTCCCATTCGCCCAGCACACCCAGCCACCAGCAGAAGTCGCGGTTGCGGTAGGCACGGGGCGGGCGGTCGTGCGCGCCGACCGACAGGTAAACCTGGCGTCCGGAGCGCTGCAATTCATCGGCGATCTGCACACCGGACGAACCGGCACCCACCACCAGCACGGCGCCGGCTGGCAATTGCGCAGGATTGCGATAATCGGCGGAGTGGATCTGATGCAGCGCGGTGTCTTTGGGCGCGATGGCCGGAATCACCGGCTTCTGGAACGGCCCGGTCGCGGCCACCACACGGTTGGCTTCGATCACGCCTTCGCTGGTGTGCACGGTGAAACCGGGACGGCCGATATTGCGGACCACGGACAGCACGTCAACACCGGTACGGATCGGCGCATTGAACTTGCGGGCATAGGCTTCAAAGTAATCGGCCACGCGTTCTTTTGGCGCAAAGCCATCCGGCGCGACCGTATCGAATTCCAGGCCGGGAAAGCGGTCATGCCAGGCCGGCCCGTTGGCCACCAGCGAATCCCAGCGCCCGGTGCGCCAGCGCTCGGCGATGCGGCTGCGTTCGAGCACCAGATGTGGCACGCCTTGCTTGCTCAGATGCTCGCTCATGGCCACGCCAGCCTGACCGGCGCCCACCACCAGGGTGTCTGTTTTTGTTATTGCTTCAGTCATGTCTCTGTCCTTGCGTAATGCAGTTGGATTCAGCGTTGGCATGACCTCAAGGCTAGGGGGAGGGCGGTTATTAATAAAATATTATTAAGCTGGGAAGTGAGCATAAATATCGGATGCAGAGCGGAGCGATGCAGACCCAAAGCATGCCGTTACTTAATGACGGTTACTGACGCAATGCCAATTGGAGTAGGCTTCACCCAAGGAGATTTCTCATGACCGATTTGAAACGATTCATCAGCGAGCAGCAGGCAAAAAAGCAGTCCCAGGAGCGGCATGTTGATTGGGAAGCTCGCAAGAAACGCTGGCTTGATGAGCTTGACCAGCTTTTTTCGTATATCCGTCAATCGTTGATTGATGCTGGCCTTGATCCGTCTGCTTTTGCATCCACGACTCATCCTATTTCAGAAGAAACCCTGGGCGCCTACAGCGCCTCGGGGCTGCGTGTTCAAATGCCAACCGGCGTGGTGCAATTCACGCCAGTTGCCAGTGTGATCATTGGCGGGTTTGGTAGGGTTGATGTGGAAGAGACGGGCCGCGGCGCAAGGGTAAAATTGATTGCCCAGCCACCTGAGAACGCCTCTGTTGACGACGGCCGGCCTGCTTACGAACGCGAATGGGCGTGGCGGGTTTACCCCGGCGTTGGTGCCAGGAACGGGTTTGATTTTGACAACACAGGTCTGGTACGGCTGTTTGAATCGATTGTCGGGGAATAAATGCTGATGACAGAGCGTTTTCCCACTATCGATGAAGCGAGAAACTGGTACTTCGTCAGTCTGGACGGGCTGCGGCATCTCAAGCGAATAGCGGATGGGGCTAATTCGCAACACATCTCGAAAGAGACGCTCGACCAAATCATGTTCATGAGTGAAAGGGAATGGAAAGACTTCGTGCGCCGCAAAGAGGATGAGCATGAAGCATTTGCGTCATTGGCGTTGCTTGCGGCGTGTGAAGGGGGGATCCGCAGGGACTGTGCGTGGCGAAGCGCAGAGGGCAATAGCGCGAGCAGCCACTATCAGCGGTTTCAACGTCTGAACCGTAACGATGGTCATATTTCTTTTGCAAGCATCATTGACGCCTGGCAAGCGGCGCTAGGTCGCGATAGCTATTTCAAAAACTATCTATTCGACCTACGAGACCTATACGTCAATCGAAATGCCTTGGCGCATGGGCGCGCCTCCTTGCAACAATTCAACTTTGCCCTGATTTATGAACGTTTGGACAAGGTAAGGAAAAAGTGGCGTCAAACGACGTCTGACTTCAAAGGTTTCTGATCTCCATGCCCAACATCCGCATCATGACCCCAGCCGACTACGACGCCGTTCTCGGCCTCATGCAAAACACCCCCGGCATCTCCCTGCGCGACGCCGACTCCCGCGAGGCCACCGAGCGCTACCTGGCACGCAACCCCGGCATGAGTTTCGTCGCCGAAGCCGAAGGTCGATTGACCGCTTGCGTGATGTGCGGCCATGACGGACGTCGCGGTTACCTACAGCACCTGCTGGTACTGCCGGACTATCGCCGCCAGGGCATCGCCCAGGCGCTGACGCAACGTTGCCTCGACGTGCTGGCGCAACTGGGCATTCACAAATGCCACCTCGACGTGTTCAAGACCAACACCCGCGCCGCCCATTATTGGCAGGGCCAGGGCTGGACGCTGCGCACCGATATCGACCGCTATTCCTTCACCCGCCCCGGCGATGAAAACGCCTAGAACTCCCCGGAATACTTCACCGCGGCCGCCGCGCGCGAGGGCACATCCAGGGTGCGCAACAGCGACGACACATGGATGCGCACGGTAAACGGCGAGATATCCAGGGCCTTGGCGATTTCCTTGTTGGTCTTGCCCTGGGCGATCAGGCGCAACACGTCCTGTTGTCGGGCGGTGAGGGTGTGGGTGTCCAGCGGCAGCAGCCCGGAAGGGGTGAACTTGACCAGCACTTCACCTTCGCGGATGGCCTGCAGCGCCTGGCCGATCTCGTCGGGGGCGATGTTCTTGCCGATGAAACCGTCCGCGCCCAGGGCCATGACCTGATCGATCAGCGCGGGGTCGTCCACCATCGACACCACGATCAAGGTGGTGCGCCGCAATTGCTGACGCAGTTCCGCCAATTGGCTCATGCAGGTCAGGCCGGGGAAACGCAGGTCGAGGATCAGGGTGTCGATGTCACCGTCCTGGCGGATCAATGCGAGCACGCCGTCGAGGTCGCCGGCTTCCTGCACCAGGGCGTCCGGCAGCAGGCGCTGCACGGTGCGCAGCATGCCTTCGCGAAACATCGGGTGGTCGTCGGCAATGATGATGCGGCCGGTCATGGGGTGCTCCTCCCTGGGGCAAGGTTGTGCCGTGGCATGCTACCTTACCACCGCGCCCAAGGCCTGCCTGGGGCGCATGATGGATTTGTTGATTGCCGCACAAGGACGTAACCCATGAGTCTTGAGACCAACTCCGAACTCGACCAGGCCAACCTGCGCATTGTGGTGGCCACCATCGCTATCGTGTACATCGGCGCGCTGGGCTTCCTGCCCGGACAGTCGATAGACACCTACCTGCCAGTGATCCTGTATATCGTGCTGTTCCTGCTGGTTTCCATCGCGCTGCGCCAGGTGATCGCGCGATGGCCCGGGCATTACCCGGCGCGACGGATCTTCGGCATGCTCCACGACTACACCGGCACCTCGTTCGGCATGGTGGTCGGCGGCGAAGCGGCGTTGCCGCTGTATGCGGTGATGGTGTGGGTCAACCTCGGCAATGGCATGCGCTACGGCTCGCGCTACCTGGCGATTGCCACGGCATTGGCGTTGCTGGCGCTGTTGGTGGTGTATCGGCTCACGCCGGTGTGGCAGGCGCAACCCTTCATGGTGCTGATGCTGATGATCACCAGCACGGTGATCCCGGTGTACGCGCATATCCTGCTGGAGCGCACGCGCAAGGCCTCCGAGCAGGCCATCGCCGCCAACCTGGAAAAATCCCGATTCCTCGCCCAGGCCAGCCATGACCTGCGCCAGCCCATCCACTCCATCGGCCTGTTCACTGCCTGCCTGCGCGAAGCCCGGCTGGGCGATGAAGAGCGGCGCCTGGTCGACAACATCGACCGTTCGCTGCTGAACGTGTCGCAATTGTTCCGCTCGATTCTCGACCTCTACACCCTCGACAACGGCCGCCTGTTGCCTAAATACCAGGCGGTGCACCTGGGCGAGTTCCTTGCCGACCTGGTGCGCCAGAACGCCGAAGCCGCGCGCTGGGCCGGCGTGGAACTGCGCCTGCGGCCTTGCGCGCACTGGGCGCTGGTCGACCCGGCGCTGTTGGCGACGATGGTGCAGAACGTGCTGTCCAACTGCTTCAAATACGGCGCGCAACGTCCGGTGCTGATCGGCGTGCGCATTCGCGACGGTGGCCTGGCGGTGGAGATTTACGACCGAGGGCGGGGGATTGCCGAGGAGCATCTGTCAAAGGTCTTCGAAGAGTTCTATCGGGTACGCCACCTGCGTGACAAAGACGTCGAAGGCGTGGGCCTGGGGCTGTCCATCGTCAAGCGCCTGGGGCAGTTGATGGGCGTGCAAGTGAGCCTGCGTTCACGGGTTGGCCACGGCACTTGCGTAAGCCTGTACGGCCTGACCCTGGCCACTGCGCCACGCACCATGGCTCCACGCGACGACACCCGGCAGGCCGGCTTGTTGACCGGTTTGAAAGTGTGCCTGGTAGAAGATGATCACAACGTACTGCTCGCCACCCAGGCCCTGCTCGAGCGCTGGGGTTGCGAAGTGCAGGCCGAATCCTCGGGCCGTGATCTGGTCAGCGACTGCGACATCATCGTTGCCGACTACGACCTGGGGAACCACGCCACCGGTATCGAATGCATCGATGCCCTGCGTGAACAACGCGGCTGGGCGGTCCCGGCGCTGATCCTCACCGGGCACGATGTGGAGAAAATCCAGGCCGCGCTGTACGACCGTCAGATCGCCATTCTCTCCAAGCCCGTGCGTCCCGCTGAACTGCGCGGCACCCTGCGGGACTTGAGCCAGGAGACGGTTACTGGGTGAAGCCCTGCAGCGCGTTGCCCCGTGCGCCCTTGGGCTGGCAGTAGGCGGCGGGCTTCATCAGGCCAAAGCTCGCCACCGTGAACAAACCACCGCTGGCGCCACTGGGTACGGAGCAGTTGTAGTCGCCGGAGGCGGCGCTGGCGATGTAGTAGGTGGTCATCGAGTCGCTGCGCACGTTGGAGATACGCTTGACCGGCTCGCCCAGGTTGGTTTCCGACAAGGTCTTGAGGTGGTCTTCGCTGGGTTTGACATTGCTGCAGCCGGCGACGCCGATGATCAGGGCGCCGAGCAGGGTAAGGCGGGTAACAGAGGCTTGCAGTTTCATGGTGATTCTTCCTTGGGGTTGTTATGGTTTTTCCAGCGCACAACGACCCCTCGCGCAATGAATGCGCGGTGTCTGGGCAGCGTTGGAAGTGCCGGGGAATATAGCGCCGCAGGGAAGAGGGGTCGATTAGCACAAGTGTGCTAATGGCACGATGATTTCATGGAAGGAGTTACACATGCTGGAGATCAAACGCGCCAACCAGGAACATGCCCAAGTGGCATTCGACATCCGTTTGCAGGCCATTCGCAGCCAGTGCATCGGCGCCTACACGCAGGCGCAAATGCTGCTGTGGACGCGGGGTAGAGCCGAAGACGGCTACAGCGCGCTGATGGACAAACCGTTTTACCTGGGGTGGGTGCAGGGAGAACCGGTGGCCACCGGCATGCTTGATCCGGACAACAACGAAGTCGGCGCATTGTTTGTGTTGCCTGGGTTCACCGGGCGCGGATATGGCAAGGCGATGCTCGATCACCTGGAGAGCGTTGCGCGGGAACAGGCGATTGAAACCCTGGTGCTGGATGCGACGTTGAATGCGGCGAGTTTCTATCGGGCCTGTGGGTATGTGGGCGATGAGCAGGCGATTTACCATTCGCCGTCGGGTTTGCAGTTGGCCTGTGTCCCAATGACCAAACACCTCACCTGCTGATACCACACCCCTGTGGAGCCGGCTTGCCGGCGATAGCGTCGTGTCAGCAGCAACGAGGCTGCATGACGGACCGCCATCGCCGGCAAGCCGGCTCCTACAGGGGATCTGTTTTAAGCTGGGCTTTTCACTCCGGTCTGAACGCAGCGCGCAATCGCGCGATCACCTGCTGCAGGGATTCTCCCTGAACCGGCGGCGGCGTAGGGCTTTCCCCAAACTCCCGCCACACAAACAGCGTCAGTTCCGCGCCATCGGTCAATGCCTGCGCCTGGCCCTGCGCGCCAAAACCTTGCAGCCGCCGATAGCGCTCATCCCGCCAGAACGCGTCCTCCACCCAGTCATACACCGGGATGAAATGAAAATGCAGCGGGAAGCCCGGCATGTGCCCATAGCGGCTGATGTACAGCCACTTCGGCTCAAGTTGCGCCTCCATCACCCGCTGGGTCTTTGCCAGCAACCCGCCCAGCTCGGCCAGCGCCGCTTCCGGCATGTCCGCCAGGGAATGGATCGGTGCCTTGGCACCCAGCATCAGGTAACCGGGTAGTGCGGACGCCAGGTGATGGTTGAGCAGCCAGTGTTCGGTTTCGTGAAGGACGTAGGTGGGGTCGATCTGCATAAGCGTATCCGTGAGCGCAGTGCGGACAGGATACTGTATCCCACAAAAGCGCTTGATCTGTGTCTATCGGCTGCCGCACCAGGTGGATAGCCTCAAGCCCTGCAAACCATCACTGAGCCCATCATGGATCTGAACGCTGTCCCCTTTGGCACCACCGACTGGTCCACGGTCGAACCGGTTTCTCACCCTGGCGTGACCGGCAATGCGTTATGGCGTACCGGCCACTTCGGCACCACCCGCGTGCGCATGGTCGAATACACCCCCGGCTACCTGGCGGATCACTGGTGCTGGCGCGGGCACATTCTGTTGTGCCTCGAAGGCGAGTTGCACACGGAGCTGGAAGACGGCCGCCAGTTCACCCTCACGGCCGGAATGAGTTACCAGGTGGGCAATGACATGGAAGGCCATCGCTCTTCGACGAGTGTCGGGGCGAGGTTGTTTATCGTGGATTGAGGCGCACGATCAACTTGCCGAAGTTGCGCCCCTCCAGCAGTCCGATAAATGCTTCGGGTGCCTGTTCGAGTCCGTCGACAATGTCTTCGCGCCATTTGAGTTTGCCGTCGGCGATCCACTGTGCGGCCTCTTTCAAGAACGTGTCCTGTTGCTGATCGACGAACTCGGTCTGGATAAACCCGCGTACGGTCAGGCTCTTGGCGAGGATGTCATCCTGTTCCCTTGCGATACACCCCACCCAGCTCCCGCGCCAACCCGATAAAATTCTGCAACGGCGCCGACGGATTGAACGTGCGTCGCACCAGCGTAATCGGTGCGAGCAGCTTGGGGCGCGCGTCCTTGATCCGGCAATACACCACGCTTTCACGGTGCACATCGCGCATTGATGCCGGCACCACCGAGATGCCTTCGCCGGCGGCCACCAGGCTGACGTTGGTGAGCATGCGCTCCACTTCAAAAGCGATTTTCGGCTCGAAACCGGCGTTCTGGCAGGCTTTGATCAGGTTGGCGTACATGCCCGGCGCGCCGGGGCGACGTACGAGGATGAAACGTTCATCCTTGAGGGCGATAAGGGGGATGGCGCTACCGGGTGTGTTCAACAGGGGATGGCCGATGGGCAGGGTCAGCAGCATTTCTTCATTGAGCAGGCGGTGAAAGGTCAGGCTCTGGTGGGTGCTGACCGGCGCGCGGAGGATGCCGATGTCGAGGCGTTTTTCGATGCTGTCCTCGGTCACCTCGCGGGCGCTGCCTTCGTTGATCGACAGTTCCACGCCGGGGTAGCGCTCGCGGTAGGCGCGGATGATCCGTGGGATCAGCGGGTGGGCGGCGGCGGAGCTGGTGAAGCCGATCACCAGCGTGCCTTCGATGCCCTGTGCAGCGCGGGACGCCTTGAGGGAGCCCTGTTCGACCCGGGCGAGGATGACCCGCGCCTCGTCGAGAAACACCAGGCCGCCGGCGGTCAGGTCGACCCCCTTGGGATGGCGCTTGAACAGGTCGAAGCCCAACTCGGTTTCGAGGGCACGGATCTGTTGGCTGAGGGGCGGTTGCTGCATGTTCAGGCGCGCGGCGGCACGGGTGAAATGTCGCTCTTCAGCCACCATGATGAAATAACGTAAATGGCGAAGTTCCATGGTGGTATATCCCGTGACAAGACTTTATTATTTGCGGCCGGCAGCGACCGTGGCGCCCAATATGCCCAAAGCTGCGAAGGGCGACAATAACAATAAATAAAAACAGGCTGGAGTACCGATGCCGACCCGATACGCCAAGAACGGAACCCTGCCTATTTTGATTGCCATTGCACTTGGCATGATACTGGGCCTGGTGTATCCGAACCTGGCGATTGATATGAAAGTGCTCAGTGACACTTTTATCAGAGTGGTCGGCGGGTTGATGCCCTTTCTGTTGTTTGTACTGGTATCCACCGGGGTCGCCGGTATCAAGCGCGAACCTCATCACCGCCATGTGGTGCGACGGATCATTGTGTACTTCCAGTTGATGTCCTGCGCCGCGCTGATGCTGGGCATGGCCACTGGCTGGGTGTTCAATCTGGAACACGGGGTGTTGTCGACGCCGCCGGTGCCTTCGGAAAGCTTCCTGCACGAGCTGTCGCTGCTGTCGGCATCCTCCACGTTATATCGTGTGTTCACCCAGAGCCTGGTGCTGCAGGTGATGTTTGCCGCCGTGGTCTGCGGGCTGTTGCTGGGCCGCGGCAGCGCCTTGGGCAACCGCTGCCTGGGCTGGCTGGAAACCGGGGTGCAAGGGTTGTTCTACCTGCTGCGGATCGTCCTCAGGTTTGCCCCGTTGGCAGCGTTTGGAGCGATGGCCTTTGTGGTGGGGAAATACGGTGTAAGTTCAGTATTGCCGTTGTTGAAGTTTGTCGTGGTTATTTACCTGGTCAGTGCACTGTTTGTAGTTTTAGTGTTTGCCACGCTTACCCGATTGGTCGGGGTCAAGTTGTCCCGGTTGATTGTGTATTTAAAAGAAGAGTTGTTATTGGTGACATTTACGGGCTCTTCTGTCGCTGCACTTCCAGGTTGCGTGAATAAACTCGAAGCCCTCGGTTGTGATCGCCAATTAATGCGTCTGGTCTTGACCACCGGCTACACCTTCAACCTGGCTGGCACCAACCTGTACCTGACCACCGCCATCATGTTCCTGGCCCATATGGCCGGGGTCGAGATCGCCGTGCCGGAGCTGCTCGCGGTGCTGGTCATCTGCATGGTGACGTCGCTGGGCTCCACCAGCGTGGCGGGCTCGGCGTTGTTCACGTTGATCGCCACCTTGAACATCCTGCAACTGGTGCCGCTGGAAGGCGTCGGGTTGCTGCTGGGAGTGGAACGCTTGATGAAATGCCGCTCGCTGACCAATGTGCTGGGCAACTGCGTGGCGTGCCTGGCGATTTGTGGGTGGCAACGGTCGATTGACCGTGAGGCATTGCACGCCCAACTCACACACCGCCCCCTGTAGGTGCCGGCTTGCCGGCGATGCGTCCTTGAGATCAGCGAGGTCTTCAGGGGCGCGATCGCCGGCAAGCCGGCTCTTGCGGGGCGAGGGTGTCAGTTTTTGGTAGTGGCGAGCTTGTCGAACGCTTTGTCGAGGTTGCCTTCAGCGCTCTGCAGCTTTTCACGCCGCTCTTTCAACCACTGCTGATCGCCCTCCAGCGTCTTGCGCGCCTCCACCAGCATGCGCTTGACCTCCTGCGGCTGCGGGCCGCCAGTGCCTTTGCGGGTCTGTACCATGGTGGTGGGCGACAGGGCTGCGCGCAAGCCTGCCTCATCCAGCGGCAAGGTGTTGGGCGTCCACTTGTACTTGTCGGCCGCCTGGCTATACAGCTTCTGCGCGTCGGCGTACGGGAAGGTTTTCGGTGTGGTGCCGTTGCTGCGCGCCTCGGTGACGATCAGCGACGCAAAGCTGTGACCGATACGGAACGGCACCTTGAATTGGCGCTCCAGGGTGTCGGCCAGTTCCATCGAGGTGGTCCATTCCGATTCCAGCTCTTCCAGCGCCCGCTGCGGGTTGATCTGCAGCGCATCGAGCACCGCGTCCAGGCTTTCGAACATTTCCTTGGTGGAGCGGAACACGCCCAGTGAATCAAACGCGAACTTGTAGTCGGTCATGCCGGTGGTGACGTTGTGCGCGCGCAGGGTCACGGCCTGGGCCAGGCCGACCACATCCGAGGCGGTCTCGCGGGCACGCATCAGCAGGCCGGGGTTGCGTTTTTGCGGCATGGCGCTGCTGGTGTAGGTGGCTTCTTCATCCAGCAGCAACCACGGGCGGATCTGATGGTACTGGGTGTGGATGTCGCCAATCATGGCGCCGACGCGAATCGCCGACGACGACGCCAGGTTGGCCGCTTCGATCGGAATGTCATAGGTCGATACCTGGCTGGAGTCCAACGAGTTCTCGCGCACCCCATCAAAGCCCAGCAACTCGGCCAGGCGCTCGCGGTTCAGCGGGTAGGCGGAGTTGGCCAGCACAGCGGTGCCCATCGGGCTCTTGTTCAAGCGTGTGTACAGCTCGCGGATGCGCTGGCCGTCGCGGTCAAATGCCGCTTCAAACGCCAGCAGGTAATGCGCATAGCTGATCGGCATGGCCTGCACGCCGTTGGTGTAGGCCGGGACCAGGGTGTCGACGTTTTTGTCGGCAATGTTCAGCAGGCGCAGGCGCGTGGCGTTGAGGGCTTCGCTGTAGGCCAGCACCTGGCTGCGCAGGGCGGCCAGGCGGTAGGTGGCGAGCATGTCCTGGCGGCTGCGGCCGGAGTGGATCAGCGAGGCCTCGGGACCGATCTTGTCGGTCATGATTTTTTCCAGTTGCAGCACATCGCTGGGGCGCGTGCCACCGGGCTGGTCGGCCTGGGCAATCGCGTAACGCACGCCGCCGGCGATCTTCTGGCCCATCTCGGGTTTGACGATGCCTTCTTCGGTGAGCATCACGATCGAGGCTTTGTTGATGCGGTTCAGCCAGGCGAATTGGGTCTGGGTCGGATCGCCCTTGGCCTTGTGCTCGGTGTGCGAGCTGTCAGGCGTGGCGCCGACTTTCGCTGCCTGGGCGGCGCATTGTTCGGTGGTGGTGCAGGGCAGTTCGCCGGTGTTGGCGGCATGGGCGCCAACGCTGTTGAACAGGGCGAAAGCCACCGCCAGATGAAGCAGGCTTTTGAGGGCGCGGGGGGATGTGTTCACAGGAATACCCGATTTATTTTTGGAGTTGTGAGCCGTCAGGCTATCGAGTCTGTTTTCAGATTGAAAATATATAGTAAGTGTAGATGGCAGAGCTTTTAAGTATGCGGGCAGGGTTTGATTGAATGCACTAGCCCCCTAATCCTATTCATGCTTTGAAGCCTATCTTCATAATGCTTGTGCTATACCGTTCATTTTATGCGGAACCCTTTATGCGCCAGGATCAACTCGACGGGTTGGTGACGTTCGTCTGCGTCGCCGAACATGCCAGTTTCTCGGCCGCCGCCGTGCGCCTCGGTGTGTCGCCGTCAGCGGTCAGCCAGGTGATTCGCAACCTGGAGCGGCGCCTGGGGGTGGCGCTGTTCAATCGCACGACCCGCAGCGTCAGCCTGACCGAAGCGGGGCTGGGGTTCCTGGCCAAAGTGCAACCGGCGGTCATGGCCCTGACGGCCGCCGCCCTGGAAGTGGGGGACAGCAGCGGCTCACCGTCCGGCCTGCTGCGCCTGAACGTGCCGCGTGCCGCCTACATGACCGTGCTGCAGCCTTTGCTCGCGGCGTTTCTCGAAGCCCACCCGCAGATCGACCTGGAACTGACCCTGGAAAACGCATTGGTGGACATCGTCCGCCTGGGCTATGACGCGGGTATTCGCTTCGGTGATTTCGTCGAGCAGGACATGGTTGCGGTCAAGGTCGGGCCGCCTCTGTGCATGCGCGTGATTGCCGCGCCGGCCTACCTGGCGCTACACGGTACACCGCAACATCCCAGCGAACTGCTCCAGCACAACTGCATCACGTTCCGTGCGTCCAGCGGCGTGGTCGAACGCTGGGACCTTGCCAACGGCCAGGAAACCCTGCAATTGGCAGTGCGCGGCCGAATGATCGTCAACGATTCTTCAGCGTTGGTGCAGAGCGTGCTGGATGGTTTGGGTATCGGCTACATGATCAGCGGCCATATCGACCCTTTTGTCGCCCGTGGTGAACTGGTCAGCCTATTCGAAGACTGGTGCCCGGCATTGCCCGGCTTCACCCTGTATTACTCCGATCGCCGCCGTGTGAGCCGCAAGCTGCGGGCGCTGATCGATTTTCTGCGCGAGCCGCCGAGCGTTGCGCCGGCGGCCCATTTGCGCGTGCTGTGACTCAGTGCATCTTGCTGTGGTCCATCCCATCCAGGCCACGGGCAGGCGCTGTCACTTCAATCGTCTGCTTCTCACCCTTGGCATTTTGCACGGTCAGGGTCAGCGGCACCTGGTCGCCTTCCTTGATCTGGCCGGTCAGGCCCATCAGCATCACGTGGTAACCGTTAGGGTCTAGAGTCACGGCCTTGCCGGCCGGCAGGGCCACCGAGTCCACCGGACCCATGCGCATCACGTCGTCCTTCATGCTCATTTCATGGATCTGCACGTCCTTGGCCACTGGCGAGGCCACGCTCAGCAGCTTGCTGGCGCTGTCGGCGGTGACGGTCATGAACGCGCCGCTGGACGGTTGGCCCGGCACACTGGCGCGTACCCAGGCGTCGGTGACGTGCACCTGGGCGCTGGCGTGGGCGGCGAGGCCCAGCAAGGTCATGCCGACAAGGGCGCGTTTGAGGTGTTGAACGGCAGTCATTAGCAGACCTCCATGACGGTGAGCAGGTCTTCTGCGCACTCTTTAGCAGTAAGGGATGCCTGCAGGCCCAGGCGCAGGTTGCCACGGGTGTCGAACACGAAACTGGTGGCCGTGTGGGACAGGGTATAGGTGTCGCCGGCGGGGATCTTTTCATAAAAGATCCCGAATTCCTTGGCGGCCACGGCGATTTCTTCCGGGGTGCCGTACAGCGCTTCGAAGCTGGGGTCGAAGGCCTTGACGTACTTGTCGAGAATCTCGGGCGTGTCGCGTTCCGGGTCCAGGGTGATAAACACCACCTGCATGATTTCGCCGTCGCGGCCCATCAGCTTCTTGGCCTGGGCGGCGCGCGCCAGGGTGGTCGGGCACACGGCCGGGCACTGGGTGAAACCGAAGAACACCACCGGCATCAGGCCACGGAACGAACTCAGGGTGACGGTCTCGCCGTCAGTGTTCTTGAGCTTGAAGGTGCGACCCATGATCTTGTCGCTCAAGTCCTTGCCGTACTTGAAGTTCAGCCTGGGGCTGTAGTCACAGCCGCCCAGCAGGCTGCCCAGGCCCAGCAGGCCCATACCGGTCAGCACTTTGCGGCGGGTGAATAACGTACTCATCAACTGTGCATCCTGTGAAGCGCCTGCATTGCTCTGGATCAATACGTCAGGCTTTGAGGGCGCCCAGTCTACCAACCCTGGCAGGTCCACGTAATCTGCGACGTTCTGCCACAGGGGCATGCCGCGCTTCATCCTTCTGCGGCTCTGGTGGTAGAGTCGCCGCCATGAAATTGAGCCACCCTGACCGTTCGCTGATCGCCTGGGCCCTGTACTTCTGCGTGCTGATGAACCTGTTCGTCTGCGGTTTGGGGCATGGGCAGATGATGGGCCAGGCCCTCAATGGCATCGGCGGGGCGTTCTGTTCGGTGGACGGCAGCCAGCCGCCAGTTTCCGACAAAGGGTTGGGCAGCCCGTCTTCCAGCAACATCTCGAACTACTTTGCCTGCCCCGTCTGCAATGCCTTGACCGTCACCCTGGTGTTCCTGATCGGACTGGCATGGCTGCTCGGCCTTGGGCAAACCCCGCGCCCGGCCCATGAACGGCGCAACAAGGCGCCGCCGCGTTATTCCTGGCCCTCGGCCAACCCCCGCGCTTCCCCCGCATTCTGACGTATGCCCTGGGCCTCCTGAGACGAGGAGGCATTCCATCGTCATGACTGTGAGTGCGCTTCATGAACCACCTGTTGCCCGCAGGCGCCCGCCGCCTGGTCAGCAAGGCGTCCCGTCGCCTGCACGCGGAGCCCGCGCTGCCTGAATACCCCAGCAATTCCCGCAGCTTCGTGCACCTGGACGCACGGCTGTTGCCGTATTGGCACACCCTGTTCGATATCTGCCCGGCGCTGCTCAAGCTCGACCCGCCCGAGGGCCTGAACCTGTTTCGCAGCTTCATGACCTGGGCCTATCGCAATCAGCCGCCGCTGGATTGGACCTATCACCTGAACGTCTGCCGTTGGCTGCTGGGCTCCGTGTATCGAGCGCAGACTGACGATGAACCCATCGAGGCCTTCATGGCCGCGGCGGCCGCGCGCTGGGTCCATACAGACGCAAGCCAGGCCCGAGGTGTGGTCCTGGCCTGGCAAGGTGCAACGGTGTTCGATTGGAAGGGACCGCCGTTGGCGGGCGCCGAACACCAGGCGTTGCCGGGCTCGGAATGGGACTTCGCCTGGTGCCCGTTGAATACCCGTGGTGAGTTCAGCGGTTGGTTGCCGGTGCCTTGAGGTGCTGGCGAATCCAAGCGGCAACGTCCGTCACGGCGATCTGGTGACGGACGTTGAACGTCACGGCCGGGTCCCAGGCCACGCCGTTGCCCTGGGCGAACACTGCACGGTATTTCTTCAGGTTGTCGTCGGGATCCTTCGCCAGTTCGTCCAGCAGCATCGGCACTGGCCAGGGCTCGCGCTTGAGCTGGATACCGAGGGCGGCGTCCACGGTATCGGCCAGTTGCCCATAGGACAGGGTGTCGCCAGCGGTGAACACCACTTGGTTGGCGAGCGGCGGCTGCGCGAATACGATTTGCGCGGTCAGCCGGCCGATGTCTTCAGGTGTGGTGACGGTGACGGCGGTGTCCCAGCCGCCCAGGGCATGCACGCTGTTCTGTGCCAGGTCGACCACGCCAAACGAGGGTTCGAACAGAAAACTGGTGAACATCCCCGTGGAAATGATCAGCCATTGTGTGCCTTGCTGGGCGCGCAGCAGGTCGCGTACGTCGAGTTGTTCATCGAACGTATCCTGCGGGCTGCCACGCCCGATCACGTCATAGTCCACGCCGAATTGCCACGGCACATAACGCCTCACGCCTGCTTCGATGGCGGCTCGCGCCAGCTTGAGCTGGGTACCGGGGCCGGCGGCAAAACCGGTGCAGCAAATCACCGTGTCGAAAGGGGCAAAGATCCCGGCAAGCGTGCTTAGGCTGTCGTTCAGCAGATCACCGGGTACCCGCTCGATACCGCGTTCAGCCAACGTGCTGGCCGCCGCCGATTGCAGGCTGGCGGGGCGCAGCAGTACGGCAATGCGGGTGCCGCGCGGTGCGGCTAGGTCGGCCAGTGCGTGCAAGACGGCCATGCCCAGTTCGCCGGCACCGAGTACCAGGATGGAAGAGGAGGTCATAGGAGGCTCCGTGTGGGTTGAAAGTCGTGGCATGCTTGCAGAATTAATCGCTGCGCATAAGAAGGCACACCCGTGATACCGAGACGCCCACATGGATAACGACGAGATCATCCGCCGTTCACAGGCAGCCTGTGATGCCCTGAGCGCTGACGATGACGGCCTCAAGCGCGAAGTGCTGACCCATGCGGGAAACCGCTGGTCCCTGGGCATCGTGCACGTGCTGGGTGTGAGCGGTCGCCTGCGTCACGCCGAGATCGGCCGGCGCATGCACGGTGTCACCCAACGCATGCTGACTCGCACTTTGCGCCAGTTGGAGCGCGACGGGCTGGTGCTGCGCCATGACTTCCAGGAAGTGCCACCGAAGGTCGAATACGAGCTGTCGACCCTCGGGACGGAACTGCTGGTGCACATGATCCCACTGTGGACTTGGGTGGTGGAGAAGGGCGAGGATTTTCGCCAGGCGCGGGAGCGTTTCGACCGGAACTGAGTTGTTCTTGCGCGGTAATGAACAGGCGTGCGGTGTCATGCCGCGCACGTTTGTTGACCGCGATCAAGGCGTGATACGGCGTCGCTTCCCACACTGTGGCGAACGTTCTGGAGGAACGCGCCATGCCCCTTTCCCTTGCGCCATTGCGTCGCCGGTGGCCTGTGTGTTTTCAGCGCCGGGAGCCTGGATCATGGCGGACCTGATCCCGCGCCGTTGTGTTTGCACCGAGATGATTACCCTGGCCCAGGCCCTTGGGCGGGTGACTGCCGAAGACGTGTTTTCACCCCTCGATGTGCCGGCTCGGGACAGCAGCGACTTGGACGGCTATGCCCTGCGTGCGTTCGACGTGCCGGAGCTCGGCGGTTACTTGGTTGTTGTCGAGCCAGACAGCCGCGATGTGCCGTTGCAGGCAAGGCAGGCCGCACGGACCTTCAGCGGTGCGCCGCTGCCCGCGGGGGCCGACAGCGTGGTGCCCCTGCAACGCTGCCGCGTGTATGGCCCACGTATCTGGTGCCCACCGTTGCGCTTGGGTGAACACGTACGCAAGCGCGGGCAGGTGCTGGAGCGTGGTCAACCGGTGGTGAGCGCCGACAAGTGCCTGGATGCCCTGGACATCGACCTGCTGGCAGCCGCCGGTATTCCACGGGTCAAGGTCTACCGATTGTCAACTGCCTGAACGCGGCTTTTCCTTGGCCGGTTTGTGAGTGTCAGCCGGTTTGGTCGATTTGCTCGGCTGCTTGTCGGTGTCTTTGCTGTTCTTGTCGCTGTTTGAGGGGCTGCTGGGGTAGGTGCCCGGTGGTAGGGCAGAGCCGCTAGCGCTGTCGCCACTCAAGGCGTTGGACGACGGTTGCGGGTTATCGCCAAAGGCGGCGAGGGCGGGGCCGGTGAGCAGGGCTGATAGGCCGACGATGAGTAAAATCCTTTGGGACGATCTGGTCTTCATGACGCAATCCCCTAGCGTGTGGAGGTAGCAAGAGCCTGGATCACCCCCAGGCTCCCGTCATGCCTCGATCAAGCCGCCATGGGCTTGGTCGACTGCAACTTTTTATGCGCCGTTTTCATCGCTTCCATTTCGGCGCCCAACTCGTCAAGCAACGCTTTGCCCAGCAGCTTTTTAGCCTGGGGGAACATCTCGGTTTCTTCTTCCTCGATGTGGTGCTCCAGCAGTTCCTTGACCACTTTGACGCGGCCGGAAAACTCCGTTGTCGAAGGCTCGGTCTGCTTCAGGTCGGGCAGTACCAGGGAGTCGACGGTGCGGTGCTCTTCCTTGGCTTCGTGGTACATGATGTCCTGTTCCTTGCCACCGGCTTTGCGGAACGCCGGGTAGAGGATTTCTTCTTCCAGCCGGGTGTGCAGGCTGATTTCCGCTTCCAGTTTGGCCAGCAGCTCAGTGCGTTTTTTTACTCCGCGTTCGGTGGACTCACTCAATTGAGTCAGCAGCGCCTTCACGCGTTCGTGGTCGGCTTTGAGCAGGTCAATGGCATTCATGGGTGACACCTCACGGGAACTCAGGGCGTGTCGAAATGCACGCCTCGTCCCGTCAAGAGGTGCATCAGTTGTACCAACTTGAGCGTTTGTCGAATCACCATGTAATTCAAGGGGCTAGAAGTAGCGCGGCGCGATACTCGTCGTGCACCTTGCATGGTTGGGCGTTTGGCGCGTTGCAATCCACAACGCCGCACCATCTGCGAAAATTTTAATGAACCCTCGCGGCCGACGCTTGACCTAATGCATACGACCTAGGAGGTGAAGCATGGAAATTCAATATATCTGGATCGGTTTGGCGGTGATTCTGCTGCTGTTGGAATTGTGGGCGATCAATGTCGTGCTGCGTAGCACCGGTGGCTGGGAGACCAAGGGGCTGTGGCTGGTGGTGCTGATCTTTGTGCCGATGTTTGGCCTGATTGCCTGGGCGATGTTTGGGCCTAAACGGGAAATGCCAGAGCATCGTAAAACAGGAGCACCGTAAAAGCTGAGGCATGAGTCGATGCGAAACAGGCGCCATCAAGGCGCCTGTTTTCGTTGCGCTGTAAAAAATCAGCCCGCGACGGCCTTGGCAATCGCCTCATTGAACGCCGGCAAATCATCCGGTGTGCGCGAGGTAATCAATGTCCAGCCATTGGCCTTGCATTCCTTGACCTCGGCATCGACCCATCCGGCGGCGCCGGCGTTTTCCAGGTCGATGCGCACGCTCTTGTAGGAGGTCAGGGTCTTGCCCTTGATCACGCCCGCATCAATCAGCGCCCATGGCCCGTGACAGATCGCCGCCACGGTCTTGCCCGCTTGCACGAATTCATTGATCAGTTTCAAGGCCGCCGCATCCTGGCGCAGTGTGTCGGCGTTGACGGTGCCGCCGGGAATGACCAGCGCATCGAAGTCGGCGCCGGAGAGTTCGGACAGTTTCGCGTCGGACTCCACGGTCCTGTCTTTCTCGGTGTCGTCGACGAAGGTCTGGGTGGTGCCGCCTTTGCTGGAACCGTGGGTCACCGTCGCGCCATAACCGCGCAGTGCTTCCAGTGGCTTGAGCAGTTCATCGCGCTCGATGCCAGTGTTGGAAGTGATGACTAGAATCTTCTTGCCGTTGAGGTGTGAACTCATGATCGAGTGTCTCCTGATGGGTGAGCGAAGGAGGGGATATGGGAGAGTTGATCCGGCTGGGACGGCAAAGGTTTAAATTAATTTGCGCTTATTTCCTGGGCGGTTGGCATGGGCAATTTCCTTGAACTATCCAAACCGGCAGGCCTCTGCTGTTTTAAGCGCCCGCGCATTCCTGCGGGCCTTCATCTGACTGGAGACAGACCATGACTGCCGACAAAACCCCGGCCCCCATCAGCTCCGAAGAGGCCCAGCAGGGTACAGACAAAGCCGCGAAAGGCCAGACCCTGGAGCGCCCGAATCCCAAGACTGAAACCGTCGATAAAGTCGTGACGCCGACCTCGATCAAAGACACTCAGCGCCAGACCGATGCCATCAACGAACAGGCCGCCAAGGCCGAGCGCAAGCTGGGCCGCTGAACATGGCCCGTTCTATCACCGCGTCGGAGTTGGGCATCGATCTCCAACCCGACGATGACAGTGGTCTGTTCAAGTGGTTTATCGCCAGTTTTCTCATGGGCAAGCGTATCCAGGCACCGATTGCCGCGCAGGCCTACAAGGTGATTGTCGAAGAACACGGTCGCGACACTGCGCGCAAGTTGCAGCACTGCACATCGCGTGAGTTGGTGGCCATGCTCGGACGTGCCCACTATGTGCGCTATGACGAAACCACCGCACAGCGTTTGCTCGACCTCAGCGCCAAGTTGAACGCCGAGTACGCGGGAAAGATCACCCGCATGCTCAGTGCCAGCGAGAACCGTGAGGGCTTCGAAAAGCGCCTTGGGGAATTCGACGGTGTGGGCCCGAAGACCATCGAGATTTTCATGCGCGATGCGGCCAAGGTGCTGTTTTGACCGCAGTGCTGTCAGTGGGCTGTGCGGGCTGGAGTCTGCCCCGTGAATACTGGCCGGCGTTTGCCGCCGGGGGCACGCATTTGCAGCGCTATGCGTCGCGCTTCAATGCGGTGGAAATCAACAGTTCGTTCTATCGCCCGCACCTGGCGAAGACCTATGCGCGTTGGGCGCAATCGGTGCCGCCAGGCTTTCGATTTTCGGTCAAGGTGCCCAAGCACATTACCCACGAGCTGCGCTTGCAAGGCTGCGAGGCGGCACTCGATGAATTTCTCGGGCAATGCCTGCAACTGGGCACACAGCTGGGTTGCCTGCTGGTGCAATTGCCGCCGTTGCTGAGCTACGAACCGGTTGTTGCCAACGCATTCTTCATGGCGTTGCGCGAACGGTTTGCCGGGGCTGTGGTGCTTGAACCCCGGCATGCGAGCTGGCTGGCGGCCGAAGGGATGTTGCAGGCTCTGCAGGTTGGGCGAGTGGCCGCCGACCCGCCGGTGTTCGCCTCGGGAGATGCCCCGGCGGGCTGGCAGGGCGTGCGTTATTGGCGCCTGCATGGAACGCCGCGTATCTATCACAGTGCCTACGGGCCCGAACGGGTTGCGGCGTACGCGCGCTTGTTGAGCGCGTCCGTGGCGGATGGCATTTCCACCTGGTGCATCTTCGACAACACCGCCAGCGGCCTGGCAACGCCCGATGCGCTGTCCTTACTCGACCTCCACCCGCAACACTTCCAACCCTAGCTGCTCGTACGCCTCCACACTCGGTACATGCCACTCGGTGATCAGTGTGTGAATGCGGCTGCATGGCGCCACCACGAAGGGCTCCACCGCACCGAGCTTGTCCGCCATGGTCACCGCCACCACGTGGGACGCGCTGTCGAGCAAGGCTTGCTTGACCGCCACTTCGTCAAAATGCAGCGAACTGATGCCCACTTGCGGATGCAGCGCACACACGCCGGTAAACAGCAGGTCGGCCTTGATGCCCTGGATCAGCCGCACGGTTTCATGGCCACTGGTGGACAGGGTCGCCGGGTTGAGCTGGCCGCCCGCGAGTATCACTTTCACATCGGGATGGTCGGCCAGGGCAATGGCGATCATGGGCGACGGTGTCACCACGGTCAGGCGGATCGAGTGGGGTAATGCCTGGGCGATCTGCAGGGTGGTGGAGCCGGAATCGAACAGCACGATCTGGCCATCTTCCACGCGGTCGGCCGCCAGTCGGGCGAGCTGGCGCTTGGTCTCGTTAGTCTCGCCGACGCGGGTGAAGAAATCTTTGCCGGTGTCCTTGGGGCGGGGCAGTGCGCCGCCGTGTACGCGTTGCAACAGGCCGGCGGCGGCGAGTTCACCGAGGTCGCGGCGGATGGTGTCCTGGGACACGGCAAAATGTTCCACCAGTTCGGCGGCGGTGACTTTACCGTCGCGCTCCAGCAGCAACAGGATCTTCTGTTTGCGCAAAGAAGGCAGGTCGATGGTTTGATGAGTGTTGTGCATGGTTGTGCGCTTTTTTGCGGGTTTGTGCGAGATTAAGCGTGCCGCGATCTAAACGCAATGGCTGTTGTGCGACCATTGGGCGGTTACTCTCAGCATTCAGTTCAGGGAGAGGTGACCTAGATATCGTTGATCACAACCATCGAAGACTTACGCAAGCTCGCGCAAAAACGTGTCCCACGCATGTTCTATGACTACGCCGATTCCGGCTCCTGGACTGAGAGCACTTACCGGGCCAATGAAAGCGATTTCGCCAGCATCCAATTCCGCCAAAGGGTCGCGCGCAATATCGATCAGCGTTCGATCCGCGCCACCATGATCGGCCAGGAGATGGCCATGCCGGTGGCCCTGGCACCTACCGGATTGGCCGGCATGCAGCACGCCGATGGCGAGATTCTCACCGCCCGCGCCGCTGCCGCGTTTGGCCTGCGCTATACCCTGTCGACCATGAGCATCTGTTCCCTGGAAGACATCGCCGAACACGTCGGCACGCCATTCTGGTTCCAGTTGTATGTGATGCGCGACCGCGCCTTCATCGAGCAATTGATCGAGCGCGCCAAGGCGGCCGGTGTGGATGCGTTGGTGCTGACCCTCGATTTGCAGATCCTCGGGCAACGCCACAAGGACTTGATCAACGGCCTGTCGGCGCCGCCCAAACTGACCCTGCCGAATATCCTCAACATGGCCACCAAGCCGCGCTGGGTAATGGGGATGCTCGGCACCAAACGCCGTGGCTTTGGCAATATCGTCGGGCATGTAAAAGGCGTCGCCGACATGAGTTCGCTGTCTTCCTGGACGGCCCAGCAGTTCGACCCGCGCCTGAGCTGGGACGATGTGGAATGGATCAAGAAGTGCTGGGGCGGCAAACTGATCATCAAGGGCATCCTCGATGTGGAAGACGCCCGCCTGGCCGCGAACGCCGGTGCCGATGCCTTGGTGGTGAGCAATCACGGGGGGCGGCAACTGGATGGCGCACCGTCGAGCATCAGCCAACTGCCGGCGATTGTGGAGGCGGTGGGCGAGCGTATCGAGGTGTGGCTGGATGGCGGCATTCGGTCCGGCCAGGACGTGCTCAAGGCGATGGCGTTGGGTGCGAAAGGCACCCTGATCGGCCGGCCGCATTTGTACGGTCTGGGCGCGATGGGCGAGGCGGGCGTCACCAAGGCGCTTGAGATCATCGCCCGTGAGTTGGACGTGACCATGGCGCTGTGTGGCTATAACGATATACGCGATGTGAATCGCGAGATTTTGTTGCCGGGTACATTTCCAGAAAGCATTCACGGAGCAAAAAAAACGTAAAAAATAAAAAGAGTTGTCCACGAAAACCGTGGGTATCTCTGTGGATAACTTTGCGAAGCCCCGGCAGGGTTGGCGATTTAAGCCAAGATCAATATTTGATCAACTTCCGCTTTGGCCCAGCATGGGCAGGGTTTGCGCTTGACAGGCAAGCGCTAACCCAGTGCCGAAAAGCGATTTTATGAGTCGCCGTCGCGGCCTGTGGAGTGCGTGACAACCTGCGCCGGCATCTTCGCTTGCATCAGTTTGTCCAGCGCCTGGCCATAACTGCGACCCGCCAGGCTCATGCTGTTGTTATGGCTGGCGCCGGGCACCAACAACAGCCGCTTGGGTTCCTGGGCGGCTTCAAACAATGCTTGGCTGAAGCGCGGCGGTACGTAGCGGTCGTCGAGGCCATGCACCACCAGCAGTGGCATGTGGATGTCGGCAATCTTGTCGATGGAATCGAATTTCTGCGACAGTAGCCAGCGCACCGGCAACGAGGTATTCGCCACGGCCGTCGCCACATCCGCCAGCGAGGTAAAGGTCGATTCGATCACCAGCCCGCGCACCGGCAGCGGTGTCTGCTTGCCCAGTTCGGCAGCCAGGTCGATGGCCACCGCGCCGCCCAGGGAGTGCCCATAGATCAGGCGTTTTTGCGGATCGGGTTGCAGCACCTGGAAACGCTCCCAGGCGATGCGCGCATCTTCGTACACGGTGGTTTCCGACGGCAGCTCGCCGTGGCTCTGGCCGAAGCCGCGATAGTCGATGGCCAGCACCGAATAGCCCAGGGCGTGCAGTTGCTCGATGCGAAACAGTTGCCCGGTCAGGTTCCAGCGCACGCCGTGCAGGTAGAGGATGGCAGGCGCGTCCTTGTTGTCCGCCGGGTACCACCAGCCATGAATGTTCTGTCCCGATTTGAAACTGGCGGGCTTGAGTTCGAACTCCTGCACCGCTTTGGGCAAGCCGCTGTACCAACTGGCGGTGCCCGGCTCGATGCGAAACACCAGCTCACGCTCCTTGTGTTGCAGCACGGCGCATCCCACCGGAAGGCCGACGATCAACAACGCCATGCACAGCATGGGAAACCAGCGCAGGCTCAGGCGCGAGAAAAAACGAGAGGACATGAAGGTTCCAGGAAAAAGGTGAAGCAGGGGTTTTACCAGATGGCCTGGGCAGGCAGGAATTAATTCGACAGCCGCCCATGGGTGTTTCTTACAAAGTGTTACTGCATTGAACAAAACGTGCAGAGATTGTTAGGGTGGGCCGCCGAACAGGAGAGCAAGCACATGGATTTCATAGGCAAGACCGCAATCGTCACCGGCGGCGCACGCGGGTTGGGGCTCTGTTACGCACGGGCACTGGCCCAGGGCGGTGCACGGGTGGTGATCAGCGATATCGGCGCCGACAGCGCGGGCGCAGGCAGCGATGCAACGGTCGTCCAGGCGGCGGCAAAGGCGTTGCAGGCCGAAGGCTTGAACGTGATCGGTCACGGCGGCGACTTGTCCACGAACGAGGGCTGCCGGCAGTTGGTTGCGTACACCCTCGAGGCCTTTGGCCAACTCGATATCCTGATTCACAACGCCGGCTGGGTGGGTTACCAGAACATCACCGACCTCGACGCCACGTTCCTGCAACGTGCCATGGACATCAACCTCTACGCCCCGCTGTGGCTGTGCAAGCACGCCTGGCCGCACCTGCTGCGTTCACCCGCGCCGCGCATCATCCTCACCACCTCCGACCGCGCCATGTACGCGCAGTACGAGCAAACCGGCCTGGTGGCCTACAGCGCCGGCAAGATGGCCCAACTGGGGATCATGAATGCGTTGAGCCATGAGGGGTTGGAGGCGGGCGTCAAAGTCAATGCGATCTCGCCGGTGGCGAAGACGCGCATGTGGGGCGTGACTGAAGAGCCGGATGAACTCAAACCGGAGTGGGTGACGCCGGGGGTGGTGTACCTGGCATCGGCGCAGTGTGAAGACACCGGTTACATCCTGCGCGCGAGCAACGGCCAATTCACCGCTACGCGGTTTACGGAAAATCCCGGGGTTGAATATCCGCGTAATCTGGCGCGGATCAAGGCAAGCAGCGCAGAAGAAGTCGCCGCTGCCTGGGATCGCATCAAACAGACACATTCCCTTTCTTGAGAAAACGACCATGGCTGACAGCCCCGTGCGCATTACCGCTGAAGAGACCCTTTCGAAAAACTGGTACCTGCTGAAAAAGTACAGCTTCGACCTGCGCCGCCGCGACGGCAGCTGGCAAGCCCAGACCCGCGAGGTTTACGACCGCGGCAACGGCGCGACCATCCTGCTGTACAACCGCGCGCAGCGTACGGTGTTGCTGATTCGCCAGTTTCGCATGCCGACGTTCGTCAACGATTACCATGGCTACCTCATCGAAGCGGCGGCCGGGTTGCTTGATAACGCCAGCCCCGAAGAACGCATTCGCCTGGAGGCCGAGGAAGAGACCGGCTATCGCGTCGGCCATGTCGAGAAAATCTACGCAGCGTTCATGAGCCCAGGCTCGGTGACCGAGCGGATTCACTTTTTCATGGGGGAGTACCAGCCTGACGACCAGGTGAGCAACGGTGGTGGATTGGAAGAGGAGGGCGAGGATATCGAAGTACTGGAGCTGGGGTTCGATGAGGCTTTGGCAATGGTGCAAAACGGCGAGATTGTGGATGGGAAGACCATCATGCTGTTGCAGCATCTTGAGTTGCGCATGCTCAAGGAAGGTTGGTGAGCCCCCTTTGTTGTCTTTCGAAGCTTTTCTGTGGCGAGCAGGCTTGCCCTGCGTTGGGCTGCGAAGCAGCCCAAAATCACCCGCTAAGAATCAGTCTGTGTCGTCGTTCGAGCCTAAGGGCTCAGGTCTGTTGGCACCTATAGACACTATCCATTCTTCATAAAATTTTTGTTGTTCCCGTGGGTCGTTTGTCAGGTTGTACTCCTCATGGTCAAATATATGAACCAAATCTTCGCGTGTTGTGCGTTTTCCAAGTGTTAACTCATATGCAACCATTCCTCCGCTCATTTGTGAGGCCATACTTGAAGGCCTTACATTTATCTTGGCGCCTTTGCAAAGAAATTTTATATGAGGAAAATCAATTCTGATTTTGGCTAGGCAAAGATACATGTCGTCTGCGGTATATGTTTTTCCGAAATTATCTGCCTCGGAGAATTTAAGTTTTATATGTGAAGAGTCATATTGAAACGTAACGTATTGTTCTACGTTATTTATTATTGCTTTGACTTTTTTTGTTTTCATTTTACTTTCCTGTTCGGGTTCGGAATTGAATAGCCCACGTAGCCCCCCCGTCTCGCCTCATAGGGGTTGCGCCCGATATATTTTCTGTGTCAATTTTACTTTGTATGGCAATTTCTGCCTCGTTGTCAAAAGGTGCTAATTTTCCAAGCTCTTTGTTTACGTCTCGACCAGGGATTTTTTTCAATACGTAAAGAAATCCTTTTCGTGTTCCATATCTAGTCGCAAAATCGATCGCGGTAATTTTCGATGGAGAGGTACTTATGAAATTGCTCGGAGGATCGTTGCTGTCGGGTGCGTGCAAGTATAAGTCATTGCTATCTCCCTTGCTTTTGAATCCATATTGAAAGACATGGTCTGGAGTTTTGTCGTCTCCGCGATATAGGTATTCGGTGCTAGCACTCCTAAGGTTCCAGTCACCATTCCCTCGCCAGTAAGTTGGTTAATTTCATCGAGGTAGCCTTGTGGATTTTTACTTTGTTTTTATAGTTTTGAGTGTTTTAGAGCTGATGCAATATGCTTGAGCCATGTTCGTCCGTCTTTCCATTCGTTGCAGTAGTAATAGTAGCAGCCGATGTCTTCAAATAGATAATCTTTAAGTTCTTGTTCTGTCTTTTTGCTGAGTATTAGTTTGTCTAGTTCCAGTTGTACTTTTGTTTTTGTTTCTAAATTTGATTCTGATATGAATAAATCAATAACGTCGTTTGCTGTTTCATGGTCGTCAACCCAGTCTTGATTGAAGTACGCTGCGAGAAATTGCTGTAGTTCGGGATAGTCTTGGTTCATGGGTTAGGATATCCAGTGTGAATTCGATAGCCGGTGTGCATATTAGGGCTTCTGCGGATAATTAGGTAAATTTCCGTTCCGGGAACAGCTGTTGTAGTATTTTTTCTAAAACAGGTGCCTACAGGTCCTTTGGTTTCTTGAATAATAACAGCTTGATTTTGTTCGCCTTTTAGAAAGTTATCAATTTTATCTTGGTTCTCATCTATCACCGTTGATATTTCCCGCTCCGCTGTTGCGCGGTCGTGGAACGTAGAGGCTGCTGGGATATGTGGTTCTTGCCTCAGACGATTCAGCAACTGTTGATCAGTTCTACCTATATGCTTTTGTATTAAGTGGCCTCCGGCCGCCTCATGCGCACGTAAACCCCCTCCTGGGACTATTACGCTATACGGTCCTTCAGGGCAGTTTATATCTTTGGAACTCAGACCCAAGGGGTCTATCCAGCCTGTGGGATTAGGCACGTACTGGTAGGCATTGATCCCGCCCGCCAGCTTCACCGGATCCGGCGTCAGGTACCGACCAACATCTGGATTGTAGTAACGATGGCGGTTGTAGTGCAGTCCGCTTTCTTGATCGAAGTACTGGCCTTGGAAGCGCAGTGGGTTGTCGATTTTTCCTATGTCTAGTCGGGTGATTTCGCCGTAGGCGCGGTAATGGGCAGACCAGACGATTTCGCCATCCGGGGTGGTGAGTTCCTGCGGCGTGCCCAGGTGGTCGAGTTGGTAGTGGTAGGCCTTGGTTTCCTTTGGGCCGAAGCCTTCCAGCAAGCCAAGTGGACGGAAGGTGTTGGATTCGTAGAGATAGCGCGGTGGCGGTGAGCGGATTGGGGCCGCTTCGCGGCCCAACGCGAGCAAGCTCGCTCGCCACAGAGGTGGGCTTTGCCGGCAATAACGGTGATGGTCTTATCAGTTAATGTGGTTCTGCGCTAAACTTACTCTTGTACCGATTTTGCCCAGCGTAGACAAAAGTCATGCTGCTCCTGTATGTCGTTGGTGAGATCGTGTTCTTCGTAGGAAAAAATATGTACAAGTTCACCATCTGGTTGTCCCATCGTCAGTTCGTAAGCGACAAGCCCATTTGACATCTGGGAGGACATTCCAGATGTATGAACATTGATTTTGGCACCCTTGCATAAGAATTTAATGTCTTTTAAATCTGCTCTCAACAGACCGAAGCTGTCGTACAGATCCAGTGCTGTATAGGTTTTTCGCACCCCGTTACTTAACAGTAGATTAAGGGTTGGCTTGCCCCCTTCGTATTCGACCACTGCGTTTTCACGTGTGCCATTTTTGAGGATGGTGATTTCCCGAGATTTCATGGGTGCTCCCTATTAGGGTTCAATATAGTGTATCCCTTGAAAGTGCCATCTTCATTGACTGGTGAGGCACCAAGTATGTCTTTAGAGTCTATACGTCCAGGAATTGCTATTTCTGCTTCGTTTTTGTGTTTGGAGCGTGGTCCCAGTTCTTTGTTTACGTCTCTTCCAGGAATTTTTTTAAGCGTGTAGAGAAACCCTTCTTCAAATCCATAACTTGACGCAAATACCAATGCCTGCTTCCTTGAGGTTGAAGTAGGGACGTAATTGCTAGGAGGACTAGCGTTGTTTAAGGCGTGCAGGTACAGATCTGTACTCGTCCCTCTGCTTTCAAATCCCTTTTCAAATATTTCATCTGGCTCTCTTGAGTCTCCGCGATATAAATAGCTCTGCTTTCGCCGTGATGATGGCGGTGAAGGCGCTTGTTCATCAACCTTCACGTGTTCAGTTTGGCTTTCTACCTTTGACTGCGGCTTGCATCCGTCTCCGCCTGGGCATGAGCTTAACCCTAACGGATCAACCCATCCCGTAGGATTAGGTACGTACTGGTACGCATTGATCCCACCCGCCAGCTTCACCGGATCCGGCGTCAGGTATCGACCAACCTCCGGATTGTAGTAGCGATGGCGGTTGTAGTGCAGTCCGCTTTCTTGATCAAAGTACTGGCCCTGGAAGCGCAGCGGGTTGTCGATTTTTCCGATGTCGAGGCGGCTGATTTCGCCGTAGGCGCGGTAATGCGCGGACCAGACGATTTCGCCGTCGGGGTCGGTGAGTTCTTGTGGGGTGCCCAGGTGGTCGAGTTGGTAGTGGTAGGGCTTGGTTTCCTTTGGACCAAAACCGTCCAGTAAGGCAAGTGGACGGAAGGTGTCGGGTTCATAAAGGTAGCTGTGGTGGCGGTTTTCGTGGTGTTCGGCGATGAGTGTGTCGCCTTGCCAGAAGAACTCGGTCGTAATGCCATCAACGGTTTTGCTGATACGCCGCCCAAACGGGTCATAGCGGTAGCTGGCGGTCTGGCCGTTGGGCGTTTTAATGCCGATCAGGCGGTGCTGGCAGTCGTAGCGGTATTCGGTGACGAGTTGATGGCCTTTGCCGCGGCGTTCGCGGATCAGGTTGCCGTAGGCGTCGTAGTCGTAATGGTGGTCGCCTTGGATCATCAGGCGGTTGCCGGCGACGATGTCGGGGCCGGGACGGTCTTGCATGAGCAGGTTGCCGGCGGGGTCGTGGCCGAAGCGTTCCTGCTCGCCTTGGGTGTGGTCGGCGCGGGTGAGGCGGTTGAGTGGGTCGTAGTGGTAGCGGTGGTCGCCTTTGCGGGTGTCGAGCAGGCGGGTGAGGTTGCCGGATTTGTCGTAGTCGTAGTGGCGGCGGTACACCGGGCCTTCGGCGTCGTTGATGCTCTGGTTGAACAGGCGTCCCTGGTGGTCGTGTTGGTAAGTGCTGAGCAGTTGGCCTTGTTGGCGTTGCTGTTCGCGGCCGGCGTTGAACAGGTGTGAGGTGAGTACTGCGCCGTTCAGTTCGACGGTGGCGAGGTGACCGCCTTTGTCGTGATTGAAGGTGAGGCGGTTGTTGTCCGGCAGGCGCAGGTTATGCAGTTGGCCGCAGGCGTCGTAGCCGTAGCGCAGGGTGCCCCAGCCCTGGTGTTCGGCGGTGAGGCGGTTTTGGGTGTCGTATTCGTAGGCCAGCGCCCAGTGGCCGTCTTCGACGCTTAGGAGATTGCCTTGGCGGTCGTAGCCATAGTCGACAGCACCACCATCAGGCAGTGTTTTTCTTACGAGTCGACCGGCATGGTCGCGCTCGTAGCGGGTAACCAGCCGACTGCCGTCATCGCCGTGTTCGGTTTTCTCACTCAGGTTGCCGTTAAGGTCATACACGTAGGCCGTGCGCTGGCCGTCAAACCCGGTTTCCTGCTGGATAAGGCCGTTGCTGTGGTACTGAAGTCGATAGGTTTCGCCGACCTCGTTTTCAATCTCGGTCAGCAGCAGTCGGACGTTGTCGTAGCGGTAGTTGACTTGGCTACCATCGGCGTTGATGCGGCGGCTGATCAGGTGCAAACCGTCCGCGTACTCGTAGCGGGTGACGTGCCCCAGTTCATCGCGTTCGGAGGTGATTTTTCCGTAAGCGTTGTAGCTGTATTCTCTGTGCGCGCCGCCTGGCAGCACTACACGAGTCAACCGACCCACGCTGTCCCACTGATACTGGGTCAGCGCCCCATGCTCATCCTCACGCGCAATTTGTCGCCCCAGATCGTCATAGCGATAACGCTTGATCCCACCATTCGGCAACTGCTCCTCAAGCAACTGCCCACGCTCATTCCACACCAGCCGCTGACAACTGTGATCCGGGTAACAAACCCCAATCAGCTGCCCATATTTGTTGTAGCTGTAGTCCGTAGCGTGACCATCAGGATCGGTCTTACGAGTGACATCGCCCTGATCATTGCGCTCATACTTCCAGACGGCTTCACCACGCCGCACCACCCGTACGAATCCATTGTCATGCTCGTAGGTCGTCGGCTCATCATCCCCCGGAAACAACGCCACCAGACGCCCGGCTTCGTCGTACTGGTAGGCCGTGATCGCCCCGAGAGGGTCCTGCTCAACCGTCAGCCGGCCTTTGTCATCGTAGGACTTGAAGTGCTCGGCCCCGTCAGGATCCACACGCTGCACCAGCCGCGCCCGCTGGTCATGCACGTAGACTTCCTGGCTGCCATCGGCGTTAAACACCCTGACCTGCCCGTTGTCATCCCAGGCATAGCGCGTGTCCATCTGCGAAAAACTGGCCCAATGCCGCACACACCGCGCCGCCTTGCCAGACCGTTCCCACTCCCAGAAGAAACTCGCCCCACCGGCCAAGCCGCGTTCAAGAATCACGTGCTGTTGGTCGTACCGATAAACCTCGCTTTCGCCGACTGCGTTGGTCGCCGAAATCAGTCGTCCGAGGTCATCATAGGTGTAGGAAACAACGGTCTGTTCCGTCACCCAAACATACGGCCCCTCATCCACGATGCGCTGAATCTGGTAGTCCACCGCCACGATCCGGCCCGACGCATAGTGCAACAACAGCGAACGCCCCACGCCGTTATCCAACCGCTCGATACGCCCCAAAACATCCCGACAAATACGCAGCCGGTTGTCATACGCATCGCTGATCGCCGTTAGCACACCGTCGCGGAAGTGGTAGAAACGTGACGCCTGAGCCAGCACCAGTTCATCGGGCAACGACCCTAAATAGATCGCCGCTTCAGCCAGGCTATTGGTGATTGCTGGACGAGAAACGGAAGGCAAGGGCAGGGTGGTCGAGCGGTTTTCATGATCGGTCCACACCACCGAATCACCCTCAACCACCAGCCGATGCGCCAGCGAGTGACTCCAGCCAAACCCCAACCCACAATCCACTTCCACCGCACTGGTGCGGTACAACCGTGTCCACTCAAACGGCAGAAACCCGTCCAGCGCCCCATCGGTGAGGGTCAGCAGTTCTTCGCCCGTGACCATCGACACCGGGCAGCCGTTGGTAGCGGTCTTGTCCGAAGATGCAGCCGCATCCCCAGCCGGATTTTTCGCAACAGCTGGCACGTCATCCACATGCTCTTTCTGCTTCAGCACCGCGTTCTGCCGCGCCTTCCAGCGCATCTGCATCGTGCCTTGCTTGAGCCCGCCGACCACCCCGCGAACCGCCACCGCCTTGTAGCGATCCACCGCCTGCATGAACTTGGTCAGAATCGCCAAAAGACCCTTAACAAAGCCCACCGCCGCATCAAGAATCCGCGCCCCATACTTGATCAACCGCAAGCTCAAATACGCCACACCCGCCGCCGGCAAGGCGATGGTCAACACTGCGCCAATCACCAGGTCAACCAGCAGCGACACCAGAAACCCAGCCGCCACTTCGGCAATCTCGCTGGGCGGCAATGCGTCCAGCCAGATCATCGCCGTGCGCAGCATCAGGTACAGCGCCGCCTCATCACTGGCGAGTAACATCGCCTGTTCCATGACCTTGGGTGCGTCGGTGGCGATCTGTGCCAACTTGGCTGCTTCGGCCCCCAGTTGTTCGACGAACGTCAGCGGGTCTTCAAGCATCGCCTGCACCAGCTTGATGCTGTCCCATACATCGCGAATCGCCGCCCAACTGCCCGCCAACACGCCGCTGCCAATCGCACTGACGGTTGAACGTTCCCAGTGCGGTTTAAAGCCTGACCATTGCTCCCGAAGCCATTGCTCCAGGTCTCCGGTCAGCCCGGAGTAAGAGGCAAACAACGCGTCGACCTGTTCCTCGGATACGCCACCCTGCACCCGCACTTGATAGCGCCCACCCGCTGCGCAGTGGTGCGAACCCTTACCCTGTTCATCCAGCATGATCACGGTGGAGCTGCCGTCATCCAGGCCGATGACCTCGACCGGGATATCGCCGATCGGCACGTCATACACCGACTCGAACAGGCTCTCGATCTTCAGCTCGCCGCCCATCGGGCACTGGGCTATGGTGGAAAAGTCAGCATCCGAAAGGCTCACCGAGCGCTGCGAATCGCCTACCCGCAACACCCGGTCCATCCCCAGCAGCGACGGCATGTCCAGCCCATGGCTCACTGAATCCAGCGCACGCGAATACCACGCGCCCATCTGCTGGCGATAAATCGCCAGGCTCTGATGAAAGCCATTCAGTTCATGTTCGATCAGGGCAATGTGGGCAGCGTGGGTCATCCGTGACGTCTCGGCAAAAGGGCAAGGCGTCGGAGCATGCCGCAGCAAAAAGCGCCTGGATGAACGGTTGGGAAATTCAGAAAAGGCCGACTACACAGGGGGAAAAACCGTGAGAAACCAACCCGAAGGGCTACACAAAAAAACGACAAACCTGATTGCAGCATTGCTTCTCAAATAAAAATCGCTCTCATCCTTGCCCGATTTCCCGACATGGCCGTCATGGTTAATAGAACCTCCATTACGCAGGATTTCCCATGTCGCGCCTTGCTCGTCCCTTGCATCCACTGACCTTGTCGGTGGCGATGGCTTTTGCCGCCGTGCCGTTACTGACTGTCCAGTCCTCCTATGCCGAAGAGAGCAGCAGCGCTGTGCGCCGCTTCTCGATTCCTGCCGGTGACTTGAGCCAGGCACTCAATAGCCTGGCCGAGCAGGCGGGCCTGGTGCTGGCCTTCGATGCAAGCTTGACCCGAGGCAAGCGCAGCAAGGGGCTGAGTGGGCAATACGACACTGACGTGGCGCTGAACCAATTGCTCGCCGGCAGCGGCCTGCAAGCGCTGAAGATCTCCGGCGACCGCTACCGTCTGGAAGCCATCCCGGATAACGGTGGCGCCATGGAGCTGCAGGCCACCACCATCAGCGGCGCGTACCAGGCCGAAAGCCCGACCGGGCCGGTCGCCGGCTATGTGGCCACGCGCAGTTTGTCGGGCACCAAGACCGACACCGCGCTGATCGAAACCCCGCAGTCGATTTCCATCGTCACCAAAGACCAGATGCGCGCGCAGAACGCCGAGAGTCTCAACCAGATCCTGCGCTACAGCGCCGCCGTCATCCCGGAAACCCGTGGTGCCACGGCGTCGCGTCTCGATCAGTTGACCATCCGCGGTTTCGCCCCGGCGACCTACCTCGATGGCCTGCGCATGCCGTCGAGCCGTGATGCCTTGCCGCAGAAAGACGCCTTCGACCTGGAGCGCGTGGAAGTGCTGCGCGGCCCGGCGTCGGTGCTGTACGGGCAGGGCACGCCGAGCGGGGTGATCAACATGGTCAGCAAGCGCCCGCTGGACACACCGTTTCATGAAGTGGGTGTGGAATACGGCACCTTCAACAAGAAGCGCACCACCTTCGACTTGAGCGGCCCGCTGGATGACCAGGGCGTGTATTCCTACCGTGTCGCGGGGCTTTTCGACGATGCGGATGGCCAGGTAGAGCACACCGAGACGCGCCGCCAGTCGCTGTCCAGCGCCTTTACCTGGCGCCCGGACGATGCCACCTCGCTGACATTGCTGGGGCATTTCCAGAAGGACCCCAAAGGCGCGTCCTACGGCTCGGTGCCGGCCTGGGGTTCGGTGCTGCACAGCCCGACCGGGCGCAGCATCGATGTGGATTTCTATGATGGCGAAAAGAACTTCGAGAAAAGCGACCGCGAGTATTACTCGATCGGCTGGGCCTTCGAACATCACTTCGATGATGTATGGACGGTGCGCCAGAATGCGCGCTACCTGCGCAGCGAAGGCCAGTATCGTAGCCTCTACAACAACTACCTGCTGACGGACTACCGCACCATCCGCCGCTCGACCATCGCCAGCGATGTCGACATGGATGCCTACACCCTCGACAACCAACTGCAGGCCAAATTCGATACCGGCCCCTTGCAGCACACCTTGTTGATGGGGCTCGACTACCAGAACAACAGCACCGACACCAAATCGGGTTCGGGCGTGTATACCGCAGGCCCGACCCTGGATATTTTCGATCCGGTCTACGGCGCGGCAGTCCCGGTGCCGGCCTACACCACCGACGGTACATCGCGCAGCGAGCAGACCGGCGTGTACCTGCAGGAACAGATGAAGTGGGACAAGTGGGTGCTACTGCTGGGCGGTCGCTATGACTGGGCCAGCACCGATAACAGCACCCAGACCATCAGCAGCGGCGTCAAGAGCAAGTCGTCCCTGGACAGCAAGGCGTTTACCGGGCGTATCGGCCTGGTCTACCTCTTTGATAATGGGCTGGCGCCGTATGCCAGCTACGCGGAGTCCTTCAACCCGCAATCGGGGACCGGTTACGGCGGTTCGGTGTTCAAGCCGACCGAAGGCAAGCAGTATGAAATCGGCATCAAGTACCAGCCACCGGGCAGCAACAGCTTTATCACCGCGGCGATCTTCGACCTGCGCCAGACCAACGTGCTGACCACCGACCCGGATCCTACCCACCTGTGTGGCACCGGGCGCTGCCAGAGCCAGGACGGTGAAGTGCAATCGCGTGGCTTTGAGCTGGAAGGCAAGGCCAGCCTCAACGATAACCTCGATATCACTGCGGCCTACGCCTACCTGGACAACCGCATCAGCAAGTCCAACAACACCGTGCGTTATGCGCCCATCAGCGACATTGGCGTAGGCCCGGCCATTGCCGCCGAAGGCACCAGCACTTACGCGGTACCCCGCCACACCGCCTCGGCGTGGGCCGACTACACCTTCCACGACGGCCACCTCAAGGGCTTTGGCGCGGGCGCGGGCGCACGTTATGTCGGGTCCTCCTGGGGTGATACCGCCAATACCCTGAAGGTCCCGGGCTACACCTTGTTCGATGCGGCCGTGCACTACGACATCCCGAACATCACCAGCCTGAAGGACAACCTGCGCCTGGCGCTCAACGCCACCAACCTCGCGAACAAAGAGTATGTCGCTTCCTGCTACTCCTATTCGTGGTGCTGGTACGGCTCGCAGCGCACTGTGCAGGCGAGTGCGACCTACCAGTGGTGAAGTGAAGAACGGTCAGCGGCCTCGCTGCGCGCTGTGGCAGCCAGCTGAAACATTGCGCAATAAGGCAATTTAATGGCCCCCCTGTGATCAAATCCTCGCCAGAATCGCTTTTATTTTCAGGTGGTTAGGTGGGGATGCAAATGCGCACTGTTGGAATCATGCTGATCGCCTGCTCCCTGGCCGGCGGCGCGGCTGCCGTGCAGGCACGGGAGCTGCGCGAGGGTGACAAGTACATGTGCAGTTGGGGCGCTGGCACGGCCGCCAGGGCCCAGGAACTCAAGTTGTCGGGCGTGTCGCTGTACGCGGCACGGCAGAAGATCCAGACGATGAAATTCAACAAATCGTGGATGCGCATGATGGCCATGGGCATCACCGAACAAACCTACGACAGCCGTTCACGGCTCAAGCCCGAGGCGATTCGCCAGGGTTTCTACCAGGATTGCGTGCGTTATAAAGTCGCGCGCAAATAAAGCGGACCTTGCTATGCACACGCCGGCCATGCCTGGCGTTGGTTGCTGGATCTGCGCCCGCAGGTGCAAGCACCGGCCAGTGCAAAATCTGCGTAAGCCTGTCCAACTTCGTGCCGGCAACCCTGGCCATACTGGCGCCAGGTAAACGAAGAGGTACAGGCCATGACTGATTACGTGTTCACCCCCGCACCCACCCCATCGCTGGCTGTGCAGAGCAGCGCTGCACGCTTCCCGCTGCGCCGTGTGTTCTGCGTGGGTCGTAACTACAGCGAACATGCGCGCGAGATGGGCCATGACCCGGAGCGTGAACCGCCATTCTTTTTCATGAAGCCCGCTGACGCGGTAGTCCCGGCTGAAGGCGTGATCGCGTATCCGCCATTGACCGCCGACCTGCACCATGAAGTGGAGCTGGTGGTGGCCATCGGCAAGGACGGCGTGGATATCAGCCCGGAACAGGCGTTTTCCCACATCTGGGGGTATGGCGTCGGCATCGACCTGACGCGCCGCGACCTGCAGGCCCAGGCGAAAAAGCTCTCGCGCCCGTGGGAATGGGCCAAGGCCTTTGATGAATCCGCGCCAAGCACCGCGTTGCATCCAGTGAGCGCGGTTGGGCACCCGTCCAGCGGCAGAATCTGGCTCGAGGTCAATGGCGAACAACGGCAGGTGGGCGACCTTGCCGACCAGATCTGGTCTGTCAGCGAGGTGGTCAGCCATGCCTCCAGATCCGTCGCGCTGAAGGCCGGCGACCTGATCTTCACCGGTACGCCTGCGGGCGTCGGGGCTTTGCAGCCGGGGGATGTGGTCACTGCCGGTATCGACGGTATCGGTGAGTTGCGTTTCACCCTCGGCCAGGGTTGAGGCTACAGTGGTGCCCAGGCCACCCGAGAGACCCTTATGCCCGGCACCCGCATCACCACCTACGGCATGGCACAGCGCAGCGACCGCCCTGACTTCTATATCCGTGACAAGCGCGGAAGGGCGGCGCTGACCCGTCCGCATCGCCATGAGTATTTCCAGATCCAGATCAACCTCGGCGGCGACACCGTGCAGCATATCGGCGGCGCGGTGCGGCCGTTTCCGCACAAGGCCCTGGCGTTCATCCTGCCCCATCGGTTGCACGTGATTCCCCATCCCGAGGACGGCGAGTTCATGTTGATCAACTTCAGCCAGGCGTTTCTCCTGCCGCAGCTGACCTGCGATCCGTTGGACCTCGAAGATATCC
Organism: Pseudomonas sp. CHM02; assembly: GCF_000612585.1. Classification (GTDB taxonomy): domain Bacteria; phylum Pseudomonadota; class Gammaproteobacteria; order Pseudomonadales; family Pseudomonadaceae; genus Aquipseudomonas. The sequence continues at coordinate 66,195 of NZ_JFCA01000032.1, forward strand.
CCATCGGGCAAGCCCCCGAACTCTCACCGTTTCGCTTTCAGGAACAGTTGGATTTCGTCCTTGACGACGCGGCGTTCGACCAAGTGAAAACCTGGCTCGCGCATATGCGCGAGCTGGACGCCCACCGCACCTTCGGCGCCCGTGAACGGCTCAAGGGTTACCTGTTCCAGCTCATCGGCCTGGTCTGCGAACAGTACGCCGAGCCCCTGCAAGCCCTCGCCGCCAACCATGCCACGCGGCGCGGGCGCAAGGATGCATTGGCGCGCGTGCAGGGCTACATCCGCGAGCATCTGCACGAGCCGAGCCTCAACCTTACTGACACGGCCGCCGCTGCGTTCCTGTCACCCAATTACCTCACCCACCTGTTGCGCAAGGAAACCGGCAAACCCTTTTCCCAACTGGTGCTCGACCGTCGCCTGCAGTTGGCGCGCACCTTGTTGCTCAACAGTGCGCAATTGATTGGCACCATCGCGCACCGATGCGGGTTTACCGATGACGCGTACTTTTCCCGTTGTTTCCGCAAAGCGCATGGGGTGACGCCGGGGCAGTTCCGTCGCCAGCAGCATGGCGAGGCGGTATAGGGCGCTTTACAAATCCACGACATTCACTGTGTTTCTATTTGCATACAATTGCGTCCTTTATCAGGGAGGCCAGTATGCAAACGCTAATCCGCGCAGCGACGCAGGACGATGTCGATACGCTGTTCGACATCCGCACTTCAGTGGTGCAAAACCACTTGAGTGTCGAGCAAATGGCCGACTTGGGCATCACGCCGCAGGTACTGGCCGATAGCATCCGCGAAGCGCCCTGCGCATGGATCGCCGACGTGGATGGCCAGCCCGCGGCCTTCAGCATGGTCGACCTGGCCACGGGCGAGGTGTTCGCGCTGTTCGTGTTACCGACCCATGAGAACCTGGGCCTTGGCCGTCAACTCATGGCGGTGGCCGAAGCTGCGTTGTTTGAACACCATGCCACGTTGTTCCTGATGACCGACGGGCGCGACGAAATCCGTGCCAACGGGTTTTATCGACGCCTGGGCTGGACGCGGACAGGACAGGTCGAGGGCGACGACGTCCGTTACGAGAAGAGCAGGGCGCAGTAAGGCCATGCGTCCACCCGAGCCGTCATCCTCCAACAGCTTTCGCTACTTTGTGTTCGGCGTGCTCTGCGTCGCGGTCTTGCTGGGAGTTTATTTTGTTTGGCTGAACGCTCAGGTAGATCGCGCGCGGGAAGCCGCCAACCAGCGTTTGGCACTCTGCCGGCAGGTGGAAAGTGTGGCGCGTTCGGTACTGCCCGATAACCCTGAAACCCGAGACACTTGCGAACGATTGAACGGGCGTATATCGAAAAGTGTGACGCCGCCTTAATTCAATAACCCTTTCTTATACAGGGAAATATAAGGGGTAGTTGCACCAAAAAGTGGCATTTATATACCTCGCCACCTTAAAAAAGGTGTGGTTATTGAATGACTTACAACACTTTTAATCCGACGAAAGGATAAAAATAATCTTGTTACAGCTTTTTCCAATCGGTACTATAGCCGGGCGTTCACCTCCCACGGTTTATGCATTTTTAAATCCCAAGTTTCCATCAGCTACTTGGGATTTTTTTTGCCTGTCATTTGACCAAAGCGTCAAACTTCACCTTCGGCGAACTCTGCACGCATCCGCCCATTGCGTTTGGCCTGGTACAGCAATTTGTCGACTTCTTCGACAAACTCCAGCATCGGGCTATCGGGTTTTACCATTCGGGTGCCGACGCCCAGGCTCAAGGTCAGCAGGCTCGATACCGCCGAAAAATCATGTACGATCTGCTGCTGACGGATCAGATGCAGGCAGCGTTGCGCCACTTGCCGGGCCGACGCCGCATCGGTTTCCGGCAGCAGCCACACAAATTCTTCGCCGCCTATGCGTGCAATGAAATCCCGTGGCCGGTTGGCCGCCCGTGACAGGGTATGCGCGACTTGGCGCAAGCACTCGTCACCCTTGATATGCCCGTAGTGGTCGTTGTACTGCTTGAAGAAATCGATATCCAGAATGATCAACGACAGGGGCAACTGGCTGCGCTGGGCGCTGGCCCATTCCCGTTCCAGCACGGTGTCGAACATGCGCCGGTTGGCGATGCCGGTCAGGCCGTCCTGGTAGGAATATTCCTCGAGTTGTTTTTGCAGGCGCACCAAGTGTTCTTCGGTCTTCTTGCGCTCGCTGATGTCGAACATGAAACCGATCAGCGCCTCGACCTCGCCGTCCTTGCGCACCACATGCACCACGTCGCGAATCCATACGTAGTCGCCTTTCACGGTCAGCGCCCGGTAATCCGCCTCATGGTCCACCCCGGCGCGGGATTGCGATACGCAGAAATTCACCACGTATTCGCGATCGTCCGGGTGCATGCGCTCGACCCAATCGTCGACGCTGATCCAGCTTTGCGGGGTCCAGCCCAGCAACGCCTCGATCTGCGGGCCGATATAGCTGAAGGTCATGGTCTGCCAGTCGATGCGCCAGGGGATGGCTTTGGTCGACTCCAGCAAGGTCTTGTACACATCACTGTCGGGCTGGCTCGGTGGGTCGATGCTCATGGTGGGCTGCTCAAGATGATGGCGAAAAGCCAAGAGCCTCTTTTGATCGACGCACGGAGTCAAGTGCTCGCCGCAACAGCAGACGAGAGGTTGCGTGAAGGGTTTTCTGGCGCCAGCCAATCGACGTTTCCGACACGAAATGAGGCATGGCTAACACTTTTCCACGAATAGCCACATGCCTCGCAAAACCTCATCTACTCTGTTTCCATCACAACTACTGGGTGAGGTCCAGGGAAGGGGACATATCATGATTTCATTCGATGAATTCAATAGCATCATGGCCTCCGGCTTTCTGCCGCTGGAGTGCGTTTGCACCGTGAACAGCGACGGCTCGTTGCGCATCAACATCTTCGAACCGGTGTCCGGCCGGGTCGACCTGCTGCTGACTGGTGTGTCCCCCGAAGGTTTGGACAGCATCCGTTCCATCTCAAACCTGATTGGCGAGTTGCGTACCGAGATCCAGGCCGGGCGTCGCGGGTTTGCTGTGGTGGGTTAGCCGTTGACGGTGTGGGTCGGCGTATCGAGCGCGCCGTAATAGCGCCAGCAGCAATGGCGGTGTTCCGGCAGGATCACGCAGCCACTGAGGCTGACGATCAGCAGTGCGGCAACCAGCATGTAAAGTCGGCGGTACATGGTGTTTCCTCTTGGGTTGATCAGCGTTAATCCTTCAACGCCGCCACCCGCATAAATCCGTCGCGAAGCTTTCAAACATTTCATCAAGCCCCGCCATTCCCTGGGCAATACTGCCCGCGTCCACTGTCCTTTAATAACGGCCCGGAAATAATTGCGCGCCGTGGCGACGGATTTTCCACCACCCGCCGTTCAACCCATCAGCCACCCACACTTTCGCGGGCAGCATGAAGGAGTTGCCATGAGAACCCTGGCCAAATTGCGTTTTGCCTGGCTGGCTCCGCTGGCCCTTGCCGCGTTTGTCAGTACCCCTGTGTTTGCCCAGCCCGAAATCATCATTCGCCAGGCGCCGCCACCGGAGCGCGTGGAAGTGATCCCCGTGGAGCGCCCGGGCTACGCCTGGGACCGTGGGCACTGGCGTTGGGAAGGGCGCGGCTACGGCTGGGTGCCCGGTCACTGGCAGCCGGTGATGCGCAACGCGCGTTGGGAACCCGGTCATTGGGAAGCGCATGGCCCCAACTGGTACTGGCGTGAAGGGCATTGGATCCGCTGAACCCTTAGCCGAGAACTGCCCGATTGAAAGACACTGATCCGGACGTTGAACTGCTGGCGCGTATCGGTAACAACGAACCTGCAGCCGTCAACGAAATGGTGACACGCAAACTACCGCGCCTGTTGGCGCTTGCCAGCCGGGTACTGGGGGATGCCGACGAGGCCAGGGACGTGGCCCAGGAAAGCTTCCTGCGTATCTGGCGCCAGGCTGCCAGTTGGCGCAGTGGCGAAGCGCGCTTCGACACGTGGCTGCACCGGGTGGCACTCAACCTGTGCCACGACCGTTTGCGTCGGCGCAAGGAGCGTCCGTTGACCGAGGAAGAGGCGCTTGAGCTGGCCGACAGCGCCCCATCCCCGGATGAGCAGCTGGAAACCGCCGACCGTAGCGCACGCATGGCCGCTGCCCTGGCGGCTTTGCCCGAGCGCCAGCGCGAGGCCATTGTGTTGCAGTACTACCAGGAGCTGTCGAACATCGACGCCGCGGCCCTGATGAATATCAGCGTCGAGGCACTGGAGAGCCTGCTGTCGCGGGCCCGACGCCAGTTGCGCAGCCAACTTGCCGACACACCCGGGCTTGCCCGCCCAGGAAGGGGAAAGTGATGACACCTGAACGATTTGCGTATCTGGCCGACGCCTACGGCGCCGATTTAAAGCGCTGGCCGCTGGCCGAGCGAGGCGCGGCCCGGGCGCTGCTCGACAGCGACCCGCGGGCCCGCGAAGCCCTCGAACAAGCTGGCTGGCTGGACGCCCAGCTGGACAGCCATCAACCGGCCTTCGCCGACCCGGCACTGGCCCGCCAGATCCGCCTGTCAGCGCCGCGCCGCACATCGTTCTGGTCGCGCTACGCCAGCTGGCTGTCTCCCGCAGGCCTGGTGGGCGTGGGCATTGCCGGGGTCGTCACCGGCATGCTGGTGGCGTCGATGAGCGTGCCGTTGCCATTGTTGTCCTCCGAGGTGCTGCCTAGCGTCTTCGATCAGGGCGATGCGGAAGTCGTCTTTACCGTCAACGCCGAGGACACCGAGCAATGACCGCCCAATCCCTGAAACCGTGGTTGCTTGTCTCGGTATTGCTCAATGTGTTTTTGATCGGCGGGGTGGGCGGTGGCCTGTATCACTGGATCGCCAATGCCAAGCCTGCCGAAGCGGTGGTCAACCAGCACGGTTTGCGCCAAGCCATGGTCAAGTTACCGCCGGAGCGGCGCCGAGAGCTGCGCCAACTGTTGCGCCATAACAGCGCCGACAGCCAGCCATTGATCATGGCCGGCCGTGCAGCGCGCCTGGGGGTGATCAAGCAGTTGGAAGCGCCGACGCTGGATCGGGATGTGCTGGTCACCGAATTGGCCAAGGCTCGCGAGGCGGATATGGCACTTCGTGCATTGGTGGACACTGCACTGGCGCAGTTCGCCAGCTCCTTGCCCCAGGTCGAGCGGCAGAAGCTGGTGGAGGCGTTGTACCTGCGGGGGCAGGGCAAACCCAAAGAAAAGCTCAAGGAGCCGGCAGCGGATTCAAGATAGCGGGCAAAAAAAATCCCGCCGGGAAGGGCGGGATCGGGATTCAGGGTTGCCCGTGAATCAAGCCGGGAACAGCTCGCTCAGCTTCATGGCCAGCATCATGTCGCCTTCGGTGCTCAGCTTGCCGCTCATGAAGGCCTGCATGCCGTCGGTCTCGCCGCTGACGATGCCTTCCATGGTTTCGCCGTCGGTCACCAGGGTCACTTGGGCGTCAGGGTTTTCGCCTTCCAGCAGTTCGCAGGTGTTGTTCTTCACCACCAGCGAGAAGTTCTGGGTGTCGTCGATACGGAAACCGAACACCAGGTCCAGGCCGTCAGCGGCGGCTGGGTTGAATTTGGCTTTCATTGCTTCTACAGCTTTGGCTACGTCAGTCATGGTTTCGATCCTTTAGGGTAGAGTCCAGTGACCTTGGGGTCACGGTTGGCCGCAGTTCACCGGAAGGTGATGAGCTGCGGCGCCTTCAACAGTTGCAAGTGGGTATGGCTGTTGAAGGAAGCCAGTGCCACCTCGCGCCCGCGGAATTTCAGCTGGTTGAGCGAGGTGTTGACAATTTGCCAGTTCAGCTCGAAGGCCTGGGCGGCGGGCATTCGGGTGATCAGGTGGAGCAGGGCGGTGATGGTGCCGCCAGAGGTGAACACCGCGATCTTCTGCGTGTTGTCCGCCGCTTCAAGAATGCGTTGCAGGCCGCCCTGGACCCGTTCCACGAACCCCAGCCAGCTTTCCAGCCCGGGTGGATCATACGTACCGGCCAGCCAGCGCTCGATGATCAGGGCGAAGATGCGCTGGAATTCGCTGCGGTTCTGCGCGGCATTGCGCAGGATCTCCAGGGCTTCGGGTTCGGTGGTGAGCAGGTCGGGGAGCAGGGCGCGGATGATTGCGTCGGCGTCGAACTCGTTGAACGCGCTGTCGATTTCCAATGCCGGCACCGGCAGGCCGAGGGCGCTGTACTGATCGAAGGCGGCAGTGGCGGTGTGCTGCTGGCGGCGCAGGTCGCCGGCCACGCAGCGGTCGAACACCAGGCCCATGTCCGCCAGGTGGCGACCGAGCACTTGCGCCTGCTCCACGCCGACGGGCGACAGGACGTCGTAGTCGTCTGCACCGAAGGAGGCCTGGCCATGTCGAATGAGATAAATGCTGCCCACGTCCGTTTTCCCGGTACGTTGAAAGTCTGGCGAGGTTATGAGGATGCCTGCGAGCTGTCAATGAAAAAACATACGCTTGTTTTAAAAGCCCGTTAGAGCCCGTCGCTGCTGGCCGTTTGATCACTGGCTCGAACGCGATACCGCCGGTATGCTGGGGCAATCCGCGCCTGGCGCACCGCACTTGTAAGGAGAACTATGGATTTTTTGGCCGAATACGCGAGCTTTCTGGCGAAGACCGTCACCCTGGTGGTCGCTATTCTGGTGGTACTGGTCAGCTTTGCCGCGCTGCGCAGCAAGGGCCGTCGCAAATCCGCCGGCCAATTGCAGGTCAGCAAACTGAATGATTTCTACAAGGGCCTGCGTGAGCGCCTGGAGTCGAGCCTGCTCGACAAGGACCAGCTCAAGGCCCTGCGCAAGTCCGAAGGCAAGGCCGAAAAGAAGAAGGGCAAGCAGAAAGCCGAGGCCAAGCCACGTGTGTTCGTGCTGGATTTCGACGGCGATATCAAGGCCTCCGCCACCGAGAGCCTGCGTCATGAAATCACCGCGTTGTTGAGCCTGGCCACGCCCAAGGATGAAGTGGTGTTGCGCCTGGAAAGCGGCGGCGGCATGGTCCACAGCTATGGCCTGGCCTCGTCGCAACTGGCGCGTATCCGTCAGGCGGGCGTGCCATTGACCGTGTGCATCGACAAGGTCGCGGCCAGCGGCGGCTACATGATGGCGTGCATTGGCGAGAAGATCATCAGTGCCCCGTTTGCCATCCTCGGCTCCATTGGCGTGGTGGCGCAGTTGCCCAACGTCAACCGCCTGCTGAAGAAGCACGATATCGACTTCGAAGTGCTCACGGCCGGTGAATACAAACGCACCCTCACGGTGTTTGGCGAAAACACCGAGAAAGGCCGCGAGAAGTTCCAGGAAGACCTGGACATCACCCATCAACTGTTCAAGAACTTCGTGTCGCGCTACCGTCCGCAGCTGGCGATTGACGATGTGGCGACCGGAGAAGTGTGGCTGGGTGTTGCAGCCCTCGACAAGCAATTGGTCGATGAGCTGCAAACCAGTGACGAATACCTGGCGACCAAGGCCAAGACCGCCGAGGTGTTCCACCTGCACTATGCCGAGCGCAAGAGCTTGCAGGAGCGCGTAGGCCTGGCAGCCAGCGGTTCGGTGGACCGCGTGCTGCTGACCTGGTGGAGCCGCCTGACCCAGCAACGCTTCTGGTAACCCAACCTCCAGAAGGTAGACGATCTCCTGTGGGAGCGGGCTTGCCCGCTCACATTTAGTTCTGTGACCGCAGGGGGCGTTGTTGTGGTGCTGAGGGTATCGGGTTACGCATCAACGTACCCACCACCAACGCCCCGAGTAATCCCAACAACCCCGCCACCCACAACACACCGCTGAACCCACCCACAAACGCCTGCCGTGCCAGCGGCTGCACCAACGCCCGTGCCGATTCCGGCAACAAGCCCATCGCCGCCGGCATATCACCTGCAACTACGCGTGATGCAATCCCCGCCACCTGCGCCTGCCACGCGGTGTCGATACTCGCGCTCAGCAACTGCTCGCTATGGCTGCTCAACAAGGCGCCATACACACCAATCGCCAGCATGATCGCGCTGAAACGCATCGTCGTGCTCATGCCCGAGGCCATGCCCGCACGGTCACGTGGCACGCAGGCCATGATGTTTTTCTGGGTGTCTCCATTGAGCAGGCCGGCGCCCGCACCGGTGACGGCAATCGCCAGGGCAAAGGGCAGGTAGCCGCCGACATTGACCGCCCAGGCGCTCAAGAGATTGCCGCAGCCTACGAGGGTCAAGCCGGTCGCCATCATGGTTGCGGGCGCGAAACGTCCGGCCAACCGCGCGCCGATGCGCGGGCAGATCAGCATGGTCAGCGCAAACGGCAACATGCCCAGGCCCGAGGCAATCGCGGAGAAGCCCAGGCCGTTCTGCAGGTAGAACGGCAACAGCGTCATCATCACCTGAGCGCAACCGGCGTAGGCAAACATCCCCAGCAAGGCCCCGATAAAGCGTGGGTGACGGAACAGTTGCAGGTCGACCATGGGCCGCTGCTGCACACGTTCGACGAGGACAAAGACACCGAGCAACACCGCTCCGCCGGTGAGACGGGCGTAGGTCAGCGGGCTGTCCCAGCCGATGCGATTGGCTTCGATCAAACCCCAGATCAGGCACAGCAGGGCGGCGCTGAAGGCCAGGCTGCCCCACGGGTCGAGGCGCGCGGACTGGGTATCGCGGGATTCCGGAATCGCGTGCAGTACCAGCGCCATCAGCCCCAGGCCCACCGGCAGGTTGAGATAGAAAATCCAGCGCCAGCCCAGGTACTCGGTGATCAGGCCGCCCAGGGTCGGCGCGGTGGTCATCGCCACACCCATGCACGCGCCCCAGAAGGCCCAGGCTTTTGCACGCTCCACGTCGTCGTGGAAGGTGTGGCCGATGGACGCGAGCGCCGAGGTCAATAGCAATGCCGCACCGACGCCTTTGACGGCGCGAGCAATGTCCAGGAACAAGGCGCTGGGCGCGGCGCCGCAACCCAGGGACGCGAGGATGAAAATGCTCAGGCCCCATACCAGCGTCTTCTTGCGGCCGAAGCGATCGGCAATGCTGCCGGCGGGTAATAACAGTGCGGCAAAGGCCAGCATATAGGCGCTGACGACCCACTCGATATCGGCAAAGTTCGCCCCCAGGTCGCGGGCGATGCTGGGCAACGTCACGGCGACGATGTTGGTGTCGAGCACGATCAGCGAACAAACACCGGACGCCGTCAGCAGGGTGAGGCGTGGGCTGACCCGGCTCATGGTTGAATTACCTTGCAAGCAATACGGAAAAGGCAGTTGACGGACATCGCAAGGGCTCTCTAGTGTTCAAGTACTGCGAGCTTATTCCCGGCGGGCAATGTCTTTGTTAGCCGGCGTGAAGCACTTCATTACCTTTGAGCTCATGCTGTTATGGAAATCCGCCATTTTCGCTACTTCCTGGCCGTTGCCCGGCAGCGCAATTTCACGCGCGCCGCGGAGCAATTGGGCATTGCGCCACCGACGTTGAGCCGCCAGATCCAGGACATGGAGGCGATGTTGGGGGCGCGTTTGTTCGTCCGCCAGCAACGCGAAGTCAGCCTGACCGAAGCCGGTGCCGCCTTGCTGATCGAAGCCGAAGCCACCGTGCGCCAGTTCGAGTTCGCCCAGCGCAATGCCCAGCGCGCCGGCCGTGGCGAGATCGGTCATATCGAATTGGGCTATGTCGCGTCGGCGGTGTATTCGGGCCTGTTGCAGCGGCAAATGCAGGCGTTCAGCCAGGCGTTTCCGGATGTGAGTGTGAATGTGCGCGAATGTGCGATGGCGACGTTGCCTGGTGCGGTGGCGGACGGGCGTGTCGATATCGGTTATATCCGCTCGCCCATGACCCTGCCGGAGGGTGTCGAGGCGGTGCGCCTGGACAGTGAAGGGTTTGTATTGGCGCTGCCGCAGGACTCCTGGCTGCTGGGGCTCAAGGCCATCGGTTGCGAGCACCTGCAAAACGAGACGTTCATCTTGCCGGAACAGATCAGCGGCACCTTGCATGTGGCGGCGCAAGGCGGCTATGCGCCGCGCCTGGGGCCGCAGCCTGGCGGATTGGTGGCGGTGGTGGCGCTGGTGTCACTCGGGCAGGGCGTGGCGGTGGTGCCGGCGTCAATGGTCGGGCATGTGAGTTTGCCAGGCGTGGTGTACCGCAGCATTCAGGGCAGTGACGCGTCGTCGTGGCTGTCGCTGATTCACCGGCGCTTCGAAAAAGCGCCGGCGGTGGCGCGGTATATCCAGCAGGTCAAGCAGACAGTCGCGGCTGCACCGAATCGGCCAGGCGCGTAAGGATCAGGCAGCACGACACGGCCCCGGCATCCAGCACGCCGAGGGAGCGTTCGCCCAGGCGACTGGCGCGGCCGATCTTCGCCACCAGGTCCTTGGTCGAGTCGCGGCCCTGTGATGCGGCGGCTTTCATCGCGTCCAGTGCGTCGCTGAAGACGGCCCCCGAGGCATGCGCCCGCTCGAACGCTTCGACGGCCGGGATCAAGGTGTCCATCAGGCATTTGTCGCCCACACCCGCTTCGGTAATGTCCTGCAACGAGGTCAAGCCGCCGCGCAGCAAATGCGCAAAGGTCGCCGCGTCGATGTCGTCGCTGTTGCGCACTTCATCGGCCATGCCGATGAACAGGCTGCCATACAACGGGCCCATGGAGCCGCCGATGCCTTCCATCAGGCTGAGGGTCAGCTCGTCGAGTGCTTCGGCCAGGGTCAGTTGGCGGCCTTCGATGGTGCGCCCGCAATGGGCGAAACCCTTGGCCATGTTGATGCCATGGTCGCCATCGCCAATGGCGCCGTCGACTTCGCTGAGGTATTCGCGGTTGGCCACGATCACGCTGACCAGGTCGGCGACGATGGCGCTGCCGTCACGGGTGGAAAAATGCTGGCTCATGGTTGGTTCACTCCGCCTGGGTCATGCCGATGGAGCGGCAGGGTTGGTCGATCAGGGTTTTCAACTCGGCGTCGAGGCCGAGCAAGGTCAGGGTCACGCCCATCATTTCCAGGGACGTGAAGTAGTTGCCGACATAGCAGCGGTGAATCTTCAAGCCTTTGGCCTTGAGCTGCTTTTCGACCTCGGCGTAGAAAATATACAACTCCATGACCGGCGTGGCGCCCAGGCCCGAGACCAGCACCACCACGCTGTCGTCCTGGCTGAAGTCGCGGTCGGCAAGGATCGGCGCGAGCATGCGTTCGGCCATGGCGGCGGCCGGTTCGATCGGCACCACCTCGATACCCGGTTCGCCATGATGGCCGATGCCCAGTTCCATCTGGCCGTCGGGGATCTGGAAGTTCGGCTTGCCCACCGCCGCAATGGTGCACGGCGTGAGGCCGATACCAATCGAGCGGCAGTGGTCGACGGTTTTCTGCGCGACCCGGATCACGCCGTCCAGGTCATAGTGCCGGGCGGCAGCGGCGCCGCCGATCTTCCACATGAAGATCTCCCCGGCCACGCCACGGCGCTTGGCAATTTCGGCCTTGGGCGCGGATGCCACGTCATCGTTGGCGACCACGGTGCGGATACGCATGTCTTTGCTGGCGGCCATTTTCATCGCCAGCTTCACGTTCATGTTGTCGCCGGCATAGTTGCCGTAGAGGCAGGCCACGCCGGCGCCCTGGTCAGCGGCGCGGAACGCGTCGAAAAAACTCTTGGCCGTGGGTGAGGAGAAGATCTCGCCGACGGCTACCGCATCCACCAGGCCTGGGCCGACATAACCGAGGAAGGCCGGTTCATGGCCCGAGCCGCCGCCGGTGACAATGCCGACGCTGCCTTGGGCCGAAGGCCTGGCCTTGACGATGACCCGTGGGTTGGCCTCGTATTGGCGCAGTTCGGGGTGCGCGACCAGAATACCGCGCAGCATGTCCTCGACCACTTGGTCCGGATCGTTGATGACTCGATTCATAACGCGGTTTCCTGTGTTCTTGTTCTAGTGGGCAGCATGGATCAATGGCAGGGTGTGTGTCGCCTGTGGGTCAGGGTTCCAGGACGACCTTCAGCGACTTGTCGCCGCGCTCCATCACTGCGAACGCTTCCTTGAAGTCTGCCAGGGCAAACTTGTGGGTCACCACGTCGCGCATGTCGATCTTGCGGTTGCCGATGAAGTCGATGGCGCGCGGGTACATGTACGGGCCCAGGTGCGAGCCCAGCACGTCCAGCTCCTTGCGGTCGCCAATGATCGACCAGTCCACCGTGGCTTCGTCATTGAACACGCTGAACTCCACGAAACGCCCCAGCTTGCGCAGCATCGCCAGGCCCTGGTTCACCGCCTTGTGGTGCCCGGTGGCCTCGATGTAAATGTCGCAACCGTAGCCTTCGGTGATCTCGCGGATCTTCGCCAATACATCGACCTCGGCCGGGTTCCAGACCTCGTCGGCGCCCATGCGCAAGGCAAGGGCAGCGCGTTCGGGCTTCATGTCCAGCACGATAAGCTTTTTCGGGTTGCGCATGCGCACCGCACCGATGATCCCCAGGCCCAGGGTGCCGGCGCCTGCGACCACCACCACATCGTCGAAATCCACATTGGCGCGTTCCGCCGCGTGCAGCGAACACGCCAGCGGTTCGATCAGGATTGCTTCGTCCGGGGCGATGGAGTCCGGCACTTTGTGGATGATGCCCTCCTTGGTGAAGATCATGTACTGGGCCATGGCGCCCTGTACATTGTTCTGGAAGCCATAGAGGTCATGCTTCTGGCACATCCAGTATTGGCCGTGGTTGCAGAAGCGACAGCCCCAGCACGGCACGATCTGCTCGGAGATCACCCGGTCGCCGACGTTGACGCCACGTTTCTCCGCGCCTGGGCCCAGGGCAACCACACGGCAGACGAATTCGTGGCCGGGAATCATCGGCGGTTTCACATAGCGCGGTTGCTCGGCGTCACCCCAGAACGAGGGGGCGCCGCGATAGGTCTTGATATCGCCCATGCAGATGCCGCACAGCTCGACTTTGGTAAGGATCTCGTCGGGGCCGGGCGTGGGCACGTCGACGGTTTCCAGGCGGTAATCTTCGGGGCCATGACAGACCACGGCCTGCATGGTTTTCGGGATGACCGGGGACAGTTGTTCGGGTGTGCGTTCGGTGACGGTGGACATGACAAAACCTCACGACAAAAAATGAATTACTGAATGCTGTAGCCGCCGTCGATCACCATGTTGGCGCCGGTGATCATCTGTGCCGCATCGCTGAGCAGGTACAACGCCAGCTCGGCGATTTCTTCCGGCTGGGCGAAACGGCCTGCCGGAATCTGCAATTTGGCCTTTTCACCCACTTCGCCGGCCCAGGCTTTCTTGCCCAGGGCTGTTTCGACGATGGTCGGGGAGATGGCGTTGACGGTGATCCGGGGTGCCCATTCCATGGCCAGCACCTTGGTCATGCCGACAATGGCGGCCTTGCTTGCGCAGTAGGCGACGTGCCGGTCCAGGCCAATCACGGCGGCCTGGGAGGCGAGGTTGACGATGCGTCCGCTGCCTTGGGCGAGCATGTGCCGGGCGCAGGCCTGGGCCACGAAGAAGCTGGCCTTGAGGTTGATGTCCAGGGTGGTGTCCCAGGCGCTTTCGCTGACATCGACGGCCTTGTCCAGCAGCACCACGCCGGCGCTGTTGATCAGGTAATCCAGGCGTTGGAAGTGTTCGAAAACCGTGTCGATGGTGTGTTGTATCTGGCCGATCTGGCCGAGGTCGACGGCTATGCCCAGATGCTCGGCACCGAGGCTGGCGGCCACTTCGACCACGGCGGGGTCGCGGTCGAGCAGGGCCACGCGGGCTCCGCGTTCGGCCAGCAGGCTGGCGCAGGCCAGGCCGATCCCGGCGGCGCCGCCGGTAATCAGCGCACAACGGCCGGTGAGGTCGAAGGCTTGGTTCCAGAATCCAGACATGAATGACTCCATTTTCAAAGGTGTTGAAGATCCAATGTGGGAGCTGGCTTGCCTGCGATGCAGGCACCTCGGTGTGTCAGTCGCAACCCGTTGATGCCATCGCAGGCAAGCCAGCTCCCACATTTTGATCGTGTACTACTTGGAGCCGCTGACCTGTTTGTACAGCGCATCCGCATTCGCATTGGTCACCGGCACCCACGGCAGGATGTAGTTCTTCGCCGTGCCGTCACCCCATTTCACGTCCTTGGCATAACGCTCCCAGATCACCGACTGCGGCTTGTAGTCCTTGCCGGCCAGTGCGCGCAACGCCACGTCCAGCGCGCCCTGGGACTGTGCCTGGGCGTCTTGCAGGAAGGTGGTGACTTCGTCTTTTTTCGCCGCCTGGATCGCGTCCGGCATGCCATCGATCGAGGTGACCGGTACGTCCTTGGAGGTCAGCCCGTGGGACTTCAAGGCCTGCACGGCGCCGAGGGCCATGTCGTCGTTCTGCGCGATCACGCCGTTGATGCCTTTGGGGTGGGCATTCAGCCAGTCTTCGGTGAGCGCCAGGGCCTGGGCGCGGTCCCAGTTGGCGGTCTTTTTCTCGATGATCTTGATGTCCGGGTGCTTGCCCAGCACTTCCAGCTCGCCTTTTTCCCGGTCGATCTGCGCCGACTGGCCAATCGGTCCCTGAATGATCACCACGTTGCCCTTGCCATTGAGCTTGTCGACCATGGCCTGGGCCTGCAGGCGGCCGCCTTCCACGTCATCGTTACCGACGTAAGGCACGGAAGCATCGGCTACTTTCGTATTGGAGGCGATGACCACCACGTCGTTGCCCATGGCGGCCTTGACGGTACCGACACCGGCCTTGGTGTCGATGGGCACGAACAGGATGGCGTCGTAGTGCTGGGTCACCATGTTTTCGATCTGGTTGTTCTGGGTCAGGGCGTCGTAGTTGCCGTCGAACACGGTCAACTGCACGGTGCCGTCCTTGACCGCCGGGTGTTCCTTGAGCTCGCGGACCCAGTTCTGCATGAACTGGCCCTTGAGGCCGTAGACGGCTGCGCCGACCTTGTAGGTCTTGCCATCGGCGGCCATTGCGATACTGCAGGCGAGCAGGGAGAGAGCCGCTGTGGCGGCCAAGGTGGTACCAAGTTTCATGAGTAGAACTCCGGTTATTGTTGTGGGTCGTTCTCTAGCGTTTTTTCTTGCGCCACACGTCGATCAGTACTGCGAACACGATGATCAGGCCCTTGGCGACCTGCTGGTAATAAGAGGACACGCCGAGCAGGTTCAGCCCGTTGTTGATCACGCCGATCAACAGTGCGCCGAACAGCGTGCCGACAATGCTGCCGGTGCCGCCCGACAAGCTCGTACCGCCGATCACCACGGCGGCAATCGCGTCCAGTTCGTAGGAAACCCCAGCCTGGGGCAGGGCGGAGGTGGTGCGGGCGGACAGCACCACGCCGGCCAGTCCGGCGAGCAGGCCCGAGACCACGTACACCGAAAACATCACCTTGCGCACGCCGATGCCTGAGGTGCGTGCGCTCTTTTCGTTGCCGCCCACCGCGTACACATAGCGGCCGTAAGTGGTGTAGCGCAGCACCATCCAGAAGATCAGCGCGACCACCGCGAAGATGATGATCGGCACGCCGATCGGGCCGATCTTGCCGATGCCCAGCGCCAGGTAGGCGTCGGGCAGGTCGGTGATCGGGCTGCCATCGTTGAGGATGAAGGTCATGCCCCGCGCAATGCTGAGCATGCCCAGGGTGGCCACGAACGGCGGGATCGACAGGTTGGCGACCATGAAACCGTTCACCACGCCGAGCATCGCACCGGCAAACATCCCGGCGCTGACCGCCGCGAGCAGGCCGTAACCCTGGGTGGCGACCATGGCGCTGCACAGCCCGGCAAAGGCTAGGATCGAGCCCACCGACAAGTCGATGCCCTTGGTCAGGATCACGTAGGTCATGCCCACCGCGAGGATGCCGTTGATGGAGGTCTGGCGCAGGATGTCCATCCAGTTGCGCCAGGTCATGAAGTACTCGCTGGAGAACGCCATCACCACGCACAGCAGGATGAATACCAGCGGCAGGCCGAAACGGTCGAGGGACAGGCGCAGGCGATTGCGTGGCGTGGCAATAGGTGCGGCGGCGGGTGTAGACAGTGTTTTGGCATTCATGAGGCAAGACTCAACAAGGCTTCCTGGGAAAGGGCGGTGTCGGTGCTGATGGTCACCAGCCGACCGCCCTTGAATACGGCGATGCGATCACTCAAATGCAGCAGCTCCGGCGCTTCCGACGACACCACGATGGCCGCGCCACCGGCCCGTACGAACTGGTCGAGCAGGTGGTAGATCTCCTGCTTGGCGCCCTCGTCGATGCCTCGGGTCGGTTCGTCACACAGCAGGCACACCGGCTCGGTGGACAGGCATTTGGCGAGTACCACTTTCTGCTGGTTGCCACCGCTCATGGACGCCACCGGCAATTCCAGGGAAGTGGTCTTGATCTGCAGGCGCTTGACCATGTCCTGGGCCAGTTGGGTTTCCTTGCGCGCATTGATCAGCGACCAGCTCGACAGGCGTTTGTAGGCCGACAGGGCAATGTTGGAAAGAATGCTGCCGGTGAGCACCAGGCCGCTGTCCTTGCGGTCTTCGGTGACGAGGGACATGCCGGCATTGATGGTCGCCTTGGGCAGCCCGATCGGCATGGGCCTGCCTTGCAGGGTGACGCTGCCGGAGTCCGCGACGGTGAGGCCGTAGATGCAGTTGAGGAATTCGCTGCGCCCCGACCCCATCAAGCCGTAGATGCCGAGGATTTCACCCTGGCGCAGTTGCAGGCTGATGTCGTGGAACTCACCGGCGCGGCTCAGGTTGTCGACCTGCAGGCAGGTGTCGGCGGCGCATTCGCGGCCGACCTTGTGGTCGATGCGGGTCAGTTCCTGGCCGACGATGCCGCGCACCAGGTGGTTGCGGTCGATATCGGCCATGCGCCCGCTTTCGACAAAGGCGCCGTCGCGAAAGATGCTGTAGTCATCGGCGATCTGCGCCAGTTCGCTCAGGCGGTGCGACACATACACGATGCCGGCGCCCCGGGCAGTCAGGCGGCGGATGGCTTTGAACAGGGTTTCTGCCTCGCGTTCGCCGATGGCCGAAGTGGGCTCATCCATGATCATCACCTGGCAGTCATGGCTGAAGGCCTTGGCGATTTCCACCAGTTGGATCTGCGCGACGCTCAGGCGGTGCATGGGGCTGGTGGCGTCGACCTCGAACTCCAGGCTGTCGAGCAACTCGCGGGTGCGGCGGTTCAGGGTCTTGTTGTCAACGATGCAACCGGCGCGGCGCGGTTCACGGCCCAGCCAGATGTTTTCGGCGACGGTCATGTAGGGGATGGGTTCCAGCTCTTGGGTGATCATCGCGATCCCCGCCGCCAGCGCTTCACTCGGGCGGTTGAACTGCACCGGTGCGCCGTTGAGCAGGATGCTCCCGGCGTCACGCTGGGTGATGCCCATCAGGATGCTCAGAAATGTCGATTTGCCTGCGCCATTGCCGCCGCACAGGGCATGGACGCTGCCGGCCCGCAGAGAGAGGCGCCCGTCACGCAGGGCAGGGACCCCGGCGTAAGCCTTGGCGACGTGTTCAGCCTGGAGCAGTAATGGCGTGGCCATCGGCGTGTCCTCGTGCTGTGAATTCTTATTAGGTCGCACAGTCATGTTTCGCTGTGATCATATGTGTATCAAATGAAATTCTGATCAGTCAATCTCTTTCATGTAAAAGCGATGATTCTCATCTTTTTCGTCGATAAGGCCTTTTTAGACGCCTTTGACTGGCAAGTCAGTTAAATCAGGCTTGACACGGAGGGGGCGATGACTGCGAAATGTCTGAGCGGAATTTCACCGAATGATCATTTGATCAGTCGTAAGTACGATCACGGCAGCGGAGCCAGACGCCATGAACACACCTTTCCCGGTGGCTATCGGATGCGATGAAGCGGGTTTTGAGCTCAAAGAGCTGTTGAAGCGCCATATCGAGGCGCTGGGCTATCCGGTGACCGACTTCGGCACCCATTCCACCGCGCCCGTGCTTTACCCGGACATCGCCCTGGCCGTGGCCACTGCGATCAATGCCGGGCAGCAGCGGCTGGGCGTGCTGGTGTGCGGCACCGGGATCGGCATGGCCATTTCCGCCAACAAGGTGCTGGGCATTCGTGCGGCCCAGGCCCATGACACCTATTCGGCGGAGCGGGCGCGCAAGAGCAACGATGCGCAGATCCTGTCCATCGGTGCGCGGGTAATCGGTGCGGAGCTGGCCAAGAGCATCGTCAAATCGTTCCTGGAGTCGGAGTTCGAAGCGGCGCGTTCCGGGGCCAAGGTCGAGCGCATCAATGCGATCGAGCGCGATGGGCATCAGTAGTGGACTAAACGGGGCAAGAGTCGGGAGAATGCGCCTTTGACGCCGAAACGGAAGCCCGTCCCCATGAGTGACAGTACCCAGCGCATAGCCAGCGATATCGATCAGATGACCGAAGTGGCGATGCTCTATTACCTCGAGAACGTCACTCAGGAAGCCATTGCCAAGCGCTTCGACCTGTCGCGCGCAAAGGTCAGCCGCCTGCTCAAGCGTGCACGCGATGAGGGCATTGTCGAGGTGCGCGTGTTGCAGCATCCGGCCATGAACAACGAGCTGGAGCAGGCCCTGGTCAAGC
Organism: Pseudomonas sp. CHM02; assembly: GCF_000612585.1. GTDB lineage: Bacteria > Pseudomonadota > Gammaproteobacteria > Pseudomonadales > Pseudomonadaceae > Aquipseudomonas. The sequence continues at coordinate 84,732 of NZ_JFCA01000032.1, forward strand.
GCTTCAAGCTGGATCGCGCGTTGATCGCGGTCGATCACAGTGAGCCCGACACCCAGCGCTCGGCCGTCGCCAGCCTGGTGGCCAACTACCTGAACAAGACACTCAGCGACGGCATGATTGTCGCCGTGGGCATGGGCCGCAATGTCGGTGCGGTGGCCGATAACGTGTTCCTGCCGGTGACGCGCAACTGCACGTTTGTCTGTGCGATCGGCGGTTCGCTCAAGGCGGGCGAATACATGAACCCCGACCATATCTGCCGGCGCCTGGCCCTGCGCTTTGGCGGAGAAAGCGAAAGCCTGTACGCCCCGGCCCTGGTGGCCAACCCGGAACTGCGCGGGGTGTTGATCAATAACGACACGGTGCGCTCGACCCTTGACCGGGCGCGGCGTGCCGATATCGCCTTGATCGGTATTGGCGACATGAGCGAGAACAGCAACATGGTGCGCATGGGCTGGTTCTCGCCCCAGGAAATTGCCCAGGCGCGGTTGTCCGGCACCGTGGGCGACATGATGGGCTATGACTTTATCGACATCCATGGCCAGCCGGCAGTCAACGCGATCCAGGGGCGGGTGATCGGGTTGACGGTGCAGGAGCTGTTTCGGATTCCTGACGTGGTGGCGATTGCCAGCGAGAACACCAAGGCGGCGGCGACGCTGGGGGCGTTGCGGTCGGGGGTGATTAACACCCTCGCAACCACGGTGACTAATGCCCACACGATTTTGGCGCTGGATGATGCGACGCGAAAATCCTGATGATGTAGTGATCCATTTGCAGGAGCCCGGCTCGCCGGCGATGGCGATCCTGGGGCTGCCATCGCCGGCAAGTCGGGCTTGCTGTGACAGGTTTTGTAATAGTTTTGCGCTGTAGGAAGTTTTGGCTTCGGCTGTAGGATTCAAGTCCTTTTGTTGATTCAGGACTTGCATGAACACCCTCTCGGAGCCTCCCAGTCGTCTTTCCCCAAGACATTTGCTGCCGCTGTTCCCTCTGAAACATCCCGTATTCCGACTGCTAACCTTGTCCCGGTCCACTGACCGCGCCTTGCCGTGTCTGGCATTCTGAAATCTATAAATAAGAGACTCTATTAAATGGAATGGTTAGCGGATCCAACGGCCTGGCTCGGCCTGTTGACCTTGATTGTGCTGGAGTTGGTGCTCGGCATCGACAACCTGGTGTTTATCGCGATCCTGGCGGACAAGCTGCCACCGGAGCAGCGTGACCGCGCGCGCCTGATCGGCTTGTCCCTGGCGTTGCTCATGCGCTTGGGCCTGTTGGCGAGTATTTCCTGGTTGGTGACCCTCACCCAGCCGCTGTTCGAAGTGTTCGACAAGAGCTTTTCCGGCCGTGACCTGATCATGCTGTTCGGTGGCGTGTTCCTGCTGTTCAAGGCCACCATGGAGTTGCACGAACGCCTGGAAGGCCATGTGGCCCAGCGTTCCGGTAATGCGGCCTACGCGATGTTCTGGCCGATCGTGGCGCAGATCGTGGTGCTCGACGCGGTGTTCTCCCTCGACGCGGTGATCGCTGCCGTGGGTATGGTGGATGAACTGGCGGTGATGATGATTGCGGTGATCGTGTCCATCGGCCTGATGATCGTGGCGAGCAAGCCGTTGACCCGTTTCGTCAACGCGCATCCCACTGTGATCATGCTGTGCCTGGGCTTCCTGATGATGATCGGTTTCGCCCTGACCGCCGAAGGCCTGGGCTTCCATATTCCGAAGGGTTACCTGTACGCGGCCATTGGTTTCTCGATCCTGATCGAAGTGTTCAACCAGATTGCCCGGGCGCGCCGCAAGAAATCGGCGCAAGGCGTGTTGCCGGTGCGTGAGCGCACCGCTCATGCGGTGATGCGCTTGCTGGGTGGTCGCAGCCTGGCGGTAGAAGAGGTGGGTGAAGAGGTCGCCGATTTGCTCGGTAAGCCGGATGCGGCGCAAGGACCGCTGTTCGACCGACGTGAACGCGTGATGATCAGCGGTGTGCTGCAACTGGCCGAGCGGCCGATCCGCACGCTGATGACGCCGAGGGCCAAGGTCGACTGCATCGACCTGGCGGACGACCCCGACAGTATCCGTCTGAAACTGATGCATTCGTCCTACTCACGGCTGCCGTTGATCCGCAACGGTGCTGTCGATGAGCCGCTGGGTTTTGTGCACAAGAAGGAGTTGCTCAAGGAATACCTGGCCGGCAACGAGCCGAACCTGGAGCACCTGGCACGTCGGGCGATCAACCTGCTGGAGAGCTTTTCGATCCTCAATGCCCTGGAACAGATGCGCCAGGAGTCGACCCACATTGCGTTCGTGATCAACGAATTCGGTGACTTCATGGGTGTGTTGAGCATGACCGACATTCTTGAGTCCATTGCCGGCGAACTGCCGGACGCCAGTGAAATCGCGGGCCCGGATATCGTCGAAGAGGGCGCTGGCTTTCGCGCCAATGGCGCGCTGAACCTCAATCAGGTGCGTCAGCGCACCGGCTTCAAGGCGACTGCGACCGAGGACTACCAGACGTTGGCCGGCCTGGTCATAAGCCTGCTGGATCGCCTGCCGGTGGTGGGCGATAGCCTGGAACATGAGGGTTGGCAACTGACGGTGGCAGCCGTTGAGGAACGTCGGGTGACGCAGGTGTGCCTGGCGCCTATACCCCAGGCGTAACCGCAGGTCGTCGGGTGTACTGCTCGAAGGCTTGTCCCAGCGCTTGCTCGCCAAGGCCGGGAAGGGCTTCGAGCAACGCACGATTGTGGTAGATCAGCAGCATCGGGATACGGTCGACACTTGGATGCCGGGGGGTGTCGACACAATCAAGGATCAAGATTTTGACTTGGTCCTTGTAGCGCTCGCTGATTCGCATGAATCGCGGCATGGCATCATTGCACGCGGTGCAGTCATGTGACATGAACACCACAAAGACGGGCTGTGCCGTATCCAGCTCGTGCTCAAACGCAGCCTTGTCTGCAATCACGGCATTGACGTAGTTCATCGACATTTCCCTCTAGAACCCTGGCTCACGCTAAGGCGGGAAATCGTCCCGGTCTACTGTCAACCTTCACAGGTTGTCGTCACGCTCCACCCGTTCCCGCGCCTTGCGTGCCTGGCTCGCGCATTTCTTGTATTCCAGATTATCCCTGGAGGCTTTCGCCTGTCGGTAGCCATGATGATTCTGGCCGGTGTAGTGGGTGCTCAAGGCCTCATTGAGCTTGCGCAGTTCTTCCTTGCACTCACGCCGATCATTACTGGCCGAAGCATTGCCGGCCACCAGAAGGGAAAACACTAACAGGGTAACGCTGAACTTCATCAAATTACTTCCCTCATGGCACCGCCCCCTGTAGGAGCCGGCTTGCCGGCGAAAAATCCCCGGGCGCCGCGTCTCTCCTGCTGCCCCGCGTCATCCTTGGCGACCTTCGCCGGCAAGCCGGCTCTTACAGGTAACGCGTAAAATTTAGATTGAGGCTAGCCCGGCATCGCGTTTTTTCCACGTGCCTCTCGCACTGCAACAGTGCGCAGTAACACCGTTGCAGGGCGTGCAATGGGGGCCTGTCACCGCCCTGTGGGGCCTTGGGTAGCAAATCGATTTCAGGTAATGGCGCAACGCCTCATCTATCACTCATATCTATCCAGCTGATTTCAAACGATTTTATTCACTGCATGTTTTTCTGTTACCGCGTGTGGCACACTTTCTGCTGTCTATTCCGTTGTTACATACTAAGTTCCGGTATAGCGGAATACACAACTCTTGGAGTGCTTGTCATGCATCACCGACCTTCCGTGTTCAAAGCGTGTGTTTTTCTCTTCGCCGCATCGGCTTCCCTCGCCAGCGTAGTGCAAGCGGCGGACAGCAAGCTCGATGATGTGCTCAAGCGTGGGCACCTGATCGTGGGTACAGGCAGTACCAATGCGCCGTGGCACTTCCAGGGAGCGGATGGCAAGTTGCAGGGGTTTGATATCGACATCGGCCGCATGGTGGCCAAGGGGTTGTTCAACGACCCGAGCAAGGTCGAGTTCGTGGTGCAGTCGTCTGACGCACGGATTCCCAACCTGCTGACCGACAAGGTCGACATGAGTTGCCAGTTCATCACCGTCACCGCCAGCCGTGCGCAGCAGGTGGCCTTCACCCTGCCGTACTACCGCGAAGGCGTGGGCCTGCTGCTGCCGAACAACAGTAAGTACAAGGAAATCGAAGACCTGCAGGCCGCCGGCGACGGTGTCACCGTGGCCGTGCTGCAGAACGTCTACGCCGAAGAGCTGGTGCACCAGGCATTGCCCAAGGCCAAGGTCGACCAGTACGACAGCGTCGACCTGATGTACCAGGCCGTGAACTCCGGTCGCGCCGATGCCGCCGCCACCGACCAGTCCTCGGTCAAGTACTTGATGGTGCAGAACCCAGGCCGCTACCGCAGCCCGGCGTACGCCTGGAGCCCGCAAACCTACGCGTGCGCCGTCAAGCGTGGCGACCAGGACTGGCTGAACTTCGTCAACACCGCGCTGCATGAAGCCATGACCGGCGTGGAGTTCCCGACCTACAAGGCCTCGTTCAAGCAATGGTTCGGTGTGGACCTGCCGGAACCTGCGATCGGCTTCCCGGTTGAGTTCAAGTAAATCGAAAACCTGGGGCGTCGCTGACGGCGCCCCGATCAGGTACTGCTGACCATGAACTATCAGTTGAACTTTGCCGCCGTGTGGCGCGACTTCCCCAGCTTGCTGGCGGGGCTCGGTCTGGGCCTTGAGCTGGCGCTGCTGTCGATCGCGATTGGCTGCGTGATCGGCTTGATGATGGCATTTGCCATGCTGTCCAAACACAAGGCATTGCGCGTGCTCGCCTCGGTGTATGTGACGGTGATCCGCAATACGCCGATCCTCGTGCTGATCCTGTTGATCTACTTCGCCTTGCCCAGCCTGGGCATCCGTCTGGACAAGATCCCGTCGTTCATCATCACCCTGTCGTTGTACGCCGGTGCCTACCTGACCGAAGTATTCCGCGCCGGGCTGCTGAACATTCCCAAGGGCTTGCGCGAAGCCGGGTTGGCCATCGGTTTGGGCGAGTGGCGTATCCGTGCCTACATCACCGTGCCGGTGATGCTGCGCAACGTGCTGCCCGCGCTGTCGAACAACTTCATTTCGCTGTTCAAGGACACCTCGCTCGCCGCCGCCATCGCGGTGCCGGAGCTGACCTATTACGCCCGCAAGATCAACGTCGAAAGCTACCGGGTGATTGAAACCTGGCTGGTCACGACCGCGCTCTACGTGGCTGCCTGTTACCTCATTGCCATGCTGCTCCGTTACCTGGAGCAGCGTCTGGCGATCCGTCGTTAAGGAAGGTTTCCATGTACGAATCCCCCAGCTGGTTGCATGAGTTGTGGATCGCCCGGGACACCCTCTGGGCGGGCTTCCAGGCCAGTGTGTATGTCTCGGCGCTGGCGATTATCTTTGGCACGCTGATCGGTATCGTCGCCGGGTTGATCCTCACCTACGGCAAGTTCTGGATGCGTGCGCCGTTCCGGCTGTACGTCGATCTGATTCGCGGTACGCCGGTGTTTGTGCTGGTATTGGCGTGTTTCTACATGCTCCCGGCACTCGGTTGGCAGATCACCGCGTTCCAGGCCGGTGCGGTCGGGCTCACGCTGTTCTGCGGCTCCCACGTCTCGGAAATCGTGCGCGGCGCGCTGCAAGCCATTCCCCGTGGGCAACTGGAAGCGGGCAAGGCGATCGGCCTGACGTTCTACCAATCCCTGGGCTACGTGCTGTTGCCCCAGGCGCTGCGGCAGATCCTGCCGACCTGGGTCAATTCCTCCACGGAAATCGTCAAGGCCTCGACCTTGCTGTCGGTGATCGGCGTGGCCGAGTTGCTGCTCAGTACCCAACAAGTCATCGCGCGCACCTTCATGACCCTGGAGTTCTACCTGTTCGCCGGGTTTTTGTTCTTTGTCATCAACTACGCCATCGAGTTATTCGGGCGCTACATTGAAAAGCGGGTGGCCTTGCCATGAACCAACCTCAAACCAACCCACCGCTGCTGAATATTCGCGGCCTGCGCAAGCAATACGGCCAGGTGGAAGTGCTCAAGGGCGTCGACCTGTCCATGCAGCGCGGCAACGTGGTGACCTTGATCGGCTCCAGCGGCTCGGGCAAGACCACGTTGTTGCGCTGCGTCAACCTGCTGGAAGAGTTCCAGGGCGGGCAGATCACCCTGGATGGCGAGTCCATCGGCTACAGCGAAATCGCCGGCAAACGCGTGCGTCATCCCGAGCGCGTGATTGCCCAGCACCGTGCGATGACCGGCATGGCGTTCCAGCAGTTCAACCTGTTTCCGCATTTGACCGCGTTGCAGAACGTCACCCTCGGCCTGCTCAAGGTCAAGAAGATGGGCAAGGACGAAGCCGTCGCCCTGGCGGAAAAGTGGCTGGACCGCGTCGGGTTGCTGGAACGTCGCAATCACTTCCCCGGCCAGCTGTCCGGCGGCCAGCAACAGCGCGTGGCGATTGCCCGTGCGATTGCCATGAACCCCAGCCTGATGCTGTTCGACGAAGTCACCTCGGCCCTCGACCCGGAGCTGGTGGGCGAAGTGCTCAGCGTGATCAAGGGCCTGGCGGAGGAGGGCATGACCATGTTGCTGGTTACCCACGAAATGCGCTTTGCCTATGAAGTCTCGGACAAGATCGTTTTCATGAACCAGGGGCGCATTGAAGAGCAGGGCACCGCGAAGGACATCTTCGAACGCCCGCAATCGCCGCGCCTGGCGGAATTTCTCAAGAACATTCGTTTTTAATCAGGAGCATATTTTTATGAGCATCACTCGTTACGGTGCCGGCAGCACTGCCGGCGGCGGCCAACCTCGTCCTTTCGCCCGCGCCGTGGAAGCGGACGGTTGGTTGTACGTCTCAGGCCAAGTGCCTGCAGTGGACGGCGAAATCATCACCGGCGGGATCATCGAGCAAACCCGGCAGACCATGCGCAACGTGGTGGCGATCCTCGAAGAGGCCGGCTACGAGCTCAAAGACGTGGTGCGCGTCGGTGTATGGCTGGAAGACCCGCGGGACTTCTGGAGTTTCAACAAGGTATTCGGCGAATACTTCACTCCGGAACACGCCCCGGCGCGCGCCTGTGTGCAGGCCAACATGATGGTCGATTGCAAGGTGGAGATCGATTGCGTGGCCTACAAGAAAAAAGGCTAAATGCCCGGCTTGTAGTTGATTGACCCGTTGTGGGTGCTTTTGTGGTGAGGGGGCTTGTCCCCCGCTGGAGTGCGCAGCGCTCCTGCCTGTTTGGGGCCGCTTCGCAGCCCAGCGCGAGCAAGCTCGCTCACCACAGAAGCTCGCTCACCACAGGTTGATCACAGGCTTTAAAAATAATGGGACCAGACACCGCCATGACCGAAGACACCATCAAACGCCGCGCCAAAGGCCTGGACCGTGCATTCGATATCCTCGATTTCCTCAAGGAAATCGGCCAGCCCCTGCGCCCGAATGATATTGCCAGCGGCATCGGCAGCCCCAAGTCCACCGTCTACGAACTGGTTGCGTCCCTGCTTGAGCGGCGCATCCTGGAGACGGTGGGCAAGGACGGCCACGTCTACCTCGGCCGCCAGCTGTATTTTCTGGGCCAGGCGCACCTGCGCCATTTCGACCTGACCCGCGAGGCCGACCACGCCTTGCAGGAGATCGTCAGCCAGACCCACGAAACCGCGCAGATGTGCCTGCTCAACGGGCGCAAATACACGGTGGCGCTGATGCGCGAGGGCGAGCGGCATTTCCGTATTTCCTCGGACATCGGCGAAAACGCGCCGATCCCGTGGACCGCTTCCGGGCGCCTGTTGCTCGGGCACTTGAGTGATCAGCAGATCATCGACCTGATCGACCGCGACGACTTCATCCTGCCGGACGGCCAGCGGCTGCCGCTGGAGACTTTCCTGGCACAAATCCGCCAGGCGACCCTCGAGGGGTTCTTTTCCTTCGACAGTGTGGCCGACACCTTTACCCATTGCTTTGCCGCCCCGGTGCGGGACGCGCAAGGCATCAGCATTGCGACCCTGTGCATCGTGGCCCCACGTGCCGATGCCAGCAAAAACTACAACGACTATCGCCGGGTGTTGATCGAAAGCGCCAACAACCTGGCCCGGCGCATCAACGAATAGGAGTTTTCCATGTCTGCCCTCAACGCCGTTGAAAAAGGCGCCGCCGCCGTCGGTGCCCATTTGGTCCGCGACGTCAGCTTGCCGGCCCTGGTGCTGCACCGCGACGCCCTGGAACACAACATCCGCTGGATGCAGGACTTTGTCAGCAAGAGCGGCGCCGAACTGGCGCCCCACGGCAAGACCAGCATGATGCCGGCGCTGTTCCAGCGCCAGATCGCCCAGGGCGCCTGGGGCATCACCCTGGCCAACGCGGTGCAGACCCGCGCCGCCTACGCCGGCGGTGTGCGCCGTGTGCTGATGGCCAACCAGCTGGTGGGCGCGCCGAACATGGCGCTGATCGCCGACCTGCTGGCCGACAAGGATTTCGACTTCCACTGCATGGTCGATCACCCCGACAACGTCGCTGACCTGGGCCTGTTCTTCGCTGCCCGTGGCTTGCGCCTGAACGTCATGATCGAGTACGGCGTGGTCGGCGGCCGTTGCGGTTGCCGCAGCGAGCAGGAAGTGCGCGACCTGGCCACGGCGATCAAGGCCCAGCCGGCCCTGGCCCTCACCGGTATCGAAGGCTATGAAGGCGTGATCCACGGTGAACACGCCATCAGCGGCATTCGTGATTTCGCCGCCAGCCTGGTGCGCCTGGCGGTGGACCTGCAGAACAACGGCTCTTTCGACCTGCCCAAGCCTATCGTGACGGCCTCGGGTTCGGCGTGGTATGACTTGATTGCCGAGTCGTTCGAGGAGCAAAACGCCGCCGGACGTTTCCTCAGCGTGCTGCGCCCCGGCAGCTACGTGGCCCATGACCACGGTATCTACAAAGACGCGCAATGCTGCGTGCTCGACCGCCGCAGCGACCTCAACGAAGGCCTGCGCCCAGCCCTGGAAGTCTGGGCCCATGTGCAATCGCTGCCCGAGCCTGGCTTTGCGGTGATTGCCCTGGGCAAGCGTGACGTGGCCTACGACGCCGGCCTGCCGGTGCCGCTCAAGCGCTACAAGGCCGGTATTGTGCCGGCCGAAGGTGATGATGTGGGCGCGTGCAAGGTCACGGCGGTGATGGACCAGCATGCGTTCATGACCGTGGCGCCAGGGGTTGAGCTGCGTATCGGCGACATCATTTCGTTCGGCACTTCCCACCCATGCCTGACCTTCGACAAGTGGCAGGTCGGTTGCCTGGTGGATGAGCAGTTGCAGGTGATCGAGTCTTTGAATACCTGCTTCTAGACCGCGTCGCGGCCATCGCCGGCAAGCCGGCTCCTACATTCGTAACCCCGTAGGAGCCGGCTTGCCGGCGATAAGGCCCTAAAGAACACCAGAGATTAAAAGGCATGAACACAGCCCCTCGCATCGCCCTCATCGGCGAATGCATGATCGAACTGCAACACCGCGCCGACGGCAGCCTGCACCAGAGCTTCGGCGGCGACACCCTGAACGCGGCGGTGTACCTGCGCCGCGAGCTGGGCGACACCGGCAGTGTCGACTACGTCACCGCCCTGGGCGATGACAGTTTCAGTGATGCCATGTGCCAGCAATGGGCGGATGAAGACCTCGGCCTGGGCATGGTCCAGCGCCTGCCCGGACGTTTGCCGGGTTTGTATTGCATCCAGACCGATTCCAATGGCGAGCGCAAATTCCTTTACTGGCGCAACGAAGCCGCCGTGCGCGACTGTTTCACCACGCCTGCCGCCGAACCGATCCTGGCGGCCTTGCCGGACTACGACGTGGTGTATTTCAGTGGCATCACCCTGGCGGTGTTGGGCGAAATCGGTCGCGGGCGGTTGCTGCAAGCGCTGATCGAAACCCGTCGCCGCGGGGGCAAGGTGGTGTTCGACAACAACTACCGGCCGTGTCTGTGGGCCAGTGTCGAGGCGGCTCGCGCTGCGTATCGCACGGTGTTGGCCGAAGTGGACATCGCCTTGCTGACCGAGGATGACGAGCGTGCGTTGTTTGGGTATGGAGACAGTGAGCAGGTGTTCGCGGCGTATCCGGCGATTGAAGACGTGGTGCTCAAGCGTGGCGCGGATGAATGCCTGATCCGCTGCAAGGGCGAGCGCTTTGCCGTGCCGGCGCTGAAGGTGGAAAAGGTGGTGGATACGACGGCGGCGGGGGATTCATTCAGTGCCGCCTATCTGGCCAGTCGGCTCAAGGGCAACTCGCCGGAGCAGGCTGCATTGGCCGGGCATCGGTTGGCAAGCCGGGTCATCCAGGTGCCCGGCGCACTCATTCCCCGCCTGTAAACCGACCTTTTGTAGTGAGCGGGCTTG